>NZ_JASJEX010000003.1 GCF_030067705.1 Kribbibacterium absianum
GGCGGGGGTGGCACACCCGGTCCCATGCCGAACCCGGAAGTTAAGGCCCCGAGCGCCGATGGTACTGCAGCGTCAGGCTGTGGGAGAGCAGGGCGCCGCCGGCCCGCGAGGGACGCTTCGAAGGACCTCAATCTTCGGATTGGGGTCCTTTGCTATGTATCGAGGGGTTCTGTCCGATGCCGAGTGCGAGCTGCGCATCGCGAGGTTCAACGGGGTGGTGCTTAAGTGACACCCAAAACGACCGCATCTCTCGTGATCCCGGGTTCTGCGCTCTAAGAGCTGCTGGGGTGTCACTGGATTGACACCCAAAGCGCACGTGGGGCTCCGTCTCCCGGGGTTTGCACGCCTGCGGCTTCTGGGGTGGCGCTCGGTCGACACCCTAGCGCTTCTCGCTCGCACCGACGCGAGCGCTGCCCTGGTGCGCCGGGTGCACCTGAATCTGATTGCCTCGGGGGCTCACAAGAAGCCTCCCGAATCCGGGCTGCCAGTGAGCAGGCGAGGGTTCGGGAGGCTTTCGGCCCAGGGGTCTTCTTTTGGACCTATCTCGGCGTCTAGAACTTGCCGGGGACGCCGTTGTCGGCCGCCTCGGCGGCGAGTCGCGCCTTGGTTTCCGGGATGTCCTCAAGGCTGTAGGGCGTCATCTGGTAGACGTAGTTGAGCCAGTTGCGCCAGAGCAGGTTCGCGTGGGAACGCCAGGTGAAGATCGGCTGTTCCTCTGGGTTGTTGTGGGGGAAGTAGTTCTCCGGCAGCTGGATGGGGAGCCCTGCGTGGAAGTCGCGCCAGTACTCTTGCGCGAGCGTGTCCCTGCCGTACTCGAAGTGCCCGAGCACATAGACCTCCGAGAAGTCCCTCGTGGCAACGAGCGCCGGTCCGGAGCTTAGCCCTTCGGAGAGGACCTGGAGCGTCGGGTCCCGTGCGATGGCGTGTGGGTCCGGTGTGGCGTGGCGCGAGTGCGGCATGTTGTGGACTTCGTCGAAGCCGTTGGTGAGGAAACTGTACTCGTCGCAGAGGCGCTGGGGGAAGACGCCGAAGAGCTTGGAGCCCAGGAGCTTCTTCTGGACGCCGTGAAGGTGGTAGAGCCCCGCCATCGCGCCCCAGCAGAGGTACACGGTGCTGAAGACGTGCGTCTGTGCCCAGTCCATGATGCGCACGAGCTCGTCCCAGTAATCGACCTCTTCGAAGGGCATCTCCTCGACCGGGGCGCCCGTGATGACCAGGCCGTCGTAGTAGCCGGGCTCGTAGGCGGAGAAGGGCTCGTAGAAGGTCTCCAGGTGGGTCTTGGAGGTGTGCTTCGACTCATGGCTGGTCACGCGCATGAAGTCGACCTCCACCTGGAGCGGGCTCTTGGAGATGAGGCGCAGGATCTGGGTCTCCGTCTCCACCTTGGTGGGCATCAGATTGAGGACCACCACCTTGAGCGGGCGGATGTCCTGGCGGGTGGCCACCTCTTCCTCAAGGGCGAAGATGCGCTCCTGGCGGAGGGTCTCTTTGGCCGGAAGGCCGTCGGCGACTTTGATGGGCATAGAGGGCTCCTGTCAAAAACAGCTGAATGCCCATTGTAGGGAGATGCGGCCCGTCGGCCAAACGGGCGGTCGCCGAATGAGCGGACCCGAACGAGGCTGGCACCTCGCACGGACGGGCATGAAGAACGCCCCGGGGCTCGGTGAGCCTCGGGGCGCAGATGGCACGGCGATGGGGCGGGGGCTACTGCTTGTCCTCCAGGTCCGCCGCGCTCTCCTCCACGATCTCGTCGAACGCGACCTCGGTAGCGCTTTCGGAGCCGGCCTTTTTGTCGGTGGCCTCCTGTGCAGCCTGCTTGGCGGTGTCGGCGGCGTCCTGCTCCTCGACGACCGTCTCGACCTCGGTCACGGCTGCGCACACGGGGGCTGCGGGCTCGGCTGCCTCTTTCGCGGTGTCGGCCTTCGCGGCCGCAGCGGCGGCGTCAAGCTCGTCCTCCTGGGCAGAAGCGACGCTCGCGGCGGGGGAGGGCTGCTCCGGCGCCTTCTCGTAGTCCTCGTTGTCGGCCTTGTCGACGAGCGCCGTCACGACCTGGTCGCGGTTGTCGGCGATCTTCTGGGCGCGCTCCTCGGCGGCTTCCTCGCAGGGGAGCTCGGCCGCCTTCTCGCGCTTGCGCATCACGAAGAACGCCGCAAAGGACAGGACGCACGGCACGATCAGGAAGAACCAGTAGGCCGGGAAGAAGCAGATGCCGAGGATGTAGACAAAGGCGGCGCCGAGGTTCCACCAGCTGACGCCGAGGAAGAGCGCCAGGGCGGTCAGCACGCAGCCGACGGCGGTGGCGATGAAGTGCGGCGTCAGGATGTAGATGGCGAGCAGCGCCATCGGCTCTTCGGACGCCAACGCGCCGCCCCAATAAATGAGGCAGTAGAACACATAGGCGAGGGCGAAAATGAACGCCACGATGGTAATCACCCTCTGGTTGATGGTCTGGTTGTCGAATCTCTTCGCCATGGCGGTCTCCGTCGGATCGATGATTCTTGTAGGACGTAAAAGCGGGTACCCATGGAGCGGTTCAGCTAGTTTGCACAAGGGGCTAGACTGGGGCAGTCCTACGCACAAACCGGAGCCGGCGCGGTGAGACGGGCCGGCTCGCAGAGAAAGGCCCACCCATGCAGCGCACCACCATCGAGAAGATCTACGAGGACGTCGAGGGGTTCGCCGGCAGACCGGTGACCGTCGCCGGCTGGGTGCGCTCGGTGCGCGACATGAAGAACTTCGGCTTCGTGACGCTCAACGACGGCAGCTGCTTCAAGGACCTCCAGGCCGTGATGAATCGCGACGCGGTCGAGAATTACGACGAGGTCGCCGGCGTGGGCGTGGGCTCCTCGCTCGTGATCGAGGGGGTCGTCGAGGCCACGCCGGACCGTCCGCAGCCCTTTGAGCTCAAGGCCGAGAGGATCGTGGTCGAGGGGCCTGCCGCGCCCGACTATCCAATGCAGAAGAAGCGCGCCACCCGGGAGTTCCTGCGCACGCAGCAGCACCTGCGGAGCCGCACCAATCTCTTCCGGGCCGTGTTCCGCGTGCGCTCGGTGGCGGCCTTCGCCATCCACCAGTTCTTCCAGGAGCGCGGCTTTGTCTATGTGACGACGCCGATCATCACCACAAGCGACGCCGAGGGCGCCGGCGAGATGTTCCGCGTGACGACGCTCGACGTGGAGAACCCGCCGCGCCTGGAGGACGGCTCGGTGGACTGGGCCCAGGATTTCTTTGGCCATGCCGCGAGCCTCACGGTGTCGGGCCAGCTGCAGGCGGAGAACTTCGCGATGTCCTTTGGCGACGTCTACACCTTTGGGCCCACGTTCCGCGCGGAGAACTCCAACACGCGCCGGCACGCCGCCGAGTTCTGGATGGTGGAGCCGGAGATGGCGTTCTGCGACCTGGACGGCGACATGGACGTCGCGGAGGCCATGCTCAAGGTGGTCATCCGCCAGGTGATGGACCGGTGCCCGGACGAGATGGAGATGTTCAACAAGTTCGTGGACAAGGGCCTCGTCGAGCGCCTGGAGCACGTGGCGTCGAGCGAGTTCGCAAGGGTGACGTACACCGAGGCCATCGAGATCCTCGAGAAGGCGCAGGCCGACGGCCATGCGTTTGAGTACCCCGTGAGCTGGGGCATCGACCTCCAGACCGAGCACGAGCGCTACCTCACCGAGGAGCACTTCAAGCGGCCGACCTTCGTGACCGACTACCCGGCCCAGATCAAGGCCTTCTACATGCGCCTCAACGACGACGGCAGAACCGTGGCGGCCTGCGACTGCCTGGTGCCGGGCATCGGCGAGATCATCGGCGGCTCCCAGCGCGAGGAGCGGCTCGAGCTGCTCGAGGAGCGCATCGAGGCGCTCGGCATGGACAAGGAGCAGTACAAGTACTACCTGGACCTGCGCCGCTACGGCACCTGCGAGCACGCCGGCTTCGGCCTTGGCTTCGAGCGGCTGGTGATGTACCTCACCGGCATCGACAACATCCGCGACGTGCTGCCGCATCCCCGGACCGTGGGGAACGCGGAGTTCTAGGCGCCGGGCTCCCGGTGAGACAAAGCCAAGAGACGAAAACGTCCCATCCCTCTGTGAACTGCGGGGTGGGACGTTTTCGTCTCTCAAGACTGTCTCACGCGCGCTCAGTCCTGTAGTCTTAAAACTGGTGTATCAGACAGATGAAGACGTCCGGAGTGGCTGCGCTTTCTGCGAGCTGCCAGGTGCCGGAAGCAAACCTGAGATCTCCTACACTTGAAACCGTGTCGATTCGCGTCGGGGCGAGAGGGCGCCGGCGCCGTGAATGAGAAGAAAGGAGTCAGCATGGCCCGCTTGCACGTCATGGAGCGGAGCGAGGCACAAGCCGTGATGGACGGCCTGCACACCGCGCTGGAGCACCGGCTCAGCGTCAGCTCGCTCGCCCCATGCCCGGTGGAGTTCACCGCCGCGTACATCGCCATGTGCGCCACCCAGAGCTGCGGCAAATGCACGCCCTGCCGCGTGGGTCTCAACACCCTGCACGACCTCTTTGACGAGGTGCTCGAGAACCGCGCCACCCCTGCCACGCTCGACCTCATCGAGCGCACGGCCCGCTCCATCTACCTGTCCGCGGACTGCGCCATCGGCTACGAGGCGGCGGACATGGCGCTCACGGCGATCCGGGGCTTCCGCGACGATTTCGAGAGCCATGTGCACAACCACGCCTGCGGCTTCAAGCAGAGCGAGCTCGTGCCCTGCGTGTCGGGCTGCCCGGCGGGCGTGGACATCCCCGGTTACATCAGCCTCGTGGAGGCGGGCCGCTACACCGACGCCGTCAAGCTCATCCGCAAGGACAACCCGCTGCCGCTCGTCTGTGGCTACGTGTGCGAGCATCCCTGCGAGATGCACTGCCGCCGCGGCATGGTGGACGACCCGATGAACATCCGCGGCCTCAAGCGCTACGCCGTGGACCACATGGACCAGGACTACGTGCCCGAGACCTGCGAGGCCACGGGCAAGCGCGTCGCCGTCGTGGGCGGCGGCCCGGCCGGGCTCTCGGCCGCCCACTACCTCAGCGGCATGGGCCACGACGTCACGATCTTCGAGGCGCGCAAGCACCTCGGCGGCATGCTCCGCTACGGCATCCCCAACTACCGGCTGCCGCACGACCTGCTCGAGCAGGAGATCGGCTGGATCCTCTCCTCGGGCATCGACGTGGAGCTGGAGCACCCGATCGACGACCTTGCCGAGCTCAAGGACTTCGACGCCGTGTACCTGGCCATCGGCGCCCATGGCGACAACCGCCTCGGGCTGCCGGGCGAGGACGCGCAGGGTGTGATCAGCGCCGTCGAGATGCTCCGCGCCGTGGGCGACGAGATGCCCCCCGACTTCACGGGCAAGCGCGTGTGCGTGGTGGGCGGCGGCAACGTGGCCATGGACGTGGCCCGCTCCGCCGTGCGCTGCGGCGCCGAGAAGGTGACGATCGTCTACCGCCGTCGCGTCGCGGACATGACGGCCCAGGACGAGGAGATCGCCGGCGCCGAGGCCGAGGGCTGCGAGCTGCTCGAGCTCCACGCCCCGGTGTCCATCGAGGCCAACGAGGACGGCGTCGTCACGGGGCTCCGCGTCCAGCCGCAGATCATCGGCGGCCTCAAGCGCGGGCGCCCGGCGCCGCGCGACGCCGCCGCCGAGGAGGTCGTGATCCCCTGCGACATCGTCGCGGTGGCCATCGGCCAGAAGATCCTCTCGGACGACTTCGCGAGCCAGGGCATCCCCACCAAGTGGGGGCGCATCCAGGCAGCCGAGGACGGGTCGGTGGCCGAGGTGGAGGGCGTGTTCGCCGGCGGCGACTGCCAGTCGGGGCCTGCGACGGTGATCCGCGCCGTCAACGCCGGCAAGGTGGCCGCAGGCAACATCGACAACTACCTGGGCTTCAACCACGAGGTGTCCTGCGACGTGGAGCTGCCGCCGGTGCAGTTCAAGGGCAAGACCAGCTGCGCCCGTTGCGAGATGACCGAGCGCGAGGCGTCTGACCGTACCTGCGACTTCGACCTGGTGGAGCACGGCCTCACGGAGGAAGAGGCCCATCAGGAGGCGAGCCGCTGCCTGCGCTGCGACCACTTTGGCTTCGGCGCGTTCCGCGGAGGGAGGATCCACCAATGGTGACGTTGACCATCGACGGGCGCGAGGTCACGGTGCCCGAGCACACCAGCATTCTGGAGGCGTGCCGCACGGCCGGCGTCAAGGTGCCGACCCTCTGCTACCTCAAAGGCCTGAACGAGATCGGCGCGTGCCGCGTGTGTCTCGTCGAGGTGGAGGGCATCGACCAGCTGGTGGCCTCCTGCAACAACGAGGCGCTCGACGGCATGGTGGTCAAGACCACGTCGCCGCGCGTGCGCCAGGCCCGCAAGGCGAACGTCGAGTTCCTGCTCTCGCGCCACGACACCGCGTGCACCAGCTGCGTGCGGTCCGGCAACTGCAGCCTGCAGACCGTGGCCAACGACCTCGGCGTCACGAGCCTGCCCTACAAGGTGGACCTCACGCACCGCGAGTGGGACATGGACTTCCCGCTCATCCGCGACGCCGACAAGTGCATCCACTGCCTGCGCTGCATCCAGGTGTGCGACAGGATGCAGAACACCGGGGTGTGGGACCTCATCAACCGCTCGAGCCACACGGCCGTGGGCGTGACCGGCGGCGCGCCGATCTCTGAGACCGACTGCGCCCTCTGCGGCCAGTGCATCACCCACTGCCCGGTGGGCGCGCTGCGCGAGCGCGACGACACCGAGCGCGTCTTCGACGCCATCGCCGACCCCGATACCACCGTCGTCGTGCAGATCGCGCCGGCCGTCCGTGCCGCGTGGGGGGAGCCGCTCGGCCTGTCCCACGACGAGGCCACGGTGGAGCTGCTCGCCGCGTGCCTCAAGCAGCTCGGCGTGGACTATGTGTTCGACACGAGCTTCTCGGCCGACCTCACCATCATGGAGGAGGGCAGCGAGCTGCTGAGGAACGTGGCCGAGCACCCGGGCGAGCTGCCGATGTTCACGAGCTGCTGCCCCGGCTGGGTCCGCTACTGCAAGGCGCACCACCCGGAGATGGTGGACCACCTGTCCACCTCCAAGAGCCCGGGCCAGATGTTCGGCGCCGTGACCAAGAGCTACTTCGCCGAGCAGGCCGGCATCGACCCGCACAAGATCTTCTCGGTGGAGATCATGCCCTGCCTGGCCAAGAAATCCGAGGTGGACATCCCGGCGATGAGCGACGCGTGCGGCGACCCGGACGTGGACGTGTCCCTGACCGTCCGCGAGCTGGACCGTATGATCAAGGCCGGCATGGTGGTGCCGCAGCAGCTCGAGGAGGTGGAGCTGGACGACCCGCTCGGCACGTACACCGGCGCCGGCGTGATCTTCGGCGCCACCGGCGGCGTGATGGAGGCGGCGCTGCGCACCGCGCACGCGATTGCCACCGGCCGCGAGGCCGACGCCGACGCGTTCAAGGACGTCCGCGGCCAGGACGGATGGAAGGAGGCCGCGTTCGACCTCGGCGGCACGCCGGTCCGCGTGGCCGTGGCCCACGGGCTCGGCAATGCGGAGAAGCTCATCCAGGCCGTGAACAACGGTGACGCCACCTATGACTTCATCGAGGTCATGGCCTGTCCCGGCGGCTGCGTGGGTGGCGGTGGCCAGCCCATCCACGACGGCGAGGAGCGCGCCGAGGAGCGCGGCGAGGTGCTGTGGGAGCTCGACCGCGAGATGCCCCTGCGCCGGAGCCACGAGAACCCGCAGATCAAGGCCGTGTACGACGAGTTCTTCGGCGAGCCGCTGTCCGAGAAGGCCGAGGAGCTGCTGCACACCGACCATCACGCGTGGAAGATGCCGACGGAGGCCTAACGTCTCCGGACGCTTCGGTCAAAGCCGTTTGTCCACGCCTGGACGCTTCGGAGAGAGCCATTTGTCCACGCTCCACTCGGCTGGAGCGTGGACATTTTGCTTTGACCGAAGCGGTTTGGCTCGCGCTGCACTTTTCCACCAGAGAGGCCCCGGGAACTACAGCCCAAGTGTTTCGGACTGTAGTTCCCGGGGCTTTTGTCGCGCGGACGCGCCCAGAAGTGCAGCGCGAAACGGCCCTGTTAGGCGACCGCCTCAAGCGCCTGACCCAGGTCCGCGATGATGTCGTCCGCGGACTCCAGGCCGCAGGACAGGCGCACGAGGCCCGGCTCCACGCCGGCGGCCGCCAGCTGCTCGTCGGTGAGCTGGCGGTGGGTCGAGCTGGCGGGATGCAGCACGCAGGTCTGGGAGTCGGCCACGTGCACCTCGATGCGCGCGAGCTTCAGGTGGTCGAGCAGCGCCGCTGCCTTCTCGCGGCCGCCCTCCATCTCAAAGGAGATGACGCCGCAGCAACCGTTCGGCAGGTACTTCTCGGCCAGCCCGTGGTCGGGGTCGCTCTCCAACTCGGGGGAGTGCACCGCGGCGATGCCCGGCTGCCCTTGCAGCCACGCGGCCACGGCGCGGGCGTTCTTCACATGCTGGGCCATGCGCAGCGGCAGCGTCTCCAGCGACTCGTTGAGCAAAAACGCGTTGGTGGCCGGCGGATACGCCCCGAGGTCGCGCATCAGCTGCACGCGGGCCTTCACGATATAGGCCGCAGCCCCGAAGTCGCGGGTGTACACGACGCCGTGGTAGCTCTCGTCCGGCTCGGTGAGCTCGGGGTACCTGCCGCTCGCCGCCCAATCGAACCTTCCCGAGTCCACGATCGCGCCGCCCACGATGCGCGCCTGCCCGTCCATGTACTTGGTGGTGGAGTGCGTGACGATGTCCGCGCCCCACTCGAAGGGCCGGCAGAGCACGGGCGTCGGGAACGTGTTGTCGACGATCAGCGGCACGCCGGCGGCATGGGCCGCTGCGGCGAACTTCTCGATGTCGAGCACGGCGAGCGCGGGGTTGGCGACCGTCTCGCCAAAGAACGCGCGGGTGGTGGGCCGCACGGCGGCGGCCAGCTCCTCCGGCGTGGAGCGCGGGGACACGTAGGTGACGTCGATGCCGAAGCGCTTGAGCGTGACCGAGAACAGATTGACCGTCCCGCCATAAATCGTGGACGACGCCACGATGTGGTCGCCGGCGGACGCGATGTTGAGCACCGCGATGAGGTTCGCGGCCTGGCCGGAGCTGGTGAGCAGCGCGCCCACGCCGCCCTCGAGCGCGGCGATCTTCTTCTCGCAGGCGTCGCAGGTGGGGTTGGCGATGCGGCTGTAGAAGAAGCCGTCCTCGGTGAGGTCGAAGAGCCGGGCCACCTCTTCGGTCGAGTCGTAGGGGAAGGTCGTCGATAGCGCGATGGGCAGGTTGCGGGGCTCGCCGTTGCCGGCCTGGTAGCCGGCGTGGATGCAGGCGGTGTTCATATCCATGGGTGTCCTCCTGAAACGTTGGTAAAACACAGGGTAGCGCTGGTGGGGACTGGCCGGCCGTGCGGTAACAGGGTCGATAAGGCGCGCTGCGGGCCGGTGGCCGTGCTGAAAGGTGGCCGTCGGCGATACAAGACGGGCTCGATTGCGGGCAGGCCGTTCAGCCCCCTCGATGCTCTCGAGATAGGGGGCCGTGGACTATTCGATTGGAGTCCAATCGTAGAATCAATCGAAAGCGTTTTCGATTGTTCTTACGATTGGAGCGTCCGTGAAAGAGGCCAGGAACCTGGAGTTCAAGGAGCGTGTGTCGGACTCATTCCTCAAGACCGTGAGCGCATTTGCCAACTACGACGGGGGCAAGATCCTTTTCGGAGTTCGGGACGACGGAACGACGATGCCTCTGGCAGACCCTGCGGGCGCCTGTCTGGCCATCGAAAACAAGGTCAACGATTCGATTCATCCACAGCCGGACTACGCCTTGGACATCGGCTCGGACGGCGTCGTCGTGCTTACGGTCTCTCCTGGCGCCTCAAAGCCGTATTACTACAGGTCTCGTGCGTATCGGCGGGCCGATACGTCCACTGTGGAAGCCGACGCCTTGGCTCTCAGCCGCCTCGTCTTGGAAGGCCGGCGTCTTTCTTTCGAGCGGCTGCCCAGCGCCGACCAGAATCTGCGCTTCTCGGTTCTAGAGGAATGGGCAAAGGACCGAATCGGTCTGGAGCGTTTTGACGAGGACACGCTCAAAACGCTCAACCTCCTCTCTCCCGACGGCGTTTACAACAACGCCGGCGCGCTCTTGGCCGACGGCAATCAGTTTCCCGGCATCGACATGGCCTATTTCGGCGAGACGGTCAGCATCATCCTTGACCGGGCGGCCTTTGCCGGCCAGTCCCTCTTGTCGCAGTATGAGTCGGCCGTTCGCATCTTCCACACCCATTACGTCTACGAACAGGTCGAGGGTTCGAGTCGTGTTGCGCACGAGCGGATCCCCGAGACTGCGTTCCGTGAGGCAGTGGCCAACGCGCTCGTGCATCGCACATGGGACATGCCGGCCAACGTGCGCGTGGCCATGGATGACACGGGAATCGAGGTGACGTCGCCAGGGGGATTGCCCGCGGGCATCACTGAGAGCCAGTACCTTCGGGATGAGCTGTCCGTGCCGCGAAACCCAATCCTGGCGGGAGTGTTCTTCCGGCTCCGTCTCATCGAGGCCTTTGGCACGGGCGTGCGAAGGATCCTCCAGGCCTACGAGGGCAGTGCCGCGCAGCCGTCCTTCTCGGTGCGGGAGAACTCGATCGTGGTCACGCTGCCCGTGCTGTCCGAGAGGCTCGACCTCTCGGAGGACGAGCGCCGCATCTACGACCTGTTGCGCGTCACGAGGCCTCGTCCCCTCAGCGAGCTTGGCGCCGAGACGGGCTATTCCAAGTCCAAGGTCAACGTGCTGGTGAAGCGGCTCATCGACAGAGGGCTGGTGGCAAAAACCGGCGCGGGTCGCGCGACCAAGTATCGGAGGCTGAGGTAAGGCTCCTGGGCGCCCCCCGCTCCGCCACACGAAAAAGGCCCCCATCGCTGGGGGCCTTCATGCAACGCTTGGATGCCGATGAGGGACTAGTCCTCGACGATCTCGGTGATGGCGCCGGTCGGGCAGGCCTCAAGGCAGGCGCCGCAGGCGATGCAGTTCT
This sequence comes from Kribbibacterium absianum, assembly GCF_030067705.1. Classification (GTDB taxonomy): domain Bacteria; phylum Actinomycetota; class Coriobacteriia; order Coriobacteriales; family Atopobiaceae; genus Kribbibacterium; species Kribbibacterium absianum. The sequence continues at coordinate 11,052 of NZ_JASJEX010000003.1, forward strand.
CCTCGTTCGCAACGACGGCGGAGTCGTCGCCAAGCTCAAGGGTGTCGGTCGGGCACGCGTCAACGCACACTCCGCAGCAGATGCACTCGTCAGCGTCGATTACGGGATGGGCCATGATGATCTCCTCGTGCTGGTAGGGTCGGCGCCTCCTCCAGGGGCGCCCCGATGGATGTGAATGTACCATCCCGGGTCCTGTTTGCAAGGATCATCCGCAGCGCTTTCGCGGAACCCCGGCCCAACCATCGCAGCAGCTAGATGGCAATACTCCCACAAGTAAGCCGGTATTAACTCTAAACTGTCCGCCCCGCTGCGAGCCAGGGGTTCTGTCATTGACTTGTGTAAATGCAGGACGCGCCCCTTGACAAAACCCCAGCTCCGGGACGTCGGACAACCTTACGTTGTGGAGATGAGGAAATCTATCACGAAGTGACTTAGATAATGTGTAGGATGTTCCGTAAAGGATATAAGCCCATCCGTGTAGGGTCGCACCGACCCGGTGGCTTGCAGGGGGCTCTACCCTGAGGGCGTCCCCCTCAACGTGCTCACGAAGCCTGCACGAATGGCGAGAACGAAAGGAAGCAAAGATGGCCAACAAGATCCTCGGCATCGACCTCGGCACCACCAACTCCGCTATGGCAGTGCTCGAGGGCGGCGAGCCCACGATCATCGTCAACGCTGAGGGCGACCGCACGACCCCGTCGGTCGTGTCGTTCCTCCCGGACGGCGAGCGCCTCGTGGGCAAGGCCGCCAAGAACCGCGCCGTGACCAACCCGGAGAACACCGTGTTCTCCATCAAGCGTTTCATGGGTCGCAAGTACGACGAGGTCGAGTCCGAGATCAAGACGGTCCCGTACGACGTCAAGCCGGGCAAGGACGGCCGCGTCGTCATCGAGATCGAGGGCACCGACTACACCCCCGAGCAGATCAGCGCGATGATCCTCGGCAAGATGAAGGCCGACGCCGAGAAGTACCTGGGCGAGACCATCACCGAGGCCGTCATCACCGTGCCGGCCTACTTCAACGACGCCCAGCGCCAGGCCACCAAGGACGCCGGCAAGATCGCCGGCCTCGAGGTCAAGCGCATCGTCAACGAGCCCACCGCGGCCGCCCTGGCCTACGGTCTCGAGAAGGCCGACGGCGACCAGAAGATCTTGGTCTTCGACCTCGGCGGTGGCACCTTCGACGTGTCGTTGCTCGAGCTGGCCGACGGCGTGACCGAGGTGCTCGCCACCAACGGCGACAACCACCTCGGCGGCGACGACTGGGACCAGCGGATCATCGACTGGGCCGCCGACAAGTTCCTCAAGGAGACCAACGTCGACATCCGCAAGGACCCGATGGCCCTTCAGCGCCTCAAGGAGGCCGCGGAGAACGCCAAGAAGGAGCTCTCCTCCGCGCAGCAGGCCACGATCAACCTGCCGTTCATCACGAGCGTCGACAACACCCCGAAGCACCTCTCCTACACGCTGACCCGCGCTGAGTTCGAGCGCCTGACCAAGGACCTGCTCGACCGCTGCAAGGCGCCGGTGGAGAAGGCCCTGAAGGACGCCGGCCTCAACATCAACCAGGTGGACGAGGTCATCCTCGTCGGCGGCTCCACCCGCATGCCCGCCGTGCAGGAGCTGGTGCAGAAGCTCACCGGCAAGAAGCCGAACATGTCCGTGAACCCGGACGAGGTCGTCGCCGACGGTGCCGCCGTCCAGGGCGGCGTGCTCACCGGCGACGTTGACGGCATCCTGCTGCTCGACGTCACCCCGCTGTCCCTCGGCGTCGAGACCATGGGCGGCGTGATGACCAAGATGATCGACCGCAACACCACGATCCCGACCTCCAAGACCGAGATCTACTCCACCGCGGCCGACAACCAGACCTCCGTCGAGATCAACGTGCTCCAGGGCGAGCGCGAGTTCGCCGCCGACAACAAGTCCCTCGGCCGCTTCCAGCTGACCGGCATCCCGGCGGCCCGTCGCGGCACCCCGAAGATCGAGGTCACCTTCGACATCGACGCCAACGGCATCGTGAAGGTCTCCGCCAAGGACCTCGGCACCGGCAAGGAGCAGCAGATCACGATCTCCGGCTCCACCGCGCTGTCCGACGACGAGGTCGACCGCATGGTCAAGGACGCCGAGGCCAACGCCGAGGAGGACAAGAAGCGCAAGGCCGACATCGAGACCCGCAACCAGGTCGACAGCCTGTGCTACTCCACCGAGGAGACCCTCAAGGACCTCGGCGACAAGGTGCCGGCCGACCTCAAGCGTGACGCCGACGAGGTCATCGAGGAGACCAAGCAGGCCATGGAGGGCACCGACATCGACAAGATCAAGGGGTGCGGCGACAAGCTCCAGGAGATCGGCCACAAGCTGGCCGAGGTGGTCTACGCGAACGCCCAGACCCCCGAGGGCCAGCAGGCCGCTCAGGACGAGGAGGACGTCGTGGACGCCGACTACGAGGTCGTCGACGACAGCGAGGACGAGTCCAAGTAACCCCCTGCGTCTCTGACAGCAGTAACGCGATCTGACGAGCCTTGGGGGAGGTGACTTCCCCAAGGCTTTGCCTGTGAGGAGGCTCGATGGACAACCAGAACCACGGCGACCTGGACCCCCAGATGGTCGAGGCGGCCATCAAGGCGGGGGAGCAAGCCGCCGCCGAGGACATCAAGGCCGAGGCCGAGAAGACCAAGGCCGAGCGCGACGACCTGCTCGCGCAGCTGTCGGACGCCCAGGCGGCCTATGAGAAGGCGCAGGTGGAGGCGGACGAGGCCAAGGCCCGCACTGCCCGGCTCCAGGCCGATTGGGACAACTTCCGCAAGCGCACGGCGAACGAGCGCGAGGCCGAGAAGGCCCGCGCCACCGAGAAGATGGTGGAGCAGCTGCTCCCCGCCGTCGACGACCTCGAGCGCGCCATCGACCACGCGAAGACGATCGACGACGCGCAGGTCACCGAGATGGCCATGGGCGTCGAAGCCGTGTACCACAAGATCCTCGAGGTCTTCGAGCGTCAGGGCGTCGAGGTCATCGACCCGGCCGGCGAGGCGTTCGACCCGCTCGAGGACCAGGCCGTCGGCCGTGTGGAGGACGCGCAGGCCTACGACGACTCCGTGGCGCAGGTGCTGCGGCGCGGGTATCGCATGGGCGGCAAGGTCATCCGCTCCGCGATGGTGACGGTCACGTTCGGCGGCCCGAAGCGCCCGGTCGAGGCGCCCGACGACGGCGAGCCGAGCGACAAGTAAACCACGAGCGCCGGGCCGGCCACCTGGGTCTGCCCGGCGCATCACTCTCTTAAGGAAGGAGGTGCCCCTATGGCGAAGAAGAACTTTTACGACGTGCTCGGCGTGGGCCGCGACGCGACCCAGGACGAGATCAAGAAGGCGTTCCGCAAGCTGGCCCAGAAGTACCATCCGGACACCGGCGGCGACGAGGCCAAGTTCAAGGAGATCTCCGAGGCCTACGACACGCTCTCCGATCCCGAGAAGCGCAAGGAGTACGACCAGGTGCTCATGTTCGGCGGCATTCCCGGAGCCGACTTCGGCGGCGACGGCGGCCGCGGGCGCGCCTACACCTACAACGACATGGGCGGCTTCGACTTCTCGGACATCTTCGGGGGCGGGGACGACGGCGGCTTCGGCGGTTTCGACTTCTCGTCCATCTTCGGGGGCGCCGGTGGCGCCCGCGCGTCGCGTCCCGCCAAGGGCTCCGACCTCACGATGTCCATCGACGTCACCTTCGCCGAGTCGCTGGAGGGCGCCGAGCGCAAGGTGACCTACCGGGTGCCGTCCACCGGCGAGGAGCAGACCCTGACGGTCAAGATCCCGGCCGGCGCCATCAACGGCGGCAAGCTGCGGTACCGCAAGCGCGGCGAGTTCGGCACCAACGGCGGCGAGCGCGGCGACCTCGTGATCACCACCAAGGTGGCCGAGCACCCGGTCTTCAAGCGCGACGGCGCCAACGTGCGCATGGACCTGCCCGTCTCCATCTACGAGGCGACGCTCGGCGCGACGATCGAGGTGCCGACGCCCGAGGGCAAGACCGTGCGCCTCAAGGTGCCCAAGGGCACGCAGGACGGCAAGGTCTTCCGCTTCAAGGAGCTGGGAGCCCCGGACGTCAAGAAGAAGGGCGCCAAGGGCGCGCTCTACGTGACGATCAAGGTGGACGTGCCCACGCGCCTCTCGAAAGAGGAGCGCGCGGCCCTCGAGGAGGCCCAGGCGGCCGACCATCACGACTGCCGCAAGGACCTGATGAAGGAAGCAAAGAAGCGCTAACGGCGCAGAGCAGGGGAGGGGGTCTCCATGGCAGGGCACGACAAGGGCGACAGGAACAAGCCGCTGTACATGATCAGCGTGGCCGCCGAGCTGTGCGGCATGCACCCGCAGACCCTGCGCGTCTACGAGCAGAAGGGGCTCGTGAACCCCGGGCGTTCCCGCGGCAACACGCGGCTCTACTCCCAGGCGGACATCGAGCGGCTCAACCTGATCGGCCAGCTCACCGACGAGGGCATCAACCTCGCGGGCGTGGTCCGCATCCTCGACATGCGCGAGCGCGCCGAGGAGCGGGACGCCGAGATCGACGAGCTCCGCGCCCGCGTCCGCGAGCTGCAGGACGAGGTCCACGAGCTCAAGACCAGGGTGCGCATCACCGAGCTGGCGCCCTACGAGGGGAACGACCGCACGAGCCTCTATGGCCTTTTGGCGGGTCCCAAGAGCCAAGACCGCTCGTGACCTGCACGGCGGGCATAGACCCAGTCGGATCGCTGTCCCCTCATATCGGAAATTGGTCTGAATCTAAGTGAAATCAAAGGAGGCACGCATGAACGTTAACAAGCTCTCGGTGACGGCCGCAGAGGCGCTCCAAACGGCGCTCGGCATCGCCAACGACGCGGACGCGGCCACCTGTGAGCCCGTGCACTTGCTCAAGGCCCTCGTGAGCTGCGGCGAGCGCAACCTGGACTCGATCATCGAGAAGGTCGGCGCCAAGCCGCTCCTGGTCGAGGCCGAGGCGTCCGACGCCATCGCCAAGGAGCCCAAGGTCTCCGGCGCCGGCCTGTCCCAGGTGAGCATCTCGCGCTCGCTGGACAAGGTGTTCAACGAGGCCGAGAAGCTCGCCGCCAAGATGGGCGACGCCTACGTCACCACCGAGCACCTGCTCGTGGCCCTCTGCGAGGACAAGGGCGCGGCGGGCCAGATCCTCAAGAACAACGGCCTCACCGCCAAGCGCGTCGAGGAGACCTACGACCAGCTGCGCGGCGACGAGCGCGTCACGAGCCAGGACTCCAAGCCGGAGTTCGAGGCCCTCGAGCGCTACGGGCGCAACGTCACCGAGCTTGCCCGCATGGGCAAGCTGGACCCGGTGATCGGCCGCACCGAGGAGATCCGCCGCACCATCCAGGTGCTCTCCCGCCGCACCAAGAACAACCCCGTCCTTATCGGCGAGCCGGGCGTCGGCAAGACCGCCATCGTCGAGGGCCTGGCCGAGCGCATCGTCGCCGGCGACGTGCCCTCCACGCTCAAGGACAAGGACATCGTCGAGCTGGACATGAGCGCCCTTGTGGCCGGCGCCAAGTACCGCGGCGAGTTCGAGGAGCGCCTGAAGTCCGTGGTCAAGGAGGTGCAGAAGTCCGACGGCCAGGTGATCCTGTTCATCGACGAGCTGCACACCATCGTGGGCGCGGGCGCGAGCGAGGGCTCCATGGACGCCGGCAACATCCTGAAGCCGGCCCTGGCCCGCGGCGAGCTGCGCGCCATCGGCGCCACGACGCTCGACGAGTACCGCAAGTACATCGAGAAGGACGCCGCCCTGGCCCGCCGTTTCCAGACGGTCTTCGTCTCCGAGCCCACGGTCGAGGACACCATCTCGATCCTCCGTGGCCTCAAGGAGAAGTACGAGATGCACCACGGCGTGCGCATCACCGATGCGGCGCTGGTCTCGGCCGCCGACCTCTCGAACCGCTACATCTCCGACCGCTTCCTGCCGGACAAGGCCATCGACCTCGTGGACGAGGCCGCCAGCCGCCTGCGCATGGAGCTGGACTCCATGCCCACCGAGATCGACCAGCTCGACCGTCGCTACACGCGGATGCAGATCGAGGAGCAGGCGCTCATGAAGGAGGAGGACGCCGCCTCCAAGGACCGCCTGGAGCAGCTGCGAAAGGAGCTCGCCCTCACCCGCGAGAAGCTCGACGGCATGAAGGCCCAGTGGCAGAACGAGAAGAGCGTCATCGACCAGGTGCAGGACCTCAAGCGCCAGCTGGACGAGGCCCATCACGAGGAGGAGGTCGCGACCCGCTCGGGCGACCTCGCCAAGGCGTCCGAGATCCGCTACGCCACGATCCCCGACCTGCAGCGCCAGTACGACGAGGCCGAGAAGCTCCTGATGGACAAGCAGGACTCCGGCATGCTCAAGGAGGAGGTCACCACCGGCGAGATCGCCGAGGTGGTCTCCAGCTGGACCGGCGTGCCCGTGACCAAGATGATGCAGGGCGAGATGGACAAGCTCGCCAACCTCGAGGAGGAGCTGCACAAGCGGGTCATCGGCCAGGACGACGCCGTCAAGGCCGTGGCCGCCGCCGTGCGCCGCAGCCGCGCCGGGCTGTCCGACCCCGACCGCCCGATCGGCTCGTTCTTCTTCCTCGGCCCCACCGGTGTGGGCAAGACCGAGCTGGCCAAGGCGCTCGCCGACTATCTGTTCGACGACGAGCACGCCCTCGTGCGCATCGACATGTCCGAGTACATGGAGAAGTTCTCGGTCCAGCGCCTCATCGGCGCGCCCCCGGGATACGTGGGCTACGACGAGGGCGGCCAGCTGACCGAGGCCGTGCGCCGCAGGCCCTACTCCGTGATCCTGCTCGACGAGATGGAGAAGGCCAACCCGGACGTCTTCAACATCCTTTTGCAGGTGCTCGACGACGGTCGCCTGACCGACGGCCAGGGCCGCGTCGTGTCCTTCAAGAACACGATCATCATCATGACGTCGAACGTGGGCTCGCAGTACATCGCGAGCGCCAACGCGATCGCGCATCCGGAGGAGGTCACCGAGCAGGTGAACGAGGCCCTGCGCGCCACGTTCAAGCCGGAGTTCCTGAACCGCATCGACGACGTGGTGGTGTTCCACGCGCTGATGCTCGACGACATCGAGAAGATCGTCGACATCCAGCTCAAGGACGTGCGCGAGCGTCTCGAGAAGCAGCGCATCAAGCTGCGCCTGTCGCCCTCTGCGGTGCAGGCCCTGGCGCTCGAGGGCCTCGACCCGGTCTACGGCGCGCGCCCGCTTAAGCGCCTGATTCAGCGCCAGGTGGTGGACAACGTGGCCACCCTCGTGATCAACGGCAAGGTGCGCGAGGGCGACACCGTGCTCGTGGACGTGAACGAGGCCGACGAGTTCTACGCGCGCCTTGACGGCGAGGACGTGAGCGACGACGCCGAGGACGTCCCGGTGGAGCCGGAGATCGTGGACTAACGAGAACGCGACCCATCGATATATTGTGAGCTGCAAGGCCGGTCTTCCCGCAGGAAGGCCGGCCTTTCTCATTGGGCGCGCCGGCCTAGGTTAGGATTGCTCTGGGAATCAGCCCAGTGGAAGAGCGGGCCCGAGGAGGTGCCGATGCACTGCGAGCGGTGCGGCAAAGAGCTGCCGGACGACGCCAAGTTCTGCGTGGAGTGCGGCGCGCCCGTGCCCCGCGTCGAGGACGGGGGCGCCGTGGCCGCCCCTGCCGACGAGGCGCCCGAGGGTGCAGCCGATTGTGCGGAGCCCCAAGCGCCGAGCGGGGACGAGGAGCCTGCGGCGCCGACCGCGCGGCTCGCTTCCTCGGCCACGCCCACTGTGGTCCCGGGGGAGACCACCGAGCTGGCATCCGACGACGGTCGTGAGGAGGCCATCGCGTCCCTTGGCCCCGTGCACGACGGCGAGACCCAGGAGACCGCGCGCCCCGCGCTGGATGGCCTCGAGGACACCGGCATGTGGGACAGCACGGGGCCGGTCGGTCGTGCGCCGCGCCCCACCGTGGAGGGCGACGCCCACACCAAACGTCTCGGCCTCATCGCCGCCATCGTCGTCTTCGTGACCGCCCTCGGGCTGCTCATCGGCTTCGTGACCTGGCGCATGGAGCTGTGGGGCGGCGTGACGGTCCCGGACGTCGTGGGCGAGCCCGTGGTCGAGGCCACGGCGGCGTTGCAGGACGCGGGCTTCTCGGTGGAGACCAAAGACGTGGTCAGCGATGACTCGGTGGGCAAGGTCGTCTCGCAGGACCCGGCCGGTTCCCGGCGCGTGGACCGCGGGACGGCGGTGGCCATCGCGGTGGGCGTCGAGCGGACGGTGCCGGACGTCGAGGGCATGACGCTCGACGACGCGCGCTCCGCGCTGTCCGAGAGGTCCATCGACCACCTGCGCCTCGAGTACCAGAACTCCAACGAGGACGAGGGCACGGTGATCTCGGTGTCGCCCGCGGCCGGCTCCGTGGTGGGCAAGGACGACCTGGTCACGCTGGTGGTCGCACAGCCGTACACGGTCCCGGACGTGGTGGGCCTCACCCAGCGGGACGCCGAGGAGGCCGTGCAGCGCGCAGGGCTGACGCCCGAGTCCTCGTACGTGGCGTCGGACCAGAAGGCCGGCACCGTGGTGTCGAGCGACCCTTCGGGAGGCGCGTCGCTCAAGGAGGGCGAGAAGGTCAAGCTGTACGTCTCGTCGCTCTATCCCGCGAGCCCGTACGCGGTGGTCGACTATCTCGAGACGCGCCCGGCGGACCTCTCCGCCTACCTGCGCGAGCAGGGCTACCGGATCCTCTACGGCACGTCGGACAATGATGTCGCGAAGATGACCTGGGAGGGCGCCGAGGCCGATCCGGTGGTGGTCGTGGGGCCGAACCCGTTCGCCACCTACAGCGGCTTCCAGTTCTGGGCCACGGACGCACTGGCGGCCGGCGCGCAGGTGCAGGGCGTGCGCCTGGAGCTGAGCCAGACGAGCGCGCCCGACGGCGTGACGCTCAAGGTGGACCAGGCGACCGTCACGAGCCTCATGAACGCGTGCGGCCTCAAGGCCACCGGGGGCACCACGACGACCGCGAGCCCCTCGACGCTCGGCGTCTCGACGACGGACGCGAACTTTGTGTCCAAGGCCGGCACGCAGGACGACGTCTCGTGGGTGGTCTGCGTGTGGAAGGACGCCCGCGGGAGCATCTCGGCGGCGGTGTGCGCCGCGCCGAGCGGCCAGTTGCAAGCGAACCTCGAGGCCGATGGCCTCAAACTGAGCGACTACGACAACAACCTCGCGGCCCTCGCGGCCGACCAGCTCTGCGTGAAGGGATGACGGTGGCCGAGGACGAGAAGGCGACGGCGCGCGACGAGTTCGAGCGCCCGGAGAACGAGGACGACGACGGCTACGACCCCTGGTCTGACCGGCCGGCCGTGCGCGAGCCGCTCTTCGAGGAGGACCCCTGGGGCTAGCCGTGGTGACCCGGCGCGGTGCGTGCCCCGCATCGACTCTCCCGCGCGAGAGGGCTGATGCGGGGCAAATGCTGCAACGGTTTACCCACTATCTACGCAGGGATGGCTGAGAGCAGGCGCCGGACCCCAAACGACCCGATGCGGGGCAACGGAGACTATCCCGTCGCCAGCGCGACGATGAGCCACACCACGACCGCCACGGCCACTGCGGCGATGCACGCAATCGCGACCCGGCGGTTGCGCTGCTGCTTCTTGGTCGCGAACAGGTCGCGGCGCCCCTTGGGAACCTCGAGGTACTGGCCGTACTTGAGTCCCTCTTTGAACCTGCGCTCGTCCGAGCGGCTGCGCCGGTAGCCGGCGCCGGAGAGCATCGAGCCGCGCCTCGTGGTGTAGTCGCTCTCATGGGTGTAGTCGATCGCGGAGGCCTCGTCGTCCTCGCTCATGAGGTCGACGGGCGGCTGTGTGCGATGGGGCGTGGGCTCGCGTGTCAGCGGCGCGCGCACCTCCGCCGGCATCGGGTTCTTGATGTGGCGGGGGGCCGGCGCGGGGTTTTCCTCGCGCTCTCGGTTGAGGCTCACGTCGAGCGCGGACTGGGCGCCCGGCTCGGTCACCCGTGCGTGGGCCGCAGGATCGCCGGACATCGTGACGACGTCGGCGCGCTGGCGGTTGCTCGGCAGGCTCCCCTCGAAATTGGGGTCCCAGGCCGCCGGATCGCGGCGGGGGAGCGGCGCCGAGACGGTCTCGGGCTCGTCGCCGTAGTCCACCGGGTCGAGTCCGGTGATGCGCTTGTTGCGTCCCAGGTCCTCCATGGGCACCCTCCGGTCACGGGCAGGATGGTTATATGGAAGCCATTCTAGGCGGTTGTATCGACGGGGCGCAGAGTGTAAGGCTCCTGTGACGGCTTCGCGGAAGACGAGAGGCCTACACCGTCATCGGGCGGTCCTGGCCGGCGGCCACCACGCGCACGCGGCCTGCGGTGAAGTCGCAACAGGCGGCCGGCGCCGTCGCGCCAAGGGCGCCCGCGAGAGCCGCCACCGCGAGCGACGGGCGGTTGTTCTTCTGCGAGATGTGCATCGCGACGACCGTCTCGGTCCTCTCGGTCACAAGGCGCGGCAGCGCCTCCGCCGCCTGGGCGTTTGACAGGTGCCCGTAGCGGCCGCCGACGCGTTCCTGCAGGTATCGAGGGTAGGGGCCGTTCTTGAGCATCGTCGTGTCATGGTTGCTCTCAAGGGCCAGCACGCGCACGCCGTGCAGCGCCTCCATCGCGGCGTCGGTCACCACGCCCGTGTCGGTGCAGATCCCGACGGCGTCGTCCCCGCAGGAGAAGACGAGGCCGAGCGGCTCCCGCACGTCATGGCTCGTGGGGAACGTGCGCACCGTCATGCCTCCGGCCGAGAAGCTCGTCCCCAGCTCCACGGGCTCGAACGGCAGCGACTCCATCGAGGGGCGAGCGTGCGCGGTGCCCCACGAGCCCAGCAGCTGCCCCGACCAGTGCTTGACCCAGACCGGCAGCCCCTTGGTGTGGTCCGTGTGCTCGTGCGTGACGATGCAACAGGCCGCCGCCTCGGCGTCCACTCCCAGCTCCGCGCTGCGGCGCAGCAGCTCGCGACGGGACAGCCCGTCGTCCACGAGCACGAGCCCCTCCGGGCCCTCCACCAGGTAGGCGTTGCCCTGGGAGCCCGAGGCGAGCACATGAAGTCTGAGAAGCGGGGACACCGACCCTCCTTTTCGCAGGTAGGCGCGCAGAATCACGGCCTGTCATTGTAGCCGTAGCCGTTTGGCCGGCGCGGGGCCGTCTAGACTACCTCCGTCACCGATTGGCGCCGGGCCCGCCCGGGCGCCTTCGAGAAGGGACGTGCCATGACATCAGTCGCTCGGCGCTACGCCAAGGACCTCCGGACCACGCCGGCGCCGGACGCGCTCCGGGCGCCGGTGGTGCTCATGGTCTCTGGCGGCGCCGACTCCACGGCGCTCCTTCTTCTGGCGTGCACGTCGACGCTCGACATCGCCGACGGACGCGGCGAGGCCCACATCGCCCGGGAGCGCCTCCACGTGCTCCATGTGAACCACGGGCTGCGCGGCCTCGATGCCGAGGAGGACGAGGAGTTCGTCCGCGGCCTGGCCGAGCGCTGGGGCGTGCCGGTGACCGTGCGCTCGGTGGACGTGCCGGCACTGGCCGATGCGCGGCCGGGCGAGTCGTTCGAGCAGGTGGCCCGTGAGGTGCGCTATGCCGAGGCTGCGGCGCTCGCCGACCGGCTCTGCGAGGAGTGGGGCACGCCGCGTTCGGCCGCCCGCATCGTCACGGCCCACACGGCCGACGACCGTGCCGAGACCTTCTTCATGAACGCGGTCCGCGGCACCGGCGCGCGAGGGCTCAGCTCGATCCCGCGGGTGCGCGGCCGCATCGTGCGCCCGTTGCTGGAGCTGCGGCACCGCGACCTCTGCGACCTGCTCCGCATGCACGGCATCGTCTGGCGCGAGGACGAGACCAACCAGGACGTCCGCTACCTGCGCAACCATGTGCGCCACCGCCTCCTGCCGGTGGCCGCCGAGGAGAACCCCCGGGTGGTGGAGGCGGTCGCGTCGACGGTGGAGATCGTCTCGGACGAGGACGCCTACCTCACCTCCGTCGCGATGCGGGCCTATCGCGAGGTCACCCGCACGAGCGAGGAGGGCCTGCGCGTGCTCGACGCCAACCGCCTGGCGGCCATGGACGTCGCCATCGCCCGGCGCGTGGCCCGCTCGGCGCTGCTCGACGTGGCGCCCACGATGCGCCTCGAGGCCCAGCACGTGAACGCGCTGCTCGAGCTTGTGGCGGCGGGGGAGGGCTCGTTCACGGCGCCGCTCGGCGTGGACGTGTCGGTGCAGTACGGCACGCTGCGCATCAAGGGGCGCGACGCCGAGAAGGCCTTCGCCGGCTGGCTCGAGGTGCCGGGCGCGCTGGACCTGGGCGACGGGCGCTCGCTCGTGGCGTCGCTCGTGCCGGTGGCGCCGGCCGACAACGCGCCGGCGCTGGCTCGCGCCCACGGCCTGGAGCATGAGGGCCTCTCCGTGATGCTGGATGCCGAGGCCTGCGGCGTGGCCCCCGAGGGCGGCCGGCTGTGGGTCGACGCGCCCAAGGCCGGCGACGTGCTCTGCCCCTTGGGCATGCACGGGCAGTCGAAGCGCGTGAGCGAGCTGCTCGCCGAAGCCCGCGTGCCCGCCCGTGAGCGCAGTCGGGTGCCGATGGTGCGCACGGGCCCCACCGGAGCCGCGGTGTGGGTGGTCGGCGTGCGCGCCGACGAACGGGCCAGGGTCACGCCCGGCACCCGCGCGGTCGCCCTGCTCACGCTCGTGGACGAGCGCGGCCGGTGATGCCGGCGGTCGCCGACGACGTCTCTTGTCGGATCGACAGGGTTGCCGGGGTTGCCTCTCAAGGTGTCTGAAGGCTGGTACCATGGGGCGTTATCGAAGGGAACGCGTGCGGCCCCTCGAGGGCCGAGAGGGGGCGCTATCGTGGAACTGCATCCCGACATCGAGAAGGTGGTTCTTTCCGAGGACCAGATCGCGGAGATCGTGGCCGGGCTCGGAGCACAGATCACCCGGGACTACGCCGACAAGAACCCGCTCGTCATTTGCGTCTTGAAGGGGGCCGCCATCGTGACGGCCGACCTCGTGCGCCAGATCAAGACGCCCATCACGATGGACTTCATGGCCGTCTCCAGCTACGGCGACGGCACCACGAGCTCGGGCGTCGTGCGCATTCTGAAGGACCTCGACACGCGCATCGAGGGGCGCCACGTGATCATCGTCGAGGACATCCTGGACTCCGGGCTGACGCTCTCCTATCTGATCCGCCTGCTCAAGTCCCGGAACCCCGCTTCCGTCGCTGTGGCCGCCTTCCTCGTCAAGGATCTGGAAGATAGGGAATCTGCGGTGTCCCCCCATTATGTGGGCGCCCATGTGCCCAACGAGTTCCTCGTTGGGTACGGTCTGGACTATGCCGAGAGGTACCGTAATTTGCCCTACATCGGCGTGCTCAAGCCCGAATGCTATCTGTGACCCGCGGGGGAGCTGGGTCCCAAGAGGAGTGAGAGATGGCCACCACATCCGGCCCCAGAGGGTCGAACCGCCCCGGTAAAGGGGGCAAGGACCCCAACAGCCGCACCAACCTGCTCTACATCCTGCTCTTAGTGCTCTGCGGCGCCTACCTGTTCTGGTCGATCGGGTCGGTGGGCACCAAGACCCCCGCGACGAGCACGGCGGGCACTGAGGCGACGGCGACTGCCGACTCCGCGCCGGCCACCACGAGCTCCTCCGCCACCACCGCCCTCTCCACGAGCGAGTTCGTCGCGGCGGTGAAGGACGGTCGCGTGAAGGCCGTCACCTGGACCAAGGACTCCGGCGCCCTTTCCGGTACCTACTGGGCGAGCAAGTCCGACGTGGGCAACACGGAGAAGCTCTCCCGGTTCTCGAGCACCTACGCCGGCTCCGACAGCCTCGAGGAGCTCATGGCGGCGCACCCGGACACCGACTTCACGGTGGACATGAGCTCGTCGTCCCTCGGCATCAGCTTCCTGATCAGCATCGTGCCGACGGTCCTGCTGGTCATCGCGATGTTTGTGATCATGAACCGCAACCAGGGCCAGAACAACTCGGCGATGCAGTTCGGCAAGACCAAGGCCAAGACCACCGAGGAGACGCGCCCGCAGGTCAAGTTCAAGGACGTGGCCGGCATCGACGAGGCCGTGGCCGAGATTCAGGAGATCCGCGACTTCCTCGTGAACCCCGAGCGCTTCCAGCGCATGGGCGCGAAGATCCCTCACGGCGTGCTTCTGATGGGCCCTCCGGGCACCGGCAAGACGCTGCTCGCGAAGGCCGTCGCCGGCGAGGCCAACGTGCCGTTCTTCTCCATCTCCGGCTCCGACTTCGTCGAGATGTTCGTCGGCGTCGGCGCGAGCCGCGTGCGCGACCTCTTCAAGCAGGCCAAGGCGGCCGCCCCCGCGATCATCTTCATCGACGAGATCGACGCCGTCGGCCGTCAGCGCGGCGCCGGCCTCGGCGGCGGTCACGACGAGCGCGAGCAGACGCTCAACCAGCTGCTCGTGGAGATGGACGGCTTCGAGGGCAACGCCACGGTGATCCTCATCGCCGCCACCAACCGCCCCGACGTGCTCGACCCTGCCCTGCTCCGTCCCGGCCGTTTCGACCGTCAGATCACGGTGGACCGCCCGGACGTGGGCGGCCGCGAGAAGATCCTCCAGGTGCATGGCGCCAACAAGCCGCTGGAACCGGACGTGGAGTACGGCGCCCTGGCGAAGCTGACCCCGGGCTTCACGGGCGCCGACCTGGCGAACCTGATGAACGAGGCCGCGCTGCTCGCCGCCCGCCGCAACAAGGGCGCCATCGGCATGGCCGAGATCGAGGAGGCCATGGAGCGCGTGATCGCCGGCCCCGAGCGCAAGAGCCGCGTCGTCTCCGAGTGGGAGCGCAAGACCATCGCGTTCCACGAGTCCGGCCACGCCCTTGTGGGCCACTACCTCGAGAACTCCGACCCGGTGCACAAGATCACGATCATCCCGCGCGGCCAGGCCCTGGGCTACACGCTGTCGCTGCCCGAGGAGGACCACTTCCTGCAGACGCGCCAGTCGATGCTCGACCAGATCGCCGTCCTCCTTGGCGGCCGTACCGCCGAGGAGCTGTACTGCAGCGACATCACGTCGGGCGCGAGCAACGACCTCGAGCGCGCCACCAAGCTCGCCCGCGAGATGGTCACCCGCTACGGCATGTCCAAGGTGCTCGGCACACAGGTCTTCGGCGAGGCCCAGCACGAGGTCTTCCTCGGCCGTGACTACGCCGACAAGCAGGACTACTCGCCCGAGACAGCGCTCCGCATCGACGGCGAGGTGAGCCGCATCATGCGCCAGGCCCACGAGAAGGCCAAGGAGATCCTCACCACCCATAGGGAGCAGATCGAGACCATGGCCGAGGTGCTGCTCGAGCGCGAGACCGTCGAGGGCGAGGCCATGCAGGCGCTGCTCGACGGCACGTGGGCCCAGTACCTGAAGGACCACCCGGAGGAGGCCGCCAACGAGGCCAAGGCCGAGCTGGGCGAGCCGGAGCCGCCGGCGGGCGACGTGGCCGTGGAGAAGGCCGAGAAGGCGGACGACGAGGCCATCGACGAGCCGGACGCGACGCTCGGGGAGACGGCGGACGAGAAGGCAGTCGCCGAGGGCGACAAGCCCGTCGACGCGGATCTGGACGACGACGAGAAGGCGGGGCTCTGAGCCCGGCTCGGTCGTGAGAGGTCGGCACAACGCCAGCGCGCCGCGCTGGCGTTTTTCTTTGGCGAGCGTCGATCAGGGCTCACGCCCGCCGGCGGTTCACGCCGCCTGTCGCTCTGCCACCATCTCGTCGTGCACGGCGTCGAGGGCGGAGACCAGCGGCTTGATGGCGTCGAAGTCCTCATCGGCGTCGGTCATCACGACGAACACGTAGGAGCTGCCCGACTTGGTGACGATGCCCGCGTCGACGGTCGCGGGGCAATCGTAGGAGTCCGCCGGGTACCAGCCGGGCTTGCTCTGCACGGTGACCTCGTCGCTGCGGAGCAGGTCGCCGGCAACGGAGTGCTCGGTCTCGCCCAGATAGATCCCGAGGGTCTCGCTCGCGTCGGTGTCGGTCGCGAGGAACTGCTCGGCGGACGTCCATAGGGCGCCGAGCTCGGCCGGGCTTATCCAGGGGTAGTTGTCCTCCACTGCCGCCGCTGCGTCGGGGGCGCCGTTCTCGGTGAGCCACTGGGCCAGGTTTCCCCGCCCGTACGTGGAGACGATGCTCGCGTAGCTGGCGTTGTCGGAATAGACGAGGCAGTTGTAGACGGTGTCGGTGCCCACCGAGGAGCCCCCGTCCGTCTCCATGGCCATCGTGCTCGCGGCGACCTTGATGGAGCTGGCCGGATAGAACGGACGGTCGGCGTTGAGCGTCAGGGTGTCCGGGGTCGAGAGGTCCTGAAGGTAGATGCCCACCGTGATGTCGTCGGCCTCAAGGGACTCGACCGCCGACTCCAAGGACTGGAAGGCCGCGGTGTCGGTGACGCCCTCCAGAGCGCCCACGGTGATGCCGGAGTCCGAGGTCGCGGTTGCGAAGACGGGCGCCTTGTCCTCCTCGGCCCCGGCTCCGCTGCCGGCCTCCTCGACGACCTCCCTGGCCTCGTTCCGGTTCGGGTTCACGAAGGCGGCCGTGAGGGCTGCGGCCATGAGCACCACGGCGAGCACGCCCACCCAAAGCCGGGGCGTCCGGCTCCAACGGGATCGCCGGCGCCCGTGGTAGCGGGGATTCCGTGGCATTGGCGTCGTTCGGCGAGGCGCACGGCCGGCGGGTTGCGAGGCCCCTCGACGTTGGGTGCGACCGCCGACCAGCGGCGTGGCGCCGTGGGGCGGTTGGCTGCGCTGCGGGGAGCTCGACGGCGCGGCGCGGCCACCGACCAGCGGTGTGGCGTTCGATGTGCGCCGCGGGCCGCGGCTGTTGGTGTTCGCACTGCCGCCGTGGGACATGGTGGGCCCTTCTGAAGGTCGGCTCGCTGCGCGGGGCGTGCTCGATCCGTGCGCTATGCAATAGGAGGACGAAACAATGCACACCGGCGCGGCGCACCTGCTCAAAGCCCAAGTATAGGCGCGAGCATGATTCGGCGCGAGTTGCTCGGGGTCCAACCAGTGACAATCCGTGGACTGCTGGTGGAGCGCGTCCCGCGTGAGGGTACGGTGGCCCCTACAGCCAATCGAAGGAGCGAGCGATGAGCCTGAACCAGGTCATGTACGACTACGGCGCCCAGAAGTCCTCTATCCGCGAGATCGCCGCCTATGCGAGCGCTCGAAAGGCAGAGGTGGGCGCGGGGAACGTGTTCGACTTCTCGCTCGGCAACCCGAGCGTCCCCGCTCCGCAGCAAGTGACCGATGCGATCCGCCGCTGCCTGGCACTGCCGCCTCAGGAGCTTCACGGCTACACGCCCGCACCGGGGCTGCCGAGCTGTCGTCAGGCGGTGGCGGAGTCCCTCAACCGCCGCTTTGGCACCGCCTACTCGGGAGAGCACGTCTTCATGACGGTGGGGGCTGCCGCGTCGCTGAGCTGCACGTTCCGTGCGCTCGTGAACCCGGGCGACGAGGTCGTCGTCATCAGCCCCTACTTCCCCGAGTACAAGGTGTGGATCGAGTGCGCCGGGGCCACCTGCATCGAGGTGCCCGCCGCGCGTCCGAGCTTCCAGCCGGACCTCGACGCGCTGGCCGCGGCCGTCACGGAGCGCACCAAGGCCGTTGTGATCAACTCGCCCAACAACCCCGTGGGCGTGGTGTACACGGAGGAGTCGCTGCGCGGGCTGGCGCAGGTGCTCAAGGACGCCGAGGAGCGTCTCGGCACGGCCATCTACCTGGTGTCCGACGAGCCCTACCGCGAGATCGTCTACGGCTGCGACGTGCCGTGGGTCCCGAGCATCTACGACCGCACCGTCGTCTGCTACTCCTACTCCAAGAGCCTGTCGCTGCCCGGCGAGCGCGTGGGCTGGGTGCTCGTGCCCCCCACGAACCCAGAGGGCGCCGAGGTCTTCACGGCGGTGGCCGGGGCGGCGCGTGCGCTGGGCTTCGTCTGCGCGCCGGCTCTGTTCCAGCGGGTGATCGAGGCCTGCGTGGACGTGCCGGCCGACGTGGCGGCCTATGCCGAGAACCGCGACCTCCTGACGAGCGGCCTGGCCGAGGCCGGTTACACCTATGTGGAGCCGGACGGTGCGTTCTACCTGTGGGTCCAGGCGCTGGAGTCGGACTGCGAGGCGTTCTTCCGGCGGGCGAGGGCCCTGGAGCTGCTGCCCGTGCCGTCGACGAGCTTTGGCTGCGACGGCTGGGTGCGCGTGGGCTACTGCGTGGCGCGCGAGACCATCGAGCGCTCGATGCCGGCCTGGCGCGCGCTGGCGCAGAGCTATCGGTAGAGGACAGTTGGGCTTGTAGATGCCCCTGCAGTTGGTTTCATTACTTGCTGCCGAATCTCCGCCGGTGCTCTTCGGCAGCAACTAGTGAAACCATCCCGAGCAAAACCCGCCTCTCGCGCCTTGCAGATTGCCGCGACCTGCGGTTCTATGGGCCGAGAACCCCGGTTCCGCGCGGTTGGTTTCACAAGTTGCTGCCCAGTTTGCCGCCGGTATACTTCGGCAGCAAGTTGTTCAACCAAATGCGGCTCGGGGCGCGTCATTTCGTCCGCTACACTGGGCACAACCTCGGCTGAAAGGCTCTTCGATGCTCCAGAACCTCTGCGACACCCACGTCCACACGATTTTCTCTCGGCATGCCTATTCGACACTCGAGGAGGACGTGCGGGCGGCGGCGGACGCGGGGCTCGAGCTGCTGGGCGTGGCCGACCACTTCTCGGCCATGATCGCTCCCTGTGGAGACTTTCGCGCCCACCAGCATTTCGGCAACGAGGCCGTGTGGCCCAGGCGATGGCACGGCGTGACCCTGCTGCGGGCGGCCGAGGTGGACATCATGGACCTGTCGGGCCGGCTATTCGGCCAGGGCGAGACCGCCTGGGGCTTGGACGGCAATCCCTTGGAGGGGTCGGACTTCTTCGGTTTCTGTCTGCGCTCCTGTGATTACCTGGTGGCCTCGGTGCATGGGCGCCGGCTGCCGGACACCGCCACCCTTGCTCAGGGCACTGCGCTCTATGTGGCCGCGCTGGAGAACCCCAAGGTGCTGACCCTGGGACACATCGGCCGCGCGGGCGTTCCGTTCGAGGTCGAGACAGTGGTGCGCGCCGCCAAGGAGTTGCACAAGCTCATCGAGGTCAACGAGCACAGCCTCGAGCTGGCGGCCAGCCCCTTCTTTAGCGACGACATTCCCGCGCTGTGCCGCACCATCGCCGAGCGCTGTGCCGAGGAGGGCGTTCCCATAGCTGTGAACACCGACGCGCACATCAGCTATGACGTGGGAAAGGCCCCGCACGCGCTGGCGATGCTGGAGGAGATTCACTTCCCGCAGGAGCTGGTGGCGACGAGGAGCGCGGCGGCGTTCTTGGAGGCCGTCGAGCAGGGCGTGGGGCCGGTGGAAGGGCTGTAGGTCACGCATCCAGGCGGGTGATTCGGCCTTGTGCGGGATTCGCCAGCGACGTGGGCGCGCGAAGCGGGCCGGAGCAAAGAGGGCCCTGCGGGCGCAATGCTCGCAGGGCCCTCTCGACTGGCGGCGTGCGAAGTCGCTAGATGGCGAGCTCCAGCGTGATCGGGGCGTGGTCGGACCCCATCACGTTGTCGAGGATGTTCGCCGCCTCGATGTCGCCCTTGAGCGCCTCGCTCACGAGGAAGTAGTCCAGACGCCAGCCGGAGTTGCTCTGGCGTCCGCGCTCGCGGTAGCTCCACCAGGTGTAGACGCCGCCTTTGTCCGGGTGCAGGTAGCGATAGGTGTCCACAAAGCCGGGGTCCAGAAGGCGGGTGAAGTCCTCGCGCTCGGCGTCGGTGAAGCCGGCATGGCCCTCGTTGTCCTCGGGGTGCGCGAGGTCGATGGGCTCGTGGGCCACGTTGAAGTCGCCGCAGAGGACGACGGGCTTGTCCTTGGCCAGGTCGTCCACCAGCTTGGTCAGGTGCGCGTCCCATTCCTCGCGGATCGGCAGCCGCTGCAGCTGGTCCTGGGAGTTGGGGGAGTACACGGAGATGAACCAGTACTTGTCGAACTCGCACCCGCAGATGCGGCCCTCCTTGTCGGCCACCTCGAGCCCGGTCTTGTGGATCACCTGGATGGGCTTCTCCTTCGAGAAGACCGCGGTGCCGGAGTAGCCTTTCTTTTCGGCATAGGACCAGGCCTGGTGGTAGCCGGGGAGCTCCAGCTCCACCTCGCCTTCCTGGCAACGGGTCTCCTGGACGCCGAAGACGTCGGCGTCCTGCTCGTTGAAGAACGACATGAAGTCCTTGCGCAGGATGGCGCGGATGCCGTTGACGTTCCACGAGACGAGCTTCTGGCTCATGGGTGCCTCCCTCTCGCGGCGCCGGCGAGAAGGACGGCGCCCGATTCCACTGTGGCAGCAGGTATGGACAGTTCGACCGGGTTTGTACCGAAGGGACTTGGTGCCAAACGGGAGGCGGGGTCGGTGTGGGCAACCTGCGCAGGAAAACCGTGACGGCTGTTGGCCTGTCGGCAACGGGCCCTTCCGCCTGTGGGGTTCTCGGCGGGCGCTTGGGGCGCGAGTCACAACGTGCCGGATTCTGGCTCATCCGCAGAAGTCGATGATGCGGTCCAGCTCGCGGGCCGCCTGCTCCTCGCCCAGGGCCCAGGCCTGTTCCAGCTCCGCCACCTTGAGCGTGGAGTTCTTCACCGGCATCGCGTCGGGACGGATCACGAGCGCGCGGCCCTGGCGCTCCAGCTCCTCGAGCTGGTCCTGGGCCTCGTTGTAGCGCTCGTTGCGAGTGATGAGCGCCTCTCGCACGCGCGGCCACTCGTGGTACAGCCGGGAGAAGGCCCGCTTGGAGAACTCGGACGTGGGCTCTTTGCGATAGCCGGCCGGCCGCGTGGCGATGAGCACGAGGTGCTCCCAGCCGTCAGCGAGCGCGATCACGTGGGGGAGGCCGGCGCCCTCGCCGAGGCCGCCGTCGTACATAGGCTCGCCGGCGAGCGAGATGGGGTTCATCATCACCGGCAGCGTGGAGCTGGCGCGGGCGTGGTCCGCCATGGAGACGGCGTCCGGCAGGTCCTCCTTGTGCCAGCGGTAGGAGCGGCCGCTCTTGGCGCCGAAGCTCTGGCTCGCCGCCTCGGCGGGGTTCGCGCAGAAGGTCGCCCAGTCGAACGCGACCGAGCCGTCCTCGATGCACCCCTCGTAGAGATAGTCGCTGTTGAAGTAGCCGTCGCCATGGAGCCAGTGGCCCACGCCGCCGAACTGGGGGTCCTCGGCCGATTCCACGAACTGCAGCCGGCTGCGCCGCCAGTCGCGCGCCACGTGGTTGTAGGTGAGGCTCGAGCCGGCGCTGATGCCGCACACGTAGGGGAACCGGAGCCCCGCCTCGAGGATCGCCTTGGAGAACGCGCCGGTGTACGAGGCCCGCATCCCCCCACCCTCGAAGCAGAGGGCGACGTCGTCGATGGCCACGGGTACCTCCTCTTCGCCGAAAAAGCCCATGCTAGCAGCTCCGCCCGAGGGCGGGCGCTCGCGCCGTCCGCAGCGGGTGCCCTATACTGCGTGGTGCCTGTGCACCTGCGCAGCGATGTCCGGAACGGGGCATCAACGATGCCCGGGTGGTTTTTCTCGTCCACGTCCCATGCCGGCTAGGGGGAACGATGCTCAACCAGGACTTCGCCACATGGCAGTGCGGCAACCGCGAGTTGGCGCTCGCGCGTCCTCGGATCATGGGCGTGCTCAACGTGACGCCGGACTCCTTCTCGGACGGCGGGGCGTTCAAGGACGTGGACGACGCCGTGAGCCACGGGCTGGCACTGCTCGACGCGGGAGCGGACATCATCGACGTGGGCGGCGAGTCCACGCGCCCTGGCTTCACCGCGGTGTCTCCCGACGACGAGGCCAAGCGTGTCGTCCCTGTGGTGCGGGCGCTGCTCGACGAGGGCGCGCTCGTGTCCATCGACACGCGCCACGCGGCCGTCGCGCGCATGTGCGTGCGCCTCGGCGTGCAGATCCTGAACGACGTGACCGGCTTCACCGACCCCGAGATGGTGCAGGTGGCGGCCGACACGCAGTGCGGCTGTGTCGTGGTGCACGCGGGCGAGGTGTCCGACCATCCCACGCGCCGGTCCGTCCTGCTCGACAGCGACCCCCGCTCCCGTGAGCTGCCGGCGGGGCCGGATCCCGCCGTTGCCGAGAAGGGCGCCGACGCCTCTCAGGAGCGCCTGGACGCCGTGATGGCCCGCGCCGTCCGCGCCACCTCGAGCCCCACGGTGCGGCTGGCGGGGCAACGGCGCTTCCCGACCCCCGAGAGCGCGCCGATCATGCGCCGCGTGATGGGGTTCCTCGGTGACCGCGCCCGGACGCTGATGCGCGCGGGCGTGGCCCACGACCGCATCTGTCTGGACCCGGGCCCCGGCTTTGGCAAGCTTGCCGACGAGGACGTCGTGATCCAGCGGGCCACGTCGCAGCTCTCCTCGATGGGGTACGCCGTGATGTGCGCGGTGTCGCGCAAGCGGTTCGTCGGCGCGCTGTCGGGCGTGCAGGAACCCACCGGGCGCGACGCCGCCACCATCGGCGTGTGCCTTGCTGCGGCCGAGGCGGGCGCCCGCGTGCTGCGCGTGCACGACGTGGCCTCGGTGGCGCAGGCGGTGGACAGCTACTGGGCCATCGCGCACCCGTCCCAGAAGCGCGCCTTCGTGGGGCTCGGCTCCAACGTGGGCGACCGGCTCGACTACCTGTCCCGCGCGGTGGCCTTGATCAGCGAGATCCCGCTCACCGCGGTGACCGGCGTGAGCCACGCCTACGAGAGCGACCCGGCCTACGGCGTCGACTCCCCGGTGGCCAACGCCGTGGTGGAGGTGCGCACCGAGCTCACGCCGGAGGTCCTGCTCGGCCAGCTGCTCCAGATCGAGAGCGCCCTGGGCCGCGAGCGCCCGGAGGGCATGGACGGCCACGGCCCCCG
Source organism: Kribbibacterium absianum (assembly GCF_030067705.1). Lineage (GTDB taxonomy): Bacteria > Actinomycetota > Coriobacteriia > Coriobacteriales > Atopobiaceae > Kribbibacterium > Kribbibacterium absianum. The sequence continues at coordinate 34,058 of NZ_JASJEX010000003.1, forward strand.
CACCATCGACTGCGACCTCCTCTTCATGGAGGACGAGTTCCACGCCGGCTCGCGCCTGAAGCTGCCCCACCCGCGGATGCACGAGCGCGACTTCGTGCTGTTCCCGATGGAGGACCTCGTGCACGACCCGGCCCGCTACCTGCGCCATGCCGGCATCGCGGTGAACGACCGCGAGCACCGGGTGGGTATCGTCCGAGAGGACCTGGGCGTCATCGAGTGGGAGTAGCGGGCGAGGGGGCTTCTAGATGAGCGAGCTGATCTGTGAGGTGCGGCCGAACGTCGCGATGGGGTTCCTGGACGCGATCGGGCCGTGCGCAGCGCTTGCGCTGGCGTCGATGCAGGACGGGGCGCAGGTGCGCTGGCCGTCGGACGTCGTCTGGAGCGGTGAGGCCTTCGCTGTGCGTGCGGGCGCACGCTACGACGAGGGCGTCGTGGTGGACGTGCGGGCCGAGCTGCCGGAGGGCTGGCCTGTGGACGCGGCGCGTGACGCCGTCGCCGCAGCCATCGAGCGGTGGGCCCAGGCGATGCCGGACGGCGCGGCGGCGGGCCCCTGGGGGCCGTTCCTCTCGGACTATTTCGACGCGATGGAGCTGATGGGGCAGGGCGTGGACGCGATCGCCCCGAGCGGCGACACGATCGTGTCCGGGCGGCTGGCGGGCATTGACGGCTGGGGCCGCGTGACGATCCAGAGCCAACCGAGCGGGGACGTGCCCGTGGCCGAGACAGAGCTGGCGCCCGGCTCCGCGACGCTGGTGCCGGCGGAGTAGGGACAGCCGCACGACCGGGCACGCCGGGGCGGCTCCTAGCGCTGGGCCCTCCAGAGCTGGTGGATGCCGCGGAGCGTGAGGTCGGCGTCCACGGACGTGAAGCAGCGGCACGCCATCGACACGGTGCGCGCGAGCCCGCCGGTGGCGATGACGGGGCACTCCTCGACGCCCAGCTCGTCCTTGATGCGCGCCACGAGCCCCTCCGCCATCGCGGCGGTGCCGATCACGATGCCGCTCTGGAGCGCGTGCTCCGACGAGTCGCCGATGGTGCGCTCCGGCATCTCGATGGGCACGCCCGAGAGCTTCGACGCCCGCGAGAACAGCGCGCTCGCCGAGAGCATGATGCCGGGCGCGATGACGCCGCCCACAAAGGCGCCGCGCGGGTCCACCACGTCGATGTTGGTCGCGGTCCCAAAGTCCACGACGATGGCCGGCGCCCCGTACAGCCGCCGCGCCTCGACGGCGTTGGCGATGCGGTCCGCGCCCACTGCCTCGGGGTGGGGGAGGGCGACGGGGATGGGCGCGCCGGCTCCGGACGACACCATGAGGGGCGCGCGGTCGAGGCGCGTGAGGCAGGTGCGCCAGGCGTGGAGCAGGTCCGGCACCACGCAGGCGACGGCCACGGCGTCCACGTCGTCGAAGTCCCGGCCGCTTGCGGTGAAGAGGCCGAGCAGCCGGGCAGTGATCTCGTCGGCCGTGTCGAGACGGTCGGTCTTGGTGCGCCAGTGGTGCACGACGCAGCCGTCCTCGTTCACGAGGCCGAGCGTGGTCTGGGTGTTGCCCACATCGACGGACAGGAACATGGCTCCTCCGGTGGGATCGAGAGTCTGCGAACTCAGCCCCTTTAGGGTGCCGCGAGCCGGCGTTCGGCGCCGCCACTTCATCACAGGACCACAGGAGTGCAGGGCGTTCGGGTCTTCTCGGCCCGACGGATGAGCCGTGCTATCATGCAAAGGCTGTTTCGTCTCGGTCGGAAACCGAGGCGCCCCTTGCCCTGGTCGGAAACCAGGGCCTACAAGAGGAGTCCTGCATGAAGAAGAACATCCATCCTGAGTACATGGAGTGCACGGTTCGCTGCTCCTGCGGCAACACCTGGACCACCCGCGCCACGGTCCCGACCATGACGCTCGACCTCTGCGACCAGTGCCACCCGTTCTACACCGGCACCCAGAAGCTCGTCGACACCGGCGGCCGTGTCCAGCGCTTCGCTGACAAGTTCGGTGGCGCCGCCCAGGCTCAGCTCGAGCGCGAGGCCAAGAAGAAGGAGGCGCGCGCCAAGAAGGACGCCGAGCAGCGGGCCGCCCACGAGGCCAAGGCCGCCGAGAAGGCCGCCAAGAAGGCCGCCAAGGCCGAGGCATACGCCAAGAAGGCCGCTGCTGAGGCTGCCAAGAAGGAGGCCGAGCTGGCCGCCGCCCAGGGCACCGCTGAGGCCGCCGAGGCGACCGCCGAGGTCTTGAACGCCGAGGCCGAGGAGGCCGCGGTGGAGGCCGCCGTCACCGAGTAGCCGCTCTCTCAGGGCATGTGCCGACGCCCGGGTCGCGAGGTTTCGCGGCCCGGGCGTTCTCTATGCGCGCTGGTCGTGCCCCGGTCCCGAATCGACAGGCATGGCAGTGGCCGTGTTCCGGGTTCGCGCCCTTTTCAACGGGCATAGACCTCTCCGTCAAACAGGGGGTCGCCACGAAGGGGGAGTCCGTGAACGAGCTCATGAAGGAGACCACGCGCGTCGCGCTCGACCGCGCCCACGCGGCGCAGCTCAAGGACACGATCCCGCCGGAGCTCCAGGTGCCCGCCCCTGCCGGCTCCTACAACCTGTTCGTGTTCTTCAACGAGCAGGCCGCCTACGACGAGGGCCATGCGGTGCTCGGCCTGGGGCCCGTGGGCGGCGACATCATGACCTACTCCTACTATCGCCACGGCAACGCGCTTAAGGGCCCAGGTCTTATGGCGTGCCTGGAGGCGCCGGAACCGTTCGAGCGCATCGTGCGGGACAGCGGCTGGATCGTCCACGGCAACCCGGGCAACTATTGGAACGAGCACATGGACGTGGCGCTCGCGATGTGGTGCGACCGGGCCGCCTACGAGCCCATCCGCGCGTTCGCCGAGGCCAAGAAGGCCGACCCGGGCGAGTACGACCTCATCACCTACAACTGCCTGAGCTTCTGTGAGCAGGCCTTGGGCGAGGGCGGCGTCGCGCTTCTGGACCGGGACGGACGTCCGAGCAGGACCTTTGTGCCGCGTGACGCGTTCGCGGACGTGCGCGACGTCTCGGGCGCCCATCGGTGGGGCGCGTGGAAGTACTGGTTCCCGCAGACGCCGGCGCCGGAGAACGGCCTCAGGTTCATCAGCGACTTCGCGGCCGAGATACGGCCCGGCAGCAACGAGTGACGGCATCGAAGGCCTGGGGGCCGGGACGGCGACGGTCTCGCCGCGTCCCGGCCCCCGAGGCCTTTTTGTGTCACGCGAAGTAGGCCACGCCGCCCTCGAAGATGGGCTGGTACCGGGCACCGGGCACGTTCTTGTACAGGCCCGCGCCCGAACGCTCGCTGTGGCCCATCTTGCCGAACACGCGGCCGTCCGGGCTGCAGATGCCCTCGATGGCCCAGGCGCTGCCGTTGGGGTTGACCGCCAGGTCCTGGGACGGGAGCCCGTCGGCGCCCACGTACTGCGTGCAGACCTGGCCGCGCTCGGCCATCTGTTGCAGCAACGGCTCCGGCGCAACGAACCGGCCCTCGCCGTGGCTGATCGCCACGGTGTGCACGTCGCCCACCTCGCACCGGGACAGCCACGGTGACAGGTTGGAGTCGACGCGCGTGCGCACGAGGCGGCTCTGGTGCCGGCCGATGTCGTTGTGCGTGAGCGTGGGGCACGTCTCGTCCATCGGGCGAATGTCACCGTAGGGGACGAGCCCCAGCTTCACGAGCGCCTGGAACCCGTTGCAAATGCCGAGGATGAGGCCATCGCGCTCGTTGAGCAGGCGCCGAACGGCCTCGGTGACCTCGGGGGCGCGGAAGAACGCCGTGATGAACTTCGCAGAGCCGTCCGGCTCATCGCCTCCCGAGAAGCCCCCCGGCAGCATGAGGATCTGGGAGCGGTCGATGAGGTCCACGAGGGCCTGTGCGCTGGCGGTCACGTCCGCGGCCGTCAGGTTGCGAATCACGAGCGTCTCGGCCACGGCGCCGGCCCGCTCGAAGGCCCGGGCGGAGTCCAGCTCGCAGTTGGTGCCCGGGAAGGCCGGAATGGCCACTCGGGGCTTGCCGCCGTTCTCGCCGAGCAGCGCGGGGCCATGATAGGTGGCGCCGACGCCGCCCGTGTACGTGACGAGCGGGTCGTCCGGCAGCGCCTCGTCTGCGGCGGTGCGGTAGGGGAACACGCCTTCGAGCGGCCGCTCCCAGGCCTCGCGGAGGGCGCCCAGCTCCACCTGGTCGTCGCCCAAGACGATGGCGGGGCGCTCGGTCGTGGTCGCAATGACGCCGGTCAAGACGCCGTCGGGCGCTTCGGGAAGCTCCGCGCCCGGTGCCAGCTCCACCATGAACGTGCCGTATGCGGGCGCGAACAGCGCGTCGATTCCGTGCGACGCGGCGAACTCCGGCGAGAACTCGATCCCGACGCCGTTGCCGAGGCACATCTTGAAGACCGCCTCGGCGGTGCCGCCATAGCCGGGGGTCGCGACGGCGAGCGCCGCGCCGTCGCCCACGAGCTGCTCCACGTACGCCATGGCCGCGATCTGGTCGGCCGGCTCGGCGATAAGCCCCTGCGAGCCAGCGCCCTCGTGATGCCGGGCCGGCGTCACGGAGAGCACCCGGTGACCGGCCCCCTTGAACTCGGGGGACGTCACACGCCCGATCGGCCCGAGCGCCGTCGCGAACGAGACGAGCGTCGGCGGCACGTCCAGCTCCTCGAAGGACCCGCTCATGGAGTCCTTGCCGCCGATGGCGCCCACGCCGAGGTCAACCTGTGCCATCAGCGCGCCGAGCACCGCCGCCACCGGCTTGCCCCAGCGCTCGGGGACGTCGCGCAGCCGCTCGAAGTACTCCTGGAACGTGAGGTGCGCGTCCTCGCGGCGGAAGCCGGCGGCTACGAGGCGTGCGAGCGACTCCACCACGGCGAGGTACGCGCCCGTGTAGGGGTCGGCCTCGGTCAGGAACGGGTTGAAGCCCCAGGCCATCGCCGAGCAGGTCTCGGTCTCGCCGTCCACCGGCAGCTTCGCCACCATGGCCATGGGCGGGGTGAGCTGCTCGGCGCCGCCGAAGGGCATCACGACGGTGCCGGCGCCGATCGTGGAGTCGAACCGCTCGGCCAGCCCGCGGTTGCAGGCCACGTTGAGGTCGCTAACGAGCGCCGCCATGCGGTCCGGGAACCCCAGCGAGCGGTCGGCCCACGGCGCGTCCGGCTCGTAGGCCGAGCCGGCCTCCACGTGCGCCACCTGGTGCTTCGGCGCGCCGTTGGACGCGAGGAACGCGCGGGACAGCCGCACGATGGGCTCGCCGCGCCAGGTCATCGTGACGTACGGGGCGCCGGCGTTCGCGGGCGAGTCGCCCGTGACGGTCGCGACGGGCGTGGCCTCGAGGTTCTCCTCGGCCGCCAGCGCGCAGAACGCGTCCACGTCCTCCGGCGCGAGCGCCACGGCCATCCGCTCCTGGCTCTCGGAGATGGCCAGCTCGGTGCCGTCGAGCCCCTCGTACTTCTTGGGCACGCGGTCGAGGTCGATCGCAAGGCCGTCGGCCAGCTCGCCGATCGCTACCGCGACGCCGCCGGCGCCGAAGTCGTTGCACCGCTTGATGAGGCGGCAGGCCTCGGGGCGCCGGAACAGCCGCTGCAGCTTGCGCTCCACCGGCGCGTTGCCCTTCTGCACCTCTGCGCCGCAGGTGTCGAGTGACTCGTGGCTATGGGCCTTGGAGCTGCCGGTGGCGCCTCCGATGCCGTCGCGTCCCGTGCGCCCGCCCAGCAGCACGACGACGTCGCCGGGCGCGGGCTCCTCGCGGCGCACGTTCGCGGCGGGGGCGGCGCCCACCACGGCGCCGATCTCCATGCGCTTGGCCGCATAGCCGGGGTGGTACAGCTCCGACACCTGTCCCGTGGCCAACCCGATCTGGTTGCCGTAGCTGGAGTACCCCTCGGCCGCGCCGGTCACGAGCTTGCGCTGGGGCAGCTTGTCCGGAAGGGTCTCCGAGACGGGCACCGTTGGGTCCGCCGCGCCGGTCACGCGCATGGCCTGGTACACGTAGCTGCGACCCGAGAGCGGGTCGCGGATCGCGCCGCCGATGCAGGTGGCTGCGCCGCCGAAGGGCTCGATCTCCGTCGGGTGGTTGTGGGTCTCGTTCTTGAAGAGGTAGAGCCAGTCCTGGTCCTCGCCGTCCACGTCCACCGTGCAGCGGATGGTGCAGGCGTTGATCTCGTCGGACTCGTCGAGGTCCGAGAGCCGTCCCGTCGCCTTGAGGTAGCGCGCGCCGAGCGTCCCGAGGTCCATGAGGGTCACGGGCTTGTCCTCGCGGCCGAGCTCGCGGCGAAGCTGCAGGTAGCGGTCCCAGGCCTTCTGCAGGCCAGGGTCGTCGAAGGTCACCGCGTCCAGCTCGGTGCCAAAGGTGGTGTGGCGGCAGTGGTCGGACCAATAGGTGTCCGCGACGCGCACCTCGGTGATGGTGGGGTCGCGCCCCTCGTCACGGAAGTGCGCCTGGCAGAAGCGCAGGTCGTCGAGGTCCATCGCGAGCCCGCGGTCGGCAAGGAGCGCCGCCAGGCCTGCGTCGTCGAGGTCGCGGAAGCCCTCGAGCACCTCGACCGCCTCGGGCTCGGGATAGTCGACGGCGAGTGTCTCGGGCTTCTCGAGCGACGCCTCGCGACACTCCACGGGGTTGATCACGTAGGCCTTGACGGTGTCGACGTCCTGCTCGGAGAGGTCACCGTCCAAGGCGTACACCGTGGCCGTCAGGACGGTGGGCAGCTCGCCCTGGCTGATGAGCTGCACGCACTGTGCCGCTGAGTCCGCCCGCTGGTCGAACTGCCCGGGTAGCGGCTCCACAGCAAAGACGGCCGCGCCGCCCAGGTCGGGGAGCTCGGCCGTCGCGCGGTCGGTCTGCGGCTCGGCAAAGACGCAGGGGACGCACTCCGAGAAGAGCCCCTCGTCGATGCCCTCCACGTCGTAGCGGTTGAACACGCGCAGCGTTTCCAGCCCCGTGATGCCCACCACCTCGCGCAGCTCCTCGGCGAGCGCCCGAGCGTGCACGTCGTGGCCGGGCTTCTTCTCCACGTAGACCCTCTGGACCATGAATGGGAGCCTTTCTCTTAGCGTCTTGGGGACTTCCTATGATAGGGGTTCTTTTGACCGTGTCTGAAAACCGTGGACGCGTGCGAGCGAGGGGCCAAAACGGAGCGACCTTGCGGGCGTCCATAGAAAAGGCCCCGGACGCCGACTCGTCCGGGGCCTCGGTGGGATGCAAGAACGGGGTCGCCGCGCGTCGTGAGGGCGCGGGACCGCATGGGGCGGGCTAGATCGCGCAGGCCTGCAGCAGGTGCTCGACCTTGTCGCGCAGCATGGGCGGGACCTCCTCGATGGAGATGAGGCCGGCGATGATGCCCTTGACGTAAATGCTCAGCATGACGAAACCTCCTCGTTGTCGTGAGCTTACGGAGGAGTCTATACCGCGTCGGCGAATGGTCAAAACACGTCCGTGAACGGTAAGAGCGAAAGTGTGGAGCCAGGCTGAATCGACTTGTGCCAATGCGTATTACCGTGTGATTCCCGGCGGGTGCCATCGATTTCAGGCCGGACCCATCACCCCAGTGTGGTTCGACGAAAGGAAGGGACGGTGCTTTTTCGTTCATAAAGTGAAACAATAGGGATCGAATCGTCGCGTTTTCAGCCTTATCGGACAGAAGTTGATCGCGTGCGAAGTCCTCTTGAGGCCACGGCCGCTCATTACTAAGGAGTCCTTCTGGGCATAGACAGAAATCGAAGTGGCTCCGGAGGGAAGCGGCACCATGGCGCATGCGGTTCAACAGGAAAACGTGGTCGCGCGGGCCTTGAGCTGGCTCGCCGACAAGGTCGACGCGGTTCTTCGCGTCTTTGCCGGGTGGGCGGCCCGGATCGACGCCATCCAGGAGCGCGAGGAGGCCCATGAGGCCGAGGAGGCCACCGAGCGCTCGCTCGGCATCCGGCCCCGCTGGCGATGGACGAACCTCCTTGTCCATGACAAGGAGGGGCGCATCTCGGTTCTCACCTGGGAGTTCTGGCGCTGCATGGTGGTGTGCTTCTGCGTCTGCGCCTGGATCGGCCATTGGCTCGAGATCCCCTACTGCACGTTCATGAGCCAGTTCGGCATCGTCGACCCGGACTACTCCGTCTGGCACGAGCCGTGGTTCACGCCCTACTGGGTCTACGGCATCGGCGCCGTGGCCATGACCTTCGTGCTGGAGCCGTTCAAGGACGCGATCGCGAGCCGGAGCAAGACCAAGGCCGGCGCGCTCGCCGAGGTGTTCGTGTACGCGACGGTCATCGCCGCCGTGCTCGAGACGGTCATCGGCCTCATCATCAACCAGCCCAACGAGCTGGGCGTCTACCCCTATTGGGACAACTCGGTGCTGCCGCTCAACATCCTTGGTCAGGGATGGCTCGTGAACGACCTGGTCATCGCCGTGGTCGCCGTCGTCTACCTCTACCTGATCTATCCGGCGGTCGATTGGGCGCTCGAGAAGATGCCCGCGTGGCTCTCGAACACGGTGTGCCTCGCACTGCTCGGTCTGGTCATTTGGGCCGGCGTGGCCACGTACCTGTTGTGACGGGGGCGGGTCGCTCGAAGGCCGTCGGGGTTGCCCGGCGGCCTTTTTTCGTGACGCGACGCGTCGGCCCCGGTCGTTCTGTGAGGGGATTATGAAACACTAGTTCTGCCTTTACCACGAGGGCAAAAGAACATGTGTTTGTGTATTCTAGGGACACAGGGCACACGACCGGAGGAGCACGGCATGGAGGGGACGCTGGAGTACGAGGCCACGACGTTCGAGCGGGAGTACCTGGAGGACCTGCAGGAACTGATGGAGGGCGCGCGCCCCGGCTTCTTGGCGCCGGCCGCCCCGCCGGTGTGGGGGCAGCGCCTCGCGCGGGTGTGGGCACCGGTGGAGCAAGGGGCCGAGAGGACCGTGCCCACGTGGGTGTACCAGTCTCCTCTGGGGCCACTGGGGATTCGGTGCACGGAGCGTGGGCTCGAGGCGCTCTGGTTCCTGGCCCGCGGCGAGCCGGGAGAAGACCCGTGGGAGGGCTGCGACCACTGGGGCGACGCACAGGCGGTGGATCCGGCCACGATTGAGGACCCGGTGCTGGCGGACGTGGTCGCATGGCTCGACGCCTATTGCGCAGGGGCCGATCCGGGCTTCACGCCGGCCCTTGACCTTGTGGGGACGCCGTTCCAGCAGGAGGTGTGGGAGGAGCTGCTCGCGATTCCTTACGGGGAGACGCGAACCTATGGGGACATCGCACGGACGCTCGCGGAGCGCCGGGGCATTCCGCGCATGGCAGCGCAGGCTGTGGGGCAAGCGCTGGGGAGGAACCCGGTCTGCATCGTGGTTCCCTGTCATCGCGTCCTGGGGTCCCACGGGGACATCACCGGCTACAGCGGCGGGCTGGCTCACAAGCGGGCGCTGTTGACGCTGGAGGGGACGGCCTTCCGAGAGGGGCGCTTGTGGCGGCCTCGTCGGGTGAGCGGCGCGGAGGCGCCGGAGGCGGTCGGTTCCTAGTTTTCGGCGTTGGGGGAGGTCAGTCCACGAACGGGTGGATACGGTGGCGGGCCCCGAGCTCGGCGCAGGGCTCGGCGCACCGGGCCTCCTCCTCGGCAGTGATCGTGGTGGCGACGGTGGTGAGGGTGGCCTCCATGCCGTTCTCGCGAGCGCGACGGACGAACTCGAGCAGTGCCGGGAAGGCCTCGTCGCCGAACGAGCTGCGGACGAGCTCTTGGTACCGGGCCGGGTCCGGATGGTTGAGGCTCACCGAGACCTCGTCGACGCAGGTCGCCAGCTCGGGTGTGATGTCCCGACCGTTGACGAGCGAGCCTTGGCCGTTCGTGTTCACGCGCACGCGCTTGTGCCAGCGTTCCTTCACGTGGGCGGCCGCCGCCAGGAGTGACGAAAGGTTCTCCGTGGGCTCTCCGAACCCACAGAAGACCACCTCGGAGGCGTCGGCCACCGTGAAGCCCTCGTCGTCAAAGGCGTCCAACGCCTGGACGGCCTCCTCGGCCGTCACGTCTCGCGTGAGCCACAGGCTGTCGGCCCGCCCCACCGCGTCGCAGGTCTGTCGGAGGCAGAAGGTGCACGCGCTTGGGCAGCGGTTGGTGAGGTTGACGTAGGCGCCGTCGCCCACGCGGTAGACGATCGTGCCGGGAACCCCGTGGGTCACGGACATGGGATGCCTCCTTGGTCGCTGAGCGCGCACAGGATACGCCGGGCCCGCGTGCCCGTGCCCCTTCTCCTCGGCGATGACATCCCGTCCCGGCGACGACGCCCGGCCGGTGCGGGGGACGTCTCGCCCCCTACAGCCGTGTGACCAGCTCGCCCAGCGGACGGCTCTTCTCGTGCATCGGGCCGGGGTGGGCGTCCTCGGCCGGGTAACCGAGCGGCATCAGCGCTGCCACATGGTAGGACTCCGGCAGGTCGAACGCGACGCGCACCTCTTCCTGCGAGAACATCCCCACCCAGCAGCTGCCGAGGCCCTCGGCCCACGCGGCCAGCATGACCTGGTCCAGGCAGATGGAGGCGTCCATCTCGCCGAAATCGTAGCCAGGGTTGAGCTTAGAGTCGGAGGCCTCCGAGCGGTCGAAGCACATCATGAGCACCACCGGCGCGCCAAAGGTGCAGGGCGACAGCTCGGCGATCTTCGCGCGCGCCTCGTCGCTCTCCAGCACGTAGAGGCGCTGGGGCTGCTTGTTGCGGGCGGTGGGGGAGATGCCGGCGACCGAAAGCACACGGTCGAGCGTCTCCGGCTCGACGGGGCGGTCGGAGAACGCGCGCACGGAGTAGCGGTCGCGGAGGAGGGGGAGGAGGTCCATGGGGTTCCTTTCGACGTTGGCGCAGCCGAGGGCTCGTTCGGGGGCCTCTCGCCGGGCACCGAGATTTCGTCCCCATAAAACAATCCTGCAACGGCCGAAAGCGGGTGCCTGCACACCCCACAATAGGAGACCGCAAGCGATTTAGCGCGCTAAAGTGCCCCGAACCGAGGAGAGCGGTCCGGGGCACCCGACACAAAGGGGGAACCATGCAGACCCGTCGTCAGTTCTTTGGTGCCACGTCCGCCTTCGCCCTGACCGCGTTGCTCGCCGGTTGCGGCGGCACCACCGGCGCCTCGACGGATGCCAAGACCACCGGCGCCAGTGACTCCGCGTCGAGCGACGGCGCGACCGGCGCCGCCTCCACCGGGACGCTGATCGTGGGCTTCGACGCCGGCTACCCGCCCTACGGCTACGTGGGCGACGACGGCTCCTACACCGGCTTCGACCTGGATCTGGCTCAGGCCGTCTGCGACAAGAACGGATGGGAGGTCCAGCTGGAGCCCATCGACTGGGACGCCAAGGACGCGCTGCTCGGCTCCGGGCAGATCAACTGCATCTGGAACGGCTTCACGATGGAGGGCCGCGAGGACGACTACACTTTCTCGGAGCCCTACATGCTCAACGAGCAGGTCGTGGTCGTGAAGGCCGACAGCGACATCAAGTCCATGGAGGACCTCGCCGGCAAGACGGTGCTCACCCAGGTGGACTCCGCCGCCCTCGACGTGCTGCAGGGCGACCAGGCGGACCTCGCCGGCACCTTCAAGGAGCTGCAGACCATCGGCGACTACAACAACGCGTTCATGCAGCTGGAGAGCGGCATGGTCGACGCCGTGGCCTGCGACCTCTCCATCGCGGACTATCAGATGGCCGCCAAGCCGGACGAGTTCCGCACGCTCGGCGCCCTCTCCAGCGAGCACTACGCCGTGGGCTTCGCCAAGGGCGACACCGCGACCGCCGACGCCGTCAACGCCGCGCTCAAGGAGCTCGACCGCGACGGCACCGTCAAGGAGCTCTGCGAGAAGTACGCCGACCAGGGCATGTCCTACGACAACTGGGTGCTCGAGTAGCGCGGCCTTAAGGAGGGCGATCCAGTGGAATTCTCCGTGATGCTCGAGCTCCTGTTCTCGGGCCTGCTCTTCACGCTCGAGATCTTTGTCGTGACGCTGGTGGGCGCGCTGCCCCTCGGCGTCCCGGTGGCGCTCGCGCGCATGAGCAAGCACAAGTGGCTCGCCTGGATCGCCCGGATCTACATCTCGGTCATGCGCGGCACGCCGCTCATGCTGCAGCTCATGGCCATCATGTTCGGGCCCTACTACCTGTTCCACCTCAACATGGGGCCGGACTGGAAGTACTGGGCCTGCGGCATCGGCTTCATCATCAACTATGCGGCGTACTTCGCGGAGATCTACCGCTCCGGCCTCCAGTCCATCGCGCGCGGCCAGCACGAGGCCGCCGAGGTGCTCGGCTACACCCGGGCCCAGGCCTTCACGCGCATCGTGCTGCCGCAGGTGGTCAAGCGCGTCCTGCCGGCCATCGGCAACGAGGTCATCACGCTCGTGAAGGACACCTCCCTGGCGTTCGTCCTCGGCATCATGGAGATGTTCAGCCAGGCCAAGGCCCTTGCCGCGAGCCAGGTGTCGATGGTGCCCTACGCCATCGCCGCCCTCATCTACTGGGTGTTCAACTTCATCGTGGAGATGGCGCTCACCCGGGTGGAGAAGCAGCTGGCCTATTATCACGATTAGAACTTGCTCGGGGCGGGGGCACGGCGTCCCCGCCCCGTCCTGTCTGGAGGGACCCATGGCCGAGAACCCCACGCTCCTCTCGCTCGGCAACGCGCGCAAGAGCTTCGGCGACAACGAGGTGCTGCGGGACATCTCGCTCGACGTGAAGAAGGGCGAGGTGGTTGCCGTCATCGGACCATCCGGTGGCGGCAAGTCCACCCTGCTGCGCTGCTGCACGCTGCTGGAACGTCTCGACGGGGGCTCTTTGGCCTTCGGGGACCTCGCCGTCGCCGAGCAGGACGAGCGGGGCGTCGCCGTGTACGCCGGCCCCTCGGTGCTGAAGGACGCCCGCTCCCGCTTCGGCCTCGTGTTCCAGAACTTCAACCTGTTCCCGCACTGGACGGTGCTGCGCAACGTGGCGGACGCCCCCGTGGCCGTGCAGGGCCGCGACAAGACCGAGGCCGAGCAAGAGGCACGGGCGCTTCTTGCGAAGATGGGGCTGGCGGCCGAGGAGGGGAAGGTGCCCTGCGAGCTCTCCGGCGGCCAGCAGCAACGCGTGGCCATCGCCCGGGCCCTCGCGCTGCACCCGGACGTGCTCTTCTTCGACGAGCCCACGAGCGCCCTGGACCCGGAGCTCACGGCCGAGGTGCTCAAGGTCATCCGCGGCCTCGCTGCCGAGGACATGACGATGGTGATCGTGACCCACGAGATGGCGTTCGCCCGCGACGTGGCCGACCGCGTCGTCTTCATGGACGGCGGCGTCATCGTGGAGCAGGGCCCCGCTGACCAGGTCATCAACCACCCGCGCGAGGAGCGCACCCGCGCGTTCCTAGAGCGCGTGGGGGAGTAGGGTCAGACGGCGTCCGTGCCGAGGCAAAAGGCGGCGTACAGCGGGAGCGACCGGAGCTCCATGCCGGTCTTCTCGTCGACGGAGCGTCCGAACTGCTTCGTCGAGAGCCGCACGGCGTAGGGAGAGCGCGCCTCTGTCATGAAGCGCTTCAGCGTCCGCGCGCCCACATTGCGCCCGGACTTGACCTCCACGGGCACAACGCGTGCGAGCCGGTCCTGATACACGAAATCCAGCTCTCCCGAACCGCCGGACTTTCCTGGGGTCCAGTAGAACGTTTCGATGCCGTTGGCCTCGAAGGCCTGCATGGTCGCATTCTCCGCCAGCCCCCCTCGGAAGTCCGCAGAGAGCAACGGGCGCACGTTGGGGTCCAGGTAGGTCTCGGCCCCGATCCCGAACTGGTGGAACATGATGCCCGTGTCCGCGACGAACACTTTGAAGAACGACCCGTCCTCATCGCCGGCCGGCGTGAGCGGCGCCGAGGTGTCATGTGTCAGGTTCTGCTGGCTCACGATGCCGGCGGCCTCGAGCCACTCCAGAGGCTCCAAGAGGCGGGAGCGACGTCCTCCCCGCTCCACATCGGCGTACTTGAACTTCTTCGTGGAGGAGCGCACGAGTTGTTGGGGGGCACTCTTCCAGACCCGGAGCGCGGCGGCTCCGCTGATGCCGTTCTCGGGGTCCGTCATGTCCGAAACGTAGGTGTCGACGATTTCCCGTTGCTGTTCCCGCACGGGCTCAAAGCCTTGGTTGCTGAGGGAGGCGAGGACCGGGCGGGGCATGCCCCCCACGACGGTCCAGCGGTCGAAGAGCTCCAGGGCTCGGTCATGGAGGACGTAGGGCTCGAGACTCCGGGCATGCTCGCGGATGGCCTCTGCCATGGGGCACTGGTCGTAGGCCCAGAGGAACTCCTCGAAATCCAGAGGATGGAGCTCCTCTTGCTGCACACCGGAGGGGAACGGCAGCTCGCGCCTCTTGAGGGTCACGCCAAAGAGGCTGCCCGTGGCGATGATTGGCTGCCCGGTTCCGGAGAAGAACCGCAGCGAGTTGAGGGCGCGCTCCGACAGCTGGACCTCGTCGAAGATGAGGAGCGTCGCAGGGGTGACGGCGCGGCCGGCATAATCGCTGATTCTGCGCAGGATACCCTCGACGTCGCTGGTCGGACCAGCGAAAACGGCGTCCATCCGTGCGAGGTCCGTCTGGAAGTCCAGCTTGACCCAGTCGTCGTCGAAGAGGGAGCGCCCGGCCTCCTCGGCAAGGTAGGTCTTGCCGCAGCGGCGCACCCCTTTGATGAGCAGCGGGCGCGAGCAGCCCTCTTCCTTCCAGCGGCGCACCACGGTCATGAGTTTTCGTTTCATGGGCGCTCCCATTGCTCGATTCATGACGGAAGTGACACGATTCTACGATAATTCGTGTCATCTGAGGCAAAAACCGAATTCCAAAACCGACTACAGCAACCCGGCCTGCCCCAGCGTCGCGGCGGCTCTCCTCGTCTCGATGGACCCTCGCACCTCGGGCCAGCTGGGGCGCCGTGTCGCGCGGTCGCCGTCCGGCCAGTCGCGGCATTGCTGCCAGACCTGCTGGTGGAACGCCTCCACGGCCGGGTCGAAGCGCAGGTAGCTGGGCTGCAGCGGGCGCACGAGATGCAGGTCGCCCGCCTCGCGCACGCGCGAGAGCGCCACGTAGAGCTGGCCGGTCTCGAAGCAGGCGGGGTCGAGGTTCATCTTGTCCAAGGTGAGCCCCTGGGCCTTGTGGATGGTCATGGCCCAGGCGAGCCGCAGCGGCAGCTGCTTGAACGTGCCGGCGACGCGCTCCTTGAGCTTGCCGGTGCCGGGCTCCTTCTCGTAGTCGATGGACTCCCAGGTGGCGACCTCCACGCGCACGGTCTCGCCGTCGTCCTTGTCCACGGTCACGGACTTCGGCCCCAGGTTTGCGACGGTCCCCAGCGTGCCGTTCACCCACCGGCCTTCGGGGTCGTTCTTGAGGAAGACCACGCGCGCGCCCACCTTGAGGGTCAGGACGTCCGCCGCGGGGCCCACCTTGCCCACCGAGCCCTTGCGCACGGCCTCGTAGGTGCGCTCGCGTCCGGGCAACCGTCGGAGTTCCGCCGCGTTCTTGGCGTCGACCACCTTGTTGTAGGCGGCGAGGTAGGGCGCGCCCTCCAGCTCGTCCGGCGACGACTCCTGCGCGATCCACCCCAGGCCCAGCTCGTTGCCGTGGCGCACCTGGTTGAGCGCCCGGAGGAACCCGCCGTCGGACTGGCGGTGCTGTTCCCGCAGCACGTGCGGGTGGAAGCCCCAGGCGTCCCAGTGAAGCCCCTGGAAGCAGTAGGGGCCGCGCCACAGGGCCTCGTAGGCGTCGAGGAGCGCGTCGCGGTCCGCGCCCGTCACCACCGGCGGCAGCTGGCAGAGGTCTCCCACCACCACGAGCTGTGGGGTTCGGCGCATCTTCTCAAGGCTCTCGCAGACGGCGTCGAACGCGTCCACGCGCAGCATCGACACCTCGTCGATGATGACGGCGTCGGCGTTCTCCAGCGTGGGCACCACGCGGGCGCGCCCCGGTTGGCGCACGCCGAGCCCCAGTTGGAACGCCCGGTGCACGGTGGAGCCGCGCACGTTCAGTGCGGCCACGCCGGTGGGGGCGCAGACCACGACGCTCTTGCCGTGGCGCTTGAGCTGCCGGCGCGCCTCGTCGATCACATGGGACTTGCCCGCGCCGGCGCCTCCCGTCAGAAAGACGTTCTCGCCGGAGAGAATGGAGTCCAGTGCAGCCTGTTGCGACGGGTCCATGGGCGCGGGCTTGCTCGGCACGGGGCCTCCTCTCTCGCTCGGTCCGCCCAGTATAGGCGCTCGCCGCAAGGCTGGCATGTGCCGCACGGCGCTCTGCGGAGACGCATCGTCACCAAAAGCAGCCCCGTCTCCGGGCGTATCATGCGAGACCACACGCCATCGAGAGGAACCCCCATGCCCTTCTCCGATCTTCGCCACGACGGCCGATCGCCGGACAAGCTCCGCCCCGTCACCCTCACCCGCCGGGTCATGAAGAACGCCCTCGGCAGTTGCATGGCCGAGTTCGGCGACACCAAGGTGCTCTGCGCCGCCACCATCGAGGAGGGAGTGCCCGGCTGGCGCAAGGCGTCGCACCTCGGGTGGGTCACCGCCGAGTACGCGATGCTGCCCGCCGCCACGGGGCGCCGCGAGAAGCGCGAGGGCCTGCGCCGCAAGGGGCGCTCCATGGAGATCGAGCGCCTTGTCGGCCGCTCGCTCCGCGCCGTCGTGGACATGAAGTCGCTGGGCGAGGTCACGGTGACCGTGGACTGCGACGTGATCCAGGCCGACGGCGGCACGCGCACCGCCTCGATCACGGGCGCCTGGGTCGCTCTCTATGACGCGCTGGCCGCGTGGCGCGACGCCGGCCGCATCGACCGCATGCCCCTGACGGGCCAGGTGGCGGCCGTGTCCATCGGCATCGTGGACGGACGGGCGCTCCTCGACCTGGACTACCCGGAGGACAGCCACGCGGAGGTGGACCTCAACCTCGTGGGCACGGCCGACGGGCGCATCGTCGAGGTGCAGGGGACCGGCGAGCGGATCACGTTCGACCGCCAACAGCTCGACCGGCTGCTCGACCTCGGCCAGGGCGGCATCGAGACCCTCTGCGACCTCCAGCGGCAGGTGACCCATTTCCCCAAGTAGCGGCACGACGCTGGAACCCCTTGCTGTCCCATTCCTCGTTTGATTGGATCTGTATGTCTCAGAAGATCTCCGTCGAGACGCTCGACCCCGAGTCCACCGTCGTCGTCGCCACCGGCAACGCCCACAAGGTCACCGAGATCGAGGCCATCCTCGGCCCTGTGATGGAGGACGTGACCTTTGTCGCGCTCGGCGACCTCGACCTGCCCGGCTACGAGGACCCCGAGGAGAACGGCGCCACGTTCTATGACAACGCGCTCATCAAAGCGGCGGCTGCCGCGGACGCGACCGGCCTCACAGCGGTGGCCGACGACTCCGGCCTCGTGGTGGACGCGCTCGACGGCGCCCCCGGCGTGCTCTCGGCCCGATGGGCGGGCGTCCACGGCGACGACGCGGCCAACAACGCCAAGCTCCTCGACCAGCTGCGGGACGTCCCTGCGGAGGGGCGCCGCGCTCGCTTCCACAGCTGTGTGGTGCTCGTGGACAACGCGGGGCCCGTGCTCGCGGGCGAGGGCGACTGCGAGGGCTCCGTCGGCTTTGAGCCCCGGGGCACCGGCGGCTTTGGCTACGACCCGCTCTTCCTGCCCGACGACGCGCCCGGCAAGACCATGGCCCAGCTCACACCCGGCGAGAAGAACGCCATCAGCCATCGCTTCCATGCGCTCGAGGCCCTGGCGGCACAGCTGGCAGACTAGCGCTCCGGCCACAGAAACCACTGACTACCTGCGACTTTGGTATGTCTTTTGGCCGTTGTCCGTGGCTTTTCGGCGGCGGGGGCCACTCGTCGCCGTGCCGCGTCGCTGTCCGGGCCTACTGTGAACGAGACGGCACAACGGAACACGGCCACAGGAGAGGACGCCATGAAGATCATCCACGCGAAGGACTACGACGACATGAGCCGTAAGGTTGCCAACCTTATCTCTGCTCAGGTGATCTTGAAGCCCAAGAGCGTGCTGGGCCTCGCCACGGGCACCACGCCCATCGGCGCCTACAAGCAGCTCATCGACTGGTACCACAAGGGCGACGTGGACTTCGCCGAGGTCTCCACCTACAACCTGGACGAGTACCGCGGCCTCTCCGGGGACGACCCCCAGAGCTACCGCTACTTCATGAACCACCAGTTCTTCGACCACATCGACATCGACAAGGACAACACCCATGTCCCCGACGGCACCGACCTGGACGTCGAGCACGCCTGCAAGAGCTACGACCAGCTGGTGAAGGACGCCGGCTACGTGGACCTGCAGCTGCTCGGCATCGGTCGCAACGGCCACATCGGCTTCAACGAGCCGGCCGACGCCTTCTCCAAGGGCACGCAGTGCGTGGACCTGACGCCCTCCACCATCGAGGCCAACAGCCGCCTGTTCGACAACCCGGACGACGTGCCGCGCCAGGCCTACACGATGGGCGTCCAGACGATCATGCAGGCCCGCATGATCGTGGTGGCGGCCACCGGCGCCGACAAGGCCCAGGCCGTCCATGACATGATCGAGGGCGCCGTGACGCCGCAGTGCCCGGCGTCGATCCTGCAGCTGCACACCAACTGCTGGGTGGTGGCGGACGCCGAGGCCCTCTCCCTCTGCCAGGGGGAGTGACGAGAGCGACGGCCCTCTCGGCCGTTTCTTCTCCCTGAGGTTGCACAACGGAGCGGGGCGCTCGGAAAACCCGAGCGCCCCGCTCCTTCACTGTCTAGCGCTGTTCGCGCGCGGCCATGCCGAGACTGACTCCGACCAGGACGAAGAGCCAGGGGAAGGCAAGGGGTATTCCCGTGGCCACCTGGATGACGGGGTCGCATCCGATTCCCCCTGCCCAGGCCAGGCCGACCACCACAAGCCAGGGCACGACCGACGCCGGAGCCAGGACTGCGGCCCATGGACGCCTGAGCGCCCCCCTGTGCAGGGCATTGCGCGCAAGACGCCCCGCCTCGTAACCAAAGAGCAGGGAGGAGAACGGGAGGACGAGGAGGACCAGGAGGGCGGCCCCCGATGTGGACAGCGACGCGTTTCCTGGAGAGAAGGCCGATGCGATGGGATTCGCAGCGCCCGCGCCGCCGATCCACGAGCCGAGGAGCCATGACCGCGCGAAGCTCAACGAGCCCATGACAACGAGGGCGCAGGCACCCGTGAGCGCCGACTTCCGTATCGCGTGATTCTCCATTTCACCCACCAGGTCTCGTATGCACCGTTACGGGCCGATACCGCCCAAGGTCGACGCGCCGCTCGGCGCGTCTCCGCACGGAGGCGCTAACCCACAGCAATGGGATGGCGTTCGAACCAGATGATGAAGTATTTCTTACGGTACTGATTTCGATTGTTGGCAGGTGGTGCCAATCAAGGGACCAATGGTTGGACGACCTGGAGCTCCTTGGGGTAGCGGTTGAGCACCTCGCAGCCGTCGTCCGTCACGAGCACGAGGTCCTCGATGCGCACGCCGAAGCGCCCCGGCAGGTATACGCCCGGCTCGATGGAGAAACACATGCCCGGCTCGCACACGGCGTGGTTGTTCGACGACACGTCGCCCGGCTCGTGAACCTCGGCGCCGATGAAATGCCCGAGCCGGTGCGTGAAGTGCTCGCCGTAGCCGCCCCGCTCGATCACGTCGCGCGCGGCCCGGTCCAGCTTGGCCAGCTCCACGCCGGGGGCCACGAGGGCCTCGGCGGCCTCGTTGGCCTCGCGCACTAGCTCGTACACGCGGCGGAACTCCTCGTCCGGCTCGCCGAGGTGGAACGTGCGGGTCATGTCCGCGCAGTAGCCATCGGCGCGGCAGCCCACGTCGAAGAGCGCGCACATGCCCGGCTCCAGCACCGTGTCGTCCGGCTCGTGGTGCGGGTCGGCCGCGTTGGCGCCAAAGCTCACGATGGGCGCGAAGGAGTTGCCCTCCGCGCCAAGCTCTTGGTACCGGCCTTCGAGTGCCGCCGCCACCTCGCGCTCGGTCACACCGGGGCGCACCTGCTCGCGCAGCCATGCCATCCCTTGGTCGTTGAGCGCGCTCGCGCGGCGCATCGCGTCCTGCTCCGCCGGCGACTTGAGCGCGCGGGCGTCGTCGACGGCGGAGGAGGCGAGCACGTACCCCGAGGCGGCCTGCGCGTCCATCAGGGGCAGCAGCCACTTGGCCGGCAGCGCCTTGTCCACGCCCAAGGGCGCGTCCGCGTCGCACAGCTTGGCGACCGGTGCCACCACGTCGTCGGTGTCCGCCAGCACTGTCACCGGATGCTCCCAGGCATTCGGGTCGGGGAACAGCCGGTTCAAGATCAGCGTGGGCTCGCCCTCGACGGGCACAAACAGCGCCTGGAACCGCTCCATCGGGTCGTTCTCGTATCCGGTCAGGTACATCACGGCGGCCGGGTCCACCACCAGCATCTGGGTCAGTCCCATCGCCTGCAGGTTCTTCCGCACGCGCGCCTGTCGTTCCTCGTGCATCTCGCTCCTCTCGTTCGCGTCCCTCGAATGGTGCCACGCGACCTCGCTGGGGTCACGGGACGCCGCGCCCGAGGCTCGCAGCCGTTGCTCTCGCGACCGCAGAGCCGCCGGGATCCCTCCGTCCTCCGCTCGGGGCTTTTCTTTCGGACAAAAAGGGTGTAACGTAGTGCGTTGCATATTCATCATTGGCCGGATTTTACGCCGGCGATGGGAGTTGAGGCAATTGGAGAACGAGATCCCCTCCGTCAACCGCGTCGACCAGATTCACGAGGAGCTGCGGGGGCTCACGGGCTCTCGCGTGCGCGTCCGCGCCAACATGGGCCGCTCGCGCATCGTTGAGCGCACCGGCGTTGTGGTGAGCGCCCACCCGTCGCTCTTCATGGTCGAGGTGGAAGAGCGCCGTGGCCGCAAGGCGCGCCAGAGCTACCAGTACGTGGACGTGCTGACCGGCACCGTCGAGCTCTTCGATACCGAGTCCGGCGAGCCCCTCTTCGATTTCGCCACGGAAGAGTAGCCCAGACCAGAGAGCGTCAGGGACCGGCCCCGGGACTTGTCCCGGGGCCGTTTTCTGTGCGACGGGTATCGTTAGCCTCGGGAACCGTCCCATCCGAGAAGGAGCCGCCATGGGCCGTTTGATCCGCGTCACTGCGCCGGCGAAAGTGAACCTCTATTTGGGCGTCTCGCCGAGGACCGAGCGCGGCAAGCACCTGGCCACGTCGCTGATGGCGGGGCTCTCCCTCCATGACACGGTGACCATCCAGGAGACCAAGGAGCCGTCGCTGACCTGCACGCCGGACGCCCCGTGCCCCCAGGCGCAGAACCTCGCCTGGCGGGCCGCCGAGGCCATGGCGGAGACGTTCAGGCGCCGGCTCAAGGTGTCCATCGTGCTCGACAAGCGGATTCCCAGCGAGGCCGGGCTCGGCGGTGGCTCGAGCGATGCGGCAGCCGTGATTCGCGGGCTCTGCACACTGTGGGGCAAGGACCCGCTGGGCCCGGATGCCCAAGAGGTGGCGCGAAGTCTCGGCGCCGACGTGCCGTTCTTCCTCACGGGAGGGGAGACGCTCCTGCTGGGAGGCTACGGCGACGTGCCCGAGCGGTCCTTCGAGTGCCCGGAGCTGGCCATGGCGCTCGTGCGCGCACCCGGGCCCGGGGCGCCCACCAAGGAGTGCTACCGCGCGTTCGACGAGGAGCCCCGCCAGGCCGCGCCCTTGGAGCCGCTCGTCTCGGCTTTGGAGGCGCTCGATGCGCCTGCGGTCATCGCGGCCACGGCCAACAACCTCACGGAGGCAGCCGAGCGGTGTTGTCCGGCGGTGGGGGAGGCGTTCGCGTGGCTCGCCACACAGCCGCGCGTGGTGAAGCCGCTGCTGTGCGGTTCTGGTAGCTGCGTGGCGGCCCTCTGCGCCTGCGACGAGGACGCGGCCGCCGTGGCCGCCGCCGCGCGGTCCCAGGGATGGTGGTCCGAGGCCGTCCGCACGTTGTAGGGACGCAGGGGGGCGTCTCCGCTCCATCGCTTGGGGGCTTCGTGGACGGATTCCAAGTCGTCGCTTCCCATTCGCCGCAACCGTGCTAGAATTCCGCTCTGTCCGGGTTGTGGCTCAGCTTGGTAGAGCGCTCGGTTCGGGACCGAGAGGTCGCTGGTTCAAATCCAGTCAACCCGACCAGGACTGTTCAGGGGCGCCGGCAACGGCGCCCCTTTCCTTTTCGCGGAGGTCGCCATGTCCGTCACGTTCCGCACGTCGCCCGAGGCCATGGCCGCCCTCTCCGCATCCGACAAGCACCTGGCGCCGATCATCGAGCGCCTGGGCCCCCTCGAGCGCGAGATGGAGCCGGACCTCTTCCGCGGCATCGCGAGGAACATCACGGCCCAGCAGGTGTCCAATGCGGCGCTCGCCACTGTCTGGGGGCGCCTGCAGGAGGCCTGCGACGGTGCGGTCGCGCCTCGGACGGTGCTCGCGCTCGGCGAGGAGGGCCTTCGCGAAGTCGGCCTCTCGGGACGTAAGGCCTCGTACCTGCTCGGCGTCGCCGACGAGGTGGCGTCCGGACGGTTGGACCTCGATGCGCTCGCAGGGCTGTCGGACGAGGACGTGGTGGAGCGGCTCACCCAGCTCAAGGGCATCGGCCGCTGGACGGCGGAGATGCTCTTGCTCTTCTCGCTGGGGCGCCCGGACGTCCTCGCGTTCGACGACCTCGCCATCCAGCGCGGCATGCGCATGGTGCACCGGCACCGCACCATCACCCCGGAGCTCTTCCGCCGCTATGCCCGCAGGGACAGCCCCTACGGGTCGACGGCGGCGCTCTATTACTGGGCCGTCGCCGGCGGGGCGCTCCCCGGGCTCACCGACCCCGGGGCGCCTCGAGCGCCCAAGCGGCGCGCCCCCGAGGCGTCGAGCGAGGCGGTGCGCCATTCGATGCAGGGCAACAAGGGCAAGGACACCAAGCCCGAGCTGCTCGTGCGGGAGCGGTTGCGCGCGTGCGGCCTCACGGGCTACCGGCTCCAATGGAAAAAGGCGCCGGGCCGCCCGGACATCGCATGGCCGGGCAAGAAGGTCGCGATCTTCGTCAACGGCTGCTTCTGGCACCGGTGCCCCCGCTGCAACCCGCGGATGCCCCGCACGCACACGGAGTACTGGGCCGAGAAGTTCGCCCGCAACCAAGAGCGCGACGCCCGCAACGTGGCGGCGCTCGAGGCGGAGGGCTGGACCGTGCACGTGGTCTGGGAGTGCGAGCTCAAGCGCGACCGGCGGGAGGAGACCTTCTCGACCCTGTTGCCGTCGTTGGCACAGGAGCTGGGGAGGGAGGAGCGCTTCCGAATCGGCGAGGACATCGAGCCGGAGTGAGCGCGCGCCGTCAGCTCAGTATCTTCTGGAAGGACGACTTGCCGTCCTCGATGGTGACGAGGAGCCGGTTGAGGTCCCCGCGGCAGGTGATGATCGAGGTCTCCATCGTGCCGCCGTGCTGCTCGTAGGTGGTGCGCATGATGCGGATCGCGGCGGCCCCGCACGGCACCTGCAGCGCCATCGCCTCCTTCGCGTCCAGCGAGATCGCCTCGTACAGCTCCACGGCCTTCGCGGGCATCGCGCCCGACTGTCGCGCGATGGCCGCGTACAGGGACTGCTCGGCGTCCTTGCGCGTGAGGTCGGGGCAGTAGCGCACCGGCACGTAGGCCGTGGCGTACTGCATGGGGTCGTCGTTGGCGTAACGGATGCGCCGCACCTCCCACACCGGCTCGCCCATCGGCACGTTGAGCCGCTGCATCAGCGAGGGCTGGGCCAGGACCGTGCGGAACCCGAACACCTTGGAGCTGGGGGTCTTGCCCAGGGACTGGATCTCGGCCGTGTAGTTGAACGTGGCGTCCCTGCGGCGGTCCTGGCGCCCGTGGTTGATGTAGGTACCGTGCCCCCGGCGCCGCACGACCCAGCCCTCGCGCACCAGCTCCTCGAAGCACCGCCGCACGGTGCCGCGCGAGAGGTGCAGCGCGTCGGCGATGGCCACCTCGGTGGGCAGCGGCGTGCTCTCGTCCAGCGAGTGGCTGGCGATCACTTGGAGCAGGCGCCCGCGGAGCTGCTGGTACAGCGGGAGGTCGGAGTCCGGGTCTATCGGTTCCTGCGAGATCATCGCGAGCACGTCCATGGACCCTCCGGGCCTCCGGGATTCAGCGTTTCAGGTTAAGTATAGGACTCCTTGTCCTGTAGGTGCTGAACAAACAGGGCCTAGCCTGCGTAGCGTTCCAACAGTCCCTCGCATCCGGCCAGCACGTCGTCCCAGGTGTCGTCGAAGTTGCCGGTGTACCACGGGTCCGCCACCTCGTCGCGCCCACGGGCGTGCTCGGGGGCGAACGAGAGGAGCGGCACCACCTTGCCGTCCGGGTCTCCGCCCAGGATGCGACCCAGCCAGCGGCGGTTCTCGTCGTCCATGTACACGATGAGGTCCCAGTCGCCGTACTCGTCGCGACGGATCTGGCGGGCGCGATGGGGCACCAGGGGCACGCCTTCCTCGGCCAGCTTGCGGCGCGTGCCCGGGTGCGGCCCCGCGCCCAGCTCCTCGGTGCTCGTGGCTGCAGAGTCGATCACCCAGTCGTCGGCCACGCCCGCACGGTCCGCAAGGTCTCGCATCACCGACTGCGCCATCGTGGACCGGCAGATGTTGCCGTGGCAGACGAACAGGACGCGGGGCATGGTGACCTCCCATGAGAGAAGGGGCCGGGCGCTTTTTCTGCCAGGCCCCAGGCCAACGGACGACGCCGCGTGAGGGGACGTGCCGGTTTCGCTGCCTCACGCATCGATTCACTATGGCATGATGAGCCCCATCAAAGGCTTCTGAAAGAGGGGGTTCCCATGGCGCACGAGCTGCCCCAGGCCGAGGTGGGCATCTTCGGCGGGTCCGGCTTCTACGAGCTCTTTGAGGGCGAGTGCGAGGAGGTGCTCCTCGACACCGTGTACGGGCGCCCGAGCGACGTCTACACCATCGGCACCATCGGCGGCCGCCGCGTCGCCTTCCTTCCGCGCCACGGTCGCAACCACTCCATCGGCCCCGCCGAGGTCAACTACCGCGCGAACGTCTACGGCATGAAGCTGCTCGGCGTCGACAAGATCATTGGCCCCTGCTCCGTGGGGTCGCTCCGCCTCGACATCCATCCCGGCGACTTTGTGATCTGCGACCAGTTCGTGGACCGCACGAAGGACCGCCCGGACACCTATTTCACCCACGACCGGACCCTCGCGGTGCAGCACCTCTCGTCCGCCGAGCCCTACTGCGCCGAGATGGGCCGGATCGCCGCGCAGTGCTGCCGCGACCTCGGCATCACCGTGCACGAGGGGGGCACCGTCGTGACCATCCAGGGCCCTCGTTTCTCCACCAAGGCCGAGAGCGAGTGGTTCCACGCGATGGGCTGGGACGTCGTGAACATGACCCAGTACCCGGAGTGTTGGCTCGCCCGCGAGCTCGGCATCCACTACTGCAACGTGAGCCTCGTCACCGACTACGACGCCGGCTGCGGCGAGCACGCGCCGGTGACCTGGGAGATGGTGCAGGAGACGTTCGCCGCGAACATCGAGCACGTGCGCGCGCTCGTCGGCGCGATGGTGCCGGCGCTGCCGAGCGCGATCGACGACGGGTGCACCGGCGCCGCCGGCCTCGTCGAGTAGCCGGCGCACCGGCGGGGGCCCTGCGTTCCGGACGACCAGTGCGTCGCACGGGGCGAGCGGCCCCCGCCGAGCCGTCCGCAGGATTCGCAACGGGTTGCCAAAACCTCATAAAACCCTAGCTCGCGCCCAATGGAATTCTCAGGGTGCCCTCAGATTGTGCAGATTCATTTCAGCGGAGTGGAGGGGTTTGTGCTAGCGTGGGCAGCTCATTAGACTGTTCTCTCGGAAATCAAGCGGGCTGTGCCGGCATATGCCGGCAACCTGATACAGGAGGAACCACATGATTCTTGGACTGGGCATCCCCGAGCTGGTCGTCATCTTGGTCATCGTGCTGGTGATCTTTGGCCCCAAGAACCTTCCGAAGCTCGGCGCCTCTCTCGGCAAGACCGTCAAGAACCTGCGCGAGGGCATGGAGTCCACGGACGATTCCAAGGATTCCAAGGACTCCAAGCAGGTCGAGGCCGAGGATGTTACCGTGGTTGACGACTCCGACAGCGACAAGGACGACAAGTAGTCCCCGCCCTCGGACCATCTGTCACTCACGGCGAGGAAGGCTGCCCACCGCATGCAAAGCTCTGAAATCATCCTGACCCCCGACGGCCGCGCGAAGCTCGAGGAAGAGCTTCTGTGGCGCGAGGGCGAGCATGCCAAAGAGATCACCGAGTCCATCAAGACCGCCAAGGACTTCGGCGACCTTTCCGAGAACGCCGAGTACGACGCCGCCAAGGAGGAGCAGGCCAGGAACGAGGCCCGCTGCAACGAGATCCGCAAGATCCTGGCCACGGCCAAGATCGTGGAGAACGCCGGAACGGGCACCGTGTCCATCGGCTGCACGGTGACCATCAAGGACCAGACCACCGGCAAGGACATGGCCTTCACCATCGTCGGCACCACCGAGACCGACTCCCTCAAGCACCGGATCTCCAACGAGTCCCCGGTGGGCTCCGCGCTGATGGGTCGTCGCAAGGGCGACGAGGTCACCGTGACCGCTCCGAACGGCTCCGTGCGCACCTACACGATCGAGAAGATCGAGCGCTAGGCGCTCCTTTTCACCAGCGAGAATCGAGCGCCCCGCCGTGAGTCATCGGCCGGGCGCTTTTCCGCTATTCACCCCAGCGACACCGAGGCCGCATGGCCCCAAGGGAACGGAGAGGCCCTCCATGGCAGAGACCGAGACCATCATCGAGAACACCACCGACGAGCGCACGCTGCGCCGCGCCAAGCGGCAGGCCATGCTCGACGCGGGCGAGAGCCCCTATCCCTCCCATTTCGAGGCCACGGCCTTCTCGGCGGACCTGGAGGACCGCTACGCGGACCTGGCCGATGGCGAGGACACCGGCGACGTCGTGACGGTGGCCGGGCGCGTGCGCTCGCTGCGCCGCCAGGGCAAGATCGCGTTCGTCGGCCTTCAGGACAAGCAGGGCACGATCCAGCTCTTCTTCCGGATCAACAACCTCTCCGATCACGACTGGGAGCTGCTCAAGACCGTCGACCTGGGCGACATCATCGGCGTGACCGGCACGGTCATGCGCTCGCGCCGCGGCCAGCTCTCCGTGGCGCCGACCGAGCTCACGATGCTCGCCAAGGCGCTCCGGCCGCTGCCTGAGAAGTTCCACGGGCTCTCCGACAAGGAGACCCGCTACCGGCAGCGCTACGCCGACATGATCGTGAACCCCGAGGTGCTCGAGGTCTTCAAGAAGCGCAGCCGCATGATCGCGGCGATCCGCCGCTACATGGACGGCGAGGGCTACTACGAGGTCGAGACGCCGATCCTGCAGTACACCCTCGGCGGCGCCAACGCGCGCCCGTTCATCACGCACCACAACGCGCTCGACATGGACTTCTACCTGCGCATCGCCACCGAGCTGCACCTGAAGCGCCTGATCGTGGGCGGCATGGACCGGGTCTACGAGCTGGGCCGGCAGTTCCGCAACGAGGGCATGGACCAGACCCACAACCCCGAGTTCACCACCATCGAGGCGTACCAGGCCTACGGCGACGTGGAGTCCATGAAGCGCCTGGCCGAGGGCATCTTCAAGGCCGCCTGCCACGAGATCTGCGACTCCGAGCGGATCGTGTACCAGGGCGTCGAGGTCGACCTCTCCGGCACCTGGCGCTCCGCGACGATGGGCGAGCTCGTGAGCGAGGTCGTCGGCCGCGAGGTCTCCATCGACACGCCGGCGGACGAGCTCCGCGCGATCAACCGCGAGCACCATCTGGCGGTGGAGGACGCCTGGGGCGCCGGCAAGCTGCTCTTCAACCTCTATGACGAGCTGGTGGAGGAGACCATCGTGAACCCCACCTTTGTGTGCGACTACCCCGTCGAGGTGTCGCCGCTCGCCAAGCGCAAGCCGTCGGACGAGCGCCTGACCGACCGCTTCGAGCTCGTCATCTGCGGCCACGAGTACGCCAACGCGTTTACCGAGCTCAACGACCCGGTGGACCAAGAGGGGCGCTTCGCCGCGCAGGTGGCCGCCAAGGAGGCCGGCGACGAGGAGGCCATGGAGTACGACCACGACTACGTGCGCGCGCTCGAGTACGGCATGCCGCCGACCGGTGGCATCGGTATCGGCGTCGACCGCATGGCGATGCTGCTGTGCGACCAGGCCTCCATCCGCGACGTCCTGCCGTTCCCGCACATGCGTCCCGAGGCGTAAGCAAAAGCGGCACTCGGCGCTGGGCCGTGGACGCTTCGGAGAGAGCCATTTGTCCACGGTCGCGCTTCGGTGGACGCTTCGGAGAGAGCCATTTGTCCACGGTTGGACAAATGGCTTTGACCGAAGCGTCCACGTCGCGTTCAGAAAGCCGTAAGGCTACAATGTACTGTACAAACTGAGCTGCGCCCAGAGCTGACGATGTGATGGCATCGGGGAATCCCCTTTTAGGGGAGGGTGTTCTGGGCACAGGTTCACCAACCCAAGAAGGAGGGTTGTTGTATGGGAATGTTCGACAAGTTCACCGAGAAGGCCCGCAAGGTCATGAGCCTCGCCCAGGAAGAGGCCCGCTCCTTGGGGCAGATGTATGTGGGGACCGAGCACCTGCTGCTCGGCCTCATCAAGCAGAACGACGGCATCGCGGCGCAGGCCCTGGGCCAGCTCGAGGTCACCTACGAGGAGACCCTCGCCATCGTGCGCGAGATCACCCGCCGCGAGGCCGAGCCCGTCCCGGGCGGCCACATCCCGTTCACGCCGCGCGCGAAGCGCGTGCTGGAGGGCTCGTACCGCGAGACCCTGTCGCGCGGTCAGACCTACATCTCCACCGAGCACCTGCTCCTCGGCATCGTGCGCGAGGGCAACGGCGTCGCGATGGAGGCCCTCTCCCGCATGGGCGTCTCGGGTGACGCCGTGCGCAACGCCGTCAACGACCTCATCGCCAAGGACCCGGACTCCCGCCCGCGGCCGGCCATGGCCGAGGTGCGCATGGGCTCCGACATCGGCGGCGGCCAGTCCGGCGATGGGTCGACCCTGGAGGAGTACGGCCGCAACCTCACCAAGCTCGCCACCGAGGGCAAGCTGGACCCGGTCATCGGGCGCGAGCGCGAGGTGGAGCGCGTGATGCAGGTGCTCGCGCGCCGCCAGAAGAACAACCCGCTCATCCTCGGCGACCCGGGGGTCGGCAAGACCGCCATCGCCGAAGGGCTCGCGCAGCTCATTGCCTCCGGCACGGTGCCCGAGGTGCTCCGCGGCAAGCAGGTCTGGACGCTCGACGTCGCCGCCCTCGTGGCCGGCTCCAAGTACCGCGGCGAGTTCGAGGAGCGCCTCAAGCGCGTGATCAACGAGGTGATGGAGTCCGACGACGCCATCCTCTTCATCGACGAGATCCACACCCTGATCGGCGCCGGCTCCGCCGAGGGCTCCATCGACGCCGCCGCCATCCTCAAGCCGCCCCTGTCCCGCGGCGAGATCCAAGTGATCGGCGCCACCACGGCGGAGGAGTACCGCAAGCACATCGAGAAGGACTCGGCGTTCGAGCGCCGCTTCCAGCCCATCTACATCGACGAGCCCACGATCCCCGACGCGATCTCCATCCTCCACGGGCTCCGCGACCGCTACGAGGCGCACCACCACGTGCACTACACGGACGACGCCCTCGAGAGCGCCGTGGTGCTCGCCAACCGCTACGTCCAGGACCGCTTCCTGCCGGACAAGGCCATCGACGTGATCGACGAGGCCGGCGCCCGTACCCGTGTGCACAAGGTGGTCGTGCCCGACGCGATCGCCGAGTGCGACGCGGAGCTGGCTCGCATCCACGACGAGAAGGCCGAGGCGGCCGCCAAGCAGGAGTTCGAGGAGGCCGCGAAGCTCCGCGACCGCGAGAAGGAGCTGACCGAGCGCCGCGAGCAGCTCGAGAGCGCGTGGCACGAGGAGCTCAACGCCGTGACGGTGGAGGTCACCTCGGCGGACATCGCCGACGTCGTGTCCTTCATCACCGGCGTGCCCGTCTCGAACCTCACCGAGACCGAGGCCTCGAAGCTGCTCCGCGCCGAGTCGGTGCTCCACGAGCGCGTGGTCGGGCAGGACGAGGCGGTCTCCGCGGTGTCCCGTGCGATCCGCCGCAGCCGCTCGCCGCTCAAGGACCCGCGCCGTCCGGGCGGCTCCTTCATCTTCCTCGGGCCCTCGGGCGTAGGCAAGACCGAGCTGGCCAAGTCGCTCGCCGAGTTCCTCTTCGGCTCCGACGAGGCGCTCATCTCGTTCGACATGTCCGAGTACATGGAGAAGTTCAACGTGTCGAAGCTCGTCGGCGCGCCCCCGGGATACGTGGGCTACGACGAGGGCGGCGAGCTCACCAAGGCCGTGCGCCGGAAGCCCTACTCGGTGGTGCTGTTCGACGAGATCGAGAAGGCGCACCCGGACGTCTTCAACATCCTCCTGCAGATCCTCGACGAGGGGCGCCTCACCGACGGTCAGGGCCGCCACGTGGACTTCTCGAACACCGTCGTGATCATGACGAGCAACATCGGCGCGCGCGAGATCGCGACCACGTCGCCGATGGGGTTCGGCGCCACGAAGGGCCTCTCGGACAACGAGATCAAGAGCCGCGTGATGTCCGAGCTCAAGAAACAGTTCCGCCCCGAGTTCCTCAACCGCGTCGACGAGGTCGTGGTCTTCAAGTCGCTCGAGCCGGCGCAGCTGCGCCAGATCGTCGACCTCATGGTGCGCGACCTCCGCGAGCGCCTCGTGCTCGAGGGCATGTCCATCGACCTCACCGACGCCGCGCGCGACCTTGTGGCCAAGGAGGGCACGGACCAGGTCTACGGCGCGCGCCCGCTGCGTCGCGCGATCCAGACGATGATCGAGGACCCGCTCTCCGAGCAGCTGCTCGAGGGCGCGTGGGCCCCCGGCGACATCGTGGTCGTGGGCACCGAGACCGACGAGGACGGCACCGAGCGGCTCACGTTCACCAAGGGCGAGGGCGAGATCACCGAGCCGGACTACCGCAAGGCGAGCCGCGCGCTCACCGGCAACGGAGCCGCGCCGAGCCACGGCCGCAGCCTCCCCGGCGGTGGCACGGCGGAAGCCAGCTCATAAAACCAACAATGGGCCGTCAGCCGGAGGGTGACGGCCCATTGCCTGGCTGATACTCCAAGGAGGGGCGCGCGAGCCACGCTCGCGCACCCCTCCCGGCTATTGCACGACCACCCAGCCTTCCGGCAACCGCACATCGGCGTCGGTCGCCACAAGGACGTTGTTGCCCGGCTTCCTCGGCTCCTCGGGTCGCTCGGGAAGGTACGCGACGTGCTCGAACTCGGCCGCAAAGGCCTCGCACGCCTCGGTCAGGGGCGCCGACCCTCGTCCCTCGATGGGGCAGCGCGCGTCGCTCAGGAAGACGCCGCCCGGCCTCAGGCAGCGCTTGATCGCCCGCGCGCCCTCGTCGGTGGCCATGGGCCCCAAGGGCTTCTTGCCGGTGAATGCCTCGTTGACGATCACGTCGTACGGCTCGGTCACGTGGTCGAGGAACGCCCACGCGTCCTCGGTCACCACGTTGAGCGTGCCCGGCCGGAGCGCGTTCACGCGCCGCTCGGCCTCCTCGAGGAAGAAGGACTCCCGGGCGATGCGCACGATCTTCGGGTCGATCTCCACGGCGTCCACGGAGGACGCGCCCTCATGGGTCGCGAGGTACTTGGGCAGCGAGAACCCGCCCCCTCCGAGCACGCAGGCGCGCACTGGCCGCCCGAGCCCGAGCACCACGTCGGCCATGTCGCGATGGTACTGGGCCACCAGCTCGAACCGCAGGTCCGGGTCCACGTAGCTCAGCGACTGGAACGTGCCGTTGACGTTCAAGAGCCGCACCGTGGTGCCGTCCTCGTCCTCGGAGTCGAACACCAACGTGACGCCGAACCTGGTCCTCGTCATCGCCACGCCGCGGCGCGCCAGAAGCGACGGCAGCGCCGCCACGATGGCCACCAGGGCCAGTCCGATGACCGTCGTCCAAATCCACCACGCGAGCACGGCGCCGCCCTTCTCGTCCGCGACCCGGCGTGTCCGGGTGCGCCGTTACCACTATGCCCGTCCTGCGGCCGCCTCTGGATCTTGCGACCAAACCTCCGGTCTGCCTTCGCTCGGACTCCTGAAAGGGCACAATCGAAACACTGAGCTCACGTTCACTGTCGCCGAGAGGGGAGCGCCCGTGCCCGAACTGTCCAAGGACCCCATCCCTCTCGACGTGCGCATGGAAGAGGCCATGCGGGCCACGGCGCCCGGCACCGCCCTCCGCCGAGCCCTCGACATGATCATCGCCGGCCATCTCGGCGCCCTCATCTGCGTGGGCGACGTGGCGCACGTGCTCGCGAGCGGCAACGACGGCTTCCCCCTCAACATCTCGTTCACGGCCAACCGCCTCTTCGAGCTGTCCAAGATGGACGGCGCCATCGTCATCGACAAGGACCTCACGCAGATCCTCCGCGCGAACTTCCACCTGAACCCGGACCCGTCGCTGCCCACGTCCGAGACGGGGATGCGCCACCGCACGGCCGCCCGCGTGTCGATCCTCACGGACGCGATGGTCATCTCGGTGTCCGAGCGCCGTCAGGTGGTCAACGTGTACCTGGACGGCCGCTCCTTCGAGATTCGCACGGTCCAAGAGCTCATGGGCATGGTGAACCAGCTGCTCGTCACGCTGCAGTCCACGCGCCAGGCGCTCGACCGCAACCTGTTGCGGCTCTCGACGCTCGAGCTGGACAACTACGTGACGCTGGCGGACGTCTCGAACATCTTCTCGTACCTCGAGGTGCTCATGACCGCGGCCGAGGAGCTGGACGACCTCATCGTCCAGCTCGGCAGCGAGGGGCGCACCATCGCGATGCAGCGCGAGCAGCTCGTGGGCGACATGGACGAGGAGTACACCCTCATGATCCGTGACTACGCCCACGACTCCTCGGAGGAGAACGCCAAGCGCGTGCGCAAGGCGTTCCACAATGTGGACGCGAGCCTGCTGCACCAGCCCAAGCGCGTGGGGCGGATGCTTGGCTACAACGACATCACCGAGGACTCCGTGATGGCGCCGTTGGGCCTCCGCACGCTGAACCGCGTCTCCGTGGTGCGCGAGGGCATGGCCGACAAGATCGTGGACGAGTACGGCTCGCTCCAGGAGCTGATGGACGACATCGAGGACAACCCCGAGCGCTTGGACGACATCGGGGTCAAGAACCCGTCGATCCTTGCGGACAGCCTGTACCGCATGTGGGGAAGGAAGGGCTGAGACGGTGTCCTCCTGCATTCCCGCGCCCCAGCTTCATCGGCCCGTCACGTCCCCGCATCCGCGCGACCTGGGCGTCATCGTGGTCGCGGCCGGTTCCGGCGAACGCTTCGGGCGTCCGGAGGGCAAGGCGCTTGTGCCCGTGGCCGGTCGTCCGCTCGTGGCCTGGTCGCTCCTGGCGGCCGACAGCGCGCCCTCGGTGGCCGAGATTGTCATGGTGACCCGCGCCCGTGACCTCGAGGAGGTGGAGCGGCTCGCGAACGGCCTTCCGCTTGTCTCGCCCGTGACCGTGGTGGCCGGTGGCGCGACCCGCCAGGAGAGCGTGCGCCGCGGCCTGGCCGTGCTCGACCGGAGGCTCTCGCTCGTGGCGGTGCACGACGGCGCGCGGCCGCTCGTCACGTCCGAGGCCTTCGAGCGGCTGGCGGCCCGGCTGCGCTCGGACCTGGGGCTGGCCGGCCTTGTGGCCGGGTGTCCCTCGGTGGACACCCTCAAGGTGGTCGGGGCCGGCGGCCAGATCGTGCGGACGCCGGACCGCTCCAAGTACTGGTGCGTGCAGACGCCGCAGGCCTTCCGGTCTGAGGACCTGCGCCGCGCCCATGGCAGTGCGGCGGCCGAGGGCTTCGAGGGCACGGACGACGCGTCGCTCGTGGAGCGCTTCGGCCTCAAGGTGGCCGTGGCACAGGTGCTGCGGGCGAACGGCAAGTTGACGTATCCTGAGGACCTAGTGCCGATCGAGGCACAGC
The DNA here is from genome assembly GCF_030067705.1 of Kribbibacterium absianum. Lineage (GTDB taxonomy): Bacteria > Actinomycetota > Coriobacteriia > Coriobacteriales > Atopobiaceae > Kribbibacterium > Kribbibacterium absianum. The sequence goes on from NZ_JASJEX010000003.1 coordinate 68,114, forward strand.
TGGAGGCTCGGGAGCGCGAGGAGCGCCCTTTGGCCTGATCGCGGGGCGCACGACGAAAGGCGGGGCATGACGGACGGCCTCCACATCGGTCACGGCTACGACGTTCACGCGTTCGCGGACCCCGAGGAGGGGCGGCCGCTCATGCTCGGCGGCGTGGCGGTGCCCCACGACCGCGGGTTGGCCGGCCACTCCGACGCCGACGTGCTGGCTCACGCGCTGGCGGACGCCCTGTGCGGCGCCTGCCGTCTCGGCGACATCGGCAAGCTGTTCCCCGACACCGACCCCGCCTACGAGGGCGCCGACTCGCTCGTGCTGCTCTCCCGGGTGGCGTCGCTCGCCCGCGAGGCCGGCTACGAGCTGCTCGACTGCGACTGTACCGTGGCCGCCCAGGCTCCCAAGCTGGCCCCGCACCGCGAGGCCATGCGGGAGAACCTTGCGGCCGCCCTGTCCGTGCCGGTGGAGTGCGTGGGCGTGAAGGCCACCACCACCGAGGGACTCGGATTTGTGGGCCGGCGCGAGGGCATCGAGGCCTGGGCGGTCTGCCTCGTCCGTCGCAGCTAGCGTGCCGGACGCTTCGGTCAGAGCCATTTGTCCACGGTTGGACAGAGGGCTTTGACGCGAGCGTCCGCGCTGATCCAAGGAGCCTCAGTGTTCGACTCGTTCAAGGAGGACATCGCGGCGTTCCGGGCCCATGACCCGGCGGCGACGTCCACCATCTCCATCGTCCTCAACTCGCCCGGCATGCGCGCCATCTGGGCCTACCGTCGCCAGCATTGGCTCTGGGAGCACGGCCACCCGCTGCTCGCGCGCACGCTCTCCACCTGGAGCCGCCATCGCTTTGGCGTCGAGATTCACCCCGGCGCGCAGATCGGCCGCCGCTTCATCATCGACCACGGCAACGGCATCGTCGTGGGCGAGACCACGGTCATCGGCGACGACTGCATGCTCTATCAGGGCGTCACGCTCGGCGGCACCGGCAAGGAGACCGGCAAGCGCCACCCCACGCTCGAGGACAACGTCACCGTGGGCGTGGGCGCCGCGGTGCTCGGCAACGTGACCTTGGGCAAGGGCTCCAAGGTGGGCGGCGGCGCGGTCGTGGTGAAGGACGTGCCGCCCGACTGCACGGTCGTGGGCATCCCGGGCCACATCACCACTCGCTGCGGCGTGCGCGTGCGCCGCGCCGCCGAGCCCTACCGCACGAGCGCGCGCCTCGACTCGATGCCGGACCCGGTGCAGCAGACCATGGACATCCTCGAGGCCCGCATCGCGCAGCTGGAGGCCGAGGTGGAGCGCCTGAGCGCCGCGGGGCCCGCGCCGGGCGAACCCGTCCTATCATCCGGAGAGACCCCGCTCGATTCCAACCCCGCGACTGCCGAGGAGTGACCATGCTCGTCTACAACACCAAGACCCACGCCAAAGAAGAGCTGACGCCCGTCAAACCCGGCAAGATCCGCATGTACGTGTGCGGCCCCACCGTCTACGACCAGATCCACATCGGCAACGGCCGCACGTTTTTGGCCTTCGACGTGATCCGCCGCTACCTCATCTACAAGGGCTACCAGGTCACGTTCGCTCAGAACCTCACCGATGTGGACGACAAGATCATCAACCGCGCCAACGAGGAGGGCCGCACGGCCGCCGAGGTGGCGGCGGAGTACAGCCAGGCGTTCATCGAGCAGATGGACCGCCTCGGCGTGCTGGCTCCGGACATCCGCCCGCGCGCCACGCAGGAGATCGGCGCCATGGTGGAGATGATCCAGGGCCTCATCGAGCAGGGCCACGCCTACGAGGCCGGCAACGGCGACGTGTACTTCTCGGTGCGCAGCTGCCCCAGCTACGGCGACGTCTCCGGCCGCAACATCGACGATCTGCAGGTGGGCGCCCGCATCGAGGAGAACTCCGACAAGCGCGACCCGCTCGACTTCGCCCTCTGGAAGGCCGCGAAGCCAGGGGAGCCCTCCTGGGAGAGCCCCTGGGGCGAGGGGCGCCCCGGTTGGCACACCGAGTGCTCCGCGATGGTGCACCGCTACCTCGGCACGCCGATCGACATCCACGGCGGCGGCTCGGACCTCGTCTTCCCGCACCACGAGAACGAGGCCGCCCAGGCCTGCAGCTGCTGGCACGAGCCGCTCGCCAACGTGTGGATGCACTCCGGCATGCTGCGCGTCGACGGCGAGAAGATGAGCAAGTCGCTCGGCAACTTCTACACGCTCAAAGAGGTGCTCGACCAGTACCCGGCCGACGCCGTGCGCCTGCTGATGCTGCAGACCCATTACCGGAGCCCCTTGGACTTCTCCTACGAGCGCCTCGACGGCATGGTGGGCACGCTCGAGCGCCTCAAGAACACCGTGCGCAACCTGCGCTGGGCCGCCGACAACGCCGCCGGCGCCGGCGCCCCCGACGAGAGGGCCAAGGAGCTCGCGGCGGCGATCGACGAGACCCAGGCCACGTTCGTCTCGTCGATGGACGACGACTTCAACACGAGCTCCGCCCTGGCTGCGATCTTCTCGCTGGCCACCAAGGCCAACACGTACCTGGACGAGACCGGCACAGAGGTCTGCGCCTCGGTGGCGCTCCGTGCGGCCGACACGCTGGTGGAGTTGCTCGACGTCCTCGGCGTGGAGTCCGTGCGGCCGAGCGAGGACCCGGGGCTGCCCCGCGAGCTCGTGGCGCTCGCGGCCGAGACCTGCGGGTACGAGGGTGACGACGTGGACGGCGCGGTGTCCGCTCTGATCGAGGCCCGCGCCGAGGCCCGCAAGAACAAGGACTGGGGCCGCGCGGACGCGATCCGCGACGGCATCTCCGCGCTCGGCCTCGTGGTGGAGGACACCGCGGCCGGCACGCGCATCATCGCGCAGGAAGGGTAGGGGCATCGGTATGGCAGGGACCGGCAAGGGGCGCTCCGGCGGGCGAGGCAACGGGAACAAGGGCGGCCGTCCCGGCGGCGTGGGCCATGGCCGCTACCGCGGCAAGGGCGCGCCGCGCGACGCCAAGGGCCGCAAGCGAAACCTGGCCCCGGACGGCCGCAAGCAGGGGCTTGCGGGCAAGACCGGTGCGGCCGGTGTGAGCAACTCCAACCGCAAACCGCCCAAGGGTCGCGTGCACAACGACCGCCGCGCCGCCTCGCGCACGCCCAAGGGCATGCTGATCGAGGGGCGCCGTGCCGCCCACGAGGCGCTGGCGGCCGGTGTGCCGCTCCGCAGGGCCTACATCGCTGCGAACAAGGGCACGCCGGACCAGGCGCTCGTGAACCTCGGGAAAGAACTCGAGGCGGCGGGCGTCGACGTCGAGGAGGTCCCCAAGTCGCGCCTCGATTCCCTGTCCGTGCGCGGGGCGCACCAGGGCGTGGTGCTCGTCGCCGAGCCGTTCCCCTACGTCGCGCTCGAGGACGTCATCGACGCCGCCGGGGACGGCGACGCGCTCGTGATCCTGCTCGACCACGTGACCGACGAGGGCAACCTCGGCGCCATCGCGCGCACGGCGGAGGTGGTGGGCGCCGCCGGCGTCGTCATCCCCAAGGCGCGCGCGGCCGGCGTTGGCCTTGGCGCCTACAAGACGTCCGCGGGCGCCGTCGCGCACCTGCCCATCGCGCAGGTCCCGAACCTGGCCAAGGCCGTCGACCAACTTAAGGACGCCGGGTTCTGGGCCTGCTGCTCCACCGAGCATGCGGCCGAAACGGTCTGGGGCGCGCCGATGCATGGACGTCTTGCGCTCGTGATGGGCTCCGAGGGCGACGGGGTAAGTCGTCTCGTGCAGGAGAAGTGCGACTTCGCTGCGCGGTTGCCCCAACGGGGAAGGATCGAGTCCCTCAACGTGGCCCAGGCCACGACGGTGATGGCCTACGAGTGGCTGCGCCGCACCTGGAAAGAGGCCACGCTCGCGACGGTCGAGGACGCTCCTGCAGGGACGGAGGACGGCTGGTCCTTCGACGTGCTCGAGGAGGAGTTCGGTGATGAGTGAGCAGCTGGAGAGCCCCGAGAGGGACGAGGAGGACGTCTTCGCCCGGATCGAGGCGGACGAGAAGAAGGCCCTGTCCGGTGCGCCGACCGACACCCTCGGCCCCGACACCGGCATCGCGAGCCCCGAGGCCGCGCGCGAGCGCATGGTCGAGGAGGGCTTCGACATGGGCCCGGTCATCACCGACGACGGCGTGCGCGGGTAGATGGCCAGAAGGCGCAAGCTGCCGCTCCTGGCGGTGGACGGTTACAACCTGTTGCATGCGACGCCGCGATACGCGGCGCTCGTTCGCGAAGGGGTGGGCGGCCGGTCCGGCGCGTCGCGCGCGAGCCTGCCCTCGGACCCGATGACCCGCGCCGACCGGGCCTACAACCTCTCGAGCGACCCCTACGAGGGCGCCCGCGAGGCCATGGTGGCCGACGTCGCGGCCTACGCGCAGGGCGACTACGACGCGGTGCTCGTCTTTGACGGCGCCAACAACGTGAGCGACGCGCGTCCCGACACGTCACGAGCCGGGGTGCGCGTGGTGTTCTCCCGCACCGGACAGTCGGCGGACGCCGTGATAGAGCGCCTGGTGACCCAGGCCAAGGAGGAGGGGAGGGAGGCCGTCGTCGTGACGTCGGACTCCACGATCCGAGCCACCGTGCACGGCGATCACGTCTCGTTCCTCTCAAGCGACCTTATCGCCCGCGACCTGGGGGTCATGAACGCGGGCATCGAGCAGGAGCGCGAGGAGCGCAGCTACGCCCGGCTCCGGGTGAGCGACCGGCTCGACCCCGAGACCCGGGCCAAATTGGACGCCTTGCGCGGGTGCCGCTCCTAGGGCGTTGCGGGCGGAACGCAACAACAGAACGGGCGCATCCCGCTTGGGGACGCGCCCGTGCCTCTTCTCTGGAGCCGCGAGCCGGACTCGAACCGGCGACCGTCTGATTACAAGTCAGATGCTCTACCAACTGAGCCATCGCGGCGCGGGTGCCATTCTACTTGAAACCGGGGGCACGGGCCGAGCGGCGCGTCGGGCCGGTTCCCGGCGCCACCAACGCGGCTACGACGCGCCCGCAGTCGTCGCCCGAGCTGCTTCACAAGCGGCCGCCCCGGGCGTTCTCGTAAGCTCATGTGCAGGAACCGTGATAGAAGAGACGCCCGGCTGGGAGGTATGGATTGACATCGTCTGGGGTGGGTCGTACTATCCTCTTCGCACGCGCGGCGCGAGCAGCGGCGTGCGGGCAGCTTGAAACAGCATGGGGGTATGGCACAGCGGCAACTGCGGCGGACTGTAAATCCGCTCCCTCTGGGTTCCTTGGTTCGAGTCCAAGTACCCCCACCATGCCTGTGTAGCTCAGTCGGTAGAGCACCTCGTTGGTAACGAGGAGGTCACCGGTTCAAGTCCGGTCGCAGGCTCCATTTCAAGCCCGGCGGTGTAGCTCAGCTGGTCAGAGCACGCGGTTCATACCCGCGGCGTCACTGGTTCGAATCCAGTCACCGCTACCAGACATCTTGCGGGACGTGCCCTCGGGTGCGTCCCGTTAGACATATTAAGTAGGCGTCAGTATTGGCTGAGATGCGGCACGCCAAGGTCGCATCCAGAAGGAGGATGGCACATGGCGAAGGAGAAGTTCGAGCGCACTAAGCCGCATGTCAACATCGGCACCATTGGTCACGTTGACCATGGCAAGACCACGCTGACCGCGGCTATCACCAAGGTTCTCGCCGAGACCCCTGGCTGCAAGGCCAACTTCACCGCGTTCGAGGACATCGACAAGGCTCCCGAGGAGCGCGAGCGCGGCATCACCATCTCCGTTGCCCACGTCGAGTACGAGACCGAGACCCGCCACTACGCGCACGTGGACTGCCCCGGCCACGCTGACTACATCAAGAACATGATCTCCGGTGCCGCTCAGATGGACGGCGCCATCCTCGTCATCGCCGCCACCGACGGCCCGATGGCCCAGACCCGCGAGCACATCCTGCTCGCCCGTCAGGTCGGCGTGCCCTACATCGTCGTGTTTCTGAACAAGTGCGACATGGTCGACGACGAGGAGCTCATCGACCTCGTCGAGATGGAGACCCGCGACCTCCTCTCTGAGTACGACTTCCCCGGCGACGACCTCCCCGTCATCCGTGGCTCCGCGCTCGGCGCCCTCGAGGGCGACGAGAAGTGGGTCGACTCCGTGCGCGCCCTCATGACCGAGGTCGACAACTACATCCCGACCCCCGAGCGTGACAACGAGAAGCCGTTCCTGATGGCCGTCGAGGACGTCATGACCATCTCCGGCCGCGGCACCGTCGCCACCGGCCGTGTCGAGCGCGGCGAGCTCCGCCTCAACGACCCGGTCGAGATCGTCGGCATCAAGCCGACCAGCTCCTCCGTGGCCACCGGCATCGAGATGTTCCGCAAGACCATGGACTTCTGCGAGGCCGGCGACAACGTGGGCGTGCTGCTCCGTGGCGTCAAGCGCGAGGAGATCGAGCGCGGCCAGGTTCTCGCCAAGCCGGGCACCTGCACCCCGCACAAGAAGTTCACCGCTGAGGTCTACGTCCTGACCAAGGACGAGGGCGGCCGTCACACCCCGTTCTTCAACGGCTACCGTCCGCAGTTCTACTTCCGCACCACCGACGTCACCGGCAACATCACCCTCCCCGAGGGCACCGAGATGGCCATGCCGGGCGACCACGTCACCATCACCGGCGAGCTGATCTACCCGGTCGCCATGGAGCCGGGCCTGCGCTTCGCTATCCGCGAGGGCGGCCACACCGTGGGCGACGGCCGTATCGCCACCATCCTCGACTAGTTCCCGTCGAGAACCGCACCATGAGGGAGGGTCTGGGTTTCCAGACCCTCCTTTTTCATGTGCCGTCGGCCGCGAAGGCGAACGGCATCGCGCGCCCAATCGCGGCGCGGAGCTGGGCGCTCGTCTTGTCGGGTCAGTGGAGGGCGATCGCCGCACGTGGCAACCCGAAGCGCTCGCCGCGACGCGCGAGCCTCGATCTTCTCGCCTAGATGTGGATCGAAGTCGTGGGGGAGTTGACAGGCTCGCCGTCCCGGTGCTAGCGTATCTCTTCGCGTCTCTGCCGTCTTGTGAGTGTGAGCAGGGGCTGCCTGATTGGGAAGGATACGACTCATGCGCACCCTGGTTACCCTCGCCTGCACCGAGTGCAAGCGCCGCAACTACACCACCTACAAGAACAAGCAGAACACGCCCGAGCGTCTTGAGCTCAAGAAGTACTGCAAGTGGTGCCGTCACCACACCGTGCACAAAGAGACGCGCTAGACTGTTTCTTAGCACAGCCCAGTAGCTCCAATGGTAGAGCGGCGGTCTCCAAAACCGTTTGTTGTGGGTTCGAGTCCTACCTGGGCTGCCAGACACTTCGACCGGCCCTCCCGCTAGGGACGGGCCGGTTTTTCATTGCACCTGTACTGTCACTGCCACCTCGGGGGAGAAGCTCACAGATGGCGAACAAGGATCGAAACAAGCGCGCGGCGCGCAAGGCGCGGCAGGCCAAGCGCCAGCAGGCGGAGGCCACCCAGGCCGCGCAGGCCGCGGCGATTGCGAGCGACCCTCAGGCTGCCAAGGCTCAGGAGAAGGCCCTCAAGAAGGCCGAGGCCAAGAAGCAGCCGGCCAAGAAGCAGGAGCCGGGCAAGAAGCCGGGTCTCGTGCAGCGCACCAAGACCTACTTCGGCGACGTTCGCTCCGAGATGCGTCGCGTCGTGTGGCCCACGCGCACCGAGCTCAAGAACTTCACGGTGGCCGTCGTCGTCCTGCTCGTCGTCTTCGGCGTCGCGGTCTGGCTCATCGACACCGGCGTCGTCGCCGCGCTCGTCGGGTACTCGGGACTGAGGGGTTAGTCGCATGGCAAAGCGCTGGTACGTGGTCCACACCTATTCGGGCTACGAGAACAAGGTGAAGGCGGACCTCGAGCGCCGCATCGAGAGCTACGGCCTCCAGAACCGCGTGGTGGACATCCAGATCCCCACCGAGGAGGTCACCGAGGTCAAAGAGGGCGGCAAGCGCGAGACCAAGGAGAACAAGGTCTTCCCGGGCTATGTGCTCGTTCGCATGGAAGTGGACGACAACACCTGGTCCGTGGTGCGCAACACCCCCGGCGTGACCGGTTTCGTCGGCATCGACGGCAAGCCCGCCCCGCTCACCCGCGCCGAGTTCAACAAGATGATGGGCCGCTCCGTCCGTGGCGAGAAGGGCGCGCCGCAGCGCACGATGACGAACCTGGAGCCGGGTCAGGCCATCCGCGTGACCTCCGGCCCGTTGGCGGACTTCAACGGCACCATCTCGGAGGTCAATGCGGAGTCCGGCAAGGTCAAGGTCACCCTCACGATCTTCGGCCGCGAGACGCCCGTCGAGCTCACGGTGGACCAGATCGCAACGGTGGCGTAAGCACAGGCATTCCCGCGTCCTTCGTTCTCTGCCCGAGACGCTTCTGTGGGGCGCGCTTTATAGCAAGCACAGCATCGGTTTGAAAGGCTCTCACCATGGCCCCCAAGAAGAAGGTCGTCCATTTCATTAAGCTGCAGATTCCGGCCGGCGCCGCGAACCCCGCGCCTCCCGTCGGCCCTGCCCTGGGTGCCGCCCAGGTCAACATCATGCAGTTCTGCCAGGCGTTCAACGCCGCCACGAAGGACCAGGCCGGTGACATCATCCCGGTCGAGATCTCCGTGTACGAGGACCGCACGTTTGACTTCGTCACCAAGACCCCGCCGGCGGCGCGCCTGATCCTCAAGGAGCTCGGCCTGCAGAGCGGCTCCGCCGTGCCGCAGCGCGACAAGGTGGGTCAGCTCACGCAGGAGCAGCTCACGAAGATCGCCGAGATCAAGATGCCGGACCTCAACGCCAACGACATCGACGCCGCCAAGCGCATCGTGGCCGGCACCGCCCGCTCCATGGGCGTGACCGTCGCCGAGTAGCCGTTTCGGTAATCCCGGCCGCCCTCTAGGGCGGCCGTTCGTACGTTGTGGGAGGGGCGCAGGGCGCCTCGTTGACCACAGGGAGGCACCTATGCCCAAGCACGGAAAGAACTACCTCAACGCCGCTGCCAAGGTGGACAACAAGCTCCACACTCCGAAGGAGGCCATGGAGACCGTCAAGGCCATCCACTTCGCCAACTTCGACGAGACCATCGAGGCCTCGATCCTGCTCGGCGTCGACACCCGCAAGGCCGACCAGAACGTCCGCGGCTCCATCTCCCTGCCCCATGGCACCGGCAAGAGCGTCCGCGTCGCCGTGTTCGCCGAGGGCGAGAAGGCCCGCGAGGCGGAGGAGGCCGGCGCCGACGTCGTGGGCTCCGACGACCTCGTCGCCCAGATCCAGGCCGGTGAGATCAACTTCGACGCGGCCATCGCCACGCCGCCGATGATGGCCAAGGTCGGCCGCATCGGCAAGATCCTCGGCCCCCGTGGCCTCATGCCGAACCCCAAGCTCGGCACCGTGACCATGGACGTCGCGAAGATGGTCCAGGAGCTCAAGGCCGGCCGCGTCGAGTACCGCGCCGACCGTTACGGCATCGTGCACGTGCCGATGGGCCGCGTGTCCTTCTCGACCGAGGATCTCGTGGAGAACTACGGCGCGCTCATCAACGAGCTGCTGCGCGTGAAGCCGTCCACGGCCAAGGGCAAGTACGTCAAGACCGTGACCTTCTCCAGCACCATGGGCCCGGGCGTCAAGGTGGACCCGACCATGACGCGCAACCTGCTCGAGGCCTAGCCCTCAAGCATTGGCAACCATGAATGTGCAGCCGGGGACTGTCCCTGGCTGCACATTTCTTGTTTGACGAGGTTGTGGTCACGGTTGACGCGGAGGTGCCGCGACCCCATACTTGCCCTGTTGCGTCCAGACGCATGCTGCTGCCAGAGACAGCCGGCGCCGCGAGAGCGGCTTAATGGGAGCTTCCCACCAGCCGAGGTGGTTTTGAGATTCCTTGAGTCTTGAGCCCCCGTCCTCTGTCGGCCGGGGGCTTTTTCTTTGTCCTTCGCACGGCATGCCCGATTCATCAACAAGGAGGTGTATCGAACCATGCCATCGAAGAAGAACGAAGTCATGCTCCAGGAGGTGCTCGAGTCCCTCGACAACTCCAACGGCCTGTTCGTGATCGACTACCGCGGCCTCACCGTGAAGGAGGCCCAGTCGCTCCGCCGCAAGCTCACCGACGCCCAGGCTCACATGAAGGTCTACAAGAACAACATCGTGAAGCTGGCGCTCGCCGAGAAGGACATGCCCAACCTGGACCACATCCTGGCGGGCACGACCGCTTGCGTGTTCTACGAGGTCGACCCCGTGGAGGCCGCCAAGGTCATCAAGCTGACGTCCAAGGAGCTCAACAAGATCGAGTTCAAGGGCGGCATCTCTGACGGCCAGGCCATCGACGCCGACCAGGCGCTCGCCATCGCCGACCTCCCGAGCCGCGAAGAGCTCGTCGCTCGCTTCGCCGCCGCTGTGGCCGCCCCGCTCGCGCAGTTCGTCCGCGTGCTCAACGGCCCGGCCCAGGGTCTCGTCACGGCGCTCCACGCCATCGAGGACCAGAAGAACGAGCAGAAGGCCGCGTAGACGCGGTATCCCGGCGCGGGATCGCCGCGCCAGCATTTCCAGCCCGGGGGCGAATACGTCCCCCGACACGAAAGAAGGAGCACAGCAATGGCTGTCACCAAGGATGAGATCATTGAGGCCATCAAGGCCATGCCCGCCCTCGAGCTCTCCGAGCTCGTGAAGGACCTCGAGGAGACCTTCGGCGTCTCCGCCGCCGCCCCCGTGATGATGGGCGCCATGCCGGGCGCTGCCCCTGCCGAGGAGGCCGAGGAGAAGACCGAGTTCGACGTCGTGCTCGACGGCTTCGGCGACAACAAGATCGCCGTCATCAAGGAGGTCCGCGCCCTCACCAAGCTCGGCCTGAAGGAGGCCAAGGAGCTCGTCGAGTCCGCTCCGAAGCCCATCCTCGAGGGTGTCAAGAAGGACGAGGCCGAGGCCGCCAAGGAGCAGCTTGAGAAGGCCGGCGCCGCCGTCACCATCAAGTAGCTTCCGCCTCACCAGAGGTTTCAGAGCCCCGCGCGCTGCGTGCGGGGCTCTTTTTGTCGTTGGGGGGGGCTCTCGGGCGTGCCCACAGACGGACCACAAAAGCCAAGATCAGCAGTAGAAACGAAAACCGCAGCCAGAGCCGCAAATCGAGATAGTTTATCCAACGTCCTGCGAAAGTCAATACTGTTCATTGACCTCGCCTGGTGCGTTGGCTAGATTACTAATTTGCGACAATTGCCGCCGTATGCCGTTTTGAAGGAGGAAATGCCTGGTGCGTACCGCAAACTCTTCCAATCCTTCCGTGGACGCCACGGGGCGCGTGAACTTCAGCAAGATCCCGCCCGCCATGGAGCTCCCCAACCTCATCACCGTTCAAAAGGAGTCGTTCGAGCGCTTCATGGGCCAGGGCCTGGCGGAGGCCTTCGCCGAGAGCTCTCCCATCGAGAACAACGCCGGCACCATGGAGCTGACCTTCGGCAACCATGAGTTCGGCGACCCGCAGCACACCATCGCCGAGTGCCGCGCCAAGGACATCACCTACCAGGCGCCGCTGCTCGTCGAGGTCCGCTTCACCAACAAGGAGACCGGCGAGATCAAGGAGCAGCTGGTGTTCATGGGCGACTTCCCGCTCATGACCGACCGCGGCACCTTCATCATCAACGGCACCGAGCGCGTCGTCGTGTCGCAGCTCGTGCGCTCGCCGGGCGTGTACTTCTCCCAGGAGCTCGACTCCAACGTCGAGGTGCAGAAGGTCCAGTTCATCCCGGCCCGCGGCGCGTGGCTCGAGTTCGAGGTGGACAAGCGCGGCAAGCTCGTGGTCTCTATCGACCGCAAGCGCCGCCAGAGCGCGACGCTGCTGCTGCGCGCCCTCGGCATCGCCGAGTCGGACGACGAGATCGTCGCGCTGCTCGGCGACTCCGACGTCGTCAAGGACACGCTGCTCTCCGACACCGCCCGCACCCGCGACGAGGCGCTCATCGAGATCTACAAGCGCCAGCGCCCGGGCGAGCCGCCCACGGTGGACGCGGCGCGCTCCCTGGTCGACGGCCTCTACCTCAACCCCCAACGCTACGACCTGGCCAAGGTGGGCCGCTACAAGATCGACAAGAAGCTCGGCATCGACGTGCCGGCCGACGTCACCGTGCTGACGCCCGAGGACATCGTGGCCGCGCTGCAGTACCTGCTTGCGCTCCACGAGGGTGACTCCTCCAAGAAGGTCGACGACATCGACCACTTCGGCAACCGCCGCGTGCGCACCGTCGGCGAGCTCGTCGCGAACCAGTTCCGCATCGGCATGAGCCGCATGGAGCGCGTGATCCGCGAGCGCATGGCCTCCCAGGACCCGGACGACATCACGCCGCAGTCCCTGATCAACATCCGCCCGATCGTGGCGGCCATCAAGGAGTTCTTCGGCTCCTCCCAGCTGTCCCAGTTCATGGACCAGGCCAACCCGCTCTCCGGCCTCACCCACAAGCGGCGCCTGTCCGCCCTCGGCCCCGGTGGCCTTGCCGGCCACAAGTCCGGCTCGAGCCGCCGCACCAACGTGCCGACGGCCGTCCGCGACGTCCACAACTCGCACTACGCGCGCATGTGCCCGCTCGAGACGCCGGAGGGCCCGAACATCGGCCTGATCGGCACGCTCGCCCTCTACGCGCACGTGAACGACTACGGCTTCATCGAGACCCCGTACCGCCGCGTGGTGGACGGCGAGGTCACCGACATCATCGATTGGATGACCGCCGACGAGGAGGAGGACCACGTCATCGCGCCGGCCGACCAGCCGGTGGACCAGAAGACGGGCCGCTTCGTCGACATCGACCCGCAGACCGGCGCGGTCACCGAGGCCGAGCGCATCATCGCCCGCACCCGTGACTACGACGGCACCTTCGGCGCGCCCGCCGAGTGCCCGGTGTCCGAGGTCGACTACATGGACGTCTCGCCGCGCCAGCTGCTGTCCGTCGCGGCCACGCTGATCCCGTTCCTCGAGCACGACGACGCGAAGCGCACCCTCATGGGCGCCAACATGCAGCGTCAGGCCGTGCCCCTGATCCGGCCCACCGCGCCGCTTGTGGGCACCGGCATGGAGTACCGCGCCGCGCTCGACTCCGGCGAGCTCATCACCGCCGACTTCGACGGCACCGTGGTCGAGGCCGACGCCTGCCATGTGACCGTGGACGCCGGCGAGAACGGCCTCCAGCGTTACGACCTGCCCAAGTACGAGCGCTCCAACCAGAGCAGCTGCATCAACCATCGCCCGATCGTCCATGCGGGCGACGAGGTAGTGGCCGGCCAGCCGCTCGCCGACTCCACCTCCGTGGAGCACTCCGAGCTCGCGCTCGGCGCCAACCTCACCGTGGCCTACATGCCGTGGGAGGGCTTCAACTACGAGGATGGCATCGTCGTCTCCGAGCGCGTGGTGCAGGAGGACCTGCTCACCTCGATCAACATCTCCCGCCACGAGATCGACGCCCGCGACACCAAGCTCGGCCCCGAGGAGGTCACGCGCGAGATCCCGAACCTCTCCGAGGACATGCTCGCGGACCTCGACGACGACGGCATCATCCGCATCGGCGCCGAGGTGGGCCCGGGCGACATCCTCGTCGGCAAGGTGACCCCCAAGGGCGAGACCGCGCTGACCGCCGAGGAGCGCCTGCTCCGCGCGATCTTCGGCGCGAAGGCCCACGACGTGCGCGACACCTCCCTCAAGATGCCGCACGGCGCCTATGGCCGCGTCGTCGACGTGGTGCGCTTCAGCCGCGAGGCCGGCGACGACCTGCCGCCCGGAGTCAACGAGATGGTGCGCGTCTTCGTGGCCCAGCGCCGCAAGATCCAGGAGGGCGACAAGATCGCTGGCCGCCACGGCAACAAGGGCGTCGTCTGCCGCGTGCTGCCGGTGGAGGACATGCCCTACATGGCCGATGGCACGCCCATCGACGTGCTGCTCGACCCGCTCGGCGTCCCGTCCCGTATGAACGTGGGCCAGCTGCTCGAGTGTCACCTGGGCTGGTGCGCCGCCAACGGCTGGGACATCGACTCCGCCGAGTCCGACCACTACGTGCCCGGCCCCATGCCCGTCGCGACGCCGGTCTTTGACGGCGCCACCGGCGACGAGGTGGCCGAGTGCATCCGTCGCACCAACATCAACCTCATCAACAAGGCCAAGGAGCAGTACGGCGACAAGATGGACGAGGTCTTCGTCCCGCAGCTCAACGCCATGGGCAAGGCCACGCTCTACGACGGCCGCACCGGCGAGCCCTTCCGCGACCCGGTCACCGTGGGCACCAACTACGTGCTCAAGCTCGGCCACATGGTCGACGACAAGATCCACGCCCGCTCGACCGGCCCCTACAGCCTCATCACCCAGCAGCCGCTGGGCGGCAAGGCGCAGTTCGGCGGCCAGCGCTTCGGCGAGATGGAGGTCTGGGCGCTCTACGCCTACGGCGCCGCCAACGTGCTGCAGGAGATCCTGACCGTCAAGTCCGACGACACCAACGGCCGCGTCAAGACCTACGAGTCCATCGTCAAGGGCGAGAACGTCCCCGAGCCGGGCATCCCGGAGGCCTTCCGCGTGCTCGTGAAGGAGATCCGCTCCCTGGCGCTCGACATCGAGCCCCTCTCGTACAAGAAGGTCGAGGAGCCGGTGGCCACGTCCGTCGAGGCGGACGTCGTGGGCACCTTCGCCAACGACGACCTTATCGGCGCGCCCCTCGCCGCCGAGCCCGCGGTCGACGACCTGGTGGGCAGCATCGACACTGTGAAGGAGTAGCGAACCGTGGCAGATTTCGACACCCCGGGTTTCGACGCCATCAAGATCTCGCTGGCCTCCGCCGAGCAGATTCGCGAGTGGTCCCACGGCGAGGTCAAGAAGCCCGAGACCATCAACTACCGCACCCTCAAGCCTGAGAAGGACGGCCTCTTCTGCGAGAAGATCTTCGGCCCCTCCAAGGACTGGGAGTGCTCCTGCGGCAAGTACAAGGGCATCCGCTTCAAGGGCATCACCTGCGAGCGCTGCGGCGTCGAGGTGACCACCTCCAAGGTGCGCCGCGACCGCATGGGCCACATCGAGCTGGCCGCGCCGGTCTCGCACATCTGGTACTTCAAGAGCCCGACGAGCTTCCCTCTGGCCCGCCTCCTCGACATCAAGTCCAAGGACCTCGAGAAGGTGCTCTACTTCGCGAGTTACATCATCACGCACGTGGACACCGAGGCCCGCGAGGCCGACGCGGCCGACCTCAAGGAGGAGCTGGCCGCCGACCTCGAGCAGCTCGACGCCGAGCGCGACGACCAGATCGCCCGTCTCCGCGAGCAAGCCGCCGGCGGCGACGAGTTCGCCGACGAGGAGCCGATGACCGAGGAGGAGCTCCGCCTGGAGATCGCCGACCTCGAGGAGGAGTACGCCGAGGAGAAGCAGCTCCGCACCGACGCCTACGACAAGTTCATGTCCCTCGAGGAGCGCGAGCTCATCGCCGACGAGGCGCTCTTCCGCGAGATGAAGCGCTACTACTCGCTGTACTTCGACGGCGGCATGGGCGCCGAGGCCGTTCGCGACCTGCTCCGCGCCATCGACCTGGAGGCCACCTCCAAGGAGCTGCGCGAGATCATCGAGAACGACAAGGGCCAGAAGCAGAAGCGCGAGAAGGCCGTCAAGCGCCTCGAGGTGGTTGACGCCTTCCTCGAGGGGGGCAACGACCCGGCGAACATGATCCTCGACGTGATCCCGGTGATCCCGCCCGACCTGCGCGCCATGGTGCAGCTGGACGGCGGCCGTTTCGCGGCCTCCGACCTGAACGACCTGTACCGTCGCGTGATCAACCGCAACAACCGCCTCAAGCGCCTGCTCGACCTCGACGCCCCGGCGATCATCGTCAACAACGAGAAGCGCATGCTGCAGGAGGCCGTCGACGCCCTGTTCGACAACGGCCGTCGTGGCCGTCCCGTCACCGGCCGTGGCGGGCGCCCGCTCAAGTCCCTCGCCGAGTCCCTCAAGGGCAAGCAGGGCCGCTTCCGTCAGAACCTGCTCGGCAAGCGCGTCGACTACTCCGGCCGTTCCGTCATCGTGGTCGACCCGCAGCTCAAGCTGCACCAGTGCGGCCTGCCCAAGACCATGGCGCTCGAGCTGTTCAAGCCGTTCGTCATGCGCCGTCTGGTCGAGCTCGGCAAGGTGGAGAACATCAAGGGCGCCAAGCGAGCCATCGACCGTCTCGCCCCCGGCGTGTGGGACGTGCTCGACGAGGTCATCAACGACCGCCTCGTGCTCCTCAACCGCGCCCCGACGCTGCACCGCCTGTCCATCCAGGCCTTTGAGCCGGTCCTGGTCGAGGGCAAGGCCATCCACCTGCACCCGCTCGTCTGCAAGCCCTTCAACGCGGACTTCGACGGCGACCAGATGTCGGTGCACGTGCCCCTGTCGACGCAGGCGCAGACCGAGGCCCGCGTGCTGATGCTGTCCTCCAACAACCTGCGCTCGCCGGCCTCCGGCAAGGTGCTGACCGTGCCGTCCCAGGACATGGTCTTCGGCGTCTACTACCTCACCACCGCGAAGGACGCCGCGGCCGGCGAGGGCCACGTCTACGCGAGCTTCGAGGACGTGGTCTCGGCCTACGACGCCCATGCCGACCTCGACCTGCAGGCCAAGGTCATCGTGCGCGTCGACGGCGATGACGCCAACGTGGTGACCGAGGACGGCCGCAAGCTGTTCCGCGTGATGAACAAGGAGGAGCTCGACGGCAAGTCCCGCGTCGTGGCCACCGAGCTCGACGTCACCGACGGCCCCGCGCGCCTCGAGACCACTGCCGGCCGCATCATCTTCAACCGCCAGTGCCTGCCCGCGGACTATCCGTTCATCAACTACAAGATGGTCAGCTCCGACATGAGCCGGCTCGTGAACGACTGCTGCGACCGCTACCCGATGGCGGACGTGGAGCCCATCCTCGACGCCATCAAGTACGCGGGCTTCCATTACGCCACCCGCGCGGGTCTGACCGTCTCCCTGTGGGACGCCGTCATCCCGGAGGAGAAGGAGCACCTGATCGACGAGGCCCAGGCCGCCGTCGACGCCATCAACGAGAACTACGAGATGGGCTTCCTCTCCGAGGCCGAGCGCCACACCGAGGTCGTCGACGCCTGGACCCGCTGCACCGACGAGGTGGGCTCCAAGATGCTCGAGGGCTTCTCGGACGACAACCCCATTTGGATGATGGCCGACTCCGGCGCCCGTGGTTCCAAGACCCAGCTGCGCCAGCTAGCCGGCATGCGCGGCCTGATGGCCGACATGTCCGGTGACACGATCGACCTGCCCATTCGCGCCAACTTCCGCGAGGGCCTGCGGCCGCTCGAGTACTTCATCTCCACCTACGGCGCCCGCAAGGGCCTCGTCGACACCTCGTCCCACACCTCGGACTCCGGCTACCTGACCCGCCGCCTCGTCGACGTGGCCCAGGACGTCATCGTCCGCGAGGCCGACTGCGGCACCCAGGAGGGCGTGACCTACGACCTGCTGCTGCCGGGCTCCACGACCCTCAACAGCGACCTCATCGGCCGCTGCGTGATGCACCCGGTGGTGCACCCGCAGACCGGCGAGATCCTCCTCAACGAGGACGAGTACATCGACTCCAACGAGACGATCCGGCGCCTCGTGGACGCCGGTATCCGCAAGGTGGAGCTGCGCGCGCTGCTCACCTGCCGATCCAAGTACGGCGTCTGCCAGAAGTGCTACGGCTGGGACCTCTCCACGAGCCGCCCGGTCAACATCGGCACCGCCGTGGGCATCATCGCCGCACAGTCCATCGGCGAGCCGGGCACGCAGCTGACGATGCGCACCATTCACTCCGGCGGCGTCGCCGGCGCCGAGGACATCACGCAGGGCCTGCCGACCGTCGGCCGCATGTTCGACGTCGTGGGCAACGTGAACGAGAAGATCCTCGGCCGCGAGGCCGACCTGGCCCCGTACTCCGGCGTGCTGCACATCGAGCCGGTGCAGAACGAGTACGTGCTCACCATCGTCGACCCCGAGGATCCGAGCCGCGTGCTCGACACCAAGAACGTCCCCGCGTCCGTGCGCTTCATGCCGGGCATCGAGGACGGCGTCGAGGTGCGCGCCGGCGACCAGATCACCAAGGGCTTCGTGAACTTCCGCAACCTGCGCAAGCTCACGGACATCGAGTCCACGATGCACACCTTCGTGAAGTCCGTGAAGGACGTCTACACGAGCCAGGGCGTCGACCTGAACGACAAGCACATCGAGGTCATCGCCCGCCAGATGCTCCGCCGCGTCCAGGTGACCAACCCCGGCGACTCCCGCTACCTGCTCGGCCAGTACGTGGACCGCTACGAGTTCGCGGACACCGTGCAGAAGATTGACCTGGCCGGGGGCACCCCGCCCGAGGCGGAGCCCACCATCCTCGGCACCCTCAAGGTGGCCAGCTCCGTCGACTCCTGGCTGTCCAGCGCGTCGTTCATCCGCACTGCGGGCGTCCTCACCGAGGCCGCCATCAAGGGCGAGGTGGACCACATGATGGACCTCAAGTCCAACGTCATCGCGGGCCGCATGATCCCGGCCGGCACCGGCCTCAAGGCCTACCGCGACGTGCAGCTCACCTACCATGGCCAGCCCATCGAGGGCCCGACCTCGCCGCTCGCGAAGTCGCTGCCCGAGTGGGCGCCCGTCGAGCTCCAGGAGCTCGAGGAGCAGCTGCCGCAGGAGATGGACTGGATCGGCGACGAGTCCTACAGCGGCTACTCCAAGAACGGCCGCACGCTCTCGAGCGAGGACGCGAAGCTCTACCTGTTCGACGACCTCGGCGTGTCGCAGCGCTGGACCAACAAGTTCTCCGAGGTGGGCATCGAGACGGTGGGCGACCTCATCGGCAAGACCGAGGAGGACCTGCTCCGCATCGACGGCATCGGCGCCAAGGCCATCGAGGAGCTCCGCGACGGCCTGGAGGAGAAGGGCCTGCTCTACATCCTCGAGGCGGACGACGACGACGCGGCGGACGCCGACGACCTGTCGCAGCTGCTCAACATGGTGTTCTCGCCGGACGCGGACAACGTGATGCTCGGCACTGCGGCGCCGGCCACGCACCGGAGCTTCGACGACGAGCTGATCGGTGGCTCCTCATCGACGGACCATCTCGCGGCCAACGTCATCAACGAGGACTTCACCTCGCTGGACGACCTGCTGACGCAGGTGGCCCACCAGGAGGATCTGCTCGGCGAATAAACATTGATAGAGGGATTTAAGAGACCGTCCTTCGATTCAAGCACTTGAAACAAGCCTTTACCAGCGGGAACCCGATCACTTCAGAATCGGGTTCCCGTTTGTGTTGGCTTCGCGTTAGGACTTCACGTATCCGGTCTGGTCGATAGCTGTCCCTTGAGGTCGGGTACGTAGGGGTCACGAGCGTCACGGATGACGCGGCTCGAAAGCCTTTCCGACCTGGGGCTCCTACGCCCCCTTGAGGCTCAGCCGCTCAAGATCAGTTGAGGTGGGATCAATGCAGACCGGAGCTCAGAGGAACTCGTACACGTACGAGACGAAGCTCAAAGCCGTCGAGGATCACTTGGATCGTGGCATGACGGCGTCGGACGCCATGCTCTCCCACGGCGTCGCCAGCAAGAGCGCGTTCTTCCGCTGGTGCGCCGCGTATCGTGACGGCGGCGCGGCGGCGTTGCGCCCGAAGAAGCGTGGTCGTCCTCGCATGGTGCGCACGAGCGAGCACGAGCAGCATTCCGACCAGCACTGAGCGGGGGAGAGAGCTGCGAGAGGCGGGCGTCCTTCGGGGCGCCCGTTTTTGTGTCTCGCGCGTCGCCGAAGTCGGCAGAAATCAGCGTGGTCCCCCCGTGGATTAGGATACACCCGGATGCGTGGACTTTTGACAGCGAGCTATCTGCAGCGTAACTTACGACATCGCGCCCATTCGGGGCGATGTCGTGCTGCGTCGCCTTCTTATTGGTCAGATTTAGCGCACAGGTGAAGGTACGAAAGGAAGAAGCTTGCCTACCATCAACCAGCTGGTCCGCCAGGGCCGCAAGACCACCAAGGCCAAGTCCAAGAACCCGGCACTGCAGGCCAACCCCCAGAAGCGCGGCGTGTGCACCCGCGTGTTCACCACCACCCCGAAGAAGCCGAATTCCGCCCTTCGTAAGGTCGCCCGTGTGCGCCTGGTGAACGGCATCGAGGTCACCGCCTATATCCCGGGCGAGGGCCACAACCTGCAGGAGCACTCCATCGTCCTGATCCGCGGCGGCCGCGTCCGCGACCTCCCTGGTGTGCGTTACAAGATTATCCGCGGTGCCTACGACTGCGCTGCCGTGCAGAACCGCAAGCAGGCCCGCTCGCGCTACGGCGCCAAGCGCTCCTAACCATCTGACCTGTATCTCGAACTAGAGGAGACAACATGCCGCGTCGTGCCGCAGCTACTCGTCGTGAGGTCCAGCCGGACGCCGTCTACAACAACCGGCTCGTGACCCAGCTCATCAACAAGGTGCTCCTGGACGGCAAGAAGTCCGTCGCCGAGCGCATCGTGTACACCGCGTTCGACCAGGTCGCCGAGAAGACCGGCCAGGACCCGCTGGCCGTCTTCAAGAAGGCCATGGACAACGTGCGCCCGACCCTCGAGGTCAAGCCCAAGCGCGTGGGCGGTGCCACCTACCAGGTGCCGATGGAGGTCAACTCCCGTCGCTCCACCACGCTCGCCATCCGCTGGATCGTGAACTTCTCCCGCGCCCGCAAGGAGAAGACGATGGCCGATCGTCTCGCCAACGAGATCATCGATGCCTCCAACGGCGTCGGCGCTTCCGTGAAGAAGCGCGAGGACGTCTTCAAGATGGCCGAGGCCAACCGCGCCTTCTCGCACTATCGCTGGTAAGACCGCAGGTAGGAGACCCTTTCTATGGCAAAGAGCAAGTACTCGCTCAAGCACATGCGCAACATCGGCATCATGGCCCACATCGATGCCGGTAAGACCACCACGACTGAGCGCATCCTCTATTACACCGGCAAGACCCACAAGATCGGCGAGGTGCACGACGGCGCCGCTACCATGGACTGGATGGTCCAGGAGCAGGAGCGCGGCGTGACCATCACCTCCGCCGCCACCACCTGCTTCTGGAAGGTCGGCGACCAGGAGTACACGATTCAGATCATCGACACCCCGGGCCACGTGGACTTCACCTCCGAGGTGGAGCGCTCCCTGCGCGTGCTCGACGGTTCTGTGGCCGTGTTCGACGCCGTCGCCGGCGTGCAGCCGCAGTCCGAGACCGTGTGGCGTCAGGCCTCCAACTACAACGTCCCCCGCATCGCCTTCATCAACAAGTACGACCGCGTGGGCGCCGACTTCTTCAACGCCATCGAGACCATGAAGGACCGCCTGATGGCCCCCGCCGTCGCGGCTCAGATCCCGATGGGCGCCGAGGACAACTTCTGGGGCCTCATCGACCTCGTGACCATGACCGCTTGGGACTTCAAGGAAGACGCCAAGGGCATGATCTATCCCGAGCCGCTGGACGAGATCCCCGACGAGTTCAAGGAGCTTGCCGAGGAGAAGCGCACCGAGCTGGTCGACGCTGCGGCCGACTTCTCCGACGAGCTGATGGAGCTCGTCCTCGAGGAGGAGGAGATCCCCGTTGACGTGCTCAAGGGCGCCATCCGTGCGGCGACCCTCGCCAACGAGATGAACCCGGTGTTCGTGGGCTCCGCCTACAAGAACAAGGGCATCCAGGAGCTGCTCGACGCCGTGGTGGACTACCTCCCGAGCCCGCTCGACATCCCGCCCGTCGAGGGCGTCAACCCCAAGACCGGTGAGGTGGAGACCCGCGACGCTTCCAATGACGCGCCGTTCTCCGCGCTGGCGTTCAAGATCATGACCGACCCGTTCGTCGGCAAGCTCACCTACATCCGCGTCTACTCCGGTACCGCGGACGCCGGCAGCTACGTCTACAACTCCGCCAAGCAGGACCGCGAGCGTTTCGGCCGCATCCTCGAGATGAACGCCAACCAGCGCATCGACCGTGAGTCCTGCTCCACCGCCGACATCGTCGCCGTCGTGGGCCTCAAGAACACGACCACCGGCGACACGCTCTGCGACCAGGCGCACCCGATCATCCTCGAGTCCATCGAATTCCCGGACCCCGTCATCGACGTCGCCGTGGAGCCCAAGACCAAGGCCGAGCAGGACAAGATGTCCGTGGCCCTCGCCAAGCTGGCCGAGGAGGACCCGACCTTCCAGGTCCACACCGACCACGAGACCGGCCAGACCATCATCGCCGGCATGGGCGAGCTGCACCTGGAGATCATCGTCGACCGCCTGCGCCGCGAGTTCAAGGTGGACTGCAACGTGGGCAAGCCGCAGGTCGCCTACCGCGAGACGGCGGGCAAGCCGGTGAGCCACGTCGAGGGCAAGTTCGTCCGCCAGTCCGGTGGTCGCGGCCAGTACGGCCACGCGGTCATCGACCTCGAGCCCAACGAGCCGGGCGCTGGCTATGAGTTCGTCAATGCCATCGTGGGCGGCGTGGTGCCCAAGGAGTACATCCCGTCCATCGACAAGGGCATCCAGGAGGCGCTGCAGTCCGGTGTCGTCGCCGGCTACCCGGTCGTGGACGTCAAGGTGACCCTCACCGACGGCTCCTACCACGAGGTCGACTCCTCCGAGGCCGCCTTCAAGATCGCCGGCTCCATGGCCATCAAGGAGGCCCTGCGCCGCTCCAACCCGGTCCTGCTCGAGCCGATCGAGGACGTCGAGGTGGAGACCCCCGAGCAGTACATGGGCGACGTCATGGGCAACCTGTCCAGCCGTCGCGGCAAGATCGAGGGCATGGAAGACCGCCGCAACACCAAGGTCATCAAGTCCAAGGTGCCCCTGGGCGAGATGTTCGGCTACGCCACCGACCTGCGTTCGCAGACGCAGGGCCGCGCGAGCTACACGATGCAGTTCGCCGAGTACGAGCCGGTGCCCAAGAACGTCGCCGATGAGATCGTCAGCAAGGCCGGCGGCAACGCCTAAACGAGACCGCGGTTAAGCCCCGCACACCGATGGAGGTATTCAAAGTGCCCAGCAACAAGATCAGGATCCGCCTGAAGGGCTTCGACCACGAGATCGTCGACCAGTCCTCGAAGCAGATCGTCGAGACCGCCCAGAAGACCGGCGCCCGCGTGTCCGGCCCGATCCCTCTGCCCACCGAGCGTCACCTGTACTGCGTGATCCGCTCGCCGCACAAGGACAAGGACTCCCGCGAGCAGTTCGAGATGAAGACGCACAAGCGCCTCATCGATATCCTCGAGCCCACCCCGACCACCGTCGACTCGCTGATGCGTCTCGACCTGCCGGCCGGCGTCG
The DNA here is from genome assembly GCF_030067705.1 of Kribbibacterium absianum. GTDB lineage: Bacteria > Actinomycetota > Coriobacteriia > Coriobacteriales > Atopobiaceae > Kribbibacterium > Kribbibacterium absianum. Next base: position 91,425 of record NZ_JASJEX010000003.1, read on the forward strand.
ACATCGAGATCAAGCTCTAAGTTCCAGCACGCGGCGATGCGCCGACAGGCTGCAACGTGTACTGACAGGCGTCCCGGGCACTGGCCCGGGGCGCCTTCTTCGTGGACGCTTGGGAGAGAGCCATTTGTCCACGTCTGGACGCTTGGGAGAGAGCCATTTGTCCACGGTTGGACATTGCGCCTTGACCGGGGCGCCCGACGTTTCGGCAGTGTCCCGGCCGATGGCGCGAAGGGGAGGCGCGCCGCTCGTCGAAGTGCAGGCGAGAGCGTGCGTCGGACGGAGATAATATGACTGCTGATCCCGACCTAGGCGCTTCGCGCGAGAGGCTCAACTCGGAATCAAGTATGGAATCACAGGGTCGGATTGGCCACGCTTCCCAGTGTTTTGACTCCCACAAAGTCCGGCAATCGTACACTTCGTGGTGTCTTGCGTCTCATATGGCGAAGATGATTGCTGGCGTGATCCCGAGATTGGCGCATCGCGCGGGAGCTAGTTCTCGGTATCAGTGCTCGAAGGAACTCGGGCGTGCTGCTGGCTGAGGTGTTGCCGGTCGGCTACCAGTCGCTCGGCACTGACAAGGCGCTGTCCGGATCCCCTAGTATCGAAAGCCAGCGAACTTTCAGATGGGGGGCAGCATGAGCAAAGTGGCGAAGGCCTTCGCTTCGGGAGCAGGGATCGCGCTCGGCGCGCTGGCGGGTGTGTGCGCGGTCAACACGGTCAAGCTCAAGCCGTCGCGAGCCCACGGTGCACCGCTCGACGCTGGCGGCTATCACGCGGGTGATGACGTCGTCGCGCGCTTCCAAGAGCTGCTCCGCGTTCCCACCGTCTCGCGTCCCGACCCAGCCGACGTGGACCGCGCGGCCTTTGACGCCTGGGTGCCGACCCTCCAGCGCCTCTACCCGCAGGTGTTCGCGGCCTGTAAGCTTACCTACATCGACGAGCTCGGCGTCCTGCTGCGCTGGCCGGGGAAGGACGCGTCTCTCGACCCGGTTGTGATGATGGCGCACCACGACGTGGTGCCAGTGGAGGGTCAGGACTGGGAGCGCGACCCGTTCGGTGCCGAGATCGTCGACGGTGAAATCTGGTCACGCGGGTCGCTCGACACGAAGTGCATCGTTGGCGACTTCTTCGAGGCCGCCGAGCACCTGCTCGGCCAGGGCTATGTCCCGCCGCGCGACGTCTGGTTCTTCTCGTCAAACGGCGAGGAGGTCACGGCCCCCACCTGCGCCGATGCGGTGGCGTGGCTTGCCGAGCGGGGCGTCAGGCCGTACCTGGTGCTTGACGAGGGCGGCGCGGTGGCGGGGGACTGCCCGCTCGGTGTCGAGGAGCCCGTCGCGATGGTGGGCGTCTCCGAGAAGGGTCACGTGGACGTGACCGTCACGGCCCTTGCGGATGGTGGCCACGCCAGCACACCGTCGACAAACGACGCGACGGCGTTGCTCGTCCGGGTGTGCGACCGCGTGCTGAGCAACCCTCCCGCGCCGCGCTTCATCCCGGCCGTGGACGCCACGATGACCGAGCTCGCGGCTCGCGCCGGCGGGGTCATGAAGGCCGTCTTTACGAACCTGTGGCTCACGCGTCACTTGGTGGCTCACGTGCTGAGCAACGGGCCCGAGACGGGCGCGATGGTGCGCACCACCTATGCGCTCACCATGCTCGAGGGCTCGCCGGCCCACAATGTGCTGCCTCCCGTGGCCAAGGCCAATTTCAACGTGCGCGTGGCGCCGTTCGAGACCATCGCGGACGCCGTGCAGCGCATTCGCGACGCAGCGGTCGCAGAGTGTGGGGCATCCGGCCTCTCGCCGGATCACGTGAGGGTCAAGATCAACGAGCAGGCTGGCTTCCACGAGCCGGCGCCGATCAGCCCCTTCGAAGACGACCCCGCGTTCGAGTACCTGCACCGGTGCGTGTCCGGGGTCTATCCCGAGGCCGGCTTCACGGCCTACATCCAAAACTCCTGCAGCGACTCCACGGAGTTCTCGGCCATCTGCCCGCGTGTGTACCGCTTCGGCGGCTTCCTCCTCTCGGGCGAGGCGCGAGGCCTGATACATGGCGCAAACGAGCGCATCGGCGTGGACGTCTACAAGCGCGGGCTAGAGTTCTACGTCGCGTTCCTGCGCAACCTCGACCAGCTGTGAGACGAGCCGGCGCCCGTCGAGCCCAGGCTCCTCGCTCCTCCGGACGCTTCGGTCAAAGCGAAACGTCCACGCTCCACCACGCGAGAGCGTGGACAAATGGCTTTGACCGAAGCGTCCACGGTTGTTCGTTTGATATCCCACTTGTCCAGGGCCACGGGCTTCTCTTCGAGACGCATTGACGGTTGCCTTTGTGAACCGTCATAGTGGCTCGTCGCAACCGCGACCAAGGAGGCTGTTTTGGCAACCACCCGCTCCACCGCGAGGCTCGACTACCGCGTCGTCGCTCTGGCGTCCCTGCCGTTCATGGGCATGATCAGCTTCTGGCAGGTCTACGACGGCATCGTGCCAAAGATCCTCACCAACACCTTTGGCCTCGACAACTCCGTCACCGGCGCGATCATGGCGCTCGACAACCTCTTTGGCCTGTTCCTGCTTCCGTTCTTCGGCGTTCTCTCGGATCGTTGCGCCAGCCGGCTCGGCCGCCGCACGCCGTTCATCCTGCTCGGCTCGGCGCTCGCCGTGGTGGCCGTGCCGCTCATTGCGTTCGCTGACAAGGCCGAGAGCCTGCCCCTCCTCATCGCGATGATCCTGCTCACGCTCTTTGCCATCTGCATGTACCGCACGATGACGCTCGCCGTCGTGGCCGACATCACGCCGCGCCCGCTGCGCTCGAAGGCCGACTCCATCCAGAAGATCGTCGGCTACGCGGGCACCGGCATCATGCTCGTGGCCATTGCTGTGATGGTGCCCTCGGGCACCCACCCCGACTATGTGCCGCTCTTCCTCATGCAAGCGGCCCTCATCGCGCTCGGCACCCTCGTGTTCGCCTGGAAGGTGCGCGAGCCGGCACTCGTCGAGAAGATGCACGAGCAGAGCCTGGAGTTCGGCATCGACGAGGACGATATCGAGCGCGACGACTCCCCGGAGGCCGGCGGCACGCGTCGCATCACCGACCGCTCCAAGCTCTGGTCCATCGTGATGATCCTCGGCGCGACGTTCTTCTACTACATGAGCTACAACGCCATGACCACCAATGTGTCCCGCTACGCCGACGCATTCTTTGGCATGGATGGCGGCTCTTTCGCGATCATCAACATGACCGTGATCCTCGGCGCGCTCTTCACGTACGTGCCGATGGCCAACCTGTCGCTCAAGGTCGGCCGCAAGAAGACCGGCCTGATCGCCGGCGCCATCATGGTGGTGTGCCCGCTCATCGTGTGGCTGACCCCGGGTTTCTCGCCCGCGCTGTATGGCGTGTTCCTGCTGATGGGCGTGGGTCTCGGCGCGTTCGACCTCTGCGTGTACCCGATGCTCCTCGAGCTGTGCGACTCCGGCTCTGTGGGCCGCTACTCCGGCTACTACTACACGGTCTCGATGGCCGCGCAGATGGTGACGCCGATTCTCTCTGGCGTCGTGATGGACGTGGCTCCGGCCGTGCTCTTTGGCTACATCACGCTGATGAGCGCGCTCATGACAGGCTCGCTGGCCCTGGCGCGCCATGGCGACGGCGTGTTGCTCGGCGACCTGGCCGACAAGCCCGACAAGGGCGACCTGCTCGAGGAGGCCACCGCAGCGTCGGCGTGACCTACAGAACCAAGTGGCCCGGCTCGGTGGGATCGTCGCGAAAACCACCGAACGAGGGCTCGGCTCTGCACATCGGACGCACGATGCCGGTCAAACCTGCAGAACGACCAGCACCTCGTGCTGTCGTGCCCCAGCTCACCAGCGACTTTTGCGCTGAATCTATGAAAAGCCGGCCAACTCCCTATACTAGACGGGCTGCATGTTGGGGTGAGCTATGCCCATTGCCATACCACGGTTCCGGGCGTATCCCACTCTGGCTGCAGAATCCCAAAGGATGTGGTCCGCTGGGGTCGGTCGCGGGGTGCGGCCGGTGAGGTCCCAAGACCACCGAAGGTAAGGACAGAGCATGGTCAACATGATCCTTGGCCGCAAGCTCGGGATGACCCAGGTTTGGGACGAGGACGACAACGTCGTGCCCGTCACGGTCATCCTGGCCGGCCCCTGCGTGGTGTCGCAGGTCAAGTCCGAGGCCACTGACGGCTACAACGCCGTTCAGATCGGCTTCGGCGACATCAAGGCCAAGAAGGTCAACAAGCCTATGGCTGGTCACTTCGCCAAGGCCGGCGTCGAGCCGATGCGCTACCTGCGCGAGGTGCGCGTGGACGACCCGTCCGAGCACCACACCGGCGAGGTCGTCTCCATCGCCGACTTCGAGGGCACCGAGGCCGTCGACGTCTCCGGCACCTCCAAGGGCAAGGGCTTCCAGGGCACCATCCGTCGTTGGAACTTCGCGTGCGGCCCGATGACCCACGGCTCCCGCAACCAGCGCAAGCCGGGCTCCATCGGCCAGTGCGCCTATCCCTCCCGCGTCCGCAAGGGCCTGCACATGGCCGGCCACATGGGCGACGAGCGCGTGACCGTCAAGAACCTCAAGGTGGTCCGCATTGATCCCGAGCAGAACCTCCTGCTCGTCAAGGGCGCCGTGCCGGGTGGCAAGAACGGTCTCGTCGAGGTTCGCAAGGCCTAACGGGGCCTCATCACCAGTCACCTCATTAGGCTTTGAAGGAGATTCCAGATGTCTAACATCGACGTCAAGAACGCGGAGGGCCAGACGGTCAAGACCGTCGAGCTCGACTCCCGCGTGTTCGGCATCGAGCCGAACATCAACGTGACGCACCAGGTGGTCGTGAACTACCTGTCGTCCCTGCGCGCCGGCACCCACTCCACCAAGGGCCGCTCGGACGTGTCCGGCGGCGGCAAGAAGCCGTGGCGCCAGAAGGGCACCGGCCGTGCCCGCCAGGGCTCCATCCGCGCTGCCCAGTGGAAGGGCGGCGGCGTCGTCTTCGGCCCCACCCCCCACAAGCACATCAAGCGCTCGAACAACAAAGAGGTCAAGCTCGCCATGCGCTCCGTGCTGTCCGGCAAGCTGGCCGACGGCGAGCTCTTCGTGGTGGACAACCTCGACTTCGAGGCGCCCAAGACCAAGCAGGCCAAGGCCATCCTCGAGGCGCTCGGCCTCGAGGGCAAGCGCGTGACCGTCGTCCTTCCCGAGGACGCCGTGAACGCCTACCTGTCGTTCCGCAACCTGCCGAACGTCCGCATCGTCGACACCTTCGGCGCGAACGCCCACAACCTCATCGACAACAGCGCCCTGCTGCTGACCGAGGAGACCGCGAAGTATCTTGAGGGGGTGCTCGCATAAATGAACTCCGTCTACAACGTGATCATCCGCCCGGTCGTCTCCGAGCGCTCGTTCGACCAGATGGGCCTCAACAAGTACACCTTCGAGGTGGCGCCCACGGCCAACAAGATCGAGATCGCCGACGCCGTCGAGAAGCTCTTCGACGTCCACGTCGTCAAGGTCAACACCCTCTGGGTCAAGCCCAAGACGAAGCGCGTCCGCTACGTCGCCGGTAAGACCAAGAAGTGGAAGAAGGCCATCGTCACCCTCGCCGAGGGCGACACCATCGAGATCTTCGGGTCTCAGGTGGCCGAGTAGCCTGTCCAATGCGGCACGTCCGGAGGATTCCGGGCGTGCCCGGTGCCGTGCGAGTGAGGGATACGCGCGGTACCGTGGTAGTCCGGTGTTTGGGTGCCCACCCCTTTGGGCGCCCAGGCCAACGGAATGATTGAAAGGGAACACCGCAATGGGAGTTAAACGACTCAAGCCGACGAGCCCTGGCCGTCGTTGGCAGACCGTCTCCGACTTCTCGGAAATCACGTGCACCACGCCCGAGAAGTCCCTGCTGGAGCCTCTGCCCAAGAAGGCCGGCCGTAACAACAAGGGCCGCATCACCACCCGTCACCAGGGCGGCGGCGTGAAGCGTCGGTACCGCAAGATCGACTTCAAGCGCAACAAGGACGGCGTGGACGCCAAGGTCGCGACCATCGAGTACGACCCCAACCGCTCCGCCCGCATCGCGCTGCTCCACTATGCCGACGGCACCAAGGCCTACATCCTCGCCCCCAAGGGCCTCAACGTGGGCGACCACGTGGTCTCCGGCGCGGACGCGGACATCAAGCCGGGCAACGCCCTGCCGCTCGCCAACATCCCCGTGGGCACGCTCATCCACGCCATCGAGTTCCAGCCGGGCCAGGGCGCCGCTATCGCCCGTTCCGCCGGCACCTCGGTGCAGCTGATGGGCAAGGAGGGCAAGTACGCCATCCTCCGCATGCCGTCCTCCGAGATGCGCCGCGTGCTCCTCACCTGCCGCGCCACCATCGGCGAGGTGGGCAACGCCGAGCACAACAACATCGTGATCGGCAAGGCCGGCCGTCACCGCAAGATGAACGTGCGCCCGACCGTCCGCGGCACCGTCATGAACCCGGTCGACCACCCGCACGGCGGCGGCGAGGGCAAGAACCACACCTCCGGCCGTCCGTCCCTGTCTCCGTGGGGCAAGCCTTCCAAGGGTGCCAAGACGCGTGACCCGAAGAAGCAGAGCAACCGCCTGATCATCCGTCGTCGCAAGACCAAGTAGCGACCACGAGAAGTAGGAGCATCACTAATGAGCCGTAGCCTCAAAAAGGGCCCGTTCGTGGAGACACGCCTCCTTCAGCGCGTGATCGCTCAGAACGAGGCCGGCACCAAGGAAGTCATCAAGACCTGGAGCCGCGCGTCCACCATCTTCCCGGACATGGTGGGTCACACCATCGCCGTTCACGACGGCCGCAAGCACGTCCCCGTGTACATCACTGAATCCATGGTGGGTCACAAGCTGGGCGAGTTTGCCCCGACGCGCACCTTCCGCGGTCACAAGGCTTAACCGGAAGGAGCGTAACCACTAATGGCTAAGACCCTGACCAACCCCAACCACGTCCGCGCGACGGCGAAGTACGTCCGCGTCGCGCCCCGCAAGGCGCGCCTCGTGGTTGACCAGATCCGCAACAAGACCGTGCAGCAGGCCTTCGAGATCCTGCAGTTCTCCAGCCGCGCCGTGGCCGTGGACGTGGAGAAGGTCCTCAAGTCCGCGGTGTCCAACGCGTACCAGAACAAGGGCTTCCGCCCGGACGACCTGGTCGTTGTGGAGACCTACGTCGACGAGGGCCCCACGATGAAGCGCATCCGCCCGCGCGCCAAGGGCAGCGCCTCTCGCATCAACAAGCGCACGAGCCACATCACGATCACCGTCGCTCCCCGAAAGGAGGCGTAAGCGAATGGGCCACAAAGTCTCTCCGACCGGCTTCCGCCTCGGCACCACCGAGAACTGGCGCTCCCGCTGGTACGCCGACAAGGACTACGCCGCCAACGTCGGCAACGACATTGAGATCCGCCGCTTCCTCGAGAAGAAGCTGGCCCGCGCTGCGCTCTCCCGCGTCGAGATCGAGCGTGCCGGCAACAAGGTGAAGGTCATCATCTACACCGCGCGCCCCGGCATCGTCATCGGCAAGAAGGGCTCCGAGATCGACGCCCTCCGCAAGCAGCTCGAGAAGATCGCCGGCGTCGGCAAGGGCGAGGTCTCCGTGGACGTGGTGGAGATCAAGCGCCCCGAGCTGGACGCGTCGCTCGTCTCCCAGTCCATCGCGGAGCAGCTCGAGCAGCGCATCGCCTTCCGCCGCGCCATGCGCAAGGCCGTGCAGTCCGCCTCCAAGTCCGGCGCCAAGGGCATCCGTATCCAGTGCTCCGGCCGTCTGGGCGGTGCTGAGATGGGCCGTCGCGAGTGGTACCGCGAGGGTCGCGTGCCCCTGCAGACCCTCCGCGCGAAGATCGACTTCGCCGAGGCCACCGCGCGCACCATCATGGGCGCCTGCGGCGTGAAGACCTGGATCTACCTGGGCGAGAAGCTCCCCGGCCAGCCCGCCCCCAACCCCGCGCTCGAGGGCACCAGCCGCCCCCGTCGCCGCAATGAGAGGAGGGGCAACTAATGCTCGCACCTAAGCGCGTCCTGCACCGCAAGGTCCAGCGCGGTTCCATGAAGGGCCAGGCCAAGGGCGGCACCAAGCTCAGCTTCGGCTCCTATGGCATCCGCGCCGAGGAGGCCCACTGGATCACCAACCGCCAGATCGAGGCCGCCCGTATCGCCATGACCCGTTACATGAAGCGTGGCGGCAAGGTCTGGATCACCATCTTCCCGGACAAGCCGATCACCAAGAAGCCGGCCGAGACCCGCATGGGCTCCGGTAAGGGCAACCCCGAGGAGTGGGTGGCCGTCGTCAAGCCGGGCCGCATCATGTTCGAGATCGACGGCGTGAGCGAAGAGGTCGCCAAGGAGGCCCTGCGCCTCGCGCAGCACAAGCTGCCCATCCGGACCAAGATCGTTTCCCGCGCCGACCAGGACGGGGAGGAATAGACCCTATGAAGCCCAAAGAGATTCGCGAGTTGAGCGACGCCGAGCTCGCCAAGAAGCTCGAGGAGAACCGCGCCGAGCTGTTCAACCTCCGCTTCCAGATGGCGACCAGCCAGCTCGACAACACGGCCCGCGTGAAGACCGTGAAGAAGGACATCGCCCGCATTCAGACCGAGATCCGCGCTCGCGAGATCGCGGCCGCCAAGGCGAACTAGTCGCGAGGGAGAGAAGAAAATGAGCGATTCCCGCAACTCGCGCAAGGTGCGCACCGGCGTTGTGACGTCCATTTCGGGCGACAAGACGATCGTGGTCAGCATCACCGAGCGCAAGGCGCACCCCAAGTACGGCAAGATGATGAACGTCACGAAGAAGCTCCACGCTCATGACGAGAACAACGAGTGCGGCCTCGGCGACCTGGTGAAGGTCATGGAGACTCGTCCTCTGTCCGCCACCAAGCGTTGGCGCCTCGTCGAGATCGTCGAGAAGGCCAAGTAGGGCGCTTCTCGCGCCTCGGGCTCCGATGTGCGCAAGGCTCGTCCGGTCGCACCTCTCGGAACCCTAGATCCAACACTCGGAGGAATCCATGATCCAGCAAGAGACCATGCTCACCGTCGCCGACAACTCCGGCGCCAAAAAGGTGAAGTGCATCAAGGTCCTCGGTGGCTCCAAGCGCCGCTATGCCGGCATCGGCGACGTGTTCATCGCCGCCGTGCAGGAGGCGACCCCTGGCGGAAACGTCAAGAAGGGCGACGTCGTGCGCTGCGTGGTGGTTCGCACCGCCAAGGAGATCCGCCGCAAGGACGGCAGCTACATCCGCTTCGACCAGAACGCGGCCGTGCTGATCGACAACGACGGCAACCCTCGCGGGACCCGTATCTTCGGGCCCGTGGCGCGTGAGCTGCGCGACAAGAAGTACATGAAGATCGTCTCGCTCGCGCCCGAGACGCTGTAAGGAGGACGCCTCATCATGGCTAACAAGATGACCATCAAGAAGGGCGACCTCGTCGAGGTGCTCTCCGGCAAGTCCAAGGGGGTGCGCGGTCACGTGCTGCGCTCCATCCCCAAGGAGATGAAGGTCGTTGTGGAGGGCGTCGCCGTGGCCAAGAAGGCCGTGCGCCCCTCGCAGCAGAACCCGCAGGGCGGCTTCGAGCAGAAGGAGATGCCGGTTCCGGTGTCCACCGTCATGCTCGTGTGCCCGGCGTGCGACAAGGCGACCCGCGTGGGCCACGCCACCAACGACGAGGGCAAGAAGGTCCGCGTCTGCAAGAAGTGCGGCAACCAGTTCTAAGCCGCAGGCACAGGCTCTAGCGCGAAGGGGCTCCGGGAGACCGGGGCCCTTCCTTTTGCGAAACCTCCCGAGGTGCCACGCATCCCAGGAGGTTTCCTCCCCGGGTGCGTGGCACCTCGGGAGGAAACGCGCTATGGAGTGGATCCACAGCGCGAAATTCTCGCAGCTCATGGGCCTCAGAGCGCCTATAGTTCTAGGTTGCTATGTGTAGGCTCCTAGGGATATGCCGTCTCTAGGGGGCGCGCGGGAGGCTCGAGCAGCCTCGGGTCCGCGCGCTGAACACCTCCAAAGGAGTGACCAATGGCAGAAGAGAAGTACGTCCCGCGCCTTAAGACCAAGTACGAGAACGAGGTCCGTCCGGCCCTGGTGGAGCAGTTCGGCTACACCAACCCGATGACCATCCCGCAGATCGAGAAGATCGTGGTGAACATGGGCGTCGGCGAGGCCGCCACCGACGGCAAGGCCATCGACGCCGCCGTGGCCGACCTGGCCCAGATCACCGGCCAGAAGCCCCTCGTGACCCGTGCCCGCAAGTCCATCGCCACCTTCCACCTGCGCGCCGGCATGCCCATTGGCGCCAAGGTGACCCTGCGCCAGGACCGCATGTGGGACTTCCTGGACCGTCTCGTGGCCATCGCGATCCCCCGCATCCGCGACTTCCGCGGCCTCTCCGTGAAGTCCTTCGACGGCCGTGGCAACTACTCCCTCGGCGTCGCCGAGCAGACCATCTTCCCGGAGATCGACTTCGACAAGGTGGACCGCACGCGCGGCCTCGACATCACCATCGTCACCACTGCCGCCACCGACGAGGAGGCCAAGGCGCTCCTCGACGGCTTCAACTTCCCGTTCAAGAAGAACGGCAAGTAGGGCTTTTGACCGATGCTCCCGCTGGCGCCACAGCCGGCGGGGGCCTGGTTTGTTCTGTGAGGAGGAATCTGTGGCTAAGACTTCAAAGATCGTTGCTGCCAACCGTGAGCCCAAGTACTCCACGCGCGTCCAGCGTCGCTGCCAGCGCTGCGGGCGCCCGCACTCGGTGTACCGCAAGTTCGGGCTGTGCCGCGTCTGCCTGCGCGAGCTCGCCAACGAGGGCAAGCTCCCCGGCGTCAAGAAGGCCAGCTGGTAGGCCAGTCAACGCTTGAAGGCCTCGAGCGCGAGGCGGCCACGCCATGGGTGTGGGCGAACCGGCGCAAGGGGTTGAACCTACGAATCAGAGGAGCATCTAGATGCACATCTCCGATCCCGTGAGCGACATGCTCACACGTATCCGCAACGCGAACACCGTCGGCAAGCCCGACGTCTCCATGCCCTCCACTAAGGTGCTCGTGGAGATCGCTCGCGTCCTGCAGGAGGAGGGCTATGTCGAGGGCTACACCGTGCAGGACACCACCCCTGCCAAGACCCTCGTGATCACCCTCAAGTACGGCAAGAAGCGCGCCCGCACCATCAAGGGCATCAAGCGCATCTCCAAGCCGGGTCTCCGCAAGTACTGCAAGGCCCAGGACCTGCCCCGCGTTCTCGGCGGCCTGGGCACGGCCGTGGTGTCCACCTCCAAGGGCATGATGTGCGACCGCGACGCCCGCAAGGCCGGCGTCGGCGGCGAGATCATCGCCTACATCTGGTAACCCAGCCCAGACAAGAAAGGAGACACCGTGTCCCGTATTGGCAAGAAGCCCGTCGCGATCCCTTCCGGCGTCACCGTGACCATCGACGGCTCCACCGTGAGCGTCAAGGGCCCCAAGGGCGACCTCACCCGCACTTTCTCTCCGCTCGTCACCTTCACTCAGGAGGGTGACGACGTCATCGTCAGCCCGGCGGACGACACCCGCGACGCGAACGCGCAGTGGGGCCTCTCCCGCACCCTCGTCCACAACATGGTGGAGGGCGTTTCCAAGGGCTTCGAGAAGAAGCTCCAGCTCGTGGGCGTCGGCTACCGTGCCGCGCTCAAGGGCAAGAACCTCGACCTCTCCCTCGGTTACTCCCACCCGGTGATCATGGAGGCCGAGGAGGGCATCAGCTTCGAGGTGCCCGACAACACGCACATCACCGTCAAGGGCATCTCCAAGGAGCGCGTCGGCCAGGTGGCCGCCGAGATCCGCGCCAAGCGTCCGCCCGAGCCCTACAAGGGCAAGGGCATCCGCTATGAGGGCGAGCACGTGCGCCGCAAGCTCGGCAAGGCCGCCAAGTAGCCTCCCTTTCGGCATCGCTAAGACCGGCACCCCGTCAGGTGTCGGCACAGAACAAGGAGTGTTCCATGAACAAGATGAAGGCCAAGAGGGAAGGCCTCAAGCGTCGCCAGCGTCGCGTCCGCGGCAAGATCTATGGCACGCCCGAGCGCCCGCGCCTCGCGTGCCGTCGCACCAACGCGAACATCTACGCGATGATCATCGACGACACCACCCACAACACCATCTGCTCCGCGTCCACCATCGATCCCGAGTTCCGCAACAGCGGCAAGCTGGGCTCCAACAAGGAGGCTGCGGAGATCGTCGGCAAAATGATCGCCGAGCGCGCGCTGGCCAAGGGTGTCGACACGGTCTGCTTCGACCGTGGCGGCCGCATCTACCACGGCCGCGTCGCGGCCCTCGCCGACGGTGCCCGCGAAGCGGGCCTGAAGTTCTAGGAGGTATTCACACATGGCTCGTAACCAGAAGCAGCGCGAGGCCTCCGATCTTCAGGAGCGCGTCGTCTTCATCCACCGCGTGTCGAAGGTCGTCAAGGGCGGTCGTCGCTTCAGCCTGGTGGCCCTCGTGGTCGTCGGCGACGGCAAGGGCAACGTGGGCCTCGGCATGGGCAAGTCCGCCGAGGTGCCCCTGGCCATCCAGAAGGCTGTCGACGACGCCAAGAAGAACATGTTCCACGTGCCCGTCACCGAGGAGGGCTCGATCCCTCACCAGGTCGTGGGCCACTTCGGCGCCGGCTCGATCCTGATCCAGCCTGCCATCGAGGGTACCGGCGTCATCGCCGGCGGCCCGGTGCGTCCGCTCTACGAGCTCGCGGGCATCAAGAACATCATGTCCAAGTCCCTCGGCAGCTCCAACGCCATGAACGTCATCAAGGCGGCGGCCGACGGCCTCAAGCAGCTCGAGAGCCCTGAGGAGACGGCTGCCCGCCGTGGCATCTCCGTCGACTACATGTTCGGTCGGAAGGAGAACTAAGCCATGGCCGACAAGCTCAAGATCAAGCTCGTGCGCAGCGCTGTCACGCAGGTCAAGAAGGACCAGACCGCGACCGCCCGCGCCCTCGGCCTCCGTCGCATCAACGACGAGGTCGTCCAGCCCGACAATCCCGGCATCCGCGGCATGATCTTCAAGATCAAGCACCTCGTGGAGGTCGAGGAGATCGAAGAGAACTAGGAGAGGCTCATGCAGCTTCACGACTTGAAGCCCAACAAGGGCGCCAAGAAGGCCCGCAAGCGCGTGGGCCGTGGCAACTCCGCCGGCGGCGGCACCACCGCCGGCCGCGGCACCAAGGGTCAGCTCTCCCGCTCCGGCGGCGGCAAGGGCGCCGGCTTCGAGGGCGGCCAGAACCCGCTCGCGATGCGGCTGCCGAAGCTCCCGGGCTTCCGTAACCCGAGCCGCGTCGAGTACGCGCCGGTCAACGTCAGCCGCCTCAACGAGAAGTTCAACGACGGCGACGTCGTCGACGGCGAGTCCCTCACGGCTGCCGGCATCATCAAGAAGCCGACGGTCCTCGTGAAGGTCCTCGGTGACGGCGACCTGGAGAAGGCGCTCACCGTGAAGGTGGCCAAGGTCTCCAAGACCGCTCAGCAGAAGATCGAGGCCGCCGGAGGAAAGGTCGAGTAGTCGTGCTTAAAGGGCTTGCCAACGCGTTCCGTGTCAAGGAACTCCGTGACAAAATCCTGCTGACGGTCGGCATTCTCGTCCTTTACCGCATCGGCGCCTATGTGCCGCTGCCCGGCATTCCCTTCGAGGGCATGCTCAACCAGTTCCAAACCGCCCTCAGCGACCAGAGCGCGCTCGCGCTGCTGAACCTCTTCAGCGGCGGCGCTCTGGCCCGCGTGTCGGTCTTCAGCCTGGGCATCATGCCCTACATCACGGCTCAGATCATCATGCAGATGCTCCAGGCCGTGATTCCCTCCTTGGGCGAGATGGCCAAGGAGGGTGACGCCGGTCAGCGCAAGATCACCCAGTACACCCGTTACATCACGGTGGGTCTCGCCCTGCTCAACGCCGTCGGCTACCTCTTCCTGTTCAAGAGCGACTCCTACGGCATCGACTTCAGCGGCATCGGCGCTCCCGAGTGGCTGATGGACGTCATGGTGGTCGTGACGATGCTCGCGGGCGCCATGATCATCATGTGGCTCGGCGAGGTGATCACCCAGCGCGGCGTCGGCAACGGCATGTCGCTGATCATCTTCGCCAACATCATGAGCGGCCTGCCGACGTCGATCTTTAGCTCGGTCAACACCGGCAGCAACGGCTGGCTCATGACGATCCTCGTGATCCTGGTGATCCTCGCGGTCATCCCGTTCATCATCTACATCGAGCGCGGCCAGCGCCGCATCCCGATCCAGTACGCCAAGCGCGTGCAGGGTCGGCGCGTGATGGGCGGCCAGGCAACATACCTGCCCGTCAAGGTGAACACGGCCGGCGTCATCCCCATCATCTTCGCGTCCGCGATCCTGTACTTCCCGGCCCAGATCGCCGTGTTCTTCCCGACGGTCGGGTGGATCAACGCCTTCGCGAACGCGGTGTCCGCCGGTTGGCTCAACTGGATCCTGTCAGTGGTCCTGATCGTCGCCTTCGCCTACTTCTACACCTCGATGGTGTTCAACCCGGAGGAGACGGCCGATCAGCTGCGCAAGCAGGGCGGCTTCATCCCGGGCGTCCGTCCCGGAAAGGCCACGGCCATCTACATCAAGAACGTCCTGAACCGCATCACGCTGCCGGGGTCGCTCTTCTTGGCCCTGATCGCGGTGGTCCCGTCCATCCTGTTCACGTTCACGAGCAACACGCTGATCCAGGCCTTCGGCGGCACGTCGATCCTGATCATGGTGGGCGTCGCGCTCGACACGATGACGCAGGTGGAGAGCCAGCTGAAGACGCACGACTACGAGGGGTTGTTCATTCGCTAGTCGGGCGCGGGCGACATATCCGCTACATTGAGAGGACGGGCCTCGGGTGAACAGACCCCGAGGCCCGTCTTGTGTGAGGGCACATAGGTTCAAGAGGAGAGGGAACTCATGAACATCGTTCTGCTGGGCGCCCCCGGCGCCGGGAAGGGCACCCAGGCCCAGAAGCTCGTCGAGGAGTTCGGGTTCGACCACGTGTCCACCGGCGACCTGCTCCGCGCCGCCGTCAAGGAGGGCACCGACCTGGGCAAGGAGGCGAAGACCTACATGGACGCCGGCCAGCTGGTGCCGGACGAGGTGGTCGTCGGCCTCGTGAAGGAGCGCTTGGGCCAGGAGGGCGACGGCGCGGGCATCCTGCTCGACGGCTTCCCTCGCAACACCGCGCAGGCCAAGGCGCTCGACGAGGCGCTCGCCGAGATGGGCGCCACCATCGACGCCGCGCTGCTCGTCTCGGTGGAGCCGGCCGTGATCGTGAACCGCCTGAGCTCCCGCCGCGTGTGCAGAACCTGCGGCTACACCGGCACGGCCGACGACGCGAGCTGCCCCAAGTGCTCGGGCGAGATGTACCAGCGGGACGACGACAAGCCCGAGACCGTGCAGAACCGCCTCGACGTGTACGCCGAGCAGACGGCGCCGCTCGTGGGGTACTACCAGGAGAAGGGGCTGCTGCGCGAGGTGGACGGCGACCGCCCCGTCGATGATGTCTACGTTGATGTGAAGGACCTGCTCTCCCTATGATCAAGATCAAAACCCCCTCAGAGATCGAGTCGATGAAGCCGGCCGGCGCGCTGTCGAAGATGGCGCTCCGGCGCGTCGGTGCCCAGATCCGCCCCGGCGTTTCCACGTTGGAGCTGGACCGTGTGGCCGAGGGCATCATCCGCATGCACGGCGCGGTGCCGGCGTTCAAGGGCTACGGCGGATTCCCGGCGTCCATCTGCTGCTCGATCAACGAGGAGATCGTGCACGGGATCCCGTCCGCCGATATCCGCCTGAAGGACGGCGACATCGTGTCCATCGACACCGGCGCCGTGCTCAACGGCTGGGTGGGGGACAACGCGTGGACCTTCTATTGCGGCACCCCGAGCCGCGAGGACAAGGAGCTCTGCGAGGTCACGCGCGACTGCCTGAAGCTGGCCATCAAGCAGGCGATTCCGGGCAACCACCTGGGCGACATCGGACATGCGGTGCAGGAGCACGCCGAGCGCCACGGCTTTGGCGTGATCCGTGAGTACGTGGGCCACGGCGTGGGCCACGAGATGCACGAGGAGCCCAACGTGCCCAACTACGGGCGCCATGGGCGCGGCGTCCGCCTGCAGCCCGGCATGGTCATCGCCATCGAACCGATGATCGTGCGCGGCGACTATGCGACGCGCACGATGCCGAACCGCTGGACCGTGGTGACGCGGGACGGCAGCACAGCGGCCCATTACGAGAACACCATCGCGATCACCAAGGACGGCCCGGTCATCCTCACCGAGGACGACCAGGGGCCGTGGTGCGCGATGGAGGGCGGCTCGCTCTAGGACGGCTCTCCGGGGCGGCCCTCTCGGAGACGGGACGGCCGCCCCTTTGTGTTTTCCGCATCATCGCCGCCACAGGCGCGGTGATCGAAAATCCTGCGATGGCTCGCATCCTGGCGGTCACGTTGCTACACTGGACAACTGGCGCATTCGTGTCCAAAGAGAGGTAGCTGCGTGAGTAAACAGGACGCCATCGAGCTGGAGGGCAAGGTCATCGAGCCGCTGCCCAACGCCATGTTCAACGTCGAGCTGGAGAACGGTCACACCATCCTCTGCACCATCTCGGGCAAGATTCGGATGAACTACATCCGCATCCTCCCGGGCGACCGCGTGGTGGTGGAGATCTCCCCGTACGACCTCACGCGCGGTCGCATCACGTACCGCTACAAGTAGGGAGGCGCCGAGGGAACCCTGGCCTGTGTGTGTCTCGGACACGCGGGCCCGCCCTCGCACTCCATCAGCCGGCAACAACCGCCAGCGGCTGGGCGATGATATAGGAAGTTCAACCGAGAGGAACGGTCATGAAGGTTCGGCCTTCTGTCAAGAAGATGTGCGACAAGTGCAAGATCATCCGTCGCCACGGCAAGGTCCTCGTGATCTGCGAGAACCCTCGTCACAAGCAGCGTCAAGGCTAACCCAGCGAGAGGAGTCACAAGGTGGCCCGTATTAACGGCGTCGACCTTCCCGCGAACAAGCGCGTGGAGATCGGCCTCACCTATATCTACGGCATCGGTCGCACGACCGCCAGCAAGATCTGCGCAGCCGCTGACATCAACCCGGACACGCGCGTCAAGGACCTCACCGAGGACGAGATCGCGAAGATCCGCGACTACATCGACCACAACCTCACCGTCGAGGGCGACCTCCGTCGTGAGACCCGGCAGAACATCGCTCGCCTG
Source organism: Kribbibacterium absianum (assembly GCF_030067705.1). Lineage (GTDB taxonomy): Bacteria > Actinomycetota > Coriobacteriia > Coriobacteriales > Atopobiaceae > Kribbibacterium > Kribbibacterium absianum. Next base: position 108,673 of record NZ_JASJEX010000003.1, read on the forward strand.
ATGGAGATCGGCTGCTACCGCGGCCTCCGTCACCGCAAGGGCCTGCCCGTCCGTGGCCAGCGCACCCACACCAACGCTCGCACCCGCAAGGGCAAGAAGCGTCAAATCGGCGCGCGTAAGAGGGGCTAAGGGAGAGACATGGCTGCACAGAAGAAGAACGTCAAGAACACGCGCATTCGTCGCTCCGAGCGCAAGAACATCGCGACCGGCCAGGCGCACATCAAGAGCACCTTCAACAACACCATCGTGACCATCACGGATCCGCAGGGCAACGTCGTGGCCTGGCAGTCCGCCGGCACCGTGGGCTTCAAGGGCTCCCGCAAGTCCACCCCGTTCGCCGCTCAGATGGCTGCCGAGGCCTGCGCCAAGACCGCCATGGAGCACGGCATGCACAAGGTGGCCGTCTTTGTGAAGGGCCCCGGCTCCGGCCGCGAGACCGCCATCCGCTCCCTCCAGGCCGCCGGCCTCGAGGTCTCGAGCATCCAGGACAAGACCCCCATCGCGCACAACGGTTGCCGTCCGTGCAAGCGTCGTCGCAACTAATTCGGAACCAGGAAGGTAACCAGCATGGCAGTTGATAGGACTCCTGTCCTCAAGAAGTGCAGGGCTCTTGACATCGACCCCATCGTGATGGGCTACAACAAGAAGTCGAACCGTCAGCCTAAGCGCCAGCGCCGCCAGGAGAGCGAGTACGGCCGTCAGCTCCGCGAGAAGCAGAAGGCCAAGTTCATCTACGGCGTCCTCGAGAACCAGTTCCACCACTACTACGACCTCGCCATCAAGGAAGAGGGCATCACCGGTGACAACCTGATGACCATCCTTGAGAGCCGCCTCGACAACGTCGTGTTCCGTCTCGGCTTCGCCCGCACCCGCAAGGAGGCCCGCCAGACCGTGCGTCACGGGCACATCCAGGTGAACGGCAAGCGCGTGGACATCCCCTCGTACCGCGTCAAGGCCGGCGACGTCGTGTCCGTCGCCCCGAAGTACTCGGACCTCCTCCCCATCAAGGAGGCCGTGATGTCCACCGAGCACATGGCCGTCCCGGCGTGGCTCGAGGTCAACGTCGAGAAGCTCACGGGCAACGTGCTCCAGCTCCCGTCCCGCGACCAGATCGACCTGGAAATCGACGCGCAGCTTATCGTCGAGCTCTACTCCAAGTAGCGACCGGCCCGGTTGGAGGTATACATGTCTGAATTCATCCGACCCACCGTGTCCGTCGAGGAGGTCAAGGACAACGTCGCCCGCGTGGTCGTGGAGCCGCTCGAGCGCGGCTACGGCGACACGCTCGGCAACTCGCTCCGCCGCGTGCTGCTCTCCTCGCTCGAGGGCGCCGCGGTCGAGGCGATTCGCATCGACGGCGTGCAGCACGAGTTCTCGACCATCCCGGGCGTCTACGAGGACGTCACCGACGTCGTCCTGAACGTCAAGCAGCTCGTCTTCCAGCGCACCGGCTCGCTCGAGGAGACCACGGTCTCCATCAACGTGGACGGCCCGATGACCGTGACCGGTGGCGACTTCAACGTGCCGAGCGGCTTCGAGCTGGTGAACCCTGACCTCGTGGTGTGCCACCTCGGCGAGGGCGCGCACCTCACGATGGAGATGCACGTGGGCTGCGGGCGCGGCTACGTGCCGGGCGACGAGAACAAGCGCGAGGACGACCCCATCGGGATCATCCACGTGGACAGCCTGTTCTCGCCCGTCAAGCGTTGCGCCAAGAGCGTCGAGGCCTGCCGCGTCGGCCAGCACACCGACTTCGACAAGCTCGTGCTCGAGGTGGAGACCAACGGCGCCATCACCCCGCGTGAGGCCGTCGTCGAGTCCGCGAACATCATCAACCAGCACATGAGCGCCTTCATGACGCTCGACGAGGAGGGCGAGCAGGAGGAGGAGGTCTCGATCTTCGCCGCCGGCGTGGAGGACGACAACTCCGAGCTGGACAAGGCCATCGAGGGCCTCGACCTCTCGGTCCGCTCCTACAACTGCCTGAAGCGCGCGGGCATCCACTCCGTGCGCCAGCTGGTGGAGTTCTCCGAGAACGACCTGCTCAACATCCGCAACTTCGGCGTGAAGTCCATCGAGGAGGTCAAGGACAAGCTGCAGTCCATGGGCCTCGGGCTCAAGTCCTAACCGCACGCCGCCGGACCGTATTCGCATTGGAGTTTTGAACCATGAGGCATCAGAAGAAGCACGGTATGAAGCTCGGGACCAGCCCGGCCCATACCAAGGCGATGAAGCGGAGCCTGGTGTGCGCCCTCCTCGAGAACGAGCGCATCAAGACCACGCTGCCGCGCGCCAAGGCCATCCGCACGGACGCTGACCGCGTGATCACCTGGGCCAAGAAGGGCGACCTGCACAGCCGCCGTCTGGCCATCGCGCTGACCAACGACAAGGAGCTCGTCCGCGAGACCTTCGAGAAGGCCGCCCAGGGCATGTGGCAGGACCGCGCCGGTGGCTACACCCGCATCGTGAAGCTCGGCCCCCGCAAGGGTGACAACGCCGAGATGGCCATCATCGAGCTCGTGACCGAGCCCTGCACCCCCAAGGCCAAGAAGGAGGCCCCGGCCCCGGTCAAGGTGGACGAGCAGGACGCGGCCGACAAGAGCGCCGAGGACGCTGAGTAGCGCACCTACCGCTTTTGGATAGCATGGAAGGGCCCGCAGGGAGACCTGTGGGCCCTTTTGCGTGCGGGGGCGCCTTGAGGGTTCCGCACGCTTCAGGTGTCGCACACACAGGGGAGCGCGCGTGATCGAGGCTCGGGACATCGTTGCAGGACCGCTCCGCGGGGCGGGCTTCTCCGTTGCGGACGGCGAGACCCTGGCTCTGGTCGGCCCGAACGGCGCCGGCAAGTCGACGCTCCTACGGTTGCTCAACGGTCTTGACACGATGGCCAGTGGTTCCATCGTGGTCGACGGCGTGCGGGCCGACGGCTCCCGAGACGCTCGACGCGCCCTGCGGAGGCTCGTGGGGCTCGTGCGACAGGACCCGCGGTGCCAGCTGGTGAGCGGCCGCGTCCTTGACGAGGCCATGTTCGGTCCGCGCAACCTGGGATTCACCGTCGCGCTGGCGCGCGAGAGGGCTCAACACGCGCTGGGGCAGGTGGGGCTGGCCGACATGGGCGCCCGCGCCGCCGAGACGCTCTCGGGCGGCGAGCTGCAGCGGCTCGCGGTGGCCGGGGTGCTCGCGATGGAGCCGGCGTGGCTCGCGGTGGACGAGCCCTGCGCGATGCTCGACGAGGCGGCGCGCGCGACGGTTCGCCGGGCGCTCGGTCACGGCCGCGGCGCTGCCGGCGTGGTGTGTGCCACCCACTACGTCCGGGAGGTGGCCGCAGCAGACTCGGTTTTGGTACTCGCCCGTGGCGGCCGACAGGTGTCCCCGGAGGAGCTGTTCGGAGATTCCGCGCTCCTGGCGGACTCCTCGTTGGCTGGCTCGCTCGCCGCCGAGGCGGCGTCGTTCCTTGTGGAGAAGGATGCCGGGCTGGATGCCCTGGCAGAGCCACGGGACGCGGTGCGCGCTCTCAAGGCGTCCGGGTTCCGGTTCGAGGCCCCGGAGCTCCACGGTGAGCCGACCGCAGACGGTGCACTCGTGCTCCAGGGCGCGACGGTGCGCGCCGGGCGCGCGAAGCTCCTCGATGACGTGTGCCTGAGCGTTCCCCGGGGCGCCGTGACCGTGCTCGCCGGAAGGTCGGGGTCCGGAAAGACCACGGCCGCCCGGGCGCTGGCGGGGCTGCTCCGCTTGGACGGCGGCCGAGCTCTGCTCGACGGGCGCCCGGTGCGGGCGGGCGACGTGGGCCTGTGCTTGCAGCGAGCCTCTGACCAGCTGTTCTGTGACACGGTGCTGGAAGACGTGGCCTTCGGGCCACGACAGCTCGGGATGGCTCGTGACACTGCCATGACGGCTGCGCGGGAGGCGCTCGGGAGTGTCGGGCTGAGTCCGGACGTGTGGGGCCTATCGCCGTTCGCGTTGTCGGGCGGGGAGGCGCGCAAGGCCGCGATGGCCGGCGTGGTCGCGTGCCGTCCGCGCGCGTACGTGCTCGACGAGCCCACGGCGGGCCTGGACGGGCCGTCTCGGGAGGAGGTGCGGCGCCTGGTGGACACGCTGGCTCAGGAGGGCGCCGCCGTGCTCGTCGTGAGCCACGACCTGGACGAATGGCTGGCCGTCGCCGACTCGGTGGCGCTGATCGACCATGGGCGCCTGGTATGGAGCGGGGCACCGCGCGACGTGCTCGCGCCCGGCGTGGTCGAGCGTGCGGGGATGCGGCCGTCCCTCGGCCTGCTGATGCTGCGCGAGGCGACGGGGTGGTCGCAATGAGCCCGGTCTTTGGCGCCTACGTGGCGGGGGACGGCTTCGCGCACCGGCTGGACGCGCGCGTGAAGGTACTGCTCTTGCTGCTTGCGACCGTGGCCGCCTTTGGCGCGGCGAACCTTGGGGCGGCGCTCGCGCTGCTCGGTGGCGCCGTGGCCTGCGCGGTGCTCGTGGGAGTGGCGCCGCGCTCTCTTGCGGCGGCCGCTGTGCCGGCGGCGGTGGTCCTCGTGTTCGCGTTCCTGGCCAACGCGCTCGTGGCCGACGGCACCGGCGACGTCACGCTCTTCGGCTCCTTCGGGGTGTCGTGGGACGGCCTCGCCCGCGGCGTGCTCGTGGTGGCGCGGATCCTGTCGCTCGTGGCCTGGTGCGCGGTCTTCTCGGCCACGACGTCCTCGGCCGACCTGTGCGAGGCGGTCGCGACGTTCGCGGCGCCGCTGCGGGGGGCTGGGGTCCCGGTGGACGCCTGGGCGATGACGCTGTCGTTGGCGGTGCGCTTCGTGCCGGACACGCTCGGGGAGCTCGCCAACCTGCGGGACGCCCAGGCAGCGCGGGGCGTGGACCTGGCGGCCGGCGGGCCGGTGCGTCGCGTGCGGCGCATGGCGGCGCTGCTCGTCCCGCTGACGGTGGCCGAGTTCCGCCGGTCGCTGCAGGTGGCGGAGGCCATGGAGGACCGCTGTTGGGGCGAGGAGCCCTGGGCGCACGAGAGGCGGCCGCTCGGGGTGGGCGGCTGGCTGGCCTTGGGCTGCGGTATCGTGCTGTGCGTCGCATGCTGCGGCGTCGGGAGGTGACGCATGACCGAGAGGCTCGAAGGAACGGCGGCGGACCCCACGTTGGTGATCAAGCTGGGATACCGCGGCGGCGGGTTCTCGGGCTTTGCGGCCCAAGAGAACCAGCCGCAGCTGCGCACCGTGGCGGGCGAGCTCGAGCGGGCGCTCGAGACGTTCCTGCGGCGCCCGGTCGAGCTCACCTGTGCGGGGCGCACCGATGCCGGGGTGCACGCGCTGTCGCAGCACGTGAGCCTGCCCGTGACGCCCGAGGAGGCGGAGACGTTGACGGGGCGCCGGCTGATGGGCGCGCTGACGGCGCTGACCCCCGAGGACATCTCCATTCGGGGGCTCTACCGGGCCGCGCCGGGCTTCTCGGCACGGTTCGACGCGCTGAGCCGCACCTATCGCTACCGGATCGCGTGCGGGCCGCAGCCGGTGCTGGCCTGGGGCCACGCCTGGTGGCTGCGCTCGGAGCTCGACGTGGACGCCATGGACGCGGCGGCCCAGGCGTTGCTCGGCGAGCGGGACTTCAAGAGCTTTTGCAAGACGGCGTCCGCCCAGGACAAGCCCACCTGCCGCAACGTGACGCGCTGCCACGTGAGCCGCGCCAACGAGGCGGGCGAGGACCTCGTGGCGGTCGACATCCAGGCCAACGCGTTCTTGCACAACATGGTGCGCGCGATCGTGGGCACGCTCGTCGAGGTGGGCCGCGGGCTGCGGCCGGTGGACGGCATGGCGCAGATTCTCGCGGCTCGCGACCGCCGCGCCGCAGGCCCGACGGCGCCTGCCAAGGGCCTGACCTTTGTGGACGTGGCCTATCCGGACGGCGCGCTCTCGCCCTGGTGAGGCGCGCCCGGCCCGTAAGGGGACGCCGAAGGCCCAAAGTACGGTAGACTGCATGTCTGTCAGCAACCTGGTAGGGGAGTGGCGCGGGTCTTCCGCGTGCGCAGCACCTGGGTCCGCATTCCAATCGGCCCCGAGGGGCCGCACGGTTAGGAGGCCGCCATGGCAACGCTTCAGTCTGGCATCACCGACGAGCAGGCGCACGACCTGCTCACCACCTACAACAAGGACCCGTTCCACGTGAGCCACGGCGAGACCGTCGGCGGCCTCATGCGCTACTTCGCGGCCGAGTACGACCCGGAGAACGAGGACTTCTGGTACCAGGTGGGGCTGTTGCACGACCTCGACTGGGAGATGTTCGACCCGGAGCTCCACACCCTCAAGACCGCCGAGCTGCTCGCCGAGGCCGGCGCTTCCCCCGAGCTGGCCAAGTCGATTCAGACGCACCAGAGCGACCTCAATCCGGACCTGCCGGCTCCCGAGCTCAAGATGGAGAAGATGCTCTACGCCTCGGACGAGCTTTCGGGCCTCATCACTGCCTGTGTGGCGATGCGCCCGAGCAAGTCCGTGATGGACTTCAACGTGAAGTCGCTCAAGAAGAAGTTCAAGACCAAGTCCTTCGCCGCCGGCTGCAACCGCGACGACATCCGCCGCGGGGCCGAGCTCAACGGGCTCGAGCTGGACGAGCTGTTCGCCATGGTCATCGAGGGTATGAAGTCCTTCGCACCGGACAAGGACACCTTCGGGGCTGAGTAGCGCGAGGGTCTGAAGAAGGAGGCCCATGCACGGCTTTGAAGGCGACGTCCTGGAGCTGCTCCGCGACGTGCTGACGGAGAGCGTGGAGGACACGCTCGTCCTGATCCCGTTCCTCTACCTCACGTACCTGGCAATGGAGGCCCTCGAGCACGGGGCCGCCGGTTGGTCGGAGCGCATCATCGTGCGCGCCGGCAAGGCGGGCCCCGTGCTTGGCGCCCTGCTGGGCGCGTTGCCGCAGTGCGGTTTCTCGGCCATGGGCGCGACGCTCTACGCGGGGCGCGTGGTGACGCTCGGCACGCTGATCGCCGTCGTCCTCTCCACGAGCGACGAGATGCTGCCGGTCTTTATCGCCAACGGCGCCCCGGTCGCGCAGATCGTCGCCATCGTGGGCTTCAAGGTGGCCATCGGCATGGTGGCCGGCCTGCTCGTCGACCTCAGCCTGCGGGTGTTCCGGATCCCGGTGGACAGGCGGCTCCGCATCTCCGAGCTGTGCGAGAAGGACGGCTGCGACTGCGGGTTCGAGGAGCTGACCGCAGGCCAGGACGAGGCGTTGGCCGAGAAGGTCTACGAGGACGACGGGGACCTGCGCGAGGCCGAGGGGTGCGCGGCGTGCGGGCACCACGAGCACCACGGCCATCATGAGCACGGGGCGCACCACCATCACGGCTCGATATGGCGCAGCGCCCTCGTGCACACGGTGCAGGTCACGGTGTTCATCTTCCTGGTGACGCTCGTGCTGGAGCTCGTCATCGAGTCCGTGGGCACGGACGTCTTCGCCCAGTTCATGCTCGACCACCCCGAGCAGTCGGTGTTCGTGAGCGGCCTCGTGGGCCTGGTCCCCAACTGCGCGGCGAGCGTCGTGATCTCCGAGCTGTACCTGGAGGGCGCGCTCGGCTCCGGCGCCATGATCGCCGGCCTGCTGACCGGCGCGGGCGTGGGGCTGCTCGTGCTGTTCCGCGCGAACCGGCCCCTCAAACAGAACGTGGGCATCGTCGCTGTGCTCTACGGCATCGGCGTGCTGTGCGGGCTCATCGTCACCGCCAGCGGGTTCACGTTCTGAGCCCGTGGCCGTCGGTGCTCCCGCATTCGTGCGCGCCGGGCGCGCCCCCAATGTGACGAACGAAAGCAACGTGTTTGTTTGCTGAAGCCTCGGTGTGCCCTCTGTGATGCTCCGGACGGGCCTTGGGCACCTCGCTTTGCGCGCTGATACATTGGACACGCGGGCGCTGGAGCCCGAACAGCCACGTCAGCGGAGGGAGGTTCGATGGTCGCGAAACCGCCCACAGTCTCGGTGATCATGCCGGTGTACAACGTCGAGCGGTACGTCGCGCGGGCCGTCGAGTCCATCCAGAACCAGACCTTCCGCGACTGGGAGCTCATCTGTGTGGACGATGGGTCCTCTGACGGCTCGGGCGCTGTGCTCGACCGTCTGGCCTCTCGCGACTGGCGCATCGAGGTCATCCACACCGAGAACCAGGGCGCCGCCGCCGCGCGCAACGTCGCGCTCGACCGCGCCCGCGGCATCTACGTGCACTTCATCGACGCCGACGACTGGGTCGAGAAGGACATGCTCGAGCAGGAGGTGGCCTTCGCGCGGGTGCACGCCCTCGAGCTCGTGGTGGCCGGCTTCACGATCGAGACCTACTACACCGACGACGAGCACCTCACTGAGGAGAAGCGCGTCCCCACGCAGGTCTTCGACACGCGGGCGCAGTTCCGCTCGGAGGCCTGGCGCCTGTTCGACCAGAACCTCCTCTACACGCCCTGGAACAAGCTGTTCCTGCGCGAGCGCATCGAGCGCCTGGGGCTGCGCTTCCGGCCGACGTTCTGGGACGACTTCCCCTTTGTGCTCGACTACATCCGCGACGTGGAGCGCGTGGGCGTGATCGACCGCTGCTTCTATCACTTCGGTCGCAGCCGGGAGGAGTCCGAGACGGCCCGCTGGCGCCCCAACATGTACGACAAGCGCGAGGAGGAGCACACCTGGATGCTCGACCTCTACGACCACTGGGGTCTCTCGGCGGACCCGGTGAGCGTGGAGATGATCCAGCGGCGCTACATCGAGCGGCTCGTGGGATGCATCGAGAACGCCTGCAACCCGGCCAGCGAGCTCGCGGGCGCGGACCTCAAGGCGGCCGTGTCCCAGATGATCGAGTCGCCGCGCGCCCAGCAGGCCGTGGAGCTGGCCGTGCCGCGCACGTGGATGATGCGCGCGATGCTGCTGCCGATCCGCCAGAAGAACGTCTCGATGGCCATCGCCGAGGGCCGGGTTATCTCCGCAGTGAAGCGGGGCAACGTTAAGCTGTTCGCGACCTTGAAGGGACGGCGCTAGCGTTCGTCCCGCGTGGAAAACACACAGGTGCCCTGCTCCGGACACAGCGACCGAGCCCGTTGGGTAGGCACCCATGAGCGCGTCGCGCGGAAGCGGCGCTGATGAGAAAGGGAACCCATGGGCAAGAACGACGGCAAGAAGGTCAAGGTCCACTACACCGGCACGCTGGACGACGGCACCAAGTTCGACAGCTCCCATGACCGCAACGAGCCGCTGGAGTTCACGGTGGGCGCGGGCATGATGATCCCGGGCTTCGACATCGCCGTGCGCGACATGGAGCTGGGCGAGAAGAAGACCGTGCACCTGGAGCCGGACATGGCCTACGGCGAGCCGCGCGAGGACCTGGTGGTCACGTTCCCACGGGACCAGGTGCCGAACGTCGAGGAGCTCGAGGTGGGCCAGCGCATCTTCCTTCGCAGCCCCATGGGCAACCCGGTGCCGGCCAAGGTGACCAAGGTCGACGACAAGGAGGTCGTCGTGGACGCCAACCACGACCTGGCGGGCAAGCCGCTCAACTTCGAGATCGAGCTGGTGGAGGTCGAGGACTAGTCCTCGGACGCATGCAGCCCTTGAGGGCCCCTCTCGGCAGAGCCGGGAGGGGCCTTTTGCGTCCCCAGTAACGTCGCCGCAACCCGCAAGCCCTAGGGTGGATAGCCCTGTCCCTCCCATTCGAGGGGGTTCCATGGCCCAACCTCAGGCCCGTGCGGCCGCTCGCGCCCCGGAGCTGTTTCCCGTCGACGACGGGTACACCGGCAACCTGCGCGACGAGTCGCGCACCACCGGCTTTGCTGTGACCATCTCGTTCCCGACCAGCGAGGACGATGTCCGCGCGGTGCTCGCACAGCTGCGCGAGCAGGGGTGCACGGCCGTGACCGTGCAAGGGGCGCGCACGGGCCTCGCCGCGGGCGCGGTGCCCTTTGGCGGCTCGGTGATGGACCTCTCGCGCATGAAGCGCGTGACGGGCCTTCGCCAGGAGGGGGAGCGGTTCTTTGTGACCGTGCAGCCGGGCGTCGTGCTGCAGGACCTGCGCAACGCGCTGCGGCAGAAGCGCTTCGCCACGACGGGTTGGAGCGACGAGTCGCTGGCCGCCCTTGCGGCCTTCCGGGAGGCCGGGCCCTGGTTCTTCCCGACGGACCCCACCGAGACCTCGGCCACGATCGGCGGCATGGTGGCCTGCAACGCCTCGGGCGCGCGCAGCTTCCGCTACGGCCCCGTGCGACCGCACGTGCAGGCGCTGCGCGTGGTGCTGGCCGACGGCGAGACTCTGGCGCTCAGCCGCGGAGACGTGGCGGCGGAGGGCCGGGTGCTCACGCTCGTCACCGAGCAGGGCACCACGCGCACGGTGCCGGTGCCCACCTACACCATGCCGCACGCCAAGAACGCGAGCGGCTATCACGCGGCGCCGGACATGGATGCCGTGGACCTGTTCGTGGGATCGGACGGCACGTTGGGCGTCGTGACCGAGGTGGAGCTTGAGCTGCTGCCGTCCCCGGCGGTGACGTGGGGCGTCAACTGCTTCTTCGGCACCGAGGCCGAGGCGCTGGCCTTTGTCGAGGACGTGCGGCCGTCGGTGCCCGAGGCCGTTGCGGTGGAGTACTTCGACGCGGACGCCCTCGACGTGCTCCGCGCCCAGCGCGCGACCGGCGGCGCGTTCGCCACGCTGCCGGTGATTCCGGAGGACTGGCGCTTCTGCGTGTACGTGGAGCTGGCGGGGCCCGGCGAGGAGGCCGTCGCCGACGCGCTCGGGCGCGTGGCCGACGCGATGGTCGCGGCCGGGTCCACGCCTGCCAGGACCTGGGTGGGCCGCACGGACGTGGATCGCGAGTGCCAGCGGCTCTTCCGCCATGCGGTGCCGGAGTCCGTGAACATGCTCGTCGACGAGCGCCGCCGCACGGATCGGGCCATCACCAAGCTGGGCAGCGACATGTCGGTGCCCAACGGGCGCCTCTTGGACGTCATGGGCCTGTACCGCCGCACGCTCGCCGAGGAGGGCCTGCAGTCGGCCGTCTGGGGCCATATCGGCGACAACCACCTGCACGTCAACGTCCTGCCCCGCACCATCGAGGACTACCGGCGGGGCAAGGCGCTCTTCGAGCGGTGGGCCGAGGAGGTCTCGGCCATGGGCGGAGCGGTCTCGGCCGAGCATGGCGTGGGCAAGCTCAAGCGGGCGTTCCTGATCCCGATGTACGGCCAGGAGGGCGTGGCGTCGATGGCCGCCACCAAGCGGGCGCTGGACCCGGACGGCCTGCTCGGTCGCGGCAATCTGTTCGACGAGGCGCTGCTGGGAAGCGAGGAGGTCTGAGGTGCGACTGGTCGTCTGCCTGAAGGCGGTGCCGGCCTCGACAGAAGTGGCGATGGACCCGGTGACCCATACGATCGTCCGCGACGGCGGCGACGCCGTCTGGAACCCCTACGACACCGCCGCGCTCGAGGTGGCGCTCCGGCTCAAGGACGAGGCGCGAGCGGCCGGCCAGGAGGGGTGGGTCGGCGTGGTCTCGATGGGCATCCCGGCCACGGCGTCTCTTCTGGAGGACGCGCTCTCGCGCGGCGCCGACGAGGCGCTGCTCCTCTCGGACCGGGCCTTTGCCGGCAGCGACACCATCGCCACGTGTTACGCGCTGACGCTTGGCATCGGGCGCCTCTGCGCCGAGCCGGACCTCATCCTTTGCGGCAAGATGGCCGTGGACGGCGACACCGCACAGATCGGCCCCATGCTGGCTGCCGCGCTTCGGCTGCCGGTGGTGACGGGCGCCACGACGGTGGAGCGCCACGGGGCGGCCGTGGACGTGGAGCAGGTCTTCGACGGCGCGCGCCGGCGCCTCTGTATGCACGGGCCCGGCGTTGTGACCGTGGACAAGGACGCCGCGACGCTGCGCATGCCGTCCATCGAGGGCGTGCTGGCGGCCCGTCGGACTTCGGTCCCCGTGGCGACGGCTGCCGACCTGGGCGCCGACCTGGACCGGTGCGGCCTCGCCGGTTCGCCCACCCAGGTGGTCTCGTGCTTCGTGCCGGAGCGCGCGAGCGATGCCGTCGCCATCGAGGGCACGCCCGCGGAGCAGGCCGCGACCCTTGCGTACCTGATGGGGGAGGTGCTCGCATGAGCGGGCTCTACGTGGACGCCGACCGCTGCGTTGGCTGCGGGATATGCGTGCGCACCTGCGCCAACGACGGCATCGAGCTGTTCTCCTACACGAGCGGTGCCGGCCGTGCGCGCCGTCTGGCGCGCCAGACGGACGGCTGCATCTACTGCGGCCTCTGCAAGGACGCGTGCCCGGTGGGCGCCATCACCATCTAGCGCGACGACCGGGCCGCCGATGAGGGCGAGGGCTTTCTCGTCGTGTGCGAGACAGACGCCGCGGGCGACCTTGTCGATGTGGGCCGCGAGCTGCTGTGGAAGGCCAACGAGCTGGCCGCGCAGGTGGACGCCGGCGTGCAGGCGCTCGTGCTGGGCTGCGGCGAGCGGGACCCGCAGGGCGCGGCCGACCAGGCCTATGCCGCCGGCGCGGACGAGGTGACCGTGGGCTGGAACGCAGGGGCCAACGCCCTCGATTCCGAGCTGGCCGCGGCGCAGACCGTCGCGGTGGCCCGAGAGCTGCGACCGGCCGTGGTGCTCTTCGGCGCCACGGACTTTGGCCGCGAGCTGGCGCCGCAGGTGGCCGAGCAGCTCCAGACGGGCCTCACGGCGGACTGCACGCGCTTGGAGATGGACCCGGAGAGCGGCCTTCTGCTCCAAACGCGCCCCGCCTTTGGCGGCAACCTGATGGCCACCATCGCCTGCCCTGCGCGGCGCCCGCAGATGGCCACCGTGCGCCCGGGCATCTTCCCGGTGCCCGAGATGGCGATTGAGGTGCCGTCGGTGCCCTGCTCGGAGGTGTGGCGCCCCGAGACCTGCGGCCTCGTGGAGGTGCTGAGCTGCGAGGACGCGTCGAGCGGCGAGACCGTCGCCGACGCCGAGGTGCTGGTTGTGGCGGGCCGCGGCGTCCGGGACAAGACGGGCCTTGCGCTGTGCGAGCGGCTGGCGGGCCTGCTCGGCGGCAAGCTGGGTTGCACGCGCCCTTTGGTGGAGCAGGGCTGGCTCGACCGTTCGCAGCAGGTGGGGCAGACGGGTTGCTCGGTGGCCCCGAGGTTGTTGGTGTCGGTGGGCGTGTCCGGCGCCGTGCAGCACCTGGCCGGCATGGGCGGCGCCGAGTGCGTGGTGGCCGTCAACGAGGATGCCGACGCGCCGATCTTCTCGGCGGCGCAGTACCGTGTGGTGGGGGACTGCCGCGAGGTGCTGCCGGAGCTGATCGCCCGGCTCGAGGGGGTTCGGTGAACGGTCGTCTTTGAGTTAGCTTTAGTTTACATCTGTGGGGAACTCCGATAGTGTTAGCCGAGTAAAACTTGTCTAGCACTCGGGCCTGGCCTGGGTGAGGGGAGATGCCCATGACCATGCCCGCTCGTCGCCGTTCCCGCATTGCCCAGGGCCTCTGGTGCGCCGGGGGTCTCGTTGCCTTTGGCTGCGCGGTGCTCGGCGCGATTCTGCCGTTGATTCCGACGGTGCCGTTCCTGCTGCTGGCGGCCCTGTGCTTCGCGCGCAGCTCCGAGCGGTGGGAGCGATGGTTCCACGGCACGCGCCTCTATCGCGAGGTGCTGCAGGACTACGTGTCCAAGCGCGAGATGACCGTGCGCGCGAAGCTGCGCCTGATGGTGCCGGTGAGCGCGATGATCTTCGTCGCGATGGCGTTCGTGCCCCTCCTGTGGGTGCGCGGCGTGATGTTCTGCGTGTGGCTCGGCCACGTGTGGTATTCGCGGTGAAGGTCCCGACGATCCCGCAGGGCGCATCTCCGCAGGAAGCCTAAACCTCCTCAGGTGCCACGCACCCCAGGAGGTTTCCGCCTCAGGTGCCACGCACTACGGGAGGTTTGGGCGGTTCCCCGCAACGGGCGCCCCGTCTTTGTGGGGAACCGTTTCCCCGCAAAGGGTTTATCTCGGGATATACACAGATGGGCGGTCTGCGGGCGCCGTTTCCCCGCAAAGGGCGGGTCGGTTTTGCGCGGAACCGTTTCCCCGCAACCAGTCCTCCTGTAGTGCCACGCACCCCAGGAGGTTTCCGCCCCAGGTGCCACGCACCCCAGGAGGTTTTTGCCGCGAGCTGTGGAACAGGAACGACCCCGGCTGCCGGTTGGCGGTCGGGGCCGTCGCGCGTGGACAAATGGCTCTCTCCGAAGCGTCCAGGCGTGGACAAATGGCTCTCTCGCAAGCGTCCTTACGCGCGGGAGGACCGGTGCTTTGCCCGCATCGTCGCGGCCACGTGGCGCAGCGCCGCGAGCGGTCGGTACCGCAGCATGCGCGGCCCCGCGTAGCGCATCACGGCGCGCATGCGCTCCTGCATGGCGCGGCGGTAGCAGGGGCGCGGGCACACGGAGCAGAAGGTCTTCTCGGCCATGCGCGGGCAGCGACGGATGCGCGCCTCGGCGTATTCGACCAGCTCGCGGCACTCGTCGCAGAGGTGCGGGTCGTGTGGGCACGGCTTTCCCGGCGTGCCGTGGTTCCCGTGGCAGTACACGCTCGTCATGAGCGACACCATCTCCAGCTCCTGCGCGCGCTTGGCCGCCAGGCCCTGGTCCGCCCCGCGGTTCTCGGTCGAAGCCGCCACTTAGCTCACCCGCCCGTCCTGCACGGAATAGAACGCGTCCGCAAAACCGGTGGTCGAGGTGCGATGGCTCACCAGCACCACGGTGCGCCTGCCCTTGGAGCGGGCGATGGCCTCCATGACCGACGCCTCGGAGAGCGCGTCCAGGTTGCTCGTCGGCTCGTCGAGCAGCACGAGCGAGGCGTCGTGCAGGAACACGCGGGCAAGACCCAGGCGCTGCCGCTCCCCGCCGGAGAGCGACGAGCCCAGCTCTGCCACGGGCGTGTCGAGGCAGTGCGGCAGCCGTGCGAGCAGCCCGTCGAGCGCCGCGTCGTGCAGGGCGGCGAGAAGCTCGTCGTCCGTGGCGTCGGCCTTCGCGATGGCGAGGTTGTCGCGGAGCGTGCCGCAAAAGAGCTGTGCCGTCTGCGTGAGGTAGCCCTCGGTCGCGCGCAGCGACACGGTCTCGACGGTGCGCAGGTCCTGGCCGTTGATCCGCACGGAACCGTCCGTCGGGTCCCAGAACCGCATCATCAACTTGAGGAGCGTCGACTTACCGGAGCCGCTCGCTCCGGACACGCAGGTGATGGAGCCAGGCTTGACGGCGATGCTCACGTCGTCGAGCACCGCGGGGCCGTCGCACGCGGCCCCGTCGTAGGAGAAGCTCACGCCATCGGCGGTGACGCGGGGATGCTCGGTTCCCAGGCTCTCGCCCTCCGTGACGTCCTCGGTCTCGGGTTGCTCGTCCAGAAGGGCCAGCACGCGCCCTCCCGCGGCGATGGTGCGTTGCAGCGAGGTTCCGAGACGGCACACGGCGAGCACCGGCCCAAAGCTCGAGAGGTACGCGAAGGCGGCCACGAAGGCCGGCGCCAGGCTCAGCGTGCCCGTCTGCACCTCATGCCAGGCAAGGCCGAGCATCGCGAGGGACACCACCCAGGTCACGGTGTCGGCGACCGACTCGTTGAGGGCGTTCCTCTGCTGCAGCGCGCGCTCGGGCACGGCTGCGGCGCGCGTGCGGTCGGCCAGCTCGCGGGCGCGGTCGTCGGCCACCCCGTACTGGAGGGTTTCGGCGAGGCCGCGCAGGCCGTCGAGCACGTAGGCGCTGATGGCTCCGGCCTGCCGGCGCGCCTCGTGGCCCGCGTCGCCGCAGAGGCGGTTGCCGACCCACGGGAGCACGACGCCGAGCACGACATAGCCCACAAACGCGACGGGAAGCAGGCTCGGCGCGAGCACTCCGACAAAGGCGAGCATCACGACGCAGCTCACGACGGCGATGGCCACGGGCGACAGCGTGTGGGCGTAGAAGACCTCGAGCAGCTCGATGTCCGTGGTGGCAAGGCTCACGAGGTCGCCGGCGCGGCGCCCTTCGAGACGGGCCGGCGCCAGGCGCCGCAGCGCTGAGAAGACCACGTCGCGCACCCGCGCCAACAGCTTGAAGGCGATGTAGTGGTTGAGCAGCTGCTCGGCGTAGTGCAGGGGGCCGCGGAGCAGGCCGCAGAGGCCGACGAGGACGAGCGCCGTGACCATCGGGACGCCGGTGCTCTGGCCTGCGGCATCCATGAGGCCGAACGCGCCGAAGGCCATAAGGAGCGTGGCGGCCAGCGAGCCGAGCGAGCCCATGATGACGGCCAGTGCCAGCCAGCCGGCCATCGGCCTCACGAGGCCGGAGAGGCGCCACAGGGTGCGAAGGACGCCGGGGCGCCCGGCCAGGGCGGGCCTGTCGGGGGCGGCCGCCGTCGGAGCAGGGGCGGCTACGGGCTGCTCCGGCTGCCGGGTCGCGACGGGCTCGCCGCTCGGCGCGGCCCACGCGCCCAAGCGCTCCTGAGTGTCCCAAAGCCGCGCGTAGGCTCCGTCTGCGGCGAGCAGCTCCTCGTGGGTGCCCTGCTCGGCGAGCCGGCCATGCTCGAGGAGGACGATCCGGTGGGCGCCGGTCACCGACGCGAGGCGGTGGGCCACGACGATCACGGTCTTGCCGGCGCTCGCCAGCGACGCGACCAGGTCGTCGATGGCCGCCTCGGACTCCGCGTCCACGTTGCTCGTGGCCTCGTCGAAGAGGTAGACCGGCGCGTCCGCCACGAGGGCGCGGGCAACGGCGAGGCGTTGGCGCTGGCCGCCGGACAGGTTGGACGCGTTCTCCTCCACGGCCATGTCAAGACCGCCGGAGGCGCGCACGAAGTCGGCGACCCGCGCGGCCTCGAGGGCCTTCCAGAGCTGCTCGTCGGTGGCGGTCGCGTCCGCTGCCAGCAGGTTCTCGCGCACGGTGCCGCAGAAGAGGTGCGCGTCCGTGCCCACGAGCACCACCTGGCCCATGAGGGAGGCGGGGTCGGCGTCACGGAGCTCCACATTGCCGATGCGGACGTCGCCCTCATAGGCGCGCTTGCGGCCGGCGATGATGCTCGCCAGCGTGGACTTGCCGGACCCGCTCTCGCCGACGAGCGCGGTGAGCGTCCCGGGCTCGATGGCGAGGGTCACGCCCGCCAGCACGGTGCGCTCGCCGTAGCGGTAGCCGACGTCCCGCAGCGCGATGGCGGAGCCGCCGGAGACCTGCTGAGTGCCCGGCTCGGGGCTCTCGGCGTCGAGCAGCGCCCAGAGGGAGCGCGCGGCGGACATGCCGTTCATGGCCGTGTGGAAGAGCGAGCCGAGCCGACGCATCGGCAGGAAGAACTCCTGCGAAAGGAAGACGACCATGAAGGCGGCCGCGAGCGTCACGACGCCGGTCGACAGCTGCCACACGGCGACGACGATGCCGAGCGCCGCGCCGCCGAACGCCACGAGGTCCATCACGGCGATCGAGCGCAGCTGCAGCATCAGCATGCGCATCGTGGCCTTGCGGAAGCCCTCGGCCTCCTCGTTCATGGACCGGTGCCAGCGCTCGTCGGCGCCGAAGACCTTGAGGGTGGTGAGGCCCTGCACCGCTTCGAGGAAGCTGCCGCCGAGGTCCACGTAGGAGTCCCAGTAGGCGGCGCCTACCTCCTTGGCGCGGCGCATCACCGCCATGATCGACATGGGGATCAGCGGCACGCACACGAGGAGCAGCGTGGCGGGCAGCCCCGCGACGCCCACGAGCGCGACGAACAGCGTCACCGGGGCGAGCACCGCATAGAAGAGCTGTGGCAGGTAGCCGCCGAAATAGACCTCCAGCTGCTCGGCCCCCTCGACGGCCGTCTGCACGGCCTCGGAGGTGGAGACCGTCTCAGCGTAGGCGGGGCCCAGCTCGGTGAGCCGGGCGTTCACGCGGGCGCGCACCGTCGCCTTGGCACGGAGCGCCAGACGGTCGCCGGCCTCCTGGCCGAGGTACAGCGCGACGGCGCGCAGCACAACGAGGGTGCCGAGCAGCGCGATGGCCGGCAACGGCGCCAAGACCGGCGCACCGGCACCCGCGAGGGTGGCCACGAAGCCCGAGAGGGTCCAGAAGATGCCGATAGTGGCGACGAGGGCGACCCACTTGCCGGCAACGGACGCGAGCACGAGCCCGAGGCACCCGGGCACGAGCGAGACCAACCGTTTATCGAACATGAAACCTCCTGCGAGGTCGGGAACACACAGGCTTTCGAACGATACCGGAAGGAAAGGCCGAAGAGTAATCCTTCGCTTACTTCTCAAAAGTTACATCAGGTGAACTGAAGGGACGCGGGCGGACGTCCCAGTTGCTGCGCTACAGTGGAGTCCGTTAATTGACCGCTCGAAAGGACTCCATGGCCGAGAAGTCCCGCACCCTCGCCCTCCGCGTCTTGACGATGGTCGCCGGGGTCGCGCTCGTCGCCTGTGCCATCGCGCTGTGTCGTCACGCGGGCATCGGCACGACGGCCATCAACGGGCCGGCTGCCGTGACGGCCGAGGCCGCACGTCGCGCGGGCGTCGGTTGGCTGACCCTGGGCGTCACGACGTTTTTCCTCAACCTTGCGCTGTTCCTTGGCCAGGTTCTGTTGCTGCGACGGGATTTCCAGCCGCTCCAGACGCTGCAGCTGGCCGTGCTGCTCGTGCTCAGCACCTGCGTCGACCTGTGGGCGTCCCTCTTCGACTCCATCGTCTTCGACAGCTATCCGCCGAGACTGGCGGCCTGCTTTCTCGGCGCCGTCGTGATGGGGCTCGGCGTGCACCTCGAGTTGCGGGCGGGGCTGCTCATGACGCCCGGCGACGCATTCGTGCGGGCGCTGGCGCAGGTCACGGGGCACCCATACTCGCGGGACAAGGTGATTGTGGACATCTCGCTGGCGTGTCTCGGGACGGTGCTCTCTTTCTCGCTGCTCGGCGGCCTGTATCACGTGCGAGAGGGCACGCTGGTCTCGGCGCTGCTCGTGGGGCCCTCGATCGCGGTGTGGGGCACGGTGCTCGACGGCTCGATGGACTGGATTCTGGGGCGGCGGGACACGTCGGACGAGCCGGCACGATAGGGGAGAAGGTTCGAACCTCCCCAGGTGCGAACCTCCCCAGGTGCCACGCATCTCGGGAGGTTTGGGCGCTCGGGGTGGGTGCGCGTGGACAAACGGCTCTCTCCGAAGCGTCCAGGCGTGGACAAATGGCTCTCTCGGCGGCACGGGGCGCGTCTCGTCTGACCCCCTCAGCATGAAGCGGTTCTTGTGAGCGGCCGTGCCACTCCGGGCACCGCTGGTACCATGAGCTTCCTGAATCGAGTTTGATGAAAGGACCGCCCATGAACCGTGCGCTTGTCGGCGTCGGCCTCTGCTCGTTTGCGCTGGTGCTTGGACTCACCGGCTGCGGCCCCGCTCCCGCCACGCCCGCGAACACCGAGAAGGCCGAGGCCGCAGGTGACGCGGGAGCCTCGAGCGCCTCCGCTGACGCGAGCGCCAAGACCGTCGCCGAGAAGGGCGACAAGGTCGAGGTCAACTACCGCGGCACGCTCGAGGACGGCACGCAGTTCGACAGCTCTTACGACCGCGGCGAGACCCTCACGTTCACGGTGGGCTCCGGCCAGATGATCAGCGGCTTCGACGCCGCGGTCGAGGGCATGAAGGTGGGCGAGACCAAGACCGTCACCCTGTCGCCGGAGGAGGCCTACGGGGAGCGGTCCGACTCGCTGGTTTACACGTTCGACCGCACTGACGTGCCGGACCCCGTCAACGTCAAGGTGGGCGACACGCTCGGGCTGCAGACGTCGGGCGGGGCGACCACCACGGGGACGGTGACCGAGGTCACTGCTACGACCGTGACGGTGGACGCGAACCCGCGGCTCGCCGGCCAGACCCTCATCTTCGAGATCGAGCTGGTGGCCATTGACTGAGACGATCCAAAGAGACGAGATTGTCTCACCTCGCGCGGATGAGACGATCTCGTCTCTTTGCACTGTCTCACCCTACGTGTTCGAGGAGCCGTTGCGGGAGGGCGTCATCCTGGGGCGCCCCAACCGCTTCATCATGGAGGTGGAGCTGGACGGCGAGCGGGCGCGCTGCCATTGCCCGGTGGTGTCGCGCATCGGCGGCATCGACACGACGGGGCGTCCCTGCCTCGTGAGCCGCTCGGACAACCCGCGGCGCAAGTTCAGCCGCACGGTCGAGGCCTTCTCGTGGCAGGAGCCCGGCGACGCCGAGAAGCGGTGGGTCGGCATCAACCAGACCGCCTCGAACCGCTACGTGGCCCACTTCCTCGAGCAGGGGGCGCTGGCCGGCCTCGCGCCGGGTCCGGGCGAGCTGCGCCGCGAGGTGCGGTTCGGCGAGTCGCGCCTGGACTTCGCCATCGCCGACGAGTGCTTCATCGAGGTCAAGACCCCGCTCGCTCAGCTTGAGTGCGACATCCCGCCCTTCGTTCCCCGGCTCGACGTGGCGCCGTTCTCGTCCACGGGCCGAGCGCTGCGGCACCTGCGCGAGCTCGCGGACTCGCTCGCCGGCCATCAGCGCGCGGTGGTCCTCTACTGCCTGTACTACGAGAACCACGGGTTCCGCTTTTTGCGCGGCACCACGTTCGACGAGGTGGAGCGGGCGGTCACGGCGGTGCAGGAGGCCGGCGTGGAGCTGTGGCAGTGCACCTTTGGGCAGGACGCCCACGAGGTGCGGTTGGTGGACTGCCGACCGCTTGAGGACTGGTAGGGCGCTGTCCATCGGCCCAGGTGCCGAGGTTGGCGCATAAACCACGGTATCAGTTGCCTATCGTTTCTGCCATCTGCGGTTTAGTGATGCCTGTTCACCAGATTCATTGCGTTTCCAATTGACCAGACCGGGGCGCCCCTCCATGATGGTTTCAGGCGGTCGAGACACCTTGCTCGGTCAGCCGCTCTCAGGGACGGAGGGCGCCATGGCCCAGGCGTCTGCGAAGGCCGCGCCGGCGGTCGACAGGGAACAACCGGCGAACGCGTTGCTCTCCCAGGTCACGCACGGTGTGCGCACGCCGGTCAACGTCATCCTCGGCACCTGCTCGCTGCTCGAGCATGACGCGGAGGACCCGACGGCCGTCCGCGAGCATGCCGCTGCCATCGTGAAGGAGGGCGTCGCGCTCCTGCACCAGCTCAACTGCATGGTGGACATGGCGCGTCTCCGGGCGGGGGAGGTCTCGGTCACGCCCGTGCCCTTTGAGCCCGGCCAGCTTGTGGCGGCCCTGATCGGCGACGCCCAGAGTGAGGCCGAAGCCTGTGGCGTTGACTTCGTGGCCGATGTGGCCTGCGACGAAGGGGTGGAGCTGCTCGGAGACGTGAGCCGCCTGGCCGCCATTGGGCGCGCGCTCCTCGCCAATGCGTTCTCGTTCACCCCGCCCGGCAACACGGTGATCCTGGCCGTGGAGACCGTGGCGCGCGGCCGTGACGGCGCCGTGTGGCTGCGCCTGTCGGTGGGCGACAGCGGCCAGGGCATGGACCGTGGGTTTGCGACGAGCGCGTTCGAGCCGTTCTCCCGCGAGGTGGAGACCCGCGTGAACCAGGTGTCCGGGCTCGGGCTCGGCCTGTCGGTCGTGCGCGGCCTCGTGGAGCTGATGAGCGGGACCATCACGGTGCAGAGCGAGCCGGGGGAGGGGAGCCTCTTCACGGTGGAGGTGCCGCTGGAGCCGGCCCCGGTTCGGCCCGCCGATGCGGCAGGGCCGGTGGGCCTCGCGGGGCTGCACCTGCTGGCCGCCGAGGACAACCCCTTCTCGGCGGCGGTCCTCGAGCAGCTGCTCGAGTTGGAGGGCGCCACGACGCTCGTGGTTCCCGATGGCAGGCAGGCGCTCGACGCGTTCGTTCACTCGGAGCCGGGGACCTTCGACGCCCTGCTGCTCGACCACAACATGCCGGTGATGGACGGCCTCACAGCGTCGCGCGCCATTCGCCAGTGCGGGCATCCCGACGCGCTCTCGGTGCCCATCGTCGCGCTGACCTCGAACTCTTTCGCGGAGGACGTGGCGGCATCGCTCGACGCGGGCATGGACGGCCATCTGGTGAAGCCGGTGCGGATGGAGTCCGTGGGGGAGGCCATCGCGCAGGCCCGGGTTCGGCGCATGGGCTTCTGCGCGTGACGGGCCGTGCCGTCGCTGGGGGCGGTCCTGTGGGCTCTGCCCGTGCGTGAGACGATCCTGTCTCTTTAGCTGCCGTCGCGAGGTCGACAAGGAGCGCGGCGGTCGCTCTTGCACACGCCCGTGGACGCTTCGGTCAAAGCGAAATGTCCACGGTTGGACGCTTCGGTCAAAGCGAATTGTCCACGCTCCACCGGGCGACAGCGTGGACAAATGGCTCTCTCCGAAGCGTCCAGGGCCGGACAAATGGCTCTCTCCGAAGCGTCCACGGGAGCGCGAGCGAGTGGACTCAGCTTTCTTTGGGTCTCGGTGGCTCTTCCTTCACGAAGCGGCTATACTCTCGTACCACTGGCCGCGAAACAACGACCACTGGGAGAAGGAGCGGCGCGTGAGCGAGCGCAGCCACATCGCAGGAACGAGCCCGGCCGTCGGCCGGTCCTTCCTTCTTGGCGCGCTTACCTGCTCGGGCGCGCGCTAGGAACCATCTCCTCGCTAGCACGCCCGGACCCGATCGGCCGCGCGTGCTTTTTCTTTCGGTCCTTCTCGACCGCGCGGCTTGAACGCAGCCCCAGCGCTAGCAGCCACGACGAGTCCCGAAGGAGGACGCATGACCCGCAAGATCGCCATCTTCGACACCACGCTGCGCGACGGTGAGCAGTCGCCCGGAGCCTCGATGAACACCGAGGAGAAGCTCGTGATCGCTCGCGAGCTCATTCGCATGAACGTCGACGTGATCGAGGCGGGCTTCCCGGTCTCGAGCCCCGGCGACTTCAAGTCCGTGCAGGAGATCGGTCGGCTGGCCGGCGACGCGTGCGTGGTGTGCGGCCTGACCCGCGCCGTCGACAAGGACATCCAGGTGGCCGCCGAGGCCCTGGCGACGGCCGAGCGCCCGCGCATCCACACCGGCCTTGGCGTCTCGCCGAGCCATCTGCGCGACAAGCTGCGCCTCACGGAGGAGCAGGCCATCGAGCGGGGCGTGCACGCCGTGCGCTTCGCCAAGTCCTTCGTGGACGACGTCGAGTTCTACGCCGAGGACGCCGGCCGCGCCGAGCTGCCGTTCTTGGCGCGGATCATCGAGGAGGTCATCAAGGCCGGCGCGACGGTGGTCAACATCCCGGACACCACCGGCTACAACCTGCCCTGGGACTTCGGCCAGAGGATCCGCTACCTGATGGAGCACGTGAGCGGCATCGAGGACGTGACCGTCTCGGTCCACACCCACAACGACCTCGGCATGGCCACGGCCCTCGCGATGGAGGCGGTGCGCAACGGCGCGACCCAGGTGGAGTGCACCATCAACGGCCTCGGCGAGCGCGCCGGCAACACCGCCATGGAAGAGGTGGTGATGGCGATCCGCATGCACGGCGACGAGCTGGACGCGCACACCGACATCGTGACCACCGAGCTGACGCGCGCGAGCCGCCTGGTCTCCTCGATCACCGGCATCAACGTGCAGCCCAACAAGTCCATCGTGGGCGCCAACGCGTTCGCGCACAGCTCGGGCATCCACCAGGACGGCGTGCTCAAGGCCCGCGACACCTACGAGATCATCGACCCGGCCGACGTGGGCGCGGGCGGCTCCCAGATCATCCTGTCCGCCCGGTCCGGCCACGCGGCGCTGCGTCATCGCTACGAGGAGCTGGGCTACACGTTCACCGACGCCGAGTTCGAGCCGGTGTACGAGGCGTTCCTCGAGGTGGCGGACAAGAAGAAGGAGGTCTACGACGGCGATTTGGAATCCATCGTGAACGAGCGCCGGCGCGAGGCCACGGCCGTGTGGGCGCTCAACGCCGTGCAGATCAGCTGCGGCTTCCCGCTCAAGCCCACCGCCACGATCACGCTGCAGGACGCCGAGGGCACCGAGTACACCGAGGTGGCCTACGGCACCGGCCCCATCGATGCCGTGTACAAGGCCGCGAACAAGATTATCGGCGTGGAGAACGACCTCTCCGAGTTCTCGGTGAAGTCCGTGACCCGCGGCATCGACGCGCTCGGCGAGGTGACCGTGCGCGTGACCGCCGCCGACGGCGAGGTGTACATCGGCCGGGGCTCCGACGGCGACATCGTGGTGTCGAGCGCCCGCGCCTACATCAACGCGATGAACCGCCTCCTGACGGACCAGGCCGAGCGCGCCGCGTAGCGCTGAGCCAGACCCCGACGGGTGCCGTCTCGTTTCTTGATCGATGAGCTAAGGAGACCCATGACCAGACCTATGACCATGGCCGAGAAGATCCTCGCCGACCACGCCCACCTCCCGGAGGTCCACCCCGGGCAGTTGGTGGAGTGCGACCTGGACCTCGTGCTGGCCAACGACATCACCGCGCCCATCGCCATCGACGTGGTGCGCGACCTCGGTGCCGGCGTGTGGGACCGGGACCGCGTGTGCCTCGTGCCCGATCACTACGCGCCCAACAAGGACATCAAGTCCGCCGAGCAGACCAAGGTGATGCGCGACTTCGCCCACGAGGAGGGCATCACGCACTACTGGGAGCAGGGCCGCGCCGGCGTCGAGCACGCGCTGCTGCCAGAACAGGGCGTCGTCGTGCCGGGCGACCTGATGATCGGCGCCGACTCCCACACCTGCACCTACGGCGGCATCGGGGCGTTCTCCACCGGTGTGGGCTCCACGGACGCCGGCGTGGGCATGGCGAGCGGCCGCGCGTGGTTCCGCGTGCCGGAGACCCTGCGCATCGAAGTGGACGGCGAGCTGGGCGAGGACGTGTCCGCCAAGGACGTGATCCTCCACGTGATCGGCCTTATCGGCGTGGACGGCGCGCTGTACCAGGCCATGGAGTTCGGCGGGTCCGCCATCGAGTCCCTCTCGGTCGAGGGGCGCCTGACCATCGCCAACATGGCCATCGAGGCCGGCGGCAAGGCCGGGCTCTTCGAGGTGGACGAGACGACCCGCGCGTGGCTCGACGGCCGCACCGAGCGCCCGTGGAAGGAGTACCACCCGGACCCTGACGCCGAGTACGCCCGCGTGCTGAAGATCGATGCCGCGGACATCGTGCCGACGGTCGCGTGGCCGCACCTGCCCGGCAACGCCCGGCCGGTGGCCGAGAGCCGCGACGTGGTCATCGACCAGGCGGTCATCGGCAGCTGCACCAACGGGCGCATCGAGGACATGCGCGCGGCGGCCGATGTGCTCGAGGGGCGCACGGTGCACCCGAACGTGCGCTGCATCATCCTGCCCGCCACGCAGGACGTGTACCGCCAGTGCCTGGTCGAGGGCCTCATGGACGTGTTCCTCGACGCCGGCTGCGTGATCTCGACCCCGACCTGCGGGCCGTGCTTGGGCGGCTACATGGGCATCCTCGCCGAGGGCGAGAAGAGCGTGTCCACCACCAACCGCAACTTCGTGGGCCGCATGGGCGCCAAGACGAGCGAGGTGTACCTGGCCTCGCCGGCCGTGGCGGCCGCGAGCGCGGTGGCCGGGCATCTGGCGTGTCCGAGCGACCTCGCCCCCGTGGCGTAGCCAATCCCGCGACCGTGGACGCTTGCGTCAAAGCTTCTTGTCCACGGTTGGACAGTTGGCTCTGACCGAAGCGTCCAGACGTGGACAAACGGCTCTCTCCGAAGCGTCCACACCTTGAGAGGAGACCCATGGAATTCAGCGGCAACGTGTTCCGCTACGGGCGCGACGTCGACACCGACGTCATCATTCCGGCCCGCTATCTCAACACGAGCGACCCGGCCGAGCTGGCCAAGCACGCGATGGAGGACATCGACGAGACCTTCGCCGCCCGGGTTCAGCCGGGCGACATCATCGTGGCGGAGGAGAACTTCGGCTGCGGCTCGTCCCGCGAGCACGCGCCGGTGGCCCTCAAGGCGGCCGGCGTGAGCTGCGTCGTGGCCAAGAGCTTCGCGCGCATCTTTTATCGGAACGCCATCAACATGGGGCTGCCGATCCTCGAGTGCCCGGCGGCCGTGGACGGTATCGAGGGCGGCGACCCGGTGACCATCGACACCGATACGGGCGTGATCACCAACGAGCGCACCGGCGAGTCCTGGACCGCAGAGCCCTTCCCGCCGTTCTTGGTCGAGATTATCGAGGCGGGCGGCCTCGTGGAGCGCACGCGCCGCACGCTGGCCGAGAAGAGCGCGGCCGGGAAGGAGGCCTAGGGCCATGAAGAGCTACCAGATCTGCTGCCTGCCCGGCGACGGCATCGGCCCCGAGATCCTCGCCCAGGGCGTGCGCGTCCTCGAGGCCGTGGCCGCGCGGTGCGGCTTCGCCGTGCGCTGCGAGAATCACGCGATTGGTGGCGTCGCCATCGACGCCACCGGCACCCCGCTTCCCGACGAGACCCTCGCCGCCGCAGAGGCTGCGGACGCCGTGCTGCTCGCGAGCGTCGGCGGCCCCAGGTGGGACACCACGGACCCTGCCGCCCCGCGCCCGGAGCAGGGGCTGCTCGGGATCCGCAAGGCGCTCGGCCTCTACCTCAACCTGCGCCCGGTGCACGTGTTCGACGCCCTCGTGGACGCCAGCTCCCTGAAGCCGGAGCTCGTGCGCGGGGTCGACATGCTGATCGTGCGCGAGCTCACCGGCGGCCTCTACTTCGGCGCCCGCGAGCGCATCGAGGACGCGCCGGGCAAGGGCGTGGACGGCGCGCCGGGCGTGTGGTGCTCGGACGCGCTCGAGTACGGCGAGGGCGAGATCGACCGCGTCGTGCGCTTCGCGTTCGAGGCCGCAGCGGGACGCCCGGGCGGCCACGTGTGCTCGGTGGACAAGGCCAACGTGCTCGGCACCTCCAAGCTGTGGCGCGACGTGGCCGAGCGGGTCGCCGCCGAGAACCCCGACATCCCCTTTGAGAACATGCTCGTCGACAATTGCGCGATGCAGCTCGTGGCGCGTCCGGCGCAGTTCGACGTGCTCGTGACCGAGAACACCTTTGGCGACATCCTGTCCGACGAGGCGTCGATGCTCACCGGGTCCCTCGGCATGCTGGCGAGCGCGTCCCTCGGCTCCGGGACGCCGCTGTTCGAGCCGAGCCACGGGTCGGCGCCGGACATCGCGGGCCTCGGCATCGCAAACCCGCTGGCGCAGATCCTGTCCGTGGCCCTGCTCTGCCGTCACGGGCTGGGCGAGGCCAAGGCGGCCGACATGATCGAAGCCGCCGTCGAGCAGACACTGAACGACGGTTGGCGCACGCGCGACATCGCGGCGCCCGGCACGCCGGAAGGCTGCATCCTCGGCACCGACGCGATGTGCGACAAGGTGCTCGAAAGACTTTGATGTGCATTCAGGGACAGTCCCTCATTTCACGTTGTAAACTTGATGTGCAAAAGGGGACTGTCCCTGTTTTCACGTTTCACGATTGATGGGAGGACTAGCCCGTGGCGCGGCGCCGGAAAAGGAAGGGCTGCCTGCGACGGCTGCTGGCGGTGGCGATACTGCTCGCCGCCGCTGCGGCCGTCGTCGCGTACCTGAGGCCGGACCTGCCCGTCCCTGCGCCGTCCTTCTCGGAGGGGGCCCCTGCGGCCGTCCAGCACGCGGCCTCCGAGACCGACACCCGCTTTGACCCGGAGTTCCGGCCCGCGTATGCGGCCCTCTCTTCGGACGGGCAGGCCGCCTATCGCCAGCTCGTGAACGCCATTCTCACCGACCAGGCACGGGTCGACCTGGACGTCGAGCTTGGGGAGGCCGAGGTCCAGGCGGTCGTGACGGCCATCCGGGCCGACCAGCCGGAGCTCTTCTGGCTGGGCGACGGCCAGGTCTGGAGTCGGGACGGCGTGGTCGAGAGCGTCGAGTTCACTTTCACGGCCACGGGCGACGAGCTGGCCCGGCAGCGCGCGGAGCTGGACGAGAGAGCGGAAGCCATCACGGCGGGCCTCGCCGGGCGCCCCGTTGCCGAGCAAGAGCAGGCGGTTCTCGAGGCCATTGCCGGCGCCGTCACCTACGACCCGACGGCCCCCGACGCCGGTCAGACCGCGTACAACGCGCTGGTCCAGGGCCGCGCCGTGTGCGGAGGCTACGCCCGCGCGTTCCAGCTGCTGATGAACCAGCTCGGTGTGCCCTGCTACTACGTGAGCGGCCAGGGGGAGGGCGGTGCCGAGAACAGCTCCGGCGATTGGGGCAGCCACGCCTGGAACCTCGTGAAGACCGACCAGGGCTGGTACGCCGTGGACCCCACGTGGATGCAGGCCGACCTGTTCGGCTCGGCGGGGCTCAGTTACCGGTGGTTCAACGGGACGGAGGCGGGCTTCTCGGCCACGCACCGGCGCGGGAGCGAGAGCGCGCCGCTGCCGGGCACAGCCTCTGCGGAATACCCCCTGGAAGAGGCGTTGGGGGCGACGGGCCCCGTGCTCACCCTGGAGAGCGCCGGCTTCTCGGTGGAGGGGACGGTCTCCACGGTGCCCGAGTACACGGACCTGGTGGTGCGGTCCGTCTCGGAGGGAAGGACGCGCGCCGTGTTTGTGGCGACGGGAGACCTTGCGAGCCGGCTGGCCGACGCCCGCCAGACGGCGGCGAACGCGGCCGCACAGAGGCTCGGCCGCGGCCTGTCGCTCAAGGCGCAGGCCATCCAGTACGACGACGGCACGTTGTTGGTGGTGGAGGACTACTCGGCGGAGTGAGCGTTGCGTGATTCTCGGAGGCCCGGCTCGTATTGCGCTTCTTGCCCGCGTTCATATCGCAGTTCTGAAGCCGAGGCACCCTCGGAACTGCCATGTGGGTGTTTTGAACGGCAGCTTCGGGGGTGCCGTGCGCTCAGAAGTGCAATGTCAGCCAGAGTTGCAATGTGAATCCAGCCGAGAACCGCAATCTCAGCTGGGGGCCGCCACCCGCCTTTGTAAAGCCCCGGTAAGCTCCCGTCAGCCCTCCGTAAGCATCCCTCCAGCGCGCGTTCAGTGCGCCCGTGCGCTGCCATGCTCCATCACGACCGACCCCACCCGGGGGTCACGTGAAAGGAGCACCACTCCATGTCCACTGGCGTTTCTCGTCGCGCGTTCCTGTCCGGCGCCTCCGCGCTCGCCGTCGCCGCTGGTCTCGGCCTTGCCGGCTGCGGCTCCTCCAGCGACGCCGCGCAGGCCGCGACGACCGGCGCGATCCTCGCCGTCGGCTCCACGGCCATGCAGCCCCTGATGGAGGCCGCCGCCGAGGCCTACGGCTCCACCGAGCAGGGCGCGTCCGTCAGCATCTCCGTTCAGGGCGGCGGCTCGGGCCAGGGCCTCACGCAGGTCTCCGAAGGCACCGCGCAGATTGGCGACTCGGACGTGTTCGCCGAGGCGAAGATCACGGACGCCGACAAGCTCGCGGCCCTCGTCGACCACCAGGTCGCCATCTGTGGCATGGGCCCCGTGGCGCACCCGGACTGCGGTGTGGAGAACGTCTCCCTTGCCGACCTCAAGGCCGTCTTCATGGGCCAGGTCACCAATTGGTCCGAGCTGGGCGGCGCCGACCTTGCCATCACCGTGATTAACCGCGCCGCCGGCTCGGGCACCCGCGCCACCTTCGAGCAGGCCGTCCTTGGCGGTGACGAGGTCCCGAGCAGTTTCACCCCGCAGGAGCAGGACTCCTCCGGCACCGTCGCCAAGATGGTCAAGGCCACCCCGGGCGCGATCAGCTACCTGGCCTTCTCGTACTTCGCGGACGACATCCTCGCCCTCTCGATCGATGGCGTCGCGCCCACCCGCGAGACCGTCGAGCAGGGCGAGTGGCCCATCTGGGCGTACATGCACGCCTACACCCAGGAGAGCTGCGACCGGGCGGTCACCGACTTCATCGACTACCTGCTGTCCGATAACGTCCAGGGCTCGCTCGTGGAGTCCGTGGGCTTCATCCCCGTGGCCGACATGACCGTCGCGAAGGACGCCGACGGCACGATCCGGAGCCGCTAGCCATGGCGCCCGAGACGAGCGGCGCTGCCGCTGCCGAGTTCCCCGTGCTGCCGGTCGGCCTGACCGGCGCTGCCGACCGCACCGCTGAGCGTGCCGCCGCCGCGCCTGCCGAGACGCCCCTCGACCCGGCGGTTCTCTCGGCTCCCGAGAAGCGCCGCCTTGAGCGCCGCGGCAAGCTGCTGACCGGCGCCTGCGTGTTCGTGGTGATGGGCGCCGTGGCGGCGCTGATCGTCTCGGTCGCCTGGCAGGGCCTTGCCGCGTTCCTTGCGGACGGCGTGGACCCGGTCGCGTTCCTCACGGGGGCCGTGTGGGCGCCCCATGCGGGCGAGGCCGCTTACGGCGCGGCGCCGATGATCCTCGGCTCCCTCGCTGTCACGGCACTGAGCTGCGCCTTTGCGCTGCCGGTCTCGGTGGCGTGCGCGATCTACGCGGTCGAGGTGTCCCCGTCCTTTGGCTCCCGCGTCTTCCGCCCGGTGATGGAGCTCCTCGCCGGCGTGCCCTCCGTGGTGTTCGGCCTGCTCGGCCTCACCGTTGTGATCCCGCTCGTGGCCGACGCCACCGGCACCACCGGCTACGGCATCCTCGCCGGCGCGGTCGTGCTCGCGTTCATGGTGTTCCCCACCATCACGTCGCTCACGATGGACACCCTCAAGGCCGTGCCGCAGAGCTACCGCGAGGCGGCGCTCGGCCTGGGACTCACCCGCTGGCAGGCCATCTGCGGCGCTGTGCTCCCGGCGGCTCTCCCGGGCATCCTGACCGCTCTCGTCATGGGTATGGCCCGTGCCTTTGGCGAGTCCTTGGCCGTGCAAATGGTGGTCGGCAACGCGGCGGCCGTCCCGAGCGGCCTTGTGGGGCCCGCCGCCACCTTGACCTCCGTGCTCACGATGGGCATGGCCAACGAGGCCCCGGGCACCCCGGCCGCGCACGCCCTCTGGGCGTTGGCGCTCGTGCTGCTCGTGATGTCCCTCGTGTTCGTCGGCATCGTCCACTGGATCGGGAAGCGTGCGGAGGACCGTCATGGCACTGCTTGAGGAATTCAACAAGGTCGCGGCGGTTCCCGGCGTGGCTCCGGAGGCACCCTTGCTGGCTGACAAGGGCATCGCGCGCGCCCGTCTGGCAAACGTCGTGGGCACCCGCGCGATGGGAGTCGTCTGCGTCACCGCGACCGCCGTGATTGCCCTGCTTGTGGGGGCGCTCGTGGTCCAGGGATCCGAGAAGGCCCTCGACTGGGGCTTCCTCACCGGGGCGCCGCAGCAGTTCCTGGAGGGGGGCGGCATCGGGCCCGAGCTCTTCAACTCCTTCTACCTGCTCGTGATCACGATGCTCATCTCGGTGCCGTTGGCGCTCGGCGCCGCCGTGTTCCTGACCCAGTACGCGCCGCAGGGGCGTGTGGCGAGCGCGGCCAAGACCGCCATCGAGACGCTCTCCTCGCTGCCCTCGGTGGTCGTCGGCCTCTTTGGCATGACGGTCTTCGTGATCGGCGCCGGGTGGGGCTTCTCCATCCTCTCGGGCGCGTGCGCGCTCACGCTGTTCAACCTGCCGATCCTCGTGCGCACCATCCAGCAGGCGCTCGAGTCCGTGCCGCGCAGCCAGCGCGACGCCGCCCTGGCGCTCGGCCTCACCCGGTGGGAGGCCACCTGGCGCGTGCTTCTGCCGAGCGCGACGCCGGCCATCGTGACCGGCGTGATCCTCTCGGCCGGTCGTGTCTTCGGCGAGGCCGCGGCGCTCATCTACACGGCGGGACAGACCGCCCCGGTCCTGGACTTCTCGTGCCTCGACCTCTCCAGCCCCACCTGCCCGTGGAACGTCTTTCGGCCGGCCGAGACCCTCGCCGTGCACATCTGGAAGATCAACTCGGAGGGCGTGGTGCCGGACCTCGCCGCCGTCTCTGCTGGCACCGCCGCTGTGCTCCTCGCGAGCCTCTTGGTCTTCAACCTGCTGGCCCGCTTCGCCGGCAAGCTCCTCGAGAAACGGATGACCTCCTCATGAACGTGATGAACCGCAACCGCCGCCAGCTCACCGTGCTGGACCTGCTCGGCCGCTCAGGCGACACTCGCACGCGCACTCCGCGCGGTGCCCGGACGCACGAGTCAAAGCCAGATGTCCAGGATCGGACAAACGGCTCTGACCGAAGCGTCCAGGCGTGGACAAACGGCTCTGACCGAAGCGTCCACGTGCACACGCTCGCGACCAAGGATGTCTCCGTGCTCTACGGCGACCACCGGGCGCTCCAGGGTGCGAGCCTCGCCTTCGACGCCGGCACCGTCACGGCGCTCATCGGCCCCTCCGGCTGCGGCAAGTCCACCTACCTGCGCTCGCTCAACCTCATGAACCGCGAGGTCCCGGGCTGCACCGTGGAGGGATCGATCCTCTACCACGGCCAGGAGGTCAACGACGGGTCCGTCGACAGCTTCGCGCTGCGCCGCCACGTGGGCATGGTGTTCCAGCAGCCCAACCCGTTCCGCATGTCCATCTACGACAACGTGGCCTTCGCGCCCAAGCGCCACGGCGTCAAGGGCAAACAGGACCTCGACGAGCTGGTGGAGAAGAGCCTTCGCGACGCCGCCCTCTGGGACGAGGTCAAGGACAAGCTCGCCACGAGCGCCCTTGCCCTGTCCGGCGGCCAGCAACAGCGCCTGTGCATCGCCCGCGCGATGGCGCTGAGGCCGGACGTGCTGCTGATGGACGAGCCTTGCTCGGCCCTCGACCCCATCGCCACGCTCGCCATCGAGGACACCGTGCGCTCGCTCGCCGCGCAGGGCATCTGCGTCGCGATGGTGACCCACAACATGCAGCAGGCCGCGCGCGTGAGCGACAAGTGTGCGTTCTTCTACCTGGGAGAGCTGGTGGAGACGGCCCCCACCCAGGGCTTCTTCGACAACCCTCGGGACCCGCGCACCCAGGACTACCTGAGCGGACGGGTAGGATAGCGTGACGGCGGTCTCTCACCACGCAAAGGAGCTGGCCCGGGTGGTCTACTACGTCGAGGACGACAAGAACCTCCGCGACCTCACGGTCTACGCGCTGACGCAGGCCGGCATCGAGGCCGAGGGCTGTGAGGACGAGGCGGCGTTCAAGGCGGCGTGCGTCCGTCGTGCGCCGGACGCGGTGCTGCTCGACGTCATGCTGCCGGGCGCCGACGGCCTGGAGATCCTCGGGCGCATGCGCCAGGATCCCCGGCTACAGGACGCACCCGTGATGATGCTGACCGCGCGCGACACCGAGCTGGACACCGTGCGCGCGCTCGACGCCGGCGCGGACGACTACCTCACCAAGCCCTTCGGCATGATGGAGATGGTGAGCCGAGTGCGCGTGCTGCTCCGGCAGGCGGAGCGCCTGCGCGCCCGCGGCTCGCGGACGGTGCGGCCGTCCGCGCCGGTCTCGGCGGGGCCCGTGACCCTGTGGCCGGACCGCCGAGAGGCGACCCTCGACGGAGCCGAGCTGGACCTGACCCCCCGCGAGTTCGACCTGCTCCTGTACCTGATGCGCGAGCCAGGCCGTGCCGTGTCCCGGGACGAGCTGCTCCGCCGCGTGTGGGGCTGGGACTTCGACGGCGGCACGCGCACCGTGGACGTGCACGTGAACACGTTGCGCGCGAAGCTCGGCGACCGCGCCGGTCTCGTGGAGACGGTCCGCGGCGTCGGTTATCGACTGCGGGGCTAGCGATGGGTGCGGCGAGGCCTTCTGGCACAGCGGATCGGGCGGGTCTTTCCCTCCAGCAGCCCCAATCACTGGCCCGGCGCGTGTTCAAGCTGCTGGCCTACGTGTCGGTGGCCGTCGCGGTGGTGATGGCCCTGGGGGCGGTGCTCGTGTACCAGGCCACCGTGGTGAGCGACGCCAGGCGCGAGATGCAACGGCAGGCCGCCGCGATCGCCGACGTGGTCGGCGCAGAGCAGGACCCGGTGGACGCCGTGGCGCGCATCTCGATGGACGGGCTGCGGGTCACGCTGATCTCGGCCGACGGCACGGTGCTGTACGACTCTCAAGAGGACGCGGGGTCGCTGCCCAATCATGGCGACCGACCCGAGGTCCACGACGCGCTGGCCGCTGACGACGGCACCGGCTGGGCCGAGCGCGAGAGCGAGACGCTCGGCTACGTGAGCCTGTACGCGGCCCAGCGGCTTGCGAACGGGGACGTGCTGCGTCTCTCCGAGGAGCGCGCCGGTCTCGTGAGCGTGCTGATGGGCGACCTGCTCTGGATCGGGCTCATCGTGGTCGTGCTCGTCGCGGTGTCCGCAGCAGTGAGCCATCGGCTGGCGCGGCGGCTCGTGGCTCCCGTGCTCGCCATCGATCCCGCCCACAAGGCCCGGGCGCCGTACGTGGAGCTGGGGCCCTTGGTCGACCGCCTGAACGAGCAGCACGCCGAGCTCAAGCGCCAGAACGAGCAGCTCCGCGAGGCCGACTCCATGCGCGCGCACTTCATGGCCAACGTGACGCACGAGCTTAAGACCCCGATCGCGAGCATCCAGGGCGCCGCCGAGCTCATCGCGAGCGGCATCTGCCGGCCGGAGGACATAGGTGGTTTCGCCGAGAGGATCTATGGCGACGCGCGACGGCTGAGCGCGCTCGTGAGCGACATCCTCTTGCTCTCGAAGCTCGAGGCGGGGGAGCGGGCCCGGGACGCGACCAAGGTGTTCGGCGCCCGCGAGCCGGTGGACCTGCTTGCGGTGGCGCGAGACGTCGCGATGTCGCTCGAGCCCCTGGCCGAGCGGCACGGCGTGCAGATCCGCGTGGCGGGCATCGCGGCCGTGGTCGACGGCTACCCGCGCCAGCTGGACGAGATCTGCCGGAACCTCGTGTCCAACGCGATCCGGTACGGCGGGACGCCGGTGACGGTGCGCGTGCTCGAGAGGGACGGCCACGCGCAGCTCACCGTGACCGACCGCGGGCCGGGCGTCCCGGCCGACGAGCAGGAGAAGGTCTTCGAGCGCTTCTACCGGGTGGACAAGAGCCGCAGCCGAGAAGGCGGCGGCACGGGCCTCGGGCTCGCCATCGTGAAACACGCGGCAGCGCTCAACGGCGGCACGGTGTCGCTGGAGAGCGAGCCGGGGCGCTGCTCGTTCACGGTGACGTTCTAGGGCGACCGGAGCCGTCGACGGCCCGTGCTCGGCCGGATGCTCAGGCTGCCTGCACGCCCTTGCGGCGCTTCGCCCACACCAGGACGGCCGCCGTCAGCGCCGTGGCCGCGACGCCGGTCCAGAACGCGATGGCCGGGAGCGCGGCCTTGCCGAGCGCGTCCACCAGAATGCCGCCTCCGTAGGCGCCGAGCGCCAGTCCCAGGTCGCCCAGGAAGTACAGCTCGCTGTTCGCGACGCCCCAATGCTCCTTGGACACCGCCTTGGCGGTCAGGGTTTTGAGCAGCGGGCTGCTCGTGCCGATCGTGATGCCGTAGAACGCGCCGGCCACGCCGAGCGCCCACACCGTGGGGCAGAACATGAGCGGCAGGAAGCCCACCGCGCCGACGCCCACCATGGGCACCAGCAGCCACGGTCGGGCGTTGTTGTACAGCTTGCCGCCGAGGAGGCGCCCCAACAGCGTGAAGACGCCGGCGATCACAAAGAAGTACGCGCCCGTGCCGAGCCCCAGGTGCTTGGCATAGATGAGCACGAACGTGATGCAGATGCCCTTGGGGCAGCGGCGCGCGAACTCGATGAGCGCGTAGGGGAAGGCCCCCGGCAGCCAGAAGGAGCGCAGCCAGCGCTGGAAGGCGTTCTCGCCGTGGCCCGATGCCTCGGCGGCCTTCTCGGCGGCGCGGCGCTTCGCGATCTCCTGCCGGTGGTAGTCCCGCTGTGCCTGCATGCGGCGCGAGCGGGCGGCGAGCACCGCGGCCACCATGCCGACGGCCATCAAGGCAACGTAGAACCAGAAGAACCCCTGGTAGCCCACCATGGTCAAGAGCACCGTCGCGAGCAGCGCCCCGAGCATGGTGGCGAGCGACGAGCCGGCGCCCTTGAGGCCGACGGTCTGGCCGATCTTCTTCTTGGGGGAGAGGCCGAGGCAGATCACCGTGATCGCGTTGGTGGCGATCGAGAAGCCGACGCCCTGGAGCACGCGGCACACGAGCACCACGGCGTACTCAGGCCAGAGCGCCGGGATGAGCGCCCCGAGCAGCAAGAGCCCCAGGCCGCCGAGTAGCACCTGCACGTGGTCGTGGTCATCGGAGAGCTGTCCCGCGAAGAGGCGCGTGACGGTGCTCGCGATGGTGTAGACCGCCACGAACGTGCCGCCGACGGTCGCTGCCATGCCGAGGTCGTCGTAGTGGAGCGGGATGCCCGCGTCCATGCCCTTGTAGTAGAGGCCGTTGAAGAACGTGATGGCGATCATCACGACGAACGGCGCCGTGACGAGCTCCGGGCGCGGTGGTTTGACGATGGGCGCGGGCTTCGCGGACACCGGCTTTGGGGACGGTTTCTCGGCCATGGGAGCCTCGAATCGGTTGTGTTCGATCGTGTCCCTCGGAAGGTGCCCGCTCTCGCGCTCCACATGCACCGGGACGTTTGGCTCGGGCACGTGCGTCCCCAACGGCGTGGAGGGGGGGGTGCATGGGCGGGGTTTGTGGTTGCGGGCAAACGTTTCCCCGCAAAAGGTTGCGGAGAAACGGTTCCCCGCAAGCCGGTGCGGCGACAAAACCGCAGGAGACGGTCGGCATCGGGCGCTGAGCGCCGTCATTTCCCCGCAACCGCCACCCGAGTTTTGCGGGCAAACGTTTCCGCACAAGGCTGCTCGCCGGCAAAGCGTCGCAAGACGTCCTACAGCGTGTAGCGCTTGCCCACCCAACGAGAGCCGCCCACGGTCACGCCCGCCGGCTGCATGAGCGTGCGCCCTTTGCGGGGTTTCGGACGATGCCAGCGCCACTTGCACCACAGCGCCCTGAGCGACGTGAAGAGGGAGACGACCGACCGGGTCTGACGAGCGGGAAAACCGTATCCGCGGCCCACGACGCCTCCCACATCCCAAAGGCTGGCTCCAGCAAGCACATGACCAGAAGAGCCCGGGAGGAGGCGCGTTCAAGGTGTGATGCTCCCGGTCAACTCGTATGTCAGTGTAGGCGATTCATAAGGATTTTCTAGCAGCAATCTGAATTATGGGGTCAGCGGCTCGAAGACGGATCGAACCGGGCCTGTGTCATCGTTTGAACCGCAGGTGCATCTCCCCGGCTTCTCGACTGGTTGGGCATCCTGGCGGGTAGGTTCCCACGGAAGGCGAGCCGTCGCCTGAACCCACGAGGACCGTTCTAAGGAGCCCGTTTATGTGCACCTGTGTCACCTTTACCGACGCCAGCGGCAATCTCTACGCTGGCCGCAATCTGGACTGGGGCTGCGGCTTCGGCGAGTCGCCGGTGATCACCGGTGCCGGCTATGAGTGGAAGGCGCTCCACACCGGCGAGCAGAAGACCAAGACCGCCGTCATCGGCATGGGCATCTTCCCGGAGGGCGCTCCGTGCCCGCTCTACTTTGACTGCGCCAACGAGGACGGCCTCTATGTCGCCGGCCTGTCCTTCGCCGCCGGGTTCTGCGATTTCACCGAGGCGCAGGAGGGCAAGACCAACGTCACGAGCTACGAGCTTCCCCTCTGGTTCGTGAGCCAGTTCTCCACGGTCGACGAGGCCGCCGAGGCCGCGAAGAACCTCAACGTCACCGGCGAGTCCGCGCTTCCCGGCATGGACCCGTCGCCGCTCCACTGGATCATCGCCGACAAGGAGCGCGCCATCGTCATCGAGCAGACCTCCGAGGGCTGCAGGGTCTATGAGAACGGGCTGCGCGTGCTGACCAACCAGCCGGACTTCCCGTTCCACGTGAACCTGCAGCGCAACTACATCCACCTGGACACCGCGTGGACGGAGCCCGAGACCCTCGGCACCACCCAGCTCACGGCCCTTGGCACCGGCCCCTCGATGATGGGCCTTCCCGGCGACCAGTCCTCGATCAGCCGCTTCATCCGCGCCGCGATCCTCAACAACCTCTATCCGGTGCAGGACACCGACGCCGAGAACGTGAACCGCCTGTTCAAGGAGCTGGGCTCCGTGGCGATGTTCAAGGGCCTCTGCAAGATGGAGGACGGCAGCTACGAGTACACCGTGTACACCGGCGGCTACTCCACGGTGTCCAAGACGTACACTTACAACACCTATGACGACATGAACACCAAGTCCGTGTGCCTCGATGACTACCAGGGGCTCCAGGGCGTGAAGGTCGTCGCCGCGTAGGCGGGCCCGACGCTCACGAGAAACGCGTGGCACCTCTTGGGGGGCCACGCGTTTTTTTGTTGGGCGCTGCGGCGGTTGTGCGCTCGCGCGTTCGTGTTTGCCAGCCAAGGCCGGTTAAGCCCTAGCCAAGCAGTGCCTCAACGGCGGCGTACTGCTCGTCCGTGAGCTGCACCGCCGGCTCGGCGATCCGTGTGCAGATGGGCAGGCCTTTGGCCTTCACACCGCCCTTGACGGCAGAAATGAAGAGGTCGGCCTGGTCGTAGAGCTCCATGAGCTTGGAGACCCGCGCGGCGCAGGCCACGGCCTCGTCCATGTCGCCCGCCTGATAGGCTCGGTGCATGGCCACCAAGGTCTCGGGCTCCACGTTGGTGAGGCCGCAGAGCACGCCGTTGCCCCCGGCGATGCGGTTGGGCAGGTAATACTCGTCAAAGCCGGACAGCACCGAGAAGCCCGGGTTCATGGGTCGAACTGCGGCGATCACCTTGCGCGTGTGGCTGATGGTGTCCACCGTGTCCTTGATGCCCTTGACCTGCGGCACGGTGGCCACGATGCGGCTCACGAGCTCCGGCGAGAGGTCGTTGCCGGTGCGGGCCGGGAAGTTGTACAGGATGATCGGCAGCGAGCAGCTGGCCGCAATGGCTTGGTAGTAGGCGATGGCCGCGTCGTCCGAAGGGCCAAAGTAGTAGGGGCACACCGCCACGACGGCCGCGGCGCCGGCGCGCTCGGCCGCCTCGCACAGCGTGATCGTCTCGTCCATGGACGTGGAGCCCACGCCCACCAGCAGCTGGCAGCGCCCGGCGAGGTGCGTGCCGGCGAACTGGATGGCCTTCATCTTCTCGAAGAGCGTGAACGAGTAGAACTCGCCGATGGAGCCGAACACGAGCACCCCGTCCACCCCGGCCTCCACCAGGTGGTCCAAGTGGCGCCCCCAGAGGTCGAAGTCCATCTGGCCGTGCTCGTCGGTCACCGTGATGCTCGGGCAGTAGATGCCCTCGAAGAGTGGGGACTCGGTGGTCTCCGTCATTAACCGATCACCTCCGGATTGATGTTGTAGCAGTGCATGGCGTTCTCGCGCCAGAAGCCGGCATCGTCGCCAAAGGCGTCGTGCAGCGCGGCGATGTGCTCGGGCAGCGAGCCGTACAGGTCGATGACCGGCCAGTTGCTCGCATACATCAGGCGGTCCGCCGCAAAGGTCTCGCGGGCGAACGAGACGATCGCGTCCACGAAGGCGCGGTCGGCCGTGGGGTAGCCAGAGACCTTGAGGTAGACGTTGGGGCACGCGGCCAGGCGCTCCATGGCGGCACGGTACCCGGCGCTCTCAAGGCCTGCGAGGTCCACGCAGTTGCCCATGTGGTTCACCACCACGGTGGCGCCGGGGACCGTCTCGCAGGCAGTGGCGAGGTCTGCCAGCTCCTCCATGCGCACGCAT
The DNA here is from genome assembly GCF_030067705.1 of Kribbibacterium absianum. Classification (GTDB taxonomy): domain Bacteria; phylum Actinomycetota; class Coriobacteriia; order Coriobacteriales; family Atopobiaceae; genus Kribbibacterium; species Kribbibacterium absianum. The sequence goes on from NZ_JASJEX010000003.1 coordinate 148,186, forward strand.
GCCTCGAAGGGCAGGCCGTGGTCGGCCATGGCGGCGAGGCCGGCAAGGAACTCCGGCTGCAGGCAGCGACCCTGGGGCTGGCTGTCGATGTGCAGGGGCTCGCGGATGCCCGTGGCGAAGACCGGCACGCGCATGGTGGGGGAGACGTGCACGCGCATCATCGTTGCGAGCACCTTGGGGTCGGAGATGCAGATGGCGTAGGTGAGCTCGTCCTCCTGGACCGGGTCGTCGCCGTCCACCTCCACGTACACGCCGCCGAGGAAGTCGACGCCCGGCAGCGCCGCGTAGGCGCCCTCGAGGTCCGACAGCCGATAGGTGCGGGTGATGGACCCGTCCGTCCCCGCGAGCCAGGGAAGGTTCTGCACGTCCAGGTCCCAGAGGTGGAAGTGCGTGTCGATGAGCTTGAGGTTCTCCATGGAAGGTCCTCTCTCGGAAACGCGGCCGCCGCTCGGGGCGGCCGCGACATGGCTACTGCTGCAGGCCGATCTTGCAGCCCTTCAGGGCGTACCAGGCCACGTAGAGGAAGCCCGGCACCGTCACGAGCATGGCCACCTGCAGACCGGCGGCGTCGGCGATGGCCGACAGCACGAGCGGGATGACGGCCGCTCCCACGATGGACATGATGAGCGCGGAGGAGCCGGTCTTGACGGCCGTGCCCTTGAAGCCCTTGAGCGTCAGCGTGAACACGGTGGGGTAGCCGATGGAGATGAAGAGGTACGCGACCATGAAGCAGATCACGGACACGGGGCCGAGCCCGAGGAACACGACGAACATGAGCGCGGCGGAGAGGAGCATGTACACGCCGAGGATCTTTCCGCCGGGGATCTTGGCCATGAGCGGCGTGGTCGCGAAGCGGCCGACGGTGAACAGCAGCGACAGCACGGAGAGGAGCGTCGCGGCCATGCCGGCGGTCATGCCGTCCCACTGCTGCAGGGCATAGCTGGAGAAGAGCGCCATGCCGGCCACCTGCAGGCCGATGAAGATGAACTCGGCGAGCACGCCGAGCGCGAAGTACGGCCGTTTGACCATCTGGCCGAACGTGACCTTCTCGGTCTGGCCGGACTCCTCCTCGACGTCACCGGGAGGTGTCGGGAGCTTGATGAACACGAACACGGCGAGGACCACGGCGAGCACGATGCCGATGACGATGTAGATGGTGCCCATGTTGGTGAGGAACGCCGTCTTGGCCTGCTCGAAGCCCGGCTGACCAGGGGCGACCGTGGTGGTGAGGATCTGGGCCAGGATCAAGGGCCCGACGATGTTGCCGACGCCGTTGAAGGACTGGGCGAGGTTGAGGCGCATCTCCTCGTGCTTCTCGTCGCCGAGCTTCGTGATGTAGGGGTTGCAGTTGGTCTCGAGGGTCGAGGCGCCGGCCGCGATCACGAACATGGCCACGAGGAAGAGCGCGAAGCTTGCGACGTTGGTGGCCGGGACCGTGATGAACGAGCCCACCACGAACAGCAGGAGGCCCATGATGACGCCGCCCTTGTAGCCGAAGTGCTTGGCCACGAGCGAGGCCGGGATGGCCATCACGAAGTAGGCGCCGTAGTAGGCCACCTGGAGGAGCGCCGTTTGGACGCCGTCCAGCTGCAGGTAGTTGCCCATGGGGCTGTTGAGGGCGTTCACGAGGTTCATCGTGAGGCCCCAGACAAAGAAGAGCGAGGTCACGAGCACGATGGCGACAGTTGCTTTGGCGCCGCGCGATGTGCTCCGAGTGTCGGTTCTAGTTGCCATGCCGGCTCCGTTTCTCGGGTGGGGGAGCCGCCCGCCGGGCTTGGGTCCCGACGGGCGGCAGGGGCAAAGGGCTAGCTCAGGGCGCGGTCCAGGTTCACATAGCCGCCGTCGACCGTGACCCACTGGGCGGTGGTGTGGCTGGAGACCGGCGAGATGAGGAACGCGGCGGTGTCGGCGATCTCGGAGACCTCGGTCATGCGGTGGCCCAGGGGGATCTTGTCGGTGATGAGGGCGAGGCGCTCCTGCTGTGCCGCCTCGTCGCCGAAGGTCTTGATCCAATCGGCGTAGAGCGGCGTCCACGCCTCGGCCACGACGATGGCGTTCACGCGCACGTTGTCGCCCACCAGCGCGGCTGCCCACTCGCGGGTGAGGCCGAGAATGGCGCCCTTCGCGGCGGCGTAGGCGCTCGTCTTGCCCTGGCCGGTCAACGCCACCTTGCTCGCGATGTTGACAATGGCGCCCTGGGACTGTTTGAGGTAGGGCACCGCTTCGTGCACGAGCTCGAAGTAGTGGGTCAGGTTGCCGTGCAGGGACTCCTCGAACTGCTGCCAGGTGGTGGTCTCGAGGTCGAGGTTGTCGTTGCGGCCGGCGTTGTTCACGACGCCGTCGATGTGGCCGTAGGTGGCCACGACGTCCTCCACCATCGGCTTGATGGCGTCGGTGTCGTTGAGGTCGATGGCATAGATGGAATAGGTGTCCGTGATCGCCGCGAGCTCCTCCTCGAAGGCCGCCTGCGCGCTGTTGGGACGGTTCACGACCACGGGGATGGCGCCCTCTTGGGCGAGGCGCAGCACGATGCCCTTGCCGATGCCTTTGAAGCCGCCCGTGACGATGATGACCTTGCCGTCGAGTTTGAGATCCATGGTGCCTTCTTTCTATCTGGGGTGTCTGTGCTGGCCGTTTTTCGGCGCAACCGTCCCGCCGAGGGGCGCTGGGGCCTCCCGACCGTGATGCCTAACGTGGGGCGCTGAGGGTCGTTACATGTAGTTGCAGATGTGCGGCAGCGCGGTCTCCGTGTAGCCGAGCGCCTCGGCGCGGCTCTTCCGGCCGTTGCAACAGGCGATGAGCTCGTCGATGAGGGCGTCCCGGAGCTCTGCCATCGAGCGAGGGCCGTAGATGGTCTCGCTCGCGTCGAAGTCGATGTTGTCGGCCATGGTCGTGGCTGTGCGCGGGTTCGCAGTGATGCGGAACACCGGACCGATGGCGTTGCCGGTGGGCGTGCCGAGGCCGGTGGAGAAGACCACGAGCTGGCAGCCGCCGGCAAAGAGACCGGCCACGGAGCTGGGATCGTTGCCCGGCGTGTCCATGATCACGAGGCCCTCGCCGGCCGCAAGCTGCCCCGCGTAGGGGTACACGGCGTTGATGGGCGCGTGGCCACCCTTGTGGATGCAGCCCAGGGACTTCTCCTCGAGCGTCGTGAGGCCGCCGGCGATGTTGCCGGGGCTCGGGTTGCCCTGGCGCATCTCCTGGCCGAAAAGGTGAACGTACTCCTCGTAGTCGCGGACGATCTTGAGGATTTGCTCGGCCACCTCGGGCGTCGCCGCACGATTCGCGAGCAGCTGCTCGCCGCCAAAGAACTCGCTCGTCTCGCAGAGGACCGAAGTGCCGCCCTGCTGGACCAGCCAGTCGGACACCTCGCCGATGAGCGGATTGGAGCCGAGGCCGCTCGTGGTGTCCGAGCCCCCGCAATTGGTGCCGAGCACCAAATCCGAGACGGGCACTGGCACGCGCTGCTGGCTGCCGATGAGGTCCACGAGCTCGCGGGCGATGCGGGTGCCGTCCTCGACGGCGCGGATGGAGCCGCCGACCTCTTGGATCACGAGCGTGCGGAGGGGCTTGTCGGTGCGCTCGCGGATCGCGTCCACCACGAGGTCGTTTTGGCAGCCCTCGCAGCCGAGGGACACACAGAGGACGGCGCCGATGTTGGGGTTCGCGGCAAACCCGGCGAGCGCGGCCATCGTGACGTCTTGGTCGATGGGCACCTGGGAGCAGCCGTTCTGGTTGTGGAAGCTGACGCACCCCTCGACGGCGTTGGCGATGCGCTCGGTGGTGTCCGAGGCGCAGATGCTCGTGGGAAGCACGAGCACGTGGTTGCGGATGCCGGCCGGCCCGGTGGCGCGAGGATAGCCGAGGAAGGTGCGGGTGTCGTTAGCCACGGTCTGCCTCCTGTTTCTGGGCGTCGCTGCTCGCCGCGTTGTGGACGTGGACCCACGCGCCCCGGGCAATGGGCTCGGTGGCCGTGGCGATGTAGGCGCCATACTTGACGACGGCCTCGCCCTCGGCCATCGGGCGCCGCGCGAACTTGTGGAAGAGCGGGACGTCCGTGGTGATCGAGATCTGTTCGGTGGTGCCGTCGGGGAGCGTGGCGCAGGCCATATCGCCGGCGCGCAGCTCCTGGATGGACACAGCCACCGTGTCGGCTGGGTCGATGATGACGGCGTTTCTGGGCGTGCTCATGAGGCCTCCTGGCGCTCTCGTGGGCTTCATGTGTGTTCGTAATTACGAACACAATTCGGAATAACGAACTACCGAAGATGATGACGAACCAGAGGGATCCCGTGGCCGCTCGTGGGCGAACGGTACGATAATGGCGGTCGATGGGTAATCGGAAAGGTTTCTGAAATGGTTTCTGAAACGATACTGAAGCATGGGGACCTACCGACCGCCCACAAGGCGACGCTGCGCGTGCTGACGGTGATCGAGCTTTTGACCACCGAGGACGACGGCCTTACGATGGCGCAGATCGGCGGACGGCTTGGGATTCCCAAGGGCACGCTCTCGCCGATCCTCCATACGATGCGCGACACGGGCTTTTTGCGGTTTGACGTCGGCACTGGGCGCTACAGGATCGGAATGCGGGCCTATCTGGCAGGACGCACCTACGAGCGCACGAGCGACGACCTCGCGCGCATCGAGGCCGTGATGCGAGGCGTGGTGGACTCTTGCGGTGAGACCTGTCAGCTGGGGGTGCTCGATGGGTCGCAGGCGCTCTATGTGGCGAAAGTGGACTCGCCGGCCTCGGTGCAGCTGGTGACGGACGTCGGGCGCTTGATGCCGCTGCACTGCACCGCCGTGGGAAAGGCGCTGCTCTCTGACAAGACGTCCGAAGAACTGGACCGGATCCTTCCGCGGGAGTTCGAGGCGCACACCCCGATGACCACGCGGACGCGCGCGGAGCTGGACGCGCAGCTGGAGCGCGTGCGAGAGCTGGGCTTTGCCGAGGACCCCGGCGAGGTGCTCCCAGATGTGGAGTGCATTGCGGTGCCGATCTCACGAGACGGGCACGTGGCATACGGTATGAGCGTTTCGACGCCGAGTTACCGGATGAGCGTTGAGAAGCGCGGACGCATCCTGGAAGCGCTTCGCGCCGCGCAGAAGGAGCTGACAGACACGCTCTAGAATCCGGCGGGGCGCTCCGGCGCGCCCGCCCTGGAGAGTGTCCCCGTTGTCGCGACCCTCGGGGCGGCGCCCCGCCTGTTCACTTCGCGTGCGGCGTCCCGTGCTGGATGCCCCCAGGCCGGTGCCCCATGGGGTGCGGTTTGTGCACCGCCCCCGTACAAACGGCGGTTTTGCATGGAATGGCGCCCAACGCGGATGAAAAAGGTGGGGGTCTATGCCGGCGGACGGCGCCGTATGTATCAACGCATCAAACGTTTGTCGGATAGCGTCGTAACGCACCCCCAAAGCGCTCGAACGCGCGCATGTTGCGTCGGTTCGAGCGCTTTGGGGGTGCAGCACTTCGTAGGTGATTCAAAAACTATTATACATATGCAGCAGGGGCCTCTGTGTCGAGCGGCAACCACATCAGAATGAGGTCGTGGTCGCGGCCGTCGCGCGTGTGGAAGCCGCGCGGGACGCGCCCGTGCTCGCGGAAGCCGACCTTTTGGTACAGCGCGCGGGCCCGCTCGTTCTCGGCCACCACTTCAAGCTCCAGCTGCCGGTAGCCGACCTGGCGGGCGCACTCGAGCGCTGCCTCCGCGAGCGCCCGCCCAAGGCCGTTGTCCCAGGCGCGCCGTCCGATGCTGATGCCGAACTCCGCTCGGTGCCGCTCCTTGTCGGCGGTGTCCACCGGCCAGATGCCCGAGTGGCCGAGTATCGCGCCGTCGACCACGGCCACGAGCTCGACGGCGCGCGGGTCCGTTGCGCGGCCGTCGAGCCACTCGGCCTCCTGCTGCACGTCGAGCTTCATCTCGTCCGGGTAGCTGCGGAGGAACTCGGTCTCGGCCAGCTCCACGAGCAGCTCCTCCCGCATCTGGGCCGCGTCGTCGGCCGTGCCGGTTCGGATGGTGCACGGTGTGCCGTCCTTGAGAATGACGTCGGTGCGGTAGTCCATGGGGTTGCTCCAAACGGGTGCGAAAGCGGGACAACGGTGCCGGAGCCCATTGTCCCATCGAAGGGCCCGATCTGTTGCGCCGGCTATGCCAATGCGGTTCGCACCTTCGGGGGCAGTGCGCTCTCGGCCACCTCTTCCCAGCTCACGACGCCGCGGACGGGCTGTACCTCCAGCTTGAGATAGGCGCCGTTGCTCAACTGCTTGGCTGCGCCGAAGTGCACCGTGGTTCGCAGGCCGTCGGCGTTCGCAGCGGGCAGCTCGTATTGATACGGTTCGCTGCCCGAGAAGTCCACGACGCCGTCGCGCCCGTGCTTCTCGGTCATCGCCCGGCTGTCCACGCGCACGTACCACGTGCCAGAGATGAGCGCGCCGCTGCGCCAGCCCCAGAGGGCGAGCGCGGCCGCTCCCGCCACGATGACGGCAACGATGACGGCTTTGGTTCCTTTTTTCATGGAGGCCTCCTCGGTCGTGGGTGTGACCCCATGGTCGGGGAGGCTCTTCTTGGCAGCCGATATCGTCCCTTACGGGGGACGCACAGAACCGTAAGCATCATTCAGGCAACGGGGTCCCGCGCGTCGTCCTTACGCGAGGTACAGCTCCCGCAGCCGGGCCCGCTTGTCCGGGCCGAAGTCCAGCGCCTGGTCCAGGTAGGCGTCCACCGAGCCCCATCCCTCCTTGATGGCGCTCAGCTCCGTGTCCAGGTAGCGCGGGTACGCGAACAGCGCGGCGCCGGCTTGGTCGGCGGCCTTGTCCATGAGCGGCACGTGCTCGAGCAATTTGGCCAGCTCGTCCATCATGTCGTCCGCGAAGAGGTTCGTGGCCAAGTAGTCGCGCCGGATGTTCTCCTCCGACACGCCGAGCGCGTGCTCCACGAGCATGGCGCCCGTGCCCGTGCGATCCTTGCCCTGGGTGCAGTGCCAGAGCGTGGCGCCGGTCTCGCGCTCCAGGAGGCCGTTGAGGAACTCCGTGTATGCCGTGATGCCCTCGCGGCTCGTCACGAACGTGCGGTACACGGTCTCCATCATCGAGAACGCATCGATGCCGGGGCGGGGCTGGGGCGGTTCGGCCGTGTCGCGATGCTCGGGGAGGACCGGCAGGAAACGGTACGTGACGAACGGCAGCTCGCCCACCTTGTCGAGGGCCCGGTCCACTTCGCCGGACATGCGGAAGTCAACCACCTCGACGAGCGCATGCTCGTCGAGCAGAGCGTTGGCGTCCTCGGGTGTCATAGCGTGCAGGGACGCGGAGCGCAGCAGGCGCCCCGGCCTGATGTGCTTGCCATCGGCGGCCGGCATGCCGCCGAGGTCGCGGCAGTTGTGCACGCTCTTGAGCGGCACGTGGCCGAAGTCCTTGAAGCCGGGGACGGCCTCGGGCAGCTGGGGTCTCACGGTGATGCCGGTCTTCTTGTCCGCGGTCTCCACAAGGGTCCTTCCTTCCGGGCGGGGGTGCACACCGTCGGTTCGTACCCCGAGCGTGGACGCTTGCGTCAAAGCCAATTGTCCACGCTGTCGCCGGCTGGAGCGTGGACAAATGGCTCTCTCCGAAGCGTCCAACCGTGGACAAATGGCTCTCTCCGAAGCGTCCGCGTCAGCGCAGGCTCTCCAGGCCCAGCAGCGCCGCCCCCAGGGCTCCGCACAGCTGCGAGTCCTCGTGCGTGGCCACGTCGGCGCCGAGCGCCTCGCCGAGCGCCGTCACCACGCCCTCGTTGTTCGCGACGCCGCCGGTCATCAGGTAGGGCCCGGTCGCCTTCACGCGCTTGGCCAGGCTCTTGATCTTCGACGCCACGGAGTTGTCGAGGCCGTGGATGATGTCGGCCACCGGCGTGTCGTCGGCCACGAGCGAGACCACCTCGCTCTCCGCGAACACCGTGCACATGGAGCTGATCTTCACGTCCTTCTTCCACTGGAGCCCGGCCGCGCAGAACTGGTCGAGCGGCATCTCCAGCGTGCGGGCCATCATCTCGAGGAACCGCCCGGTGCCGGCCGCGCACTTGTCGTTCATCACGAAGTTCGCCACGTTGCCGGCGTCGTCCAGCACGATCACCTTGGAGTCCTGGCCGCCGATGTCGATGATCGTCCGCACCTCGGGTGCCAGCTCGTGGGCGCCACGGGCATGGCACGTGATCTCGGTGATGCTCGTGTCCATGTCGGGGATCCCCTCGCGCCCGTAGCCGGTGGCCACGGCCAGCGTGATGTCCTCGCGCTCGAGCCCCGCGTCCCCGAGCACCGTGTCGATCGCCTTCCGGGCGCTCTCCGTGGCCTTGGAGCCGGTGGGGACGATCGCGCTCGCGACCCTCTGCCCGTCGGCGTCGAGGATCACCGCGTCCGTCGACGTGGACCCGGAGTCCACGCCCAGCACGTACACGGCCTTCTCGACGTCCGTCTCGGCCTCGTTGTCGGCGCGTTTGCCGCGCTTGAAAAGGTGCGTCTCCACGTTCCCTGCCAATGTCTCGTCAAAAGCCTTCAACCGGGTGCGCAGCTGCCCTGCGCTCTGGGCGGTCCCGTCGGTCTCCACCTTGAGCACCGGCACCGGCGACTCCGCCGCCAGCTGCAGGTACTCGAACCCGTAGTAGTCGCAGAACTTCATCGTGTGGTACACGATGCCCGTCTGGCCCGGCGTGCCCACCTGGGTCTCGCGCGCCCGGACGTCCGCCATGCGGAGGCACGGCATCTGGTGGAGCAGCGCCGGCGCGTACCAGTCCAAGAAGCGCTCCCGCGCCGACGTCTCGGGCGCGGAGGCGTCGCACTCCAGGTGGCACGCCCTCTGGGGCGCGCGTCCCAGGTCCGGCGGGGGAGAGGCCACAAAGCGTCCGCCCGTGCAGGTGAGGTTCTCCACCGGCACCTCGAAGGCCTCTTCTGTGGCTGTGAGCAGCGACTTCGGGCCATGGGCGCCGAGCAGCGTCACGCGCTCGTCGGACCGCGGCACCTTCGGCGAGAAGGCCGCGATGGCGCGTCCCACATCGAACGCCTCGCCCGAGAACGCGGCCCATGCGTCCGCGAGCCGCTCGAGCTCCTCTCGGAAGCGCGCGTCCTCCGCAGGGCCCAGGAGGTGCGGCAGGTCCACGAGCCACAGGAAGTCGAGGCACCCCTGCGCGGCCAGCACGTCGTACGCGCGGCGCATCACGTCGCAGCAGCTGGTCAGCACGAGGCAGCGCACCTCGGGCTTGAGCGCGTAGGCGATGAGCGACTTGCCGTAGCCGCAGAGGTTGGGGTGCGCGAGCCGGTCCGCGTCCTCAAAGGACTCCGCCTCGAAGTCCACCGGCACCAGGGTCGCGCCGAAGCCGCGGAGCAGCTCCACCGGCACGTACTTGCAGGGGTAGTGGATCACGGTGCGCTGCTGGCGCGCCTGCACCTCGGCGTTGGTGGGGCCTGCCGAGAAGTCGTAGGTGTGCACGTCGCGGGAGCGGGACGGGGCGACCGCCGCCTTCGTGCGCCGTGGCGCGGGGGTGCGGGGCTCCTCCATCTAGGCGACCTCCTCGTCGTTGTCGGGCTTCTCGGCGCGCTCCGCCTCGAGCATCTCGAGAAACGCCTCGAGCCGCGTGGCGGCCTGGCCGTCCGGGAAGTTCGCGCGGTTGCAGCCGTCCCCGTCGAGCACGAGCACCGGCCGGCCCTCCGCTTCGAGCGTCTGCCGGATGATCTGCGACGCGCCCATCGTCTCCTTGCAGCCCCAGTGGCAGAAGACCACGCACCCGTCGGCGTCGCAGCGCTCGGCCACGCGGCGCAGCTGCTCGGCGCGGCGCTCGGCGCCGCCGTTGTAGGCGTTCTTGATCAGGCGCTCGGCCATGGCCAGGTAGGGCTCGTCGGGTTCGTGGGCCCACGGCTCGAAGGAGACCTGGTCGAAGCACATGTCGCTCGCGACGATCTGCTGCGAGGTGTTGGAGTCGAGGACCCGCTGGAGCGGCGACGAGAAGAACGGCGCCGTCGCGGACCACAGGAGGTTGAGACCGTCATAGCCGTCGGCCTCGCGGTAGTCGCGGAGCATGAGCTTGGACAGGTGCTCCACGTCCTCGGTGCCGAGCAGCGCGTGGAAGGCGAGGGCGTGCTGCATCTCGAGGCCCATGCCGTTCTTGATGAACCGGGTCGGGCGCAGCGGCAGCGTGCGCACGAGGTTCTTGAGGGTGCGCTGGGAGCGGGCCACGTGCTCGACGAGCAGGTCCGGGTCCAGCGCGCGCCCGTAGGCCTCCTGCAGCTGTGTGCCGAGCGCCTCCAGCTGGCCGGCCACGTAGGAGCAGCTCTCCTCCGAGTACTCGGGCGGCACGTCGACATAAACGTGAGGGCAGCCGAACCTCCGGGCCAACAGCTTGAACGAGATGTTGTTGGCGTCGCAGGCCACCGAGCAGTTCGCGATGAAGCGCACCGGCTCGATGACGCCCGCGAACGCGCCGCCGAGCAGCACCTTGTGGAAGGAGCAGTAGGTCTCGGGCACGCCGTTCTGCTCGGCCGCCTGCACAAAGGAGGGCTCCGCGTGGGCGCCGGTGACGAAGTTCGCCAGGGCCTCGGCCATAAGCGGGTAGAGCCCCATGGCCTGGAACAGCTCGTTGGGCAGGAAGATCGAGGTGAGGACCACGTCGTCGGGGTGCTCGAGGGCGTCGGTCACGGACTCGAGGGCCAGGCGCGATGCGAGCCGGGCGCTCGGCAGGGTCTTGCGGTCCGGCAGCACGACGGTCTGGGCACGCTTCACCTGGAACGCCTTGAGCAGCCAGAACGCGGTGATGTCCGGGCGCTCCTCCATCACGTTGTCGATCGCCTCGGCCCAGGTGTCGAGGATCTTGATGCCGAGCTTCTCGTCGTCGCACTTGACGGTGCGGGCCACGAGCCCTCCTTTCGCGGCGGTTCCTACAGCAGCTCCTGCACCGTGAGCCCGGCGTTGGACGCGGCCACGATGTCGGCGCCTCCCACCACGCACACGGCGCCGGCGGCCGGCACGTCCGCGAGGGACGGCGCGAGCGCGCGCACGGAGTCCACCGTGGCGGCGAGCACCTGCGCGCGGATCGTCTGGCGCCAGCCGGCGGGACGGCCGGCCAGGCGCAGCGTGTCCTGGCGCCGCATCAGCGCGCGGGGCTTCACGGGCGCGTCGAGGGCGGCCACCGTCGAGACGATGTAGCCCTCGAGGTCCTCGTCCGTGGGCGTCCAGGCCTCCAGCCACTGGCCGGCCCTGGCATAGCGCTCGAGCGTCGGGTCCACCGCGGGGTCACGGTAGGAGTAGTACGTGAGCAGCGGCGCGGACGAGCAGGAGAACCCGGCCCCGTACGCTCCGCCGAGCACGCGCACCTCATTCCAGAGGTACCCATAACCGAGGGCCTTCGCGGCGACGAGCCACGATCCGTCGTAGACCGTCGGGTGGGTCAGGAGCTGGCCTGCGGCGCCCTCGGCCACATAGCACACCTGCGACGGCACGGTGAAGGCCTCCTTGACCGGCCGGGGCGTCGGCACCTCCAGCTGGTCCTTGGTGGCATGGCCGTCCCGCTCGAGGCCGAGGTCGCCGGCCACCTGCCAGTACCGCTCGACGTCGCCCGGCGCGCCCGCGAAGCTCATCTCCACGTCGTCACCCTTGAAGATGCGCCCGCACAGGTTGCGGAGCAGCTCGCAGGTGCCGGTGGCGCGACGGTCCCAGCGGTCGAGCAGCTTCACAAGGAAGCGGTAGTAGTCGATGCCCGACGTCTGCTGCGAGAGCAGCGCGGTCTTCGAGAAGCCCGCGCAGCAGCGGCTCATCGCAAGCGTGTGGCCGGCGTTGACGAAGCTCTGCTCGAGCGCCACGCGCTGTTGGGTGAGGATGGCCTTGATGCGGTCCGTGTCGCCGAAGAGCGTCTCGCGGCAGACCTCGGCCGGCAGCGTCGCGAGCATGTCGACCTTCTCGGACAGCGACGCCGCCGCCACCACGAGCTTGGGCTTCACGGTGTTGAGCGGGTCGTCGGCGTCGTTATAGGTCTCGATGAAGGTGGAGAAGGAGCCAAGGTTGGCCTCGATCAGGGTGTCCAGCTCGGCGGCCGTGTGCCGGTGGGTGTCCAGCTTGCCGAGGAGGGTCACGAGCACCGAGACGTACGGCAGCTCCGCCCAGCCCACGCGCCGGAGGTCGAAGTACAGGTAGCAGTAGTCGATCCGGTGTGTGTCGATGTCATAGACGGTGCATGGGTACGGGGCGTCCACGGTGCGGCTCGTCGGCTCAGAGGGGCCGTCGTCGATGTCCGCGACCGTGAGGTGGGGCAGCCTCGCCACGTCCTCGGGCCTGTCCGGCGCGGCCTGCTCGGCCTTGAGGGCGGCCTGCTCGGCCATGATGGCCGTGAGCTGCTCGTCGGTGAGGGCCTCCTTGACCTTCGCGAGGTCGGCGGCCTCTTGCGCGGTCCCGGTGCCCTCGACCGGCTCCAGCGTCACGAGGGCGTGGTGGTCGTTGTGCACGACCATCCTGTCGAGGAGCTTCTCGAAGACGCCAAGGCCCATGGAGTCGGACAGGTCGCGGAAGTCGTCCTCGTACTTGAGGTAGAGCGTGGGCGCGTCGTCCGAGTAGAGCCAGCCGTTCATCGCCATCATCGCGTAGGCCACGCCGTCCGGGTAGCCCATGTCGTTCTCGCGCAGGTTGAACTCCGCCTGGGCGAGCGAGGCCTCGAGGCGGTCGACCGGCAGCCCGTCGGCCACGAGCTCCGCGCACGTGGCCTCGATGACCTGCTGGAACCGTTCGCCGACGCCGGGCTGGGCGCCCCGCACCTCGAAGAGCACGAAGGGCTGCGCCAGCCCATCCATGAGGTAGGCCGAGACGTCGTCGCCGAGGCCCGCGTCGAGCAGGGCGCGTTTGAGCGGGGCCTCGTTGGAGCCCATGAGCGCGTCGAGCAGGATGTCCGCGGCGAGCACCTGCTCGCGGTCGGCCCAGGTGCCGAAGACGTAGCCGATGCCGACGCACGCGTTCTCGGGCGCGGTGGCGAGCTGCACGGTGGCGGGCTCGGGGCGCACCGGCGCCTGCAGGTCGAGGACGTTCGGGGCGCCGGCGTTGCGGTCGGTCTCGTTCGAGAACCGCTCGTTGAGGAACGCCGTCTCGCGACGGATGTCGAGGTCGCCGTAGAGCACGGACTTGGAGTTGGCCAGGTTGTAGTGGCGCGCGTGGGTGTCGCAGTAGCCCTCGTAGGTGAGGGTGGGGATCGCGCTCGGGTTGCCGCCGGACTCAAAGGCGTAGGCGGTGTCCGGGAAGAGCCGGCGCTTCACGTGCATGAAGAGCACGTCCTCGGGGTCCGAGAGGGCGCCCTTCATCTCGTTGAGGACGACGCCGTTCGTGGTGAGCGGGGCCTCGGCGGACTCGAGCTCGTAGTGCCAGCCCTCCTGCTCGAAGATGCGCTCGCGGTGGTAGAGGGCCGGGTGCAGCACGGCGTCCAGATAGACGTCCATCAGGTTCTCGAGGTCCTGGACGTTGGTCGAGGCCACGGGGTACATGGTCTTGTCCGGGAACGTGAGGGCGTTGAGGAACGTCTGCATGCTGGTCTTGAGCAGGTTGACGAAGGGCTCCTTGACCGGGTACTTGTCCGAGCCGTCGAGCACCGAGTGCTCGAGGATGTGGAAGACGCCCGTGTCGTCCGCCGGCGGGGTCTTGAAGCTGATCGCGTAGGCGCGGTTGTCGTCGGCGTTGGCGAGCCACAGCAGCTGCGCCCCGGTCGCGGGGTGGTCGAGCACGTAGGCCCATCCCTCCACCTCGGGGAGGGGTTCGGCCGAGACCACCGTGAAGCCGTTGAGCTGGTCGCCAGGGGTGAGGAGGTTCGAGAAATCCGCCATGGATGAGCCCTTCTCGCGGTTCGTTTGTCGCTAAAGCATGGTAGCGAACTAGGAGAGAAGCAGCTTTTAAGGGGTGCCGTGGGACACATGAGACAGTGCAAAGAGACGAGATCGTCTCACCCGACATCGTCTCACCGGCGCTGATCAGCCCGTTATCACGACCATGATCAGAATCGCGACGAAGCCGACGACCTCGGCCGGCGAGAACGCGACGCCGAGCCACACCACCGACGCCACGCAGGCCGTGACCGGCTCGATTGTGCCGAGCAGGTTCGCCCGGTAGGCGCCGAGGATGCGCAGGCCGGCGTAGAACAGCCCGAACGCCGCCGCGGACCCGCAGATGATCGTGAACGCGAAGAGCCCCCAGCCGCTGGCGTCAAAGGCCGGCCACTGGGTCCAGGGCTGCAGCACGAGGCCCATCGCGATGCCGATCATGAGCATCTCGACGCCCATCACCGGCACGGAGCCCTTCTCGGCCAGCACGCGACGGTTGCCCACCCCGGCGACGGCCGCGCCCGTCGCGCAGACCAGCCCCCAGGCCAGCCCCTCGGGGCTCATGTGCAGGCTCGACAGGTCGCCGTGCGTGGCGATGAGCACGACGCCCACCAGCGCCAGCACGAGGCCGATCCACTCCTTGCCCCGAGGCAGGCGCCTCGCGCGCAGGCACACCCAGAACAGGATGATCGGGATGTTGAGCGACTGGAGGATCGTGGCGGTGCCGGAGTCCGTCGCGTGGATGCAGGAGAGGTACGCGATGGAGTTGAGCATGAGGCCGCAGAACGTGGTGACGAGCATCTGGGCCACGATGCGCCTGCCGCGGAAGACGTTGCGCACGCTGCCCCGTTGCTGGAACTCGGCGAGCAGGCAGAGCAGGATGCCCGCGAAGAACATGCGCACGCAGACGAGCCATAGGGGCTGGATGCCGAACGTGTCCATGAGCACGCCCGAGCAGGTGCCGGAGAGGCCCCAGAACGCGCCACCGATGAGCGTGTACGCCACGCCGCGCCGCACGAGCGACCTCTCTTGCGCCGGCGAGGCGCCCGGCTCCCGCAGGGGCTCGCCGGGGTCTGCGATGGGTTGCTCGGTCGTTTGCTCTTGGGACACGGTTCCTCCAACAAAAACGGGACGCCCCGCATCCTAGCGGGGCGTCCCGGGATTCACAAAACCTCGGGTTCGGACGGCCCTAGATGAGCTCCATCTGGGACAGGCAGGTGCTGTACCAGTGGTCGGCGTTGGGCGGGCAGTACTTCTTGGCCGCCTCGTAGGTCAGCGTCGAGCCGTACCCGCGGGCGAGGCCGGCCACGTGGGCGCGGATCGCCTCGTCCCAGCTGCCCCAGCTCGCGGAGCCCCAGCCCCAGGCGTTGTACGGCTTGAAGCACACGGCGCCCTTGGAGCTCTCCACATAGGCGATGGCCGGCGACCAGCGCGGGTCGACCCCGTAGTCCCAGGCGGCCTCGGCGAAGGTCCGGCCGGTGCCCGCCATCGGCGAGCCTGCCAGGTACGCGTCGATGCGGGGCGCCCACTGGTTCACGAAGGCCGTCTTGTCTGTCGACCAGTTCACCGAGGAGGGCGTGGAGGCCGACGGGACCGTGGTGCTGGACGCCGGCTGGTTCACCGGTGCCTGCGGGCTGGCGTCCGCGGCGGTCGTCTCTGTGGCCGTGGCGGCTGCGGTCTTCTCGGCGGCCGCCTTCTCAGCTGCGGCCTTCTCGGCGGCGACGGCGGCAGCGGCGGCCGCAGCCTCGGCCCTGGCCTGCTCCTCGGCCTTCTTCTGGGCCTCCTCGCGGGCCGCCTGTGCCTCGGCCAGCGCGGTCTCGGCGGCGTCCTTCTGGCGCTCCGCCTCGGCCTGCTTCTGCTCCAGCTCCTGCTGGTTGCGGGTGAGCTCGTCCTCCAGCTCCACGAGCCGTGTCGTGGCGTCGGCGTTCTGGCCCTGCACCGCGTTGAGGTAGCGGATGGTGCTGAGGAACTCGTTGAAGTCCGTGGACGAGAGGATCAGCTCCACGATCCCCGGCGTGTTCTGCTGCATCTTGTAGTCGGCGCTGATCGCGGCCGCCGCCTTCTCGCGCTGGCCGGGCAGCTCGGCCTGCACCTTGTCGATCGCGTCCTGGTTCTCCTGGATCTGCCCGTTGAGGGCGTCCAGCGCGGAGCAGGCCTCGTCGTAGGTCGCGCCCGACTGCTCCACCTTCGCCTGGAGCTCGTCCAGGCTCTCCTCGGTGTCGGCGAAGGCCGAGACGGGCATCGCGCCGAAGGCCAGCAGGCCGGTCAAGGCGAGGGTGAGAACAGAACGCATCGGACGCACGGACGCTCCTTTTGACGGGGCTCTGGCCTGGCGGGGACGAGACACCCGAAAAAGGCCCGGAAGGACGGCCCGGACGCGGCCGTCGTGTACCCCGTGCGGCCGGTCTTCAAGCCATGCGACAGGGACGGTTCAGCAAATGCGCACACCAGTCTAGGTCCGGCCAGTGCCGTTCTCGGGGCGCTCCAAACACTCTCCAGAGGGCTGAACCCGGGAACCTCGGTCGCGCTCGGCCTCGTTTTTGGACTGTGAGCTGCGGTCCGGCGGCACAAAAAAGCCCGCCGGACGGCGGCCGGGGCGTGCTGGGCGTGCAGGTCGCGCTACTTGACCACGAGCACGTCGCAGTCGCAGTTGCGCACGAGGAACGTGGAGATGGACCCGAGCAGCGCGTACTTGATGTTGGAAAGGCCGCGGGCGCCGCAGATCACGATGTCCGGCTTCACGACGTCCACGAGCTTCTCTTTGAGGGTCTCGCGGATGCGGCCGGCCTCGATGAGGACCGTGACCTCGGGGATGTCGTCGAGGGCGCGGGCGGCGTCCAGCTGCGGGGTCACGGCGTCGAGGAACTTCTGCTCGCGCTCCTCGAAGTAGCCCTCGGGCATGGGGGCGCCGTCCAGCGAGGCGGTGTCGACGATGTGGCCCACCACGAGCTCGGCGCCGTTGTTGGCGGCAACGGTGATGGCCCGGTCGAGGACCTCGGGCATCTGCTCGGACCCGTCCAGGGACACGAAGACCTTCTTGTAACCAAGGTTTTGGTACGTGCTCATTCCTTCTCCTTTGATTGCGCCCGGCTGTGCCGGGCGTGTCGCTGAAACGATTCTAGCGGCAAGCCGCGTGGGCGTCGGCGGGCTCGCCAGCTTGCGGGAGTTCCCGTGGATATGGGGCACCCGTGCCGTCGCGCGTTCATAGTGGCTCCGGGCGCGCACACCCCATGTGATTGCAGTTTTGTTGAAGAGGGGACTCTTGTGAACCTGATCGAGATGATCAAGGCCGCGGTCTACGGCATCGTGGAGGGCGTCACCGAGTGGCTGCCCGTCTCGTCCACCGGCCACCTGCTGCTGCTGGACCAGTTCATGAAGCTCGATGTGAGCGAGGCCTTCTGGAACACGTTCCTCGTCGTGATCCAGCTGGGCGCGATCCTCGCCGTCGTGGTGCTGTACTTCCGCGAGCTCAACCCGTTCTCGCCGAGCAAGGGCGCCGAGGGCCGGCACGCCACCTGGGGCCTGTGGGGCAAGATCGTCGTGGCCTGCATCCCGGCCGCAGTGATCGGCCTGCCGCTCGACAACTGGATGGAGGAGCACCTCTCGAGCCCCTTCGTGATCGCGGCCGCGCTCATCGTGTACGGTGTCGCGTTCATCGTGATCGAGAACGTCCGCGAGCGTAAGGCCATCGCGATCGCCGAGGAGCGCGCCCACGCGCACGCGCCGCGGCACATGCGCACGGCCGGTGACGGCGGCGAGCTGCTCGTCGGCCAGACGGTGGCGGAGCTGGCCGACGAGGACCAGCCCATCCAGTCCATCGCCGAGCTGGACATGAAGCGCGCGGTGGGCATCGGCTGCTTCCAGGTGCTGTCGCTTGTGCCGGGCACGAGCCGCTCCGGCTCCACCATCATCGGTGGCCTGCTTTTGGGCTGCACGCGCAAGGTGGCCGCGGAGTTCACGTTCTACCTGGCGATCCCCGTGATGCTCGGCGCGAGCGGGCTTCGCCTTGTGAAGTTCTTCCTCGGCGGCAACGCGATCACGGCCACCGAGGGCTGGGTGCTCGCCATTGGCTGCGCCGTGGCGTTCGCGGTGTCGATCGTCGTGATCAAGTTCCTGCTGGACTTCATCCGCCGTCACGACTTCAAGCCCTTCGGTTGGTACCGCATCGTCCTCGGCGTCGTGGTCATCGCGTACTTCCTGCTGGTGCGCTAGACCCTCGCGGTGCGTCCGGCCTCGTGTCCTTGGGGCACGGGGCCGTTTTCTTTATGCGGCACTTGCGGGCCGGGGACGTTTCTCGCGAGACCGGCGACGCCCCTGCAACCGGCGGCGCTCCCTACAATGGTGCGGTTGCCGCGCCGTCCCCAAGGAGCCGTTCGTGCCCGATATTCCCGAGAAGCCAGCCCTGCGCGCTGGGCGTCCGTTCCTCTCCACCACCGGGGGCCTCGTGGCCGCGGCCCTGTTCTGCAACCTTCTGTGGGGGAGCGCCATATCGGTCACGCGCGGCGGGTACGCGATCCTCGGCATCGCGGAGAACGACCCGGCCGGCCAGCTGGTCTTCGCGGGCGTTCGGTTCTTGCTCTCGGGCGTGGCCATCATCGCGTTCTGGTCCGTGTGCGAGCGGCGCCTGCCGAGGTACACGGCTCGCGAGCTGTGGGAGGCCTTCCGGATCTGCCTCTTCTGGACCGTGGGCCAGTACTTTTGCTACTACCTGGGCATCGCGCATGCGACGGGCGTCTCCACCTCGTTGATCCAAGGCTTCGAGGTGTTCGTGGCGCTCGTGGTCTCGGCCTGCCTGTTCCATAGCGAGCGCCTGACCACCCGCAAGGTGGCCGGCTCGCTCATCGGCGTCGCGGGCCTGGCGCTGTTCAACTGGGGCGGACAAGTGGGCTTCACGTGGCAGGGGGAGGGGATCCTCGTCTGCGGCACCGTCTTCGCGGCCGTCGCGTCGGTGATGACGGCCGACTACGGCAGCACCTGGGACCCGGTGCTTTTGGCGGGCACGCAGTTCGCGATGGGCGGCGCGGTGCTCTGGCTCATTGGCGCCGCGATGGGCGGCTCCATCCGGCTCGACGGCGTACCGGCGCTCACGGTGCTGTTGTGGCTGGTGTTCGTGTCCTCGGTCGCGTACTCGCTCTGGTCGGTGCTGCTGACGCGCCACCCCGTGAGCTCGGTGGTCGCGTTCTCGTTCACCCAGCCGTTCTTTGGGGTGACCATCGCGCTCGTGACGCTCGGCGACGAGGGCGACCCCTTCGGTCTGCGCGGAGTGTTCGCGCTGGTGCTCATCTGCCTGGGGATCTGGCTGGTGGACCGCCCCGAGAAGGCGCGGCGCGGGGCGTAACCGGCAGCGGGTTCGCACGCTTCGGGACGGCGCGGCATCGTCCGACCCGTCCCGGTAACACGGGACTGGTACCCTCGCCTTTCTTATCGGTTGTTATCGAGCCGCGCCGATTCGTTGGGGGAGGCCCCATGACCGCCAAGACCGTCACGCAGGTGCATCAGGAGCGCACGCAGCCCGTCTCCTTCGAGGTCTTCCCGCCCAAGGGCGACCTGGCCCAAGAGGACGCCGTCACGCTGGCGAGCCGGCTGGCGCCGCTCGACCCCGCCTACATCTCGGTGACGTACTCGGCGGGCGGCTCCGGCAACAAGCGCGCCACCTGCGACGTCGCGTCCCTCATCCAGCGCGACTACGGCGTCACGGCGGTGGCCCACCTTACCTGCCAGGGCCTTCCGCGCGAGCAGGTGGCCGGTGTGGCCCAGACGCTCAAGGACGCGGGCGTCGTGAACGTGCTGGCGCTCCGCGGCGACCCCGTGCCCGGCGAGCAGGGCGACCTTGCCCACGCGTCCGACCTCATTCCGCTCTTGGCCGAGCAGGGCCTCTGCGTGGGGGCGGCCGCCTATCCCGAGGGACACGTGGGCTGCCTGGACCTGGACGAGGACGTCAAACACGTGCGCGAGAAGCAGGACGCCGGTGCGGAGTTCCTCGTGACGCAGCTCTTCTTTGACAACGAGGTGGCCTATCGCTTCCAGGACAAGGCGGAGAAGGCGGGCATCCGGGTCCCCATTTCCTACGGGGTGATGCCGTTCCTCTCGAAGTCGCAGGTCAGCCGCATGATCTTCATGTGCGGCGCGAGTCTGCCGAGCAAGGTGATCAAGCTGTTGGCCCGCTACGAGGACGACCCGGTGTCGCTTCGCAAGGCCGGCATCGAGTACGCCTGCGACCAGCTCGTGGATCTGAAGCGCCACGGCGTCGACGGGCTGCACGTGTACATCATGAACCGCCCGTCCGTGGCACAAGCGGCCATGGAGGCGCTGGCGGGGGCGTAGGGCACGGGCCGGGGAGGCAGGTGCCGGACACGTGCGTCCCACCCGGCGGCCAGGGACAGAGGTGCCGGACACGTGCGTCCCGTGCGCGTTCCGTCGGAGGGGAGACATCGTGCAGCGAGGACACGGACGTTTCGAGGCGCGTGAGGGCGAGGTGCTCCGGTACCTCGGCCATTGCGGCCAGGCGGTGGACGACGAGCTGGCCGCGCGCATCGAGTCCGTGCGCGCCCAGGCCGCCGAGCAGATCCAGTGCCGGTGGGTCTGGGAGACCTGGCCCGTCGAGCACGCGGGCGACGGCATCGGGCTCGCGGGGTCCGGCGTCACCCTTCCGGGCGCCTCGATCGCCGAGCACCTGTCCGGTGCCACGCAGGCGGCGCTGCTCTGCGCCACTGCGGGCTCGACGCCGGACCTCAAGACCCGGACGCTCCAGCGGCGCGAGCCGGTGGCCGCGCTCGTCTGGGACGCCTGCGGCATCGACGCCGTGGAACTCGCGGCCGACGCCGCAGGGGCCGAGGTGGCCGCCTTCGCCGCCGAGCAGGGCCTCGTCACCGGCTGGCGTTTCAGCCCCGGCTATGGCGACCTTCCCCTCGCGGTGCAGCCGGCCGTGCTCGCGGCCCTCGACGCGGAGCGCACCGTGGGCGTCACGCTCACCGACCACCTGCTCATGGTGCCCATGAAGAGCGTGACAGCGGTCGTGGGCCTCTTTTCGGCCGACGCCGCGCCCAACGACTCTGTTCGCAGCCGCTGCGACGACTGCTCCATTCGCGACGCCTGCTCGCTCCGCGCGGCCGGCACGCCCTGTTGGAGAAAGCGAGACACCCATGCCGAGCACTGAATCCGCCCGCGCGGCTCTCGACGCCGCCCTCCGAGGCGAGGGGTTCCTCCTCTTCGATGGCGCCATGGGAACGATGCTGCAGGCGCGCGGGCTGGCGGCCGGCGAGGAGCCGGAGCGCCTCCTGTTCGAGCGGCCCGAGGTCGTGGCCAGTGTGCACGAGGCCTATGCGGCGGCCGGGGCCCACGTCGCCACCACCAACACCTTTGGCGCCAATCGCCGCAAGCTGCCGGGGGACCTCGACGTGCGCACCACCTACCGGCGCGCCGTGGAGGTGGCACGGCAGGCCGGCGCGCCGCTCGTGGCTGCGGACATCGGGCCCACGGGGGCGCTGCTCGAGCCCTTCGGGCCGATGACGCTCGACGAGTGCGAGGAGGTCTTCCGCGAGCAGGCGGCGGCCGTCGCCTGCTCGGGCGCCGACCTCGTGGTGCTCGAGACGTTCGGCGACCTGCTCGAGCTGAAGACCGCGTTGCTTGCGGTGCGCGCGGCGTGCGACCTGCCCGTCTTGGCGACGATGACCTTCGGCGACGACGGCCGCACGTTCCTCGGCGTCACCCCGGAGGCCGCGGCGGTCACGTTGTCCTCGCTCGGCGTCGCGGCGGTCGGCGTCAACTGCTCCCAGGGCCCGGACGGCGTCGCCGCCGCACTCCGTGCGATGGCCCCCTACACCCGGGTGCCGCTCATGGCCCAGGCCAACGCCGGCCTTCCCCGCACGGTGGACGGCCGGACCGTGTACGACCTCGACGCGTCTGCCTACGCTGCCGGCGTGGCCCAGCTCGTCGATGCCGGCGCCACGATCATCGGCGGCTGCTGCGGCGCGACGGACGCGCACATCGCACAGGTGCGCGAGCTGCTCGAGGGCTGCGCGCCTGCGGCGCCCGCGCGCGTGCCCGTCTTCTCGGTGGCGTCTGCGGACCGTGTGGTGACGCTGCCCGAGCGTGGCACGGACATCGCCGTGGTGGGGGAGCGCATCAACCCCACCGGCCGCAAGGCGTTCCGGGAGGCCCTCGCCGCCGGCGACCTGGACTGCGTCCTGGACGAGGCCGAGGCCCAGGCGGCCGCAGGGGCCCAGCTGCTCGACGTCAACTGCGGCGTCCCCGGTGCCGACGAGCCCGCGCTGCTCGAGTCCGCCGTCAAGGCCATCCAGGCGGTGTGCGATGTGCCGCTCGTGCTGGATTCGAGCGACCCGGTCGCGCTCGAGCGGGCCTGCCGCTGTTACACCGGCAAGCCGCTCATCAACTCCGTGAACCTTTCGAGCGAGTCTGTCGCCAGCGTGCTGCCGGTGGCCGCCCGCTACGGGGCGGCGCTCATCGCGCTCTGTATCGACGACGACGGCGTGCCGGCCACGGCCGATGCGCGCGTCGCCATCGCGCACCGGCTGGTGGAGAGGATCGAGGCCGCCGGCATCCCGGCCCAGGACGTGGCCGTGGACTGCCTCACGATGACGATCTCGGCGAGCCCGGACCGTGCGCGCCCGGTGCTCGACGCGCTCTCCCGTGTGCGCCGCGAGCTGCCGGTCCAGGCGGCGCTCGGCGTGAGCAACATCTCCTTCGGGCTGCCGTCGCGACGGCTCGTCAACGCGTCGTTCCTGCTCGAGGCGCTGGCCTGCGGCCTGACGCTGCCCATCGTGGACCCGCTCGTCCCCGAGATGGCCAACGCCCTCGACGCCCACCGCGCCCTGACCGGCCAGGACGTGGGCCTTGCGGACTGGATCGAGCGCCACGCGAACGACGTCGCCGCACAGGCGCCGGTCCGGGCGGCCAAGGTCGAGCAGCCGGACGCCGCGATGCCCGACGAGCCGGACGCTGTCGCCCTCTGGGTCCAGGACATGATCCTTCGCGGCCGCAAGAACCCGGTGGCAGCCGGCGTGGCCCGGCTCCTCGAGGCCTGGGACCCCGGTGCCGTCGCCGACGCCACACTGATCCCGGCCCTCGACGAGGCTGGGCGCCGGTTCGAGGCCAAGACCTTCTTCCTGCCGCAGCTCATGGCCGCCGCAGAGGCATCCGGTGCCGGCTTCGACCTCATCAAGGCCGCGACGCCGCCCGACGAGACCCCGGGCAAGGGCTCCGTGATCCTCGCCACCGTCAAGGGCGACGTGCACGACATCGGCAAGAACATCGTCGGCATGCTGCTCGCCAACCGCGGGTTCGCCGTGACGGACCTCGGCCGGGACGTCGCGCCCGAGGCCGTGCTCGCCGCCGTGCGCGACACGGGGGTCACGACGGTGGGCCTCTCGGCGCTCATGACCACCACGGTGCCCGCGATGGCGGAGACGGTGGAGCTGCTGCACCGTGAGGTGCCCGACGCCTTCGTCTTTGTGGGTGGCGCCGTGCTGACCCCCGAGCTGGCGGAGCAGATCGGCGCCGACGCGTACGCCAAGGACGCCGCCGAGTCGGCCCGTCTCCTCGAGGACCGTCGATGAGTCCGAGGCTCGTCGGGTTTTAACTCATTGACAAGGGACGATGCGAGCTGCACGGGCGTCTGATCCCCCTCGGGTCGCGCTGCTACACTGAGACACCCTGCCGACCCGAGAGGAGCCCCATGCCTGAGAGCGTCGTCGACCTTGCGTCCCTCAACCCTGCGCAACGTGAGGCGGTGCTCTGCACGGAAGGGCCCCTTTTGGTGCTGGCGGGCGCGGGCTCCGGCAAGACGCGGGTGCTCACGCACCGCATCGCCCATATGATCGGCGACGAGGGCGTGCGCCCCTGGCAGGTGCTCGCGATCACCTTCACCAACAAGGCCGCCGCCGAGATGCGCGAGCGCCTCGGCACGCTGCTCCCCGGGGGCACCCGTGGCATGTGGGTCTGCACGTTCCACGCGATGGGCGTGCGCATCCTGCGCGAGGACGCCGAGCTGCTCGGCTACCGCCCCAACTTCTCCATCTACGACGACGACGACTCGAAGCGCCTGGTCAAGGCCATCATGGCGGACCTCGACATCGACCCCAAGCAGTTCCCGCTCAACATGGTCCGGTCCAAGATATCGGCCGCGAAGAACGCGCTCGTCTCGCCGGAGGAGATGGCGGGCCAGGCGAGCGACCCGCCCACGGAGAAGGCCGCCCGCGTCTACGCTGAGCTGGAGCGGCGCCTGCTCCGGGCCAACGCCATGGACTTCGACGACCTGCTCGTCAACACGCTCGCGCTGTTCGAGAGGCACCCGGAGGTGCTCGCGCGGTACCAGGACCGCTTCCTCCAGATCTCCGTGGACGAGTACCAGGACACCAACCACGTGCAGTACAAGATCACGAACCTCCTGGCCCAGAAGCACCAGAACCTGATGGTGGTGGGGGACGACGACCAGTCCATCTACTCCTGGCGCGGCGCGGACATCCAGAACATCCTGGACTTCGAGCACGACTACCCCGCGGCCAAGGTGGTCAAGCTGCAGCAGAACTACCGCTCCACCGGGCACATCCTTGCGGCGGCCAACGCCGTCGTGGCCAACAACTCCAAGCGCAAGCCCAAACGGCTCTTCACCGAGGAGGGGCAGGGCGAGCCGATTCACGCCTACCAGGCCTCCGACGAGCGCGACGAGGGCCGGTGGATCGCCGCCGAGTGCGAGAAGCTCCACACCCAGGGCACGAGCTACAACGACATGGCGGTCTTCTACCGCACCAATGCGCAGAGCCGCGTCTTGGAGGACATGTTCCTCCGCGCCGGCGTGCCCTACAAGATCGCCGGCGGCACGCGCTTCTTCGACCGCGCGGAGATCCGCGACGTGATGGCCTACCTCAAGCTCGTCGTGAACCCGGCCGACGACGTCTCCGCCCTGCGCGTGGTCAACGTCCCGAGGCGCGGCATCGGCGCGACGTCCGTCAAGAAGATTCAGGCCTACGCCGCGAGGAACGGCCTGTCGTTCTTCGAGGCGGCGCAGGCCTGCGTCGCCGAGGCCGGCCTCTTGAGCCCCAAGGTTCGGAACGCCCTGGCCGCCTGGACGAGCGGCATCCTCGAGGCCCGGGCCTACGACGGCGAGCTCTCCCGCGTGGTGGAGATGATCATCGAGAAGAGCGGCATCCTCACCGCGCTCGAGGCCGAGAGCACGGTCGAGGCGGCGAGCCGCGCCGAGAACATCAAGGAGTTCCTGCTCATCGCCTCCGAGTTCGCCGAGGACCACGACGACGTCGCCGCCACGCTCGAGAGCCTGGCCCAGCTGCGCGAGGCGGGCGCGCTCGACGCGAACGAGGCACAGGAGGCCGAGGAGCTAGGGCTTCTCGAGGAGCCCCCGGCCCAGGACCCGGACGAGGTGGGGCAGCTGTCGTTCTTCTCGGACCTGGACGTTCCGGCTCCGGTTGTGCCCAAGGAGGCCGCGGCCGTCGAGCCGGTCGCCAGCGCGATGCTCCCCGCCTTCATGGAGTGGCTCGCCCTTCGCAGCGACCTCGACAGCCTCTCCGGCCAGACGAGCGCCGTCACGATGATGACCATCCACTCCGCCAAGGGCCTCGAGTTCCCCGTCGTCTTCGTGGCAGGCCTCGAGGAGGGGCTCTTCCCCAACCTCACCTATGACGCGGACCCCGCGAAGCTCGAGGAGGAGCGCCGCCTGGCCTACGTGGCAATCACCCGCGCCCGTCAGCGCCTCTATCTCACCTATGCCGCCACGCGCCGCACCTATGGCTCCACGCAGGCCAACCCGCGCAGCCGCTTCGTCAACGAGATCCCCGAGTCCGACATCCGGCTCGTGGGCGTGGGGTCCGCGGGCTTCGGAGGCACCGGTTGGGAGAAGCGCGGCGACCGGCGCGGCACCTACGGCTCGGGGCAGGGGAGCGACATGTACGGCGGCGCGGTCTTTGGCAGCCGCACCCGCTCCACCGGCGGCTCCGTGGCCGCGCGGCCTGCGAGCGCCGTCCGCAAGGACGAGAAGAAGGCCGCCGAGACGTTCCAGGCGGGCGACCGCGTGAGCCACAAGACCTTCGGCGCGGGCGTCGTGCTCGCCGCCGAGGGCGACGTGATCGAGGTGCGCTTCTCCAAGTCCGGGCAGACCAAGAAGCTCATGAAGGGCTTCGCGCCCATTGTGAAGATCGCGAACTAACCACTGCCGTGGGGGCGCTGCGCCTCCTCGCCGCCCCGCGCAACCAGAAAGGACCCGCCATGGACGAGGTCACCGTCCTCGGTGTCCATATCACGGACGTCATCGGGAAGCTCGTGTTCCTCGCCGTGGTCTGCGGCGTCGCCTATGTGGTGCAGCGGATCTGCTCGAGGTGGCTGCGCGACGGTCTCGCGAAGACCAACATCCCCAACGCCTCGATCTTCGTCAACATCCTTCGCGGCGCCGTCTGGCTCGTGGCCTTCCTCACGGTGCTTCGCCCGGTCTTCAATGTGGACCCCAACGCGTTCATCACGTCGCTGGGCGCCGCCTCCATCGCGATCTCGCTCGGTCTCCAGACCACGATCTCGAACCTCGTGGGCGGCATCTCGATCATGGTCACCAAGGTGGTGCAGCCCGGCGACTTCATCACGATCAACGGCATCACCGGCGAGGTGCACGACGTCAACTGGCGCGACACGTTGATCCTCGACCGGGTGGGGAACGCCGTCGTGGTGCCCAACTCGCAGCTCAACTCCAGCTCCATCGTGCGCCTCTCGCCGGAGCTGGCTGCGATGACCGAGGTCACGCTCACCTTCAAGGCGGGATGCGACCTCGACCAGGCGCGCCGGCAGGTGACCGACGCGGTCGACATGGCGCTCGCCGGGCACCTGGAGGACGGCGCGCAGACGGTCGTGCGCCTCACCACCACGGGCTCTTCGGGCACGAGCGCCACCGTGTACTTTCATGTGAAGCCGGGCATCACGTTCGAAAAAGCGCGGGACCTGGCCGTGCAGGCCGTCGCCGGCCTCGACTGCCTGGCCTGAGCTGTAGGCACTCTGAGGCCTTTGCACATTCGGGCCGCGAGCGCGCGGGCGCCGGTTCCCATCGGGTACGGTTAATTCAACTGTGGTCAGAGCCCCCGTGGAGGAACGACCTGCATGAACAAGCAAAAGATCGCTGTCATCACCGATTCCGGCACCAACGTGCCGCACGCCTTCGTGGAGCAGTACGACGTCCGCATCGTGCCGCTGCTCATCAACTACTCCGACGGCACCTATCAGAGCGAGGTCGACATCACCTCCGACGAGGTGGTCAAGCGCATGGAGACCGAGGTGCCCACCACGTCGCTCCCGAGCCCGTCCACGATCCTCGCCGCCCTTGAGCAGGCCCGGTCCGACGGCTACGAGAAGGCCGTCTGCGTGACCATCAGCTCCGGCCTCTCGGCCACCAACCAGACCTGCCATCTCGTGGCCAACCAGATCAAGGACTTCCCCGTGGAGGTCATCGACACCAAGTCCATCGGCGTCGCGGCCGGCATGGTCGTGATGGACGCCGCCCTTCTTATCGAGGCCGGCGTGCCCTTCGAGGAGCTGTCGGGGCGCCTCAACGCGCTCGCCGAGCAGACCTGGGTGATCTTCTCGGTGGACGACCTCACCTACCTGCGCAAAGGGGGCCGCATCTCCGAGGCCCAGTACCGTCTTGGCTCCGCCCTCAACATCAAGCCGATCTTCGATTGCGACGACGATGGCCGGTACCGCACCGTCAAGCGCTGCCGTGGCCGCGCGAAGGCGCTCAAGGCCATGGTCGACATGATCGCCGAGCGCTCGCACCTCTACGACTCCGTCGTGTGCGCCGTGGCCACCGCTGGCAAGGACAGGCCCGAGAGGTTCGCGAGCGAGCTCAAGGAGAAGGTGGGCGACCTTGCGGGCCTCATCACGAGCCGCATCACGCCGGACCTTCTCGTTCACACGGGCCCCACGTTGATCGGCATGGCCGTGCAGCCGTGCGTTCCCGAGATGCGGGAGTGGCTGGCCGCGCAGCCGGCGTAACGCGGGCTGTTTGCAAGGGACAGCCGCCCATCGGGTCATAAGAACCGTTTGCTTCCAGTGAACTGAACGGTAGCTGCACCCATCGATGAACCTCTCTATACTTGTTTGAATGCATATCGATCAAAGTGGCGCCGCGGCCGTCGGTGCCCCGCATCCGAACGAGAGAGGGATTGTCATGCCGATGAGCGAGACCAAAGAGCGCTGGATGAAGGCCGACCAGCAGGCGTGGGAGACCGAGAAGCTGCTGACCCGTCAGCTGGCCGAGTTCGTCTCACTGGAGTCGCAGCTGTGCCGCGAGGCCGGCGTGAGCGGCGACGTCGAGGTTGAGCTGGACGAGAGCGGAACCGCCTTCACCGTGACCGTGAAGGACGGCAACGTGAGCTTCGAGAGCGACGGCATGGTCGTGGACCTGCTCAACACCGAGTCCGACGACGAGATGGACGCCGTCGTGGCCTGCATGGGGCTGCCCAACCGCGCCCTCAAGGAGGCCGACCGCCAGCTGATGGTGCGCCGTTGCCTGAGTCCGTGGAACAACTGACGTGCAAAGAGTGCAAAAGGGGACAGTCCCCTTTTGCACATTCTCGGCCGAGCCTCCTCGGGCCCGGCCTCTTTTGTGCCGGTTGAGGGGACCTTCGCCCGGGATGGGCGGCCGCTGCTAACCTAAGCTCCGATTGCACAAAAGGCCAGGGGGCGCGAACCCCCTGGCCTGCTCTGTATGGTGGGCGATGACGGATTCGAACCGCCGACCAAAGGCGTGTAAAGCCCCTACGCTACCGCTGCGCCAATCGCCCGGACGGTGACCCAGCATAGCATGGGACCGGCGCGCAGGAGAAAGGTTCAAAACTCATGACCGACTATCGACCCTACTGCACGCTCGGCGACGTGGCTGCCGCGCTCGCGGCCCACGGTGTGCTGGCCGCCGTGGACGGTGACCGCTCGCTCCCGATCCGCGGCGCGGCATGCGACTCGCGCTCCGTGGAGCCGGGCAACCTGTTCGTGTGCAAGGGCGCGGCGTTCCGGCCCGAGTTCCTCGTCTCCGCGCTTGACACCGGAGCGGTCGCGTATCTCTGCGACGAGGCCCATGCGGCGGAGCTTGCCGCCGTGGCGCCGGGCGTGCCGCGGCTCGTTGCCCGGGACCTGCGTCCCGCCATGGCGTATGCGTCGGCCGTGGCTTGGGGTCACCCGGACCGGCGCCTCAGCGTGGTGGGAATCACGGGCACCAAGGGCAAGACGACGGCCACCTATTTGCTGCGCTCCATGATCGACGCGCTCGGCGGTGAGCCCTGTGGCTACATGGGAACACACGACGTCTTCGACGGCCTCGCCCACACGTCGTCCGTCAACACCACCCCGGAGGCCCCCGACCTCTGGCGCCACCTGGCCAACGCGGTGGAGGCCGGGCTTCGGTACGTTGTGATGGAGGTGTCGAGCCAGGCCCTCAAGTACGACCGCACGCTCGGGCTACATCTCAGCGTGGGCTGCTTCCTCAATATCGGCCGCGACCACATCTCGCCGGTGGAGCACCCCACCTTCGAGGATTACCTGGAGAGCAAGCTCAAGCTCTTCTCCCAGAGCGGCGTCTGCGTGGTCAACGCCGAGACGGACCACCGTGGGCGGGTGCTGGCCGCTGCCGAGCAGAGCGGCTGTCCCGTGGTGACCTATGGTCTCCTGCCGCCGGCGGACGTTTGGGCCTCTGACCTGCGGCCCTGCGGGACCTCCATGGAGTTCGTCGCCCACACCCCTGGGTGGTCCGCGCCGCTCGCCATCCCGTTGGCCGGTGCCTACAACGTGAGCAACGCGCTGGCGGGCATCGCGTGTCTGCGTGCGCTTGGCGTTCCGAGCGCCAAGGCCGAGGCCGCCTGTGCGGCCGGACTGCCCGCCGCGAAGGTTCCGGGGCGCATGGAGGTGCACCAGACTGCCGACGGCCTCGTCACCGTTGTGGTGGATTACGCGCACAACGACATGTCGTACCTCGAGTTCTTCTCGGCCGCGGACGCGGTGTGGCCGAAGGTCCACCGGACGGCCCTGTTCGGTGTCTCCGGCGGCAAGGCGCTCAACCGCTACGTGGAACTGCCGAGCATCGCCTCCCAGCACGCGGATCTGCTGATTCTGACGTCCGACGACCCGGGTCCCGTGGACCCTGCCGAGCTGGTGCATGAGATCTCGGCCAACGTTGCGCCGGGGGTGCCGTTCGAGGAGGAGCCGGACCGGGAGAAGGCCGTCGACCGCGCTTTCGCGCTGGCATGCGAGCGCGCGGCCGCCGGCGAGCGCTCGCTCGTGTGTTTGCTCGGCAAGGGCGCCGAGGACTCGGTCCTGCAAGCTGGCGTCTCCGTGCCCATCGAGCCGGACACGGCCCACGCTGCGCGTTTGGTGCGCGAGTACGACGAGAAGCGCGAGCACTAAGCGAGCCAGGCGCCGCGTTTCGGTTTGAACTTGCGCGTTCTTGCATGTTTAGGCGGAATGGCGGTGCAGACCCTCTGGCACGCGCCGCCGTTCGCGGTGAATGTGCAAGTGTGCCTAGGACCAATCGTGGCTTCAGGCGGAATGGCGGTGCGTGAGAGGTTTCCAGCGCCGCCATTTCGCTTCAAGACGCAATATCTCGCAGATTCGGCTGGAAGAGCGGCGCGCCCTCTAGTGGCAGCACCCTCCGCCCCTGCCGGCGGCCGTGATCTTGGGCTTGCAGCAGCCACGGGCCGCCCTCTCCACCGAGTCCACCGTCATCGACGCCGCGGGGCACTCCCCGGTCTCGTGACCGGAGCACCCCCTCACGTCGCATCCGGCGCACCCTCCGCCGTTCCGTTGGCGCCGAACCTGCCGCGCCACCACGGCGATCACGGCCGCGGCCACCAGCAGAACGATAATGAAGTCAATCATCGAGTCGACCGCCTCTCGCTTGACCATCCAGGACTGGTCCGCTCTCTTCTTTCTATGGGAATTCAGACCAGACGCTTACAGTTATACAAGGCAAACTTACCCCGTGACCTAGGATGGTAGCGCAGGATCTGCCAAACAACACCCGAGGAAGGGATGCAGATGAGCGACGAGACCATGCAGCTTGTGATCGTCCGCCACGGCGAGAGCGAGTGGAACAAGGAGAACCTGTTCACTGGTTGGGCGGACGTCGACCTCTCCGAGCTGGGCAAGGACGAGGCCTACAACGGCGGCCGCGCCCTCAAGGACGCCGGCTACGACTTCGACATCTGCTACACCAGCTACCTCAAGCGTGCCATCCACACCCTGAACCTCGTGCTCGACGCGCTCGACCGCGACTGGCTGCCCGTCGAGAAGACCTGGCGCCTCAACGAGCGTCACTACGGCGCGCTGCAGGGCCTCAACAAGGCCGAGACCGCCGAGAAGTACGGCGACGACCAGGTCAAGATCTGGCGTCGCTCCTACGACGTCCGTCCGCCCGCGCTGGAGCCGGGCGACGAGCGCGACGCCCACACCCAGCCGGCCTACCGCGACGTCCCCGCTGAGGACATCCCGTACGCCGAGTGCCTTGAGGACACCGTCGCCCGTGTGTGGCCGTGGTTCCAGGAGGTCGTCGAGCCCCAGATGAAGGCCGGCAAGCGCGTGCTGATCGCCGCCCACGGCAACTCGCTCCGCGCCCTGTACATGAAGTTCAAGGGTCTGACCCCGGCCGAGATCCTCGAGGTGAACATCCCGACCGCCATCCCGATGGTGCTGACGTTCGACAAGGACTTCAACCTGATCAGCGACGAGTACGTGGGCGACCCCGACATGATCGCTGCGAAGATTGACGCGGTGGCGAACCAGGGCAAGGCCAAGAAGTAGTCATCGCTCACTGGGCGCGGCGGTAGCTGCGCACAGGAGAGCGTTCTCGAGGCCCCCGTGTCGGCAGAGCTGACACGGGGGCCTTTTGTGGACTGCTCCATGAGCATCGTGGGGTCCCCGCTGCGGCCGAGGAGCGCGCCAAGCGGCCCGGGGGCGCGATGGCGGCCGTGCCTGTCGCGTCGGGCACGCGAGTGACAACCAGGCCCTCGGCCAGACGCTGAGGGTGCGGGACGTCCGTGTTCGCCCGCTCGCCGAGGGGGTCACAAGCCCGAAATACCCTTGTGCCAGATTTGGGGGGACTGGGCCTCAAAACCGTCCAACTCCGAAAGGGGTCGTGTAATGACCAACAGCAGCAAGGACATCGATTACGTACTCCGAACCGTGGAAGAGCGTGACGTCCGGTTCGTTCGCCTGTGGTTCACCGACGTTCTCGGCAACCTCAAGAGCTTCGCGATCAGCCCGGAGGACCTCGAGGAGGCCTTCGAGGAGGGCATCGGCTTCGACGGCTCGTCCGTGGACGGCTTCGTTCCCATCGTCGAGAGCGACATGCTCGCCTTCCCCGACGCCTCGACGTTTCAGTTCCTGCCGTGGCGCCCGCAGAAGAACGCCGTCGCGCGCATCTTCTGTGACATCTGCACACCCAAGCGTCAGCCCTTCGAGGGCGACCCGCGCTCCGTGCTGTTCCGGGTGTTCCGCCAGGCGCAGGAGAAGGGCTACGTGCCCATCGTCGGCCCAGAGCTCGAGTACTTCTACTTCAAGAACAACTACCGGCCGGAGCCGCTCGATAACGCCGGGTACTTCGACCTCACGCCGAGCGACGCCTCCCGCGAGCTGCGCCGGGACACGGTCCTCTCGTTGGAGCGCCTCTCCATTCCGGTGGAGTACTCCTACCACGCGATGGGCCCCTCGCAGCACGGGCTGTCGCTCCGTTACGCCGAGGCCGTCACCGCTGCGGACAACATCATGACCGCGCGCTTCGCCATCAAACAGATCGCCCAGATGAACGGCCTCTTCGCGTCCTTCATGCCCAAGCCCCTGCCGGGGAAGCCGGGCAGCGCGATGTTCCTGCAGCAGTCGCTCTTCGACGGGGCGGGCGAGAACGTCTTCTGGGGCGACGACCTTTACCACCTGAGCCCGCTCGCGCTCTCCTATGTGGCCGGCCTCATCAAGTACGCGCCCGAGTACATGCTCGTGACCAACCCGACGGTCAACTCCTACAAGCGCCTGGTGCCCGGCGGCGAGACGCCCACCTTTGGCACGTGGGGGCGCCGCAACCGCAACGCTCTCGTGCGTCTGCCGCTCCACAAGCCGGGCAAGCACCAGTCCGCGCGGGTCGAGCTGCGCCTGGCGGACCCGGCGGCCAACCCGTACCTGGCCCTCGCCGCCACGATCAGCGCCGGCCTCAAGGGCATCGAGGACGGCCTCGAGCTGCCGCCCGAGTTCAACTCTGACTTCGCGCCGAGCGAGAGGGAACTCGCCGACGCCGGTTTCGAGCGCCTGCCGCGCAACCTCGGCGAGGCCATCGATCGGTTCCGCGCGTCCGGGTTGATGCGCGAGGTGCTCGGAGATCACGTGTTCAACTTCCTCGTGGAAGAGAAGACCCGTGAATGGGCGTCCTTCAATGCGAGCGTCACCGATTGGGAGCTGGACGCCTACTACGGCGGGTTCTAAAACCCCAGCGTAACGGTGTGTTTTACCCATACAACCTGATATAAGTCTGATAAAGGCCCCCCTTTCTTTCATCCGGAAGGGGGGCCACAATGGTTCTCGCGACCGTCAATATGACGGAGGGTTTCGCGCAGGGGAGCTGAGCCTATGGGTGATGGCACGCGACAGCGTCGGTGGTGGACCGTGGTCGTACTGGGCTGCCTGACGGTGTGCGCGATCGTCCTGGCCGGTTGCGCGGCCGCCTCCGATCATGTGCCCGAGGACACCTACGGAACGGTCGAGGCCGGCACGCTGACCGTGGCCAGCGACCTCTCGTCCCCTCCGATGAGCTTCGTGGACGAGAAGACGGGGGAGTACCGCGGCTTCGAGTACGACGTCGTCTGTGAGGTCGCGAGCCGTCTGGGGCTCAAGGTGAGCTACGCGGAGACGGTGCCCTTCTCGGAGCTGGAGGTGCAGCTCTCTCAGGGCGACGCCGACCTCGGGGCCTCCTCCTTCACGTCAACGGACGCCGGCGAGTTCAGGAACCTTATCATGAGCGATCCCTTCCTGGAGAGCGGCCGGTCCCTCGTGACGCTCAGGAACGCCGAGCGCACCACCGTCGAGGAGCTCAACAACCCGGGCGTGACCGTGGTGGTGCAGAAGGGCTCGGCGAGCGAAGCTTGGGCGCGCGAGGAGATGCCGAACGCGGCCATCGTGTACGCCGGTGACGCGACGGAGGCGCTTGCCAAGGTGGCCAACGGCACCTGCACCTGCGCCGTCTGCGACAGCGTGACGGCCAACTACCTGATCAACAACGTGTTCTCCCAGCTCGAGGTGGTCCGGGAGGAGCCCGATGCCGGGGGGTTCGTGTTCGTGGCGACCGAGGACCACGAGCCCTTGATCGAGGCCGTGAACTCCGCCCTCAAGGCCATGCGCCAGGACGGCACGATGGCCTCTCTCCAGGCCAAGTGGTTCGGCAGCACGTCTGCCGTGTGCTGAAATCATCCTGATGAGTGAACCGCTCACCGTCCAGAAGGGCACGGTGCGCGATTGTTAGTTTGTCTGTGGATTCTCTTCCCGAATCATGAACATATCGTTCAGCGAGCCGTCAGGAACGGGAACCGGGCGGCCTGACAGGGAGGAGAGGGAATGGCGGAGACCTACGACATTCTCGCTTGTACGGGATGTCCGACGGGCATCGCGCACACGTTCATGGCCAAGGAGGGTCTCGAGCAGGCCGCCAAGGCCAAGGGCCTCACCATCAAGGTGGAGACGCACGGGCAGGAGGGCGTCAAGAACGCCATCACCCCGGCCGAGATCGCCGCGTGCAAGGCGGTCGTCATCGCCGCCGACGTCAGCGTGGACGAGGACCGCTTCGTGACCAAGCCCATGGCCAAGGCCGGCGTGACCGCCGCCATCAAGGACGCCGAGGGCCTCATCGACCGCGCGCTGGCCGCCAAGCCGCAAAAGGAGGGCGCCGTCGAGGTGGCCGACGACGAGGGCAAGCAGGGCATCGGGCAGCAGGTCTACAAGCACCTGATGAACGGCATCAGCCACATGCTCGTGTTCGTGGTGGCCGGCGGCGTCCTGACCGCTGTGAGCTTCCTCTGGGGCATCACGTCCTTCGACTCCACGGCGGCTGACTACAACGCCTTCGCCGCCATGCTCAAGATCGTCGGCGGCATCGCGATGAACCTGATGGTGCCGGTGCTCTCGGCCTATATCGCCGAGTCCATCGCCGGGCGTCCGGGCCTCGTTCCGGGCTTCGTGGCCGGCATGATCGCCATCACCGGCCTGCCCACCGGGGCGGAGACCGGGCTTATCGACGCGGGCGGCTCCGGCGTGGGTTTCGGCTTCCTCGGCGGCATCGTCGGCGGCTTCCTGTCCGGCTACGTGCAGCTGCTGCTGGTGAAGGCGTTCTCCAAGCTGCCGCAGAACCTCAACGGCCTGAAGGCGATCTTCCTGTACCCGCTGTGCTCGACGCTCATCGTCGGCCTCGTGATGCTCGCCATCTCCGGCCCGATGGTCGCCATCAACGAGGGCATGATCGCGTTCCTTGAGGGCCTCATGGGCGCCGGCGCCATCGTGCTCGGCCTCGCCATCGGGTGCATGTGCGCGTTCGACATGGGCGGCCCGGTCAACAAGGCCGCGTACGTCACCGGCACCGGCCTGCTCGCCACCGGCCTCGCCGCCGGCGTGGGCACTCCCGAGTACACGCTCGGCACCACCTTCATGGCCGCCGTGTCCGCCGCGTGCATCGCGCCGCCGCTGGTCACCACATTCGCGACCATCGTGGGCAAGAAGTACTTCTCCGAGGATGACCGCAACGCCGGTCTCGTGAACTTCATTCTCGGCTGCACGCACATCACCGAGGGCGCCATCCCGTTCATGACGGCCAACATCTGGCCCGTCATGCCGATCATGATGCTCTCCAGCTCCATCGCTGCGATCATCACGCTCATGCTCGGCATCCAGGTGCCGGCTCCGCATGGCGGCTTCCTCGTGCTGCCGGTGGTCAACAACCCGATTGGCTGGGTCGTCGCCATCCTGATCGGCTCCTGCGTCGGCGGCCTTCTCTTCGTGCTGTTCAAGAAGAGCCAGTATGACAAGGCTCACGCGGAGGAGAAGTCCGGCTCCGGCACCACGGCCGCGGCCGCGTAGCCGTCGGCTGTTCGCATTCGCACGGAACAGGGGGCGGGCTTGGTCGCGGCTCGCCCCCTCTCTGTGCCCGTGGACGCTTCGGAGAGAGCCGTTTGTCCACGCTTTGGCCGGCTGGAGCGTGGACAATTGGCTTTGACCGAAGCGTCCAGCCCATCGGGTCGTCCCGAGAAAGGAGCGCCATGATCGCCACGCTCACGCCCAACCCCGCCATCGACATGAACGTGTCAACCGTCGCGGGGAAGCTCGTGCCCAACGCCGTGAACCGCACCCGTGACACGTCCTTCTCGCCCAACGGCAAGGGGCTCAACGTCGCGTTCGCGCTCGAGCATTTCGGTGTGCCTGCGGAGGTGCTCGGCTTCTTCGCGGGCTTCACCGGGCGCTATGTGGTGGAGGGTGCCGAGCGGCGCTGCCCGGTGCATCCCGTGTGGGTGGACGGCGAGACGCGTGTGACGGTGCTCCTGCGCGCGGGCGACGTGGAGTACACGATGCCCGGCGAGGGGTCGCCGGTGCCTCTGGCCGCGCAGGAGGAGATGCTGGGGATCGTCGCCGGGCTGGCAGGGCTCGAGACGCTCGTGGTTTCCGGCTCGCTGCCGCCGCTCGTGGGGCCGGACTTCTTCGACCGGCTGGTGGCGCTGGCGGCGGAGCAGGGCTTCGAGCTGGTGTGGGACGTGTCGAGCGCCCACCTGGCGCGCCTCGTGGAGACGCGCCCGCTGTTGATCAAGCCCAACGACGACGAGCTGCGCCGCGTGTTCGGCCTCGGTTGCGCGGACGACGGGGAGACGCTCGCGTCGCTTCGTGACCTGGCCGGCAAGGGCGCGCGGAACGTGCTGCTCACGCTCGGCGGGCGCGGTGCGTACTTCTATGCCGCCGAGCAGGACGCGTTGTGGCGCGCAACGGCGCCGCGCGTGAAGGTGCTCCAGACGGCGTGTGCGGGGGACGGGTCGCTCGGGGCGTTCCTCTCGGTCTGGCTTGGCGACCGCCACGCCGTGGAACCGGCGCTGAGAAGGGCCATGGCCACCGGCGCGAACGTGGCGATGGGCCCGGGTCTGGGCGACCTCGCGTTGGTCCCGGAGCTGGAGCCGCAGGTCGCCGTCACTCGCGTGGCCTGATAAAGCGAGCACTGCGTCCTACCCGACGGGCAGCGACGCAGTGCTCGATTGCTATCGCGCGCGGACTATGCCTGCGGCAGGACCTGCAGCAGCTTCTCGCCGGCGTCCACATGGCCGTGGGCCACGAGCGCCACGGAACCCAGCTCCTCGGCGTTCGCGACCGCGACGGTGACGATTGGGTCGTAGCCGGCCTCTTTGATGAGGTCGCGGCTAAAGGCGAGCACCGGCTGGCCGGCGGTCACGCTCGCACCTTGCTCCACAAGGTACGTGAAGCCCTTGCCCTCCATCTTCACCGTGCCGAGGCCCACGTGCACGATGACCTGCACGCCGCCCTCGCCCACGAACCCGATGGCGTGGCGGCTGCCGGCGAACGTCACGGTCACGGTGCCGGTGACCGGCGCGTAGAGTACGTCCTCCTGCGGCTGGATGCCGCAGCCCTTGCCGAGCAGCCCCTCTGCGAAGATGCCGCTCTCCACATCCTGGCGCTCGATGACCGCGCCGCTCACGGGCGCGTCCACGAAGGCAGGGTCTGCAGCGGCCTCGACGGCCGCGAAGTCCTCGGGCTTCGGTTCGGGCGTGCTGCTGAACAGGTCCATGAGTCCCATGTTGTCTCCTTGGGGCCGGGTGTCTGACTTCACGCGGTGATTATCCCCCCGTTGCAGACGTGCAACACGGCGGTCCAAGAAAACCGGGGGCAGCGACGAGGCTCGGCCTTCCGGGCCCTGCGCCCGGCTACTTGCCCTCCGCCACGAAGAGGCGCATGTCGCCGCGCAGGGTCACGGTTCCGGCTGCGGCCGCCACCATCACGGTGCCAAACGACCCCAGCTCCACCGTCTCTCCGTCGCATTCTGCTGTGCCAGCGCCGTCCACCACCATGAGCGCGGCTGGGCGCCCCCGGTGGTCGTAGGGGAGCGCGCCGTGCACGTCGATGACGAGCGTGTCGTAGTCCGGGTCCTTCACGGCAACGGTCACGCGGCTCTCGCCCGTCTTGGGCACGGGCACGATCTGTGGCTGGTTCTCGAGCCGCACCACGTCGAGGCTCTTGTCCAGGTGCAGCTCGCGGGCGTTGCCGGCAGAGTCGACGCGGTTCCAGTCGAAGAAACGGTACGTGGTGTCGGAGTCCATCGACAGCTCGGCGCAGAGGATTCCCGCGCCGATGCAGTGGAGCGTGCCGTAGGGCACGTGGACCACGTCGCCCGGGTGCACCTCGTGGTGCACGAGCAGGTCGCCTACGGTGCCGTTCTCGACGTGCTCGCGCAGCTCCTCGCGGGTCTTGGCGGTGGTGCCCGCCACGAGCGTCGCGCCCGGCTCGCAGTCGATCACGTACCAGGTCTCCGTCTTGCCGTTGTCACCCTCATGGTGCTCGGCGTACGCGGGGTCCGGGTGCACTTGCACCGAGAGGAACTGGTCCGCGTCGATGTAGCCGCCGTGGAGCATCTCGTGGCCTCCGAGCAGCGCGTCCGGCGCGGCGTCGACGGCCTCGGCCATCGTGAGGCCGTCCATCGGGCCGCCGTCCACCGTGGTCATCGCGTGCGGGTGGCGGGACAGCGTCCACAACGTCCCGAGGCGGTTCGGGGAATCGAGGGCCTTGGCCAGGTGCGTGCCGGCCCAGATGGTCTCGACCTCGACGGGCTTCTGGAGGAGGAGGGCGTTGTGATCGGCCACAGTGAGTCCTTCCTAGGGAGGGTTTGGCAATAGGATAAGACCAATGACCCAAGAATGCGACGAATATGTTAGAAATAAGTCAGTTCACGGGGAAGGCCGCGCGGGACACTCGCAGTGTCGCTCGTGGACGACCCCAACCCGGCCACTGAGCGGAAGCATGCTCTCGGCAAGAGAAAGGATGCCCATGACCAAGCAAAGGCTCGCCGTCACCGGCGCCAACGGCTACATCGCGTCGCTCGTTCGGCTGTACAACGGCCAGGAGTACGACATCGTCCCCGTCACGCGTCACGATGTGGACTTCTCAGACCCCGGCGCCGTTCGGGCGTTCTTCGAGGGCCTCGACTTCGACATCGTGTTCCACACGGCGGCTGTGGCCACGACCGCCCTCTGCGAGAACGAGCCGGAGCTCACGCACCGCATCAACGTCGAGTCGCCCATCGAGCTGGCCACGGTCTGCGGCGAGCGCGGCAAGCGGTTGGTCTTCATCACCACCGAGCAGACGTTCAACGCCAAGACCGAGGGTGCGCCGTTCGCCGAGAGCGCGGAGCCCGAGAGCCACAGCCACTACGGTCGGCAAAAGACCGAGGTGGACGCATGGCTCGCGACGAGCGACGTGGACTACGTGACGCTGCGCTTGAGCTGGATGTTCGGGCTCCCGATGCCGGGTGTGAAGCCGAGCCCCAACGTGGCGCTGCAGGTGCTCGACGCCATCCGCACGCACGAGCCCGCGTCCTTCAAGGTGCACGACCGCCGCGGCCTCACCTACGCACAGCTGCTGGCCGAGAAGTTCCCCCGGCTGGCGAGGCTGCCGCGGGGCCAGTACAACGTCTCCTCCGAGACGGGCCTCACCCCGTATGGGGCCGCCCGGTACCTTGCCGCCGCACTCGGCGCCGACGACGAGCTCGTGGCCCAGGTGATCCTGCCGGACCTGGAGAGCTACGCCGACGCGCCGCGCGACTACCGCCTCGACACCGAGAAGCTGGCCGAGCAGGGCATCTCCTTTGGGACCTTCGAGGAGAACGTGGCCCGCATGATGAGGGACTTCGGCTATCCCGAGCGCGGCTGACACGGGCGCTGCGCAAGGCCAGGTCACCCCACGAGCGTCATCTGCATCACGTAGACCTTCTCGCGGAGGGCGCGGGACTGCTCGGGAGTGATGGCACCCTCGATTGCGAGGTCGCGGATCACGTCCAGCTCGATGTGGAGCGAGCGGGCCTCGCACTCGGCCACGAGGTCGCACATCGTCTCGAGCTCGTCGTCGTCCGCGTTGACGAAGTCGTCGAGCCGGTCGCGCCGCTTCCAGAATCGCGATCGACCCGAGCCCTGGGCGCGGAGCTCCCGTTCGTGGCGCCGACGCTCGCGGCCGGTCATCTCGCGCATCCGCAGCCGCTCGCGCCGATGCTCGTAGGTGCGCTGCGTGATGGCGAGGGCGCGGGCCATGTTCGCGTCGTCCTCGTTGAGCTGGATTCCCTCGTCGAGCCGAAGGATCAGCTGGCTCAGCACAAGGCACTCGGCGTGGGCGAGGTCCGCGTCGGGGCTCGTCTCGGCCGGAGCCAGGAGCGGCAGCACGAAGTTCGCGAGCAGCAGCGTGATGAGGATCACGCCGCTCGCGATGAAGATCAGGGTGCCGCGGTCCGGCAGAGCGGCGTCGCCCACCACAAAGCGCGGGAGGGTCATCGCGATGGACAGCGTGATGGCGCCCTTGGTGCCGGCGAGGGTGGAGACGAGGGCGGACCTGACGGGGTGGCAGGCGCCCGGCCCCGCAGGGGACGGCTCGCGCCCCCCGATGGCGCCCTTGGTGCCGGCGAGGGTGGAGACGAGGGCGGACCTGACGGGGCGGCCGTTGTCGTCTCCGGACTTCTTGCGGAGGGCCCCTTGCTGCGCCAACAGCCACACG
This sequence comes from Kribbibacterium absianum, assembly GCF_030067705.1. GTDB lineage: Bacteria > Actinomycetota > Coriobacteriia > Coriobacteriales > Atopobiaceae > Kribbibacterium > Kribbibacterium absianum. The sequence goes on from NZ_JASJEX010000003.1 coordinate 188,779, forward strand.
AACCGCGTGCCGATCACGGCGGCCGCGACGGCCAGCATGAGGCCCACCATGACCCAGGAGTCAACGGGACCCGTCCACGAAGGCACAATCGCCATTGGCAGTTGCAGGCCGAGCAGCACGAACACGGCGCCGTTGAGTGCGAAGACGAGGATCTCCCACAGGTCCTTGGTGAGCCGCTCCACTCGTGCGGTCGAGACGGTCTTGGGGCCCGGCGCCAGCGTCATCGCGATTCCGGCGCCCACCACGGCGATCACGCCGCTCACGCCGAACGCGTTGCCCAGCAGGAACACCGCGAACGGCAGCATCAGGTCGAGGATCGCATAGAACGCCGGTGGCGTCGACGCGTTGCGGTGCAGGAGCCGCACGGCCCAACCGGCGAGAAGGCCGACGGCCACGCCGAGGGCGGCTCCGCCGAAGAACGCCGCGAGGAACGAGACCGCGACCGCCGGCGCCGAGACCGACCCCGCTGCCAGGAACGCCACTGCGAACTGGAAGCCCACGAGGCCCGTGGCGTCGTTGAGGAGCGCCTCGGCGTTGAGCAGCGAGGACTCGTGCTCGTCCAGCTCCACTTCGCCTTCCAGGGCTGCCACGGAGACCGCGTCCGTGGGACCGAGCGCCGCGCCCAGCGCGAGCGCCGCACCGAGTGGGATGGATGGAGCCAAGCCGTGGAGCAGGAAGCCCACCACAAAGGTGGTCACGGCCACGAGCCCGACGGCCAGCGCGAGCACGGGGCCCCATTGGCGGGCGAGGGCGCGTTTGGAGAGCGAGCGAGACTCGTCGAACAGCAGGGGAGCGATGAACAGCACGAGAAACAGATTGGGGTCCATGCCGGCGGCGATGGTGGAGAGGGTGGGGAACAGGATGCCCGCCGCAAGTCCGGCGCCGATCTGGATGAGCGGCAGCGACAACCGGGACAGGCGCTCGTCCACGAGGGACGACGCGAGCACCACCAGCAGGACGACGAGGGCGAAGGAGAAGATCTGCAAAAGGAGCCTTCCGTTGGGGGCTTCTTGGCGAGGTTCCCTTAAAACCCTACCAGAGCAAGTCCGGTGCTTTCGGGTGCTCATCATTTGCGCGGAACCATGGCCGAGCCTTCAGGCGTGGACGCTTCGGTCAAAGCGAAATGTCCACGCTCCAGCCGGGCGCAGCGTGGACAAACAGCTCTCTCCGAAGCGTCCAACCGTGGACAAGCGGCTCTCTCCGAAGCGTCCACGTTACAAACGGGGGACTGGTTGCTGGTGCCGCCGTTGTCCCTGATATCCTCCTGAATGGCAATCGGGTCACCGGCGAGGCTCGGTGCCCGCGTCCATCGAGCCGCTGGCGGTTCGGCGCAGCGCTGCTTCGGAGGTGTGACGGCATGACCCAGGTCAAGGTGTGCGGGCTGATGCGCTCAGAGGACATCGAAGCAGTCAATGCGGCCAGGCCGGACTACGCAGGCTTCGTGCTCGAGCACCCGCAGAGCCGGCACAACGTGCCGCTGCGGAACCTGCGCCGGCTGGTGGCAGAGCTGAACCCGGAGATCGCGCGCGTGGGCGCCTTTGTGAACGGCCCCATGGAGGTGATCGCCGGCCTCCTGAGCGAGGGCGTTCTCGGCGCGGCGCAGCTGCAGGGCACCGAGAACGACGAGTACATCGGCCGCATCCGCTGGATGACGAGCCACGGCAGGATCTGGCAGGCCATCCGCGTGGAGCGTCTCGAGGACGTCGCGCGGGCCAACGCGTCCCGGGCGGACTTTGTGTTGCTCGATGTGGGGCTCGGGGGCGCCCGGCCCTTCGACTGGTCGCTGCTCGACGCCATGGAGCGGCCCTTTGGCCTGACCGGCGGTCTCGCGCTCGAGAACTTGCCGGAGGCGCTCGCGACGAACGCGTTGCTCGCGGATGTGTCCGATGGCGTCGAGACGGACGGCCTCAAGGACCCCGAGAAGATCCGGGCGTTCGTGGAACGCGTGCGCGCGGAGCCAGCACGCTGACGGACGTAGGCGGCGCCGGACTGCTCGACGTGCCGCACGGATGTGGGGAAACGTTTCCGCGCAACATCTTGCGGAGAAACGGTTCTCCGCAAGGCGCTCTTCTCGGGGTTTGTACGCGTGCGAGGCTCTCCGGCGCCATTTCCCCGCAACGGAGCCCCCTCTTTTGCGGGCAATCGTTTCCCCGCAACGGAGCGTCGCCGACCCGGGCGCGCCCACACCTCTCGCGGGTATACTCACCGCCGATAAGCCCGCGCACTCACGCGCTGCGGGCCGTTTCCCATGCCGAGCGTCCGAGAGGCCCCGCAATGTTCATCGACCGCGTATCCAAGCAGCTGCTCCACGCCGAGGCGATGGCCCCGCTCGTCCGGGCGCTGCGCCAAGGGGAGGACGCCACGCTCGCGGTGTCGCAGTCCGGCCGTGCCCTCGCGCTTGCGTCCATCTGGGCGTGGAAGCCGCGCCCGTGCCTGTACGTGGTCTCCGGCGAGGAGGCGGCGGACCGCGCGGCGCGGACGCTCGCCGCGTGGGTCGGGCTCGCCAACACCGGCCGCTACCGCGACCGCCCGGACCTCCCATGGTCCGACAAGGCCGCCGACCTCGCGATCATCGGCGAGCGGACCCGTTGCATCGAGCGCCTCGCCCTCGGCGAGCCCTGCATCGTCGTCGCGAGCGCCCGCGCGCTCCTCCGCCGCGTGCCATCCAAATCCGAGAAGTATTGGCAATCGGTCACCTACTCCGTGGGCGACGAGGTGCCCATCGACCAGATCGCGGCCACGCTGCTCGGCCTGGGCTACGCGAACCCCGGCGAGGTGGACGGCCCCGGCACGTTCCGCGTGCACGGCGACCTCGTGGATGTCTATCCCGCGCAGGCCACGGCGCCCGTGCGCATCGAGCTCTTCGGCGACGAGATCGACCGCATCCGCCGTATGGTGAGCTCCACCGGCCAGTCCATCGGCGACCTGGGCTCCGTCGAGCTGCTGCCGGCCCGCGAGTACGCCCTCACCGAGCAGGCCGTCAAGCGCGCCCGTCGCGCCCTGTGGGAGCCGGCCAAGGACGACACGACCGTCGCCGCGGACCTCGAGGCCATCGAGACGGGCATCCCCAACCCGCGCACCGATCTCTACCTGCCGCAGCTCTACGGCAAGACCGGCTCGCCGATCGACCACCTTTCCAAGGACACGCTCGTCTGCCTCAACGAGCCCCGCGCGCTCTTCGACGACTGCCTGCGCGCCACGGAGGACCTCTCGGCGAGCGCCGCCGCCGCGCGGGCCACGCTCGAGGGCCTCTTCACGGCGCCGTCCGCCTTAGACTTCGGCACCCAACAGCGGCTCTCGCTCAGCTCGATCCTGATCCAGGGCGCCAAGCCCACGGCGGAGCTCACGGTGGCCCAGCCCCAGATTGCTGGGTCCGACCAGCGCATGCTCGGCCGCGTACGGCAGTTTGTGAACGACAACCTGGCCGTCGTGTTCGCGGTGCCGGACCGCGGCGCCCGCGAGGCGCTCGAGCTCACGTTCACCGACGAGCGCGTGCCCTTCTGCGAGTCCCTCGCCAACGACCCCAAGAACGCCCTGCCCGCCACGGACCCCACAGCGTGGGAGCAGGCGCGACCGCCCCATCGCGGCGAGGTCACGTTCTTCGACGCCCCGGTGCCGGCCGGCGTCGTCGTGCCCACGGCCGGGCTCGCGGTCCTCTCGGTCGCGGACCTCTCGAACCGCTCGGCCAAGCGCGCCAAGCACCGCTCGGTGGACATCACCAACGTCACGTTCCCGTTCAAGCCCGGCGACTACGTGGTGCACGCGAGCCACGGCGTCGCCAAGTTCACCGACATCGTGCGCCGCGAGGTGGGCGGCCGGGAGCGCGACTACTTCCTGCTGGAGTACGCCGAGGGCGACAAGCTGTACGTGCCGCTGGAACAGGTGGACCGTATAACGCGCTACGTGGGCGCCGGCGGCGACGCGCCGAGGCTCACGCGGCTCAACACCGCCGACTGGTCCCGCGCCACCACCAAGGCGCGCAAGAACGCCAAGAAGATGGCCTTCGACCTCGTGGACCTCTACACGCGGCGCGCGGCCGTGACGGGCTTCGCCTTCTCGCCGGACGACGCGGCCCAGCGCGACATGGAGGCGAGCTTCTCCTACCAGCTCACGGACGACCAGGCCAACGCCGTCGCGGACATCAAGGCGGACATGGAGCAGCCCAAGCCGATGGACCGTCTGCTGTGCGGCGACGTGGGCTTCGGCAAGACCGAGGTGGCCCTCCGCGCGGCCTTCAAGGCCGTGGAGGACGGCAAGCAGGTCATGGTGCTCTGCCCCACCACGATCCTGGCGCAGCAGCACTACGAGACGTTCGAGTCGCGTTTCGCCCCCTTTGGCGTGAAGGTGGACGTGCTATCGCGTTTTCGCACCGCCAAGGAGCAAAAGGAGGCGCTCAAGGGGTTCGCCGACGGGCGCGTGGACGTGCTCATCGGCACGCACCGTTTGCTGTCGGCGGACGTGAACCCCAAGGACCTCGGCCTCGTGATCGTGGACGAGGAGCAGCGCTTCGGCGTGCAGCACAAGGAGCAGCTCAAGAACCTGCGCGAGCAGGTGGACGTGCTGACCCTCTCGGCCACGCCGATCCCGCGCACCTTGCAGATGAGCCTCTCCGGGGTGCGCGACATGAGCCTGATCATGACGCCGCCGGCCGGCCGCAAGCCGGTCAAGGTGACGGTGGCCGAGTACGACCCCGACGTGGTGAGCACGGCGATCCGCACCGAGATGGCCCGCGGCGGCCAGGTGTACTACGTGTCCAACCGCGTGAAGACCATCGACGAGGCCGTCGAGCACGTGAGGGAGGCCGCGCCCGAGGCCCGTGTCGGCGTGGCGCACGGGCAGATGAGCGCCCGCGAGGTCGAGGACGTGATGATGAGGTTCCAGGAGCACGAGATCGACGTGCTCGTGGCGACGACGATCATCGAGAGCGGCATCGACAACCCGCACACCAACACGTTGGTGATCGAGGACTCGCAACGGCTCGGCCTGGCGCAGCTCTACCAGCTCAAGGGCCGGGTGGGACGCGGCAAGCTGCAGGCCTACGCGTACTTCCTGTTCCCGGGCGACAAACCGCTGACCGAGGAGGCCACCGAGCGCCTGACGGCCATCAACGAGTATCAGGAGCTGGGAAGCGGCATGCGCGTGGCGATGCGCGACCTCGAGATCCGCGGCGCCGGCTCGCTGGTGGGCGCCGAGCAGCACGGCAACCTCTCGAGCGTGGGCTTCGACCTCTTCACACAGATGCTCGGCAACGCCGTGGCCGAGGCCCGCGGCGAGGTGGGGGAGGTCGCACCGCCGGAGGTCACGATCAACCTGCAGGCGGACTTCTTCTTCGACGACGAGTACCTCCCGGACATCGACAAGCGCGTGCTGGCCTACCGCCGGCTCGCGGCCGCGACGGAGCTGGCCGACGTGGAGCGGCTCGAGAACGAGCTTGCGGAGAAGTACGGCGAGCTGCCGGCGCCCGCACGGAACCTCGTGGACCGCGCGCGGCTGCGGATCCGCGCCGAGCGTCTGGGCGTGACGTCCGTGGCGCTGACGGGCGGGCGGCTCGTGTACCAGGGGCTCGACGTGCCGCGCGACCTGCTGCCGGCGTTCAAGAAGAAGGGCGCGCTCGTGTACCCGAAGACGCACAAGGTGGCGTATCCGTTCCACAAGGGCGAGGAGGACGTGGTGGTCGCGGCGCTCGGCGTGCTGGAGGACATCGGCGGTGCCGGCGACGACGAGGAGCCGGACTACGAGCTCCCGGCGTGAGACAGTTCAAAGAGACGAGATTGTCCCACCCATTGAATGGGACGATCTCGTCTCTTTGCTTTGTCCCACATGGGGGTCTCGTGCCTTTACATTCGGCGGCCCCCCGTCCCCTAAACTGATAGGCATCTGTGAATGTCCGGGAGAAGGGGATCCAAAGATGGCGGACCAGGACTTCAGGTGGGGCGTGCTCGGTTGCGGCGTCATCGCGAACGAGATGGCACAGGCCCTTCAGGCGGACGGCCGGCACCTGGCCGGTGTGGCCAACCGCACGCTTCCCAAGGCGGAGGCCTTCGCGGAGCGCTACGGTGTCGAGACGGTCTATCCCTCCTTCGAGGCCATGATCTCGGACCCGGCCATCGACGCCGTCTACATCACCACCCCGCACAACACGCACATCAACTACCTGCGCCAGGCCCTTGCCGCCAAGAAGCACGTGCTCTGCGAGAAGGCCATCACGTTGAACTCCGAGGAGTTGGACGAGGCCCTCGCCCTCGCTGAGGAGAACGGCGTCGTCCTGATGGACGCGATGACCATCTTCCACATGCCGCTCTACCGCGAGCTGCTCCGCCGCCTCGACACCGGCGAGTTCGGCGAGGTCAACGTCGTGACCCTCAACTTCGGCTCTTACAAGGACTACGACGAGCGCAACCGCTTCTTTAACGTCAATCTGGCCGGCGGCGCGCTGCTCGACATCGGCGTCTACGCGCTCAGCCTCGCGCGGCTGTTCGTGCCCGGCGAGCTGGTGCAGCTCAAGTCGATCATGGGACAGGCGCCCACCGGCGTGGACGAGCGGAGCGCCATCATCGCGCAGTCGGAGGAGGGCCAGCTCGTCTCGGCCACGCTGACGCTGCGCTCCAAGCAGCCCAAGCGCGCGATGGTCTCCTGCGACAAGTGCTACATCGAGGTCATGGAGTACCCGCGCGCCGACGAGGCGAAGATCGTCTGGACCGAGACGGGCGAGGTCGAGCTCGTGCAGTGCGGTGAGCGCCCGCGCGCGCTGGCCTACGAGATGGCCGACCTCGAGCGGGCCGTCGAGGACCCGGCCTACGGCAACCAGCTCATGGCCTGGACCTGCGACGTGATGGACACGATGACCAAGCTGCGCCGCGAGTGGAGGTTCTTCTATCCCGAGGAGGCCGAGATCCGCGCCGCCCTGGAAGCCGAGGAGGTGTAGGGCGTGGGCGTCCTGCCGATCACCGTCACAGACAAGAAGGGCCACGAGGTCCCGCTCGACGAGGCCCCGGAGATCTGCCGCTACCTGCGCGGGTGCGTCGGCGCCCGCGTGCTCGAGAACGGGCTCGTCGCCCCGCAGCGCTTCTCGGCAAAGCAGCTCAAGCACCTCAAGGCCAAGGGCCGCGGCCACCGTGCCCGGGCCACGGCCGGCGTGTGCGTGGCCTTCACGACGACGGGCACCCAGGTGTTGCTCGACGTGAAGGTGCTGCACCCGCTCTCACGGAGCCATGACGCGGACATCGTGCGCGAGGTCTTCGACGCGAGCGGCGTGTCCGAGGCGGACGCCGCGCCCGAGTCCGGCATCGTCGACGCCATCACCCTCGAGGCCGACGGCGTGCAGCACGAGGCCACGGTCGCGTCGGGCTCGGTGTCCTTCTCTCTCGACAATCCCTGTGGCCGACCCGTGGTCTGCCGCATCTGGCTGCCGTACATCATGGCCGTGGGCGTGGGCAACCTCTCCTCCAACGGCGAGCTGGCGCCCGCACCGGTACGCCCCCTCATGGTCGCGTTCGGCGACTCCATCACCCAAGGCTTCGTGTCCGGTGCCCCCGGCACCACGTGGCCCGTCCGGCTGGCGCGCTCCCTGGACTTCACGCTGCTCAACCAGGGCGTGGCCGGCTACGTCTTCGACGAGGACACCCTTCGCGGCCTGAAGGCCGTGCGCGAGGCGGACCCGTCTCTCGTGGTGGTGGCCTACGGCACCAACGACTGGTCCCGTGTGCGCTCCTCGCACCAGATCTCCAAGGCTGCCGAGGCTTACCTCAAGCGTGTTAAGAAGCTCTTCCCCACGGCGCGCGTCTACGTGCTGTCGCCGCTCTGGCGCGCGGACGAGCAAGAGGCGTCCGCCTCTGGGCGTCCTTTGGGCTGGATGGCCATCATGCTCCGCGCCGTCTGCCACAAGCTCGGCCTCGAGTTCGTGGACGGTCGCGACCTCGTGCCGTCCGACCCGCAGCTGTTCGGCGACCTGCGCCTGCACCCCAACGCGGCGGGCGCGGCACACCTGGCCTCGGCGCTCCGCTGCCGCATCGAGGCCGACGGTGCGCTGGCCGGCCAGGCCGGTGCCCCGGAGCTGTCCATCGGCGCCCGCGCGGCCGACGAGGAGAGCCGCGAGCGCCCCGGCGCCCCGGGCACCCACGAGGCGATGGACGCGCTCGTCCGCACCATCTGGCGCCTGCGCCAGCCGGACGGCTGCCCTTGGGACAAGGAGCAGACCCACCGGTCCATCAAGCGCAACCTGGTGGAGGAGGCCTACGAGGCGGTCGACGCCATCGAGGAGGGCAGCGACGCCCACCTGGCCGAGGAGCTCGGCGACGTGCTGATGCAGGTGCTGCTCCACGCGCAGATCGCCGCCGACGAGGGCGCGTTCACCTTCGACGACGTGGCCTGGGGCCTCAACGAGAAGCTAATCCGTCGTCATCCGCACGTCTTTGGCGAGGCCGCCGCTCAGGACCCCGACGACGTGCTCGGCATCTGGGAGTCCGTCAAGGCCGAGGAGCGCGCGGGCCGCACAGGGGTCGAGGGCCTGCTCGACTCGGTGCCCCGGAGCCTCCCGGCGCTCATGGAGTGCCAGAAGCTCTCCGCGCGGGCGGCGCGGGCCGGGTTCGACTGGCCGGACGTGGACGCCGTGTGGGACAAGTTCGCCGAGGAGCGCGCCGAGGTGGCCGCCGAGCCGAGCGGCAGCGAGAGCCAGGCGCTCGAGTTCGGCGATTTGCTCTTCACGCTCGTGAACGTGGCCCGCAAGCTCGGCATCGACGCCGAGGACGCGCTGCGCCAGTCCAACGCCAAGTTCCGCCGCCGCTGGCAGGGAGTGGAGACGCTCGCGGCCGCGGATGGCGAGCCGGTCACAGAAGAGGGCCACGAGCGCTTAGAGGAGCTCTGGGGGATCGTGAAGGACCGGGAGGGCGGCGAGAAGCCGGGGCACTGACCGCCGTCGATGACCTAAGCTGATAACCCCTGACCCAGAAGGGCCTCAGCCGCGCGACCGGTTGCCGTGCAGTCGAGGCCCTCCTCAGAGGCTCGCGGACCCGCTCCTCACGCACCTGAAAGGCACCCATGGGACGTCGTTCCTCAGACACGCTGCTCTTCCCGGGCCCGTCGGGGCTCGCGCCGGAGGAGCCCATCTACGAGGTGGACGGTATCCCCGTTGAGGGCGAGGGGGCGATTGTCCGTCAGCGCCCGGCGGCTCCGCGCAGGCTGCGCCCGGCCGGCGAGACGCGCCGTCCTCGGGTCGCGGCGAGCGCGGACGCCACCGCCGACCTTTCCCGTGCGCGGACGGTCAGCCGGGCTACATCCGAGCGGCCTTCTCGGGGTTCGGCGCGGACTGACCGCCGCCGACCACGCCGGGCCGCTTCGCAGGCGGTTGACGACGCGGAGCGTCCCGGGCGCACGCGGCGCTCGGCGACCAAGCGGGGCATCGGTGCGAAGATGGCGGCGCTGCCGCGCAGCGTGGCCGCCAAGGCGTCCTCGCTCACCGGCACTGCGACCGCTACGGACGAGAAGCCCCGGCAGCTCGAGGCCTCCGTCCTCAAACGGCCGTGGCTTGTGGCCATAGCGGCCGTGCTCGTGGCGGCCCTCTTCCTCTACGCCCCGGTGCGCGACCTCTACTGGGCTCACCGCGACAACGAGGTGCTGACGGCGCAGGCGGCGGCGCTCGACGAGAGCAACGCCGAGGCCCTCGCCCGGGCGAAGTCGCTTTCCACCGAGGAGGGCATCAAGGACGAGGCGCGCCTCCACGGCTATGTAGAGAAGGGCGAGGAGGCCGCGACCGTGGAGGGCCTCCCCGGGCAGGAGGACGAGTCCGAGGCCGCACCGGTGCCCACCGACGTCGCGAACGAGGTGCTCCAACAGGAGGACCCCTGGTACGTGAAGGCGCTGGACACCGTCTTTGGCTACGACAAGACAGCCCGCAACTAGCGGGCGCCGCGTCGGGGGACCGACGCCACAGTGAAGGAGCACCCGTGGAGCGTGTTGGGCTTATCGATATCGGAACCGTGACCACCCGGGCGGCCGCGATGGACGTCGAGGACGGGGAGCCCCTGTTCCTCGCTCGCGAGTCCCGCGTCTGCGACCTCGGCCGCGGCGTGGACGCGACCGGCCAGCTGGACCCGGAGGCCATCGCCGCGGTGCTCGCCATGGTGGACGAGGCGCTCGGGTTCTTTGCCGAGAACGACGTCCACATTGCCGGCTGCTTCTTGACGAGCGCCGCTCGCGACGCCAAGAACGTCGAGGAGCTGCTCGAGCCGCTGCGTCAGCGTGGCCTCGCTCCCGAAGTGATCGAGGGCGACGTGGAGGGCGCGCTCACGTTCCGCGGCGCCGCATGGCACTATCCGGATGAGCCGCTCATCGTGGCCGACCTCGGCGGCGGGTCCACGGAGCTCACCTATGGCACGTGGGAGCCGGGCGCCGAGAACAACCAGCCTGCCAACGTGGAGTGGGTACACTCCTTTGAGCTGGGCGCGCGCCGGCTCACGGACCGGTTCCTCTCCAAGAACGACCCTCCCGCCCGAGACGAGGTGTTCGAGTGCCGCGCCTACTCGCGCGTCACCATCGAGAACCATCTGCCGTGGGTGGGGGAGGAGGTCACGCAGCCGGAGCGGCTCGTCGTGACCGGCGGCACGGCGACGTCCCTCGTCGCGATGAAGGCCGAGCTCGAGCCCTACGACCCCGCGATGGTGCAGGACGCGACGCTGACCCTGGACGACGTGGACGAGCAGTGCCAGCGCCTGGCGTCGATGACGGAGAGCGAGCGCGCCGGCATCGTGGGGCTGCAGCCGCGCCGTGCGGGCGTGATCCTCGGCGGGGCGCTGCTCCTCGGCGAGCTGATGCGCGCCACCGGATTCACGAAGGTGACCGTGAGCGAGGCGGACGGCCTCACGGGCGGCTGTCTCGCGGTGTACGGCGCCGCCCACGGACAGCCGGGCCCGATCGGCTTCATGCCGGAGGTCGTGGACCCGTCGGCGCGGGCGTCCCAGTAGGATGGTCTCAACGGGGGCGTGGCGGAACTGGCAGACGCAGGGGACTTAAAATCCTCCGCCTCACGGCATGTGGGTTCGAGCCCCACCGCCCCTACCATGGTGAAACCCGCAGATCGGAGGGTAGTCCTACTCCGACCTTGTTTCATGTTTTCGGGCGCCGTGTGCCATTGTGTGGCAAGGTGCTCCGGTGCCGGCGGGCGAGTGGTTTGCGGGGAACCGTTTCCGCACAAACCACGGGCTCGTTTTGCGGAGAAACGACGCGCTGCCCGCCCGCTATCTCGGGCTTTTCTCCTCCAACGCCGATATGGCGCGCGTTTCCCCGCAAGATCTCCCGCTGCTTTGCGGAGAAACGTTTCCCCGCAAACGTGGCGACGGCGCATGGGGACCGTCGAGCCTCCTCATGGCCTCGCCTCACCGCAGGTGGGTTCGAGCCCTCGCCCCTACCACGTGTGCCAGCGGCTGCTGGGTATGAACCAGGGGTTCCGTCGCACCGACCTCTAAGGAGCCCCCATGACCGTCCGCGTGCCTGCGATTCTCGCCTCCGTTCTTCTTGCGCTGACGCTGGCGGGCTGCGGCAACGCTCCGGCGTCGCAGCCGGCGGACGACGCGGCCGCGTCCGAGACCGAGGACGCCACCGCGACTACGCTGCCCGACGACCTCGACAGCGACCAGTACGGCGAGCGTGGACAGGGGTCCGCCTATCTCGTGACCTCGAGCGGCTCCACCGAGGAGGGGTCGTCCATCGACCTCAAGGTGAACCCGAGCAGCTCCGAGGCCGAGGTCTCCGTGATCACCGACGGCGTGGACGCCGACACGCCCGTGTGGGTGTATGTGGACGGCGCGTTCTGCACCAAGCTGGAGGGGGCCTCCGCCCACGAGACGTTGACGCTGGGCGGCGACGCCGCGACGACGGGTCAGCACTCGGTGCAGTTCGTGCAGTACGAGGGCGGCGACAGCTCGGGCGCGGTCACGTTCTACCGGGTGGCTCGCTACACGGTGAAGTGAGCGCGGAGAACAGCCGTGCACGCGGGCCTGTGCTGCCACGGGAGCCGGTGCGATTCGGCGGCGGGCGTCTCTCGGGCGCCTGGCTTCCGTTGCCGCGCTGACCTTTGTTTTTCTCCTGATACCATGAACCTCCACGGGCGCCGTCAGGCCGTTTGTGACCCTGTGCCCCGCTGAAGGAGAGGAGACGGCGATGGCGTTCGACCCCGCCCAAGAGGAATACCGGCGTCTCAGCCTGCGCTTCGCGCGCACCCAGGACCTGCACGACCCCTTCGCCGTGACCCGTGCTGCCTCGGCGTTTAGGCGCCGCTTCGCGTGGAACCACGACTCGCTGCCCCAGACCGACCGCGACCGCGCGTTCCATCTGGTGGCCCGGTCGTCGCAGATCGTTGACTCGGACCTTCCCTTCGCCGATGAGCGCGACGTGGCGGCCCTCGTGTACGAGGCCCATGGGCTGCTCGAGGAGGCGCTCGCGCTGGACCCGGACTGCCACGACGCCCGCCGCATGCTCGCCGCCCAGGACTGCACCGCCTTCGAGGACTATTACCGGTTCCTTGTGGACGGCCTCGACGAGGTGCGCGCGAAAAGCCTCGCCCAGCGCGACGCCATCATCGCCAAGAACGAGCCGGGATGCCGCGCCGAGGCGCGCCTCGGGATGTTCCCGCTCTACCGCTGGCTGGCCGCGCTCGCGGCCCGCGCCCTTGTTTGCGGCCGTTACCGCAAGGCACTGGCCGCTGCGGAGGAGCTGCTGGCGCTCGACCCGGCCGACCATGGCGACGTGCGCTTCACGGCGGCGCTGGCCTACGCCAAGCTGGAGGACGAGGAGGGGCTTCGGGGGCTTCTTGAGCGGTGCTCCCACAGCGTCCAAGGGCGGCTCCGTCCGGACGCGTGGTCGCTTCTCGCCCAGTGCGGCCTCGCGCTCAAGGCGGGCCGCGATGAGGAGGCCCGTGCCCACCTGCACAAGATCCTCGACGTGTACCCCCACGCCGGTTCGGTGCTGGCCGCCCAGGGCGAGGTTCCGGACGGCATCTTCGCACGGCTGGCCGTCGAGCCCTACTCCAACGACGAGCTGGTGCTCGCGGTCTCCGAGGCCACCGTGCTCACGCAGGAAGGCCTTGACCTCCAGGGCATCGGCGCCCTCGGCTCGTTCATCGCCAAGGACGCCGAGGTGATCCACGGCGCCATGCAGGACGAGCTGGAAGTGGCCGCTGTGCAGGGCGCGCTCTCGGGCAGGTCCTGACGATGGCGACGGACTGGATGGGGGAGCGCGTCGCGCGTCTCGTGGCCAAGCGGGCGGCGGCGCTCGGCGACCTGTCGCAGGGGGCCGTTGAGGAGTTGACGCGCTCGGTGCGCGAGGACCCGGACGCCTTTGTGGACGATGACGAGGAGCGCGCGTTCGCCCTGCTCGTGAGGGCACAGACGACGCTCGCGCAGGGTCGCGCCGAGGACGAGTTCCTCTCGGACGACCAGTACGCCGCCGCGCTCGAGGACCGTCTGGCGCGGCTTCGTGCCACGGCAGAGCAGGCGTTGGAGCTGGACCCGTCGAGCCCTGACGCCGCGCTGCTGGGCATCCTGTGCACCGCCGCCGACGAGGTGGACACGATGCTCGAGCTGCGTGCGCTCGACGAGCGGCTGACGGCCGAGAACCCCGGTGCTCTCGGCGGGTCGGGCGATCGCTGGGAGCAGCCGTTCGCGCGGCCGCTCTTGCGCGTCAAGGCGGCGCTCGCCCGGAGCGCGTTCGGGGCGGCGTCGTTCTCGGAGGCGCGGGACGTGTCGCTGGCGCTGCTCGACCTGATGCCGGGCGACCCGCTCGGCCTGCGCTTCACCGCCGCCATGGCGCTCGCTCGCCTAGAGGACGAGAAGGGCTTCGACGACCTGGACGTGCGCTTCGAGCGTCACGGCAACGCCTGGTCCAACCTTGCGCGCTCGCTCATGCTGTTCAAGCTGGACCGGCTCCCGGCCGCGCGGCGCGCGCTCAACGGCTACCTGCGCCTCAACGAGGGCGCTGCCTATGCGCTGCTTCGTCCGGTGTACATCGAGCCGTACCTGCCGGACCGCCCCGATGCCGAGCCGGGGTCCTACTGGGAGGCCGCCCTTGCGGTGCACGAGGCCGACCCGATCATCGTGGACGCCCCGGACTTCATCGACTGGTGCAGCGACCAGCCGGGGGTGCTGGAGCAGGCGAGCACGTTCGCGGCGGCCAACGGGTTCGAGTGGTGACGGGCGAGGGGCTGGGGCTTCTCGGTAACGCGCAAGGCCGCGCGGCAGATTCTGGCGCGGGCGCCAAAAACTGTGACGCCCAGCTGTGACGCCCAGCTGCGACGCTGGATTCGCAAACAAAAAGCCGGAAACCAAATTCGGCTTCCGGCCTGCGGTTTCGCTCTGGTGCCCCCAACGGGGTTCGAACCCGTGTTACCGGCTTGAAAGGCCAGCGTCCTAGACCACTAGACGATGGGGACAGATGCGGTTTGCTAGTATAGCAAAGCTTGTGCAGCCCACCTGGCGAGGAGGACCCCATGGCCTTTGAGCGCGCCCTCACCTACCTCGAGCAGCGCGGCTATGGCGACCGCGTGAAGACCTTCGACGTGTCGAGCGCCACGGTGGACCTCGCCGCCGCCGCGCTCGGCGTGGAGCCCGCCGCCATCGCCAAGACGCTCTCGTTCTACCGCGGCGACCGCACGATCCTCCTGCTTGCGGCCGGCGACGCCCGTGTCGACAACCCCAAGTTCAAGGCCACCTTCGGCACCAAGGCCAAGATGCTCAGGGGCGACGACGTCGAACAGCGGGTGGGTCACGGCATCGGCGGCGTGTGCCCGTTTGGCGTGGAGGACGGCTGCGACGTCTTCCTCGACCGCTCGCTGCTCGCGCACGACACCGTCTACCCGGCCTGCGGCAACGCGGCGAGCGCCGTGCGCCTGACCCCGGAAGAGCTCGCGTCCGTGCTGCCCGATGCCGAATGGGTTGATGTGTGTCGCGTGCCTGAGGCGTAAAAACCCGCAGGTGAGCGCGTCGCCGATGAACCTGAAGACAAGCTGATACCCGGGTGGCGCGCGAATTGGAAATCGATTACTGTGTATGGGTGGGGTTCTCGGACCCCTCTGTCATGCCGCTCCCGTGTCGGTGAGGGGGATTCCCAATGGGCAAGCGCGACACGAGGATCCTCGAGGTCCTCACGCAACGCAAGCGGGTGGAGGTGGTGGAGCTGGCCCGCGAGCTGGGCGTCTCCGCCGTGACGATGCGCAAGGACCTCGACGCCCTCGAGGCGCGGGGCGTGATCGTGCGCCAGCACGGCCACGCGGCGCTCGGCAACCCCAACGACATCAACGGCCGCTTGGCCTATCACTACGAGACCAAGCAGTCCATCGCCGCCCGCGCCTGCGAGCTCGTGGACGACGGCGAGACCGTGATGGTGGAGTCCGGCTCCTGCTGCGCGCTGCTCGCCTCGGCGCTCGACGAGAGCGGCCGCTCCATCGTGGTCGTGACCAACTCGGCGTTCATCGCCGGCTACGTGCGCAACGCGCGGTCGCCGCGGACGGTGCTGCTCGGTGGCGCCTATCAGAACGATGCGCAGGTGAACGTCGGGCCCATGGTGGCCCAGTGCGCCGAGAACTTCCGCGTGGAGCGGCTGTTCATCGGGGTGGACGGGTTCACGCGCGAGCAAGGCTTCACCAACAGCGACCAGATGCGCGCCCAGGCGGTGCGCGACATGGCCGCCCGCGCGACGGAGGTCGTGGTGCTGACCGAGAGCGAGAAGTTCGACCGGTCCGGCGTCGTGCCTCTCAACCTTGGGGACAAGATTCGCTGTGTGATCACGGACGACGGCATTGCGCCGGACATCCGTGCCCGGCTCGAGAACGACGGCGTGAGGGTGATCACCGTTCCGTCGGCGTGAGGGCGCTCGCCGACGGCGCGACCTGTGAGCGGGCCGGGACAACTGGAGCCGGCACCGGTGTCCCGGTGCCCCTGCCTTTGGATTTGCTACCATCGAGCGATACGGCGTTGACGGAGAAGGTTCCGCGCGTCGCGTCCCGAACGGACAGAGAAGGCCGCCACCGGTTGAGAGCGGCCCTACGGTCGGTGACGCGCGGCGTTCGCTCCCGAGCCGCTCCCTGAAGGGCCGCGCGGCCTGCGTAGGGGAGCCGGCCGACCCTCGACACGGGTTCCAAACAAGCGGGCCTCCCGGCCAGTGCCGGGACGCCAATCAAGGTGGTACCGCGGGTCACACGCACGCGACTCGTCCTTGGGAGTTCAGACACCGGGGGCGGGTCGCTTTCTCGTCCCACGACAGACGGCGCCCGATGGCGCCGGAGGGAGGGACGGACCTGTCCATGGGGATGATCGAAGAGCTTGAAGCGGTGCGCGAGCGCGCGCAGGCCGGCATCGGCGAGGCGGGCACGCTCGACGCGCTCGACGCGGTCCGCGTGGCCGTCACTGGCAAGAAGGGCGAGCTCACGGCGCTGATGCGCGGTATGGGCAGGCTGAGCCCGGAGGAGCGCCCACTCGTGGGCAAGCGGGCCAACGAGGTGCGCCAGCAGGTGGAGGCCTGGATCGCTTCTCGGAGGGAGGAGCTGGAGGCCGCCGAGCTGGCGCGCCGCATCGAGGCGGACGCGGTGGACGTGACGCTGCCCGGGCGTCGGCCCGTGGTGGGGCACGAGCACCTGATCAGCCAGATTGTGGACGAGATCACGGACATCTTCGTCGCCATGGGCTACACGGTGGCCGACGGCCCCTACGTGGAGACCGAGTACTACAACTTCACGTCGCTCAACGCGCCGGCGGACCACCCGAGCCGCTCGCCGCGCGACACGTTCTACGTGGCCGACCCCACCGACCCGCAGCCGGGCTCCCTGGTGAGCGACGTGCTGCTCCGCACTCAGACGTCCCCGGTGCAGATGCGCGTGATGGAGGCCGAGAAGCCCCCCATCTACATGATCAGCCCGGGCCGTGTGTTCCGTCCGGACACCGCCGACGCCAACCACCTGCCGCAGTTCACGCAGATCGAGGGGCTCGTGGTGGACGAGGGCATCACGTTCGCGGACCTCAAGGGCACGCTCGACCATATGACCCGCGAGATCTTTGGCAAGGACCGTGCCACGCGCTACCGGCCGCACTTCTTCCCGTTCACGGAGCCGAGCTGCGAGGTGGACGTGTCCTGCGGCGTGTGCCACGGCGAGGGGTGCCGCTTCTGCAATCACACCGGATGGATCGAGATCCTCGGCTGCGGCATGGTGGACCCCAACGTCTTTGGTTACGCGGGCATCGACCCGGAGACCTATAGCGGCTTCGCCTTTGGCATCGGCGCCGAGCGCGTCGCGGCCCTGCGCTACGACCTGCCGGACCTTCGCATGCTGATGACCGGCGACATGCGCTTCCTCCGGCAGTTCTAGTCGTGGACGCTTGCGTCAAAGCTTCTTGTCCACGGTTGGACAGTTGGCTCTGACCGAAGCGTCCAGACGTGGACAAATGGCTCTCTCCGAAGCGTCCAGACGTGGACAAACGGCTTTGACCGAAGCGTCCAGATTCGCAACCCCCGCGCTCAAGAAAGGCTGATTCCATGCGCGTCTCCTATGAATGGCTCGGCACGATGGTCGACCTTCCGGCCGACCCTGCCGACCTCGTGAAAGAACTGATCCGCACCGGCACCGAGGTGGAGGCCGTCGAGCGCGTCGGCGCCGACCTCGAGAACGTCGTCGTGGGCCGCGTCGTCTCCTGCGAGCCGCACCCGGACTCCGACCACATGCACGTGACACAGGTGGACGTGGGCGACCTCAACACCGACGCCGAGGGCAACCCCGTGCCGCTGCAGATCGTCTGCGGCGCCCCCAACGTCGTCGACGCCGAGTGCGTGGCCGTCGCCATGATCGGGGCCGAGCTGCCCGGCGGCGTCAAGATCAAGAAGTCCAAGCTCCGCGGCGTCGAGTCCTGCGGCATGAACTGCTCCCAGAGGGAGCTGGGCATCGGGTCCGAGCACGAGGGCGGCATCATGCTGCTCCCGGCGGACGCTCCGGTGGGCATGCCCATCGCGGACTACCTCGGCATCGCGGACACCGTGCTCGACTGCGAGATCACGCCCAACCGCCCCGACTGTCTCTCGATGACCGGCTTCGCCACCGAGGTGGGCGCCGTGCTCGAGAAGCCCGTGGCCGTCGAGCTGCCCGACATCCAGCGCGAGGTGCGCCCGGCGTCCAAGGACCTCGTCACGGTCGCCATCGACGACCCCGAGCTCTGCTCCCGCTACGTCGCCCGCGTGGTCAAGGACGTCAAGATAGGCCCGTCGCCGGAGTGGCTCGCCCAGCGCGTGACCGCTGCCGGCAGCCGCCCCATCAACAACGTCGTGGACGTCACCAACTACGTGATGTACCTCACCGGCCAGCCGCTCCATGCGTTCGACCTCGGCAAGCTCAAGGACCGCGACGGCAAGCGGTCCATCGTGGTGCGGGCCGCCCGTGAGGGCGAGGAGATCGAGACCCTCGACGGCCAGGTGCGCCAGCTGACCCCGGACATGGCCGTGATCACCGACGGCGGTGAGACGCCCGTGGCCCTCGCCGGCGTCATGGGCGGCATGAACTCGGAGATCGACGACACCACGACCGAGGTGCTCCTCGAGAGCGCGTGCTTCTCGCCCGGCCACACGAGCCGCACAAGCCGCGACCTCGGCCTCATGAGCGAGGCCTCCATCCGCTTCGAGCGCCAGGTGGACGCTGCCGGTTGCGCCGAGGTGGCCGACATTGCGGCGGCGCTCTTTGAGGCTTGCTGCGGCGCGGAGGTCTGCAAGGGCGCCGTCGACGTGTACCCGGAGCCCGTCACCGTCGAGCCCATCACGCTGCGCCCGTCCCGCGTGCGCCAGCTGTGCGGCGCGGACATCCCCACCGACTTCATGGTCGCGTGCCTCGCCCGTCTCGGGTGCGCCGTCGTGCCGGGCAAGCCGGGCATGCCCATCGAGGTGGTGCCGCCCACGACGCGGCCGGACCTGACCCGCGAGATCGACCTGGTCGAGGAGGTCCTCCGCCTCTGGGGCATGGGCTACGTCGAGCCGAGCATCCCGGCCGCGCGCAACCACACCGGCGGCCTCACCGAGGAGCAGCGCCGCGAGAAGCTCATCGGCGCCACCCTTCGCGAGAGCGGCCTCAACGAGACGCTCACCTACAACTTCGCGACCTCTGGCGACCTCGAGCGCCTGCGCATGACCGACGACGGCCGCGGCGACGCCGTCGCGATCCTCAACCCGCTGACGAGCGACCAGGGCGAGATGCGCCGCTCCATCGTGCCGGGGCTGCTCCGCTCCGTGGCGTACAACATCGACCATGGCGTGCCCGACGTCGCGCTCTACGAGCAGGGCCGTGTGTTCTTTGGCCGCGCGGACCAGGCCCAGCCGGACGAGCCCCATTATGTGGCCGCGGTCTACTCCGGCCAGTGGCGTCAGGACGGCTGGGACCAGCGCTTCGAGCCGTTCTCGTTCTTTGACGCCAAGGGGGCCGTGGAGCAGCTCGCCGCCGCGCTCAAGATCGAGCGTCTGCGCTTCAAGACGGCCAACCCCGAGAAGTACCCCTGGCTGCAGCCCGGTCGCGCCGCAGAGGTGCTGGTGGGGAAGGAGCGCATCGGCTGGTGCGGCAACGTCCATCCGCTCGCGCTCGCGGACTTTGGCATCGACGCCGAGGTCGTGGCGTTCGAGCTGGATCAGGACAAGCTGCTGGCCCATGCGCAGGAGTTCCGCGCCTACGAGGACATCCCGACGCTCCCGGGCGTCGAGGTGGACCTGGCGCTCGTGGTGGGCGAGGACAAGGACTACGAGACGGTCGTCCAGCGCGTGAAGTCCGCCGGCGGCAAGCTGCTCGACGACGTGCGCCTGTTCGACGTGTACCGCGACCCGGTGCGTGTGGGGCCGGGCAAGAAGTCGATGGCGTTCGCGCTGACGTTCCGCAGCCCGGACCGCTCGCTGACGAGCGAAGAGGTCGACAAGACGATGGGCAAGCTCGTGCAGAAGGTCCAGCGCTCGTTGGGCGCCGAGGTGCGTGGCTAGCCCTCTCAGCGACATAAAACAAGCAATGAGTCAGTGCCCATCGGGTTCTGGCTCATTGCTTTTGTCGGGCTGGTTCGCACTGTGATTTCGTGCGGGCTGCGGTTCTCCGCCCTGTGTGTGGCGCAATGTGCGGTGCCAAAGGGGTTGGGCACCTTTGCCACTGGCTTGCATTCGCAAAGCAAACTCGCAAGTTGGAGTTGCAATTGCAAACCAAGGCCAAGCGATAGACGCTCCGCTCGCAAAACCCCAGCTAAAGAGTTCAATAATACAGCCATCTTTAGTTTGTATTGCGTTTGCAAGCTTAACCGGCGTTTCGGCTGCGGCGTGACGATGGGCCAAGCCCTCTGTCAGGTTCTACAGCGCGACCTTCACCACCGCTTTCTTGAGCGGTGCCGGGCCGTTCTCCCCGCAGCAGCCGGGCTTGTGCGCCACGCCCGGCTCCGTCACCACAACGTCGCCCGCCCGCGCCGTGACCCAGGTTTCCTGGTCCTTCGGCGCGCGATAGAGCGCGAAGTCGTCGCGCTCGTTGTACTCGGTGACGGCCTCGCAGGCCTCGACGGGCGCCACGGCCATGTGCTCCTCGCCCTCGACCACGTAGTGGACGTCGATGTACGCGCGGTGCGCCTCGTGGTCCTTGGAGTCCGGGGAGCTCGTCTCGAAGGCCATCACGTTCGCAAAGAGCGCATCGCCGTCAATCTCCGCGCGGCCAAGCTTCTGGGCCTTCCAGTCGTTCTCGGCGAGCCAGTCGAGGCCGCGCTTCAGGCGGGCCTTGGCCTCGTCCGAGAGGCCGAGCCCCTCGATCTGCTCGATCACTTCCGGGCTTCTGCGTTCATCGATGGATGCGACGATCATGGTTCCTCCTGACGGTGATGGTGGTGGCTCCAGTGTGCAACGGGGTGCGTACCCGGAGGAGCCGCGGACGCATCGACGGCCCGCGTTGGGCGGCCGCCGGCACTTGGCATGACTTTGTCCCTTGACCCGAACAAGTGTCCCTCATATAATGAGGTATGACGTGATACGACCGAGGAGCACCCATGCCTACTGCCACTGTCGAGCGACCGAGCAAGCCGAGGAGTGCCAACCCTGCCACCGCGATGATCACCGCGCGCATGACGCCGGAGAAGAAAGAGGAGGGCAACGCCGCGCTCAAAGCGCTGGGCGTCACGCCCTCCGAGGCCGTGAACCAGCTCTACGACTACGTGATCAGATGCGGCGACCTGCCCTTTGAGCCGGAGGAAAAAGTGTGGCCGTCGCAGCTGCTGACCGACGAGGAGAAGCGGAGGCGACTGGAGGAGGCAAAGGCGCGGCTCGAGAAGATCGCGGCATCGCTGCCTCCCTACGACCCGGCAAACGATCCGTTCTTGTACGCCTCTAATGGCGACATCGCTCGTGCGCGGGCAGAGCAGCGCCTCGCGGAAGGGAAGTGCTAACGATGGCGATGAACGTTGTGGTCGACACCAACGTTGCCCTCGACTATCTCATGCACCGGGGCACCTTCTTCGAGCCGGCGCGGCAACTTGTCGACTATGGGTACTGGGGCGATTACCGGCTTCTCATGCTAGTGAGTCAGGTCACCGACTTGTTCTACGTGATGACGACCACGCCAGGCCCAGAAAGAGCTTCAAAACGAGGCGCAAAGGAGGCACTGGCTTCCTTTTTCGAGGAGGTCTCGCTGCGGCCATTGATGCCCGGGGACGTGCAGCGCGCTTTGAGCGACGACTGGGCTGACTTTGAGGACGCCTGTCTCTATGAGGGGGCTGTCCGTGCGGGTGCCAAGGCGATTATCACAAGGAACAAAAAAGACTTTGCGGCCTCGAACATCCCCGTCTACACCTGCGAGGAGTGGTTCCAGCACCTCAAGGACGACTATGGACTCGAGTACGCGGAGTTTAACTAGGCCGTAGCGCGCGATCGCTAAAGTGGTCACGTCACGGCGTTCGTTGAGGAGCCCTATGCCTTCCTGGAACATCCACACCGGCCTGGTCGAGCGCCTGGCCTCCGGGAACGACCTCGCGTCGCTCGGTATTCGCGACCTTAACGCGTACCACTTTGGCAACCTGGTGCCGGACGTGTACGTGGGCTACATGGTGCCGGACGTCTCGCACACCTTGCTCTACACGGACACGCACCACACGCTGCCGTCCCACATTCCCGTTGCGGACCATCAGGAGTTCTGGGACCGGTGGGTCGAGCCGTTCGTCGAGACGGGCGGCGTGGACGACGTGACGCTTGGTGCGTGGGCGCACCTGTTGGCGGACCACCATTACAACGAGCGCGTCAACGCGTTTCTGGCCGAGCACAACGTGCCGTCGGGCGAACAGACCCGCATCCGCAAGCAGGGGGACTTCGACCGCTTTGGTCACGGGCTCGGCATCACGCTCACGGTGGACCCGAACGAGCGGCTCAAGGCGCAGGCGGCGCGGTTCCCGGAGTACCAGATCGAAGGCGCCGACGTGGAGGCTGCCTGTCGTGCGCACGCCAAGCTCGTTGAGGCGAGCCGAGAGGTGCCGGACGGCGCGGGTTACTCGCTCCTCTCCGAGGAGCTGATCGGCGACGTGTTCGACCGCATCGACCGCGACACCCGTGAGCGGTTGAGCGGCTATGCGGCGGCCGTGCGCGCGGCGGGACATGACCCGATGGCCTCGCCCCCCGAGCGCCCACTCGATCGGCCGAGCCTGCGCGTGGGCCCGGAGCCGGCGGTGCTGCTCGCCCAGGACTGGCAGGCGGCTGCAGCAGCCGCCCAATTGGCCGGGTGAGCTGGGCACACGCGAGGCTCTGGCGTATCGGCACCGTCCCTAAGGGATACACTGTCGCGGATGGAACGACAGGGGAGGCCCCAAGTGTCCGATTTCGAGCGGTCCGATTCCAGCCTGCTGTACGTGCAGGTGGCGGACTACGTGCGCGAGAAGATCTACAGCCATGAGTGGGGCGTCGACGACCGCATCCCCTCCGAGCACGAGCTGATGGCGATGCTCGGCCTGTCCCGCGGCACCGTGCAGAAGGGTATCCGCGCGCTGGTGGACGAGGGTCTGCTCGTGCAACAGCGCGGCCGCGGCACCTACGTGGTGCAGCCGGTGATGGCCGAGCCGTCGGGCAACAAGCTCTTGTCGTTCGCGGAGTCGATGGGGTCACAGGGCATCCCGTTCGTCACCACGGTGGTCGAGAAGCGCGTGGAGCCGGCCAACAAGGCCTGTGCCTGGGCGCTTCACGTGAAGCGCGGCGCCCCCATCCTCTACTTGGAGCGCGTGCGCTCGGTGTTCGACGAGCCGGTGATGTTCATCGAGAGTCACGTGGCGCTGTCCCAGTGCCCGGGGCTCGAGGACGTGGACTTCACCGACGAGGGGCTCTTCGTCGCCGTCGCGCGGACGAGCGGGCGCACCATCGGACGCTCCGAGCGCATCTTCTCGGCTCGCGTGTGCGGCAAGCGGCGCTCGGAGTGGCTCCGCTGCGACGAGCACGCGCCGGCGCTGGAGTTGGAGCAGACGGTCTTCTTCAGCGACGGCACCGCGTTCGAGTGGGGGAGCGTGTGGCTCCCGGCCAACCGCTGCGTCATCAGTAGCACCACGCAGCGTCTCGCGTTCTGACCGGAGGCCTACGCCCGCCGGCTCGGTGCTTGGGAAGCTTCCAGCGCTTTGGACACCTTGTGACCGTGGCTCCATGTTGCCTATTGGGGGAGTGACGCCGCGATTCTCGGGGAAGAAGAATCCCGAGCACGAAGACGGTGATTCCTGCGGGCGTTCCCCCGACGCCCCTGGACCTCCAACACCGCCTCCGCCGGAGCCCGGACGCCAGCGCGTCTTTCTCTCTGCTTTCTCTCCGCTGGCGCCTGGGCTCCATTTTTGTGTCCGGCGTCGACCCGGTGTCACCGGCGGTGCGGCTTTCCGGGCGCCCTCGGCTCCATCGCATTCTCAACCGTCGCCGCCGCTCGGTAGCGAAACTTCTGAAGTGCCTTCAGGTATGGCGCTTGGATGTGCCTCTCCACCTGATTCCGTTAAATCGAAGTCCCTCGTTTTTTCTCGGGAATAGCACCGGTCGAGGGAATTCGATGAAGGCCCCGGACGAGGTCGTCCTGTCCCGCACGACGCAGAGGCCGGGACGCGAGCAACGAGTGAGGTGGATCATGGAGCTGACAAAGCAGGACCTGGAGCGCATGCGGGCGTCCTACCGGGAGGCAAAGGCACAGCACATCGCCGAGAACGCCGTGAAGAACAACGGCATCCACGCGAGCGCCGAGCGCGAGAGCGTGGCGGTGACCAAGAACCAACCGGTGTTCTCCATCGACGTGGACTCCGAGGCCGTCGCCAACCAACGCCAGGCGGGCTTCTGCTGGGACTACTCCGGCCTGAACTTCCTGCGCTGGCACATCGAGAAGAACCTCGACCTGCCCCACGGCACGTTCCAGCTGTCCCAGGCCCACACGATCTTCTACGACAAGCTGGAGAAGGCCAACTTCTTCATGGAGTCGATCATCAAGTACGCCGGCGACGGCCTCGACGACCGTCGCGTCGACTTCCTGCTGGCCCAGCCGCAGCAGGACGGCGGCGACTTCGACCCGTTCGTCGCGCTCGTTGAGAAGTACGGCGTCGTGCCGTATGACGCGTACCCCGACACTGCGCCCTCCAAGAACACCGCCGAGCTCAACGCGGTCCTCGACCGCCTGCTTCGTGAGGACGCCCTGGCGCTCCGCGACGCCGTCGCCTCTGGCAAGGAACAGCGTGCGCTCGACGACATGCGCAAGGACATGCTCAACGAGGTCTATCGCGTGATGTGCGTGGCCTTCGGCGAGCCGCCCGAGAGGGTCGACTTCGAGTACCGCGACAGCAAGAAGCAGTACCATGCGGACCTCGGCCTCACGCCGCTCGAGTTCTACAAGAAGTACCTGGGCGCCGTGAACCTGCCGGACTATGTGGGCGTCATCAACCTGCCGGGCGAGCGCTTCCCGTACAACAACGTCTACACCATCGACATGGCCCACGAGATGCAGGGCGGCGCGCGTCACCTGCGCTACCTCAATGTGGAGATGGCGCAGCTCAAGGGCTTTGTGCTCGACCAGCTCAAGGCCGGCGAGCCGGTGTGGTTCGCGTCCGATGTGACCCAGGACGCCGACTTCCAGAAGGGCATCCTCGACCTCGATCTGTACGACACCGAGCAGCTCTTCGACGTGAAGTGGACCATGGACAAGGCGCAGCGCTTTGACATGGGCCAGTCGATCCCGACCCACGCGATGATGATCGCCGGTGTGGACCTTGTGGACGACAAGCCGGTGCGGTGGAAGATCGAGAACTCCTGGGGCACGGAGAACGGCGGCAAGCCGACCGGCCACAAGGGCTACTTCATCGCCAGCGACGCGTGGTTCGACAACTACGTGTACGAGGTCGCCATCGACCGCAAGCGGCTGCCCGAAGACCTCCAGAAGCTCTATGACGAGGGCGAGGCCAAGGTGTGGCCGTACTGGAACGGCTTCAACCCGCTGCCCTAAGAGCGCATCGTCCGCGCCTGGACGCTTCGGTCAAAGCCATTTGTCCACGCTCCAGCCCGCGACAGCGTGGACAAACGGCTCTCTCCCAAGCGTCCAGGCGTGGACAAACGGCTCTCTCCCGAGCGTCCACGGGGACGCTCTGCACGACACAGAAAGGTTCACCATGGAACTCACCAAGGAACTCCTCGGCCGGTTCGCCGAGGACTACAAGAAACAGGGCGCCGCGGCCGTCATCGCCGAGAACGCCGTCAAGAACAACGGCATCCACGCCGCCGCCGAGCGCGAGACCTGCGCCGTGACCGACAACGCGCCGGTCTTCTCCGTGGACGTCGACTCCGAGGCCGTCGCCAACCAGCGCCAGGCCGGCTTCTGCTGGGACTTCAGCGGCCTTAACTTCCTGCGCTGGCACATGGAGAAGAAGCTCGACCTGCCCCACGGCTCCTTCCAGCTCTCGCAGGTCTACACGATCTTCTACGACAAGCTCGAGAAGTCGAACTTCTTCATGGAGCAGATCGTGAAGTACGCCGGCGACGGCCTCGACGACCGTCGCATCGACTTCCTGCTGGCCCAGCCGCAGCAGGACGGCGGCGACTGGGACCCGTTCTGCGCCCTGGTCGAGAAGTACGGCGTCGTGCCCCAGAGCTCGATGCCGGACACCGCGCCCTCCAAGAACACCGCCGAGCTCAACGCCGTGCTCAACAAGCTGCTGCGCCAGGACGCCCAGCAGCTTCGTGACGCCGTCGCCTCTGGCAAGGAGGGGAAGGCCATCGACGACCTGCGCTCCCAGATGCTCTCCGAGGTCTACCGCGTGCTGGCCGTGTGCTTTGGCGAGCCGCCCCAGCATGTGGACTTCGAGTACACCGACAGCAAGAAGAAGTACCACGCGGACCTCGGGCTCACGCCGCTCGAGTTCTACAAGAAATACCTGGGCGACATCGACCTCAAGCGGTTCCAGGCGGTCATGAACCTGCCCACCGTGCCCTTCGACGAGCACTACACCATCGATATGACCCACGAGGTGCAGGGCGGCCACAACCCCATCAGCTACCTCAACCTCTCGATGGACGACCTCAAGGCCCTCGTCATCGCCCAGCTCAAGGGTGGTCAGCCGGTGTGGTTTGGCTGCGACGTGACCCAGGACGCCGACTTCCAGAAGGGCATTCTCTCCGAGAAGCTCTACGACCTCGAGACGCTCTTCAACATCACGTGGACCATGGACAAGGCTGAGCGCTTCGAGACCCTGCAGTCGCTGCCGACCCACGCGATGATGATCGCCGGCGTGGACCTCGTGGACGACAAGCCGGTGCGCTGGAAGATCGAGAACAGCTGGGGCGCCACCGCCGATGGCAAGCCCGTGGGCCACAACGGGTACTTCATCGCGGACGACCCCTGGTTCGACCAGTACGTGTTCGAGGTGGCCATCTCCGATAAGTACCTGAGCGACGAGCAGAAGAAGATCGCCGCTGGCGAGGCCAAGGTGCTCCCGTACTGGAACGCGTTCAATCCGGTGCCGCTGGCTGAGTAGCCATCGCTTGATGCGGGCTGGAGGGATCCAAGGGTTCCGCACCAAGTAATAGGTCGCTCCACCCTTAATCCCGCCAGCCTCAACCGGCGCTGGGGACGGACTTCGAGACCACCTGCGTTTCTCGGCGGAGCCGGGAAACGCGCGAAAGGACAACCATGGAACTCACCAAGCAGATGCTTGCGACGTACTCCGAGCAGTACCGGGACGCTGCGGCCCAGCACATCTCTGAGAACGCCGTCAAGAACAACGGCATCAAGGCCGCCGCCCAGAGCGAGGGCTACAACTCCCAGAACCTGCAGCCGGCCTTCTCCATCGACGTGGACGACGAGGCCGTCGCCAACCAGCTCCAGGCCGGCTTCTGCTGGGACTTCGCCGGCAACAACTTCCTGCGCTGGCACATGGAGAAGAACCTCGACCTCAAGCACGGCAGCTTCCAGCTGTCGCAGCTGTGGATCGCGTTCTGGGACAAGCTCGAGAAGTCGAACGCGTTCCTCGAGCGCATGGTCGAGTACGCGGGCGACCCGATGGACGACCGCCGCATCGCCTGGCTGCTCCAGAACCCGCAGCAGGACGGCGGGGACTGGGACCCGTTCTGCGCGCTCGTCGACAAGTACGGCGTCGTGCCCCTGGAGTCCATGCCCTTCACGGAGCCGGCCAAGAACACGGCCGAGGTCAACGCCGCACTGAACCGCCTGCTGCGCCAGGACGCCCTCGAGCTGCGCACGATGGCCAACGACGGCAAGGGCCCCAAGGCCCTGGACGACCGCCGCGCCGAGATGATGAGCGAGGTGTACCGCATGCTGTGCATCTCGTTCGGCGAACCGCCCACAAAGGTGGACTTCGAGTACCGCGACGCCAAGAAGAACTACCACCGGGACGCAGGCCTTACGCCGCAAGAGTTCTACAAGAAGTACCTGAGCCCCTCGGTGAACCTCGCCGACTACGTGAGCGTCGTGAACTGCCCCACCGACGACACGCCCTACAACCAGGTCTACGGGCTCGAGCTGGCCGAGCAGATGATCGGCGGCCGGCAGATCCGCTACCTCAACGTGGACATCGACGCCCTGAAGGGACTCATCATCGACCAGCTCAAGGGCGGCGAGCCGGTCTGGTTCGCCTGTAACGTCGTGCCCGACTCCAACTTCGTGTCCGGCGTCCTGTCCGAGAAGCTCTACGACTTCGAGCAGCTCTTCGGCATCACCTGGACCCAGGACAAGACCGAGCAGTTCCTGTACCTCCAGAACGCGATGGACCACGCGATGATGATCGCCGGCGTGGACATCGTCGAGGGCAAGCCGGTTCGCTGGAAGATCGAGAACAGCTGGGGCACCAAGAACAACGGCAAGCCCACCGGCCACGACGGCTATTTCCTGGCCGACGACGACTGGTTCTCGATGTTCCTCTGGGAGGCCGCGATCAACAAGAAGTACCTGGACGAGGACCAGAAAAAGGCCCTCGAGGGCGATGTCACGATGCTGCCGTACTACAGCCAGCTGTAAACGCCTCTCGTCCCCGCACGTACCGGCCCCGGCTGTCTTCGCGACGGCCGGGGCCGTTTTTCGTGCCGCGGGCTTTGGGCTGGCCCTGATGTAGGACGCGAGGCAACCGCGCGAGACAAGAAAGCGGCCGCCCCTGTGGGACGGCCGCTCGCCTTCGTGCCGATGTCTGCGCGCGCGAGGTTAGGAGACCTGCGCCACCATCATCATGTTGGTGCTCGTGATGTAGTCGCCCTGGCTCGGCGAGGTCTGCGGGTCGCCGGCCGTCACGACGGCGAGGTCGCCGGTGTCCACGACGCCGTTCTTCTTGGCCACGTTGAGCGCGTCGTAGATGGTCGCGGAGAGCGTGCCCTGCGTGGTGGACTTGAACGCCTGGACGCCCCAGTAGAAGGAGCACTTGCGGATCGTGATCTCGCTCGGGCTCACGGCGTACACCGGGAGCTTCGGACGGAAGTTGGACACGATACGGGCGGTGCGGCCGGTGGCCGTCGGGGCGAGGATGCAGATGGCGCCGCAACGGTCGGCGGTGGTCACGGACGCGAAGCCGATGGCGCCGTTCACGTTGCGCACGCCGCCGCGGTCGAAGTAGCGGTGACGCTCCTCGAGGAAGTGCTCGGTCTCCTCGCAGATGGAGGCCATCATCTCAACGGCCTTGACCGGGTACTTGCCGGCCGCGGTCTCGCCGGAGAGCATCACGCAGTCGGTGCCGTCGAGCACGGCGTTCGCGACGTCGGCCACCTCGGCGCGGGTCGGGCGCGGGTTGCGGATCATGGAGTCGAGCATCTGCGTCGCGGTGATGGCCGGCTTGTAGGCCTCGTTGCACTTCCGGATGATCGCCTTCTGGATGTGCGGGACCTTCTCGGGCGGGATCTCCACGCCGAGGTCGCCGCGGGCCACCATGATGCCGGAGGCGGCGTCGATGATCTCGTCGATGTTGTCCACGCCGAGCGCGCACTCGATCTTCGGGTACACGGACACGCGCGGGCAGCCGTGGTCGGCGCAGAGCTGGCGGATCTGGCGCACGCCCTCGGCGTCACGGATGAAGGACGCGGCGATGGCGTCGATGCCCATCTCGCAGCCGAAGGCGATGTCCTTCTTGTCCTGCTCGGTCACGGCCGGGAGGCCGATGGCGACGTTCGGGACGTTGACGCCCTTGTGCTCGCCCAGCTCGCCGCCGTTGGTGACGACGCAGTAGATGTCGGTGCCCTCGACGTGGTCCACCTCGAGGCCGATGAGGCCGTCGTCGATCAGGATCACGGAGCCCTTGGTGACCTCCTCCGGCAGCGCCTTGTAGTCGAGCGAGAAGCGCTCGGCAGTGCCGATGACGTCGTCGTCGGTGGTGACGACCACGTGGTCGCCGGTCTTGAGGGTCACCTTCTGGCCGCCCTCGAGCAGGCCGGTGCGGATCTCGGGGCCCTTGGTGTCGAGCATGATGGCGACGTTGGCGCCCAGCTCGTCGGACACGCGGCGCACGCGCTCGATGCCGGCCTTGTGGTACTCATGGCTGCCGTGCGAGAAGTTGAAACGGGCGACGTTCATGCCGGCCTTGATCAGCTCGCGCAGGACGTTCTCGTCCTCGGTCGAGGGGCCCATCGTGCAGACGATCTTCGTCCTCTTGGTTGGCTGCATGAAGTTCCTTTCTTTTGAATCCGTGTCCGCTCGGTACCTACATTCCCATAACGGACGCCCACACAAAAGCCGGCCCCGAATTCACGAGGCCGGCCGAAACATCCGGTTAGCAGACGATGTTGGGCTTGGGCAGCGTGTCAAGCTCGCCGTTGGCGAAGGCCCGCCCGTTGGAGAGCGTGGTCCGCGCGATGGCCGCCAACGCCTGCTTGGTGAAGAAGGCCTGGTGCGAGGTCACCACGGTGTTCGGGAACGAGCACAGCGTGGAGACGACGCTCTCAAAGACCGCACTGGAGCGGTTCTTGAAGACGTTGGGGCCCTCCTCCTCGTACACGTCGAGGCCGCAGGCGCCGATCTTCTGGGTGCGGATGCCGTCGATGAGGGCCTGCGTGTCGACGAGGCCGCCGCGGGCGGTGTTCACGAAGATCACGCCGGGCTTCATCTTCTCGATGGCCGCCGCGTCGATCATGTGGTAGTTGCTCTCGAAGAGCGGGCAGTGGAGCGAGATGAGGTCGGACTGCTCGAGCAGCGTGTCGAGGTCGACGTACTCCACGAAGTCCTTGAGCGCCGGGTTCTCGTACACGTCGTAGCCGAGGACCTTCATGCCGAAGCCGCGGACGACGTTGCACATCGCGGCGCCGATCTTGCCGGTGCCCACGATGCCGGCCGTCTTGCCGTACAGCGTGGTCCCGAGCAGGCCGGAGAGCGCGTAGTCGTTCTCGCGCACGCGGTTGTAGCCCTTGACGATGTGGCGGTCGGCGGCGAGGGCGAGGCCCATGGCGTGCTCGGCGATGGCCTCGGGGGAGTAGCCCGGGACGCGCAGCACGCTGATGCCGAGCTCCTTGGCCACGTCCACGTTCACCGCGTCGAAGCCGGCGCAGCGCATGAGGACGAGCTTGATGTCGAAGCCCGCGAGGATCTCGAGGGTCATCGCGTGGATGTCCGAGTTCACGAAGCCGCAGACGGCGTCGAAGCCCTTGGCCAGGGTCGCCGTGATGGGGTTGAGGTCGGCCTCGATGAACTCGATCTCCATGTCCGTGAAGTCCTTGAGCTCTTCCTCGAACGACTTCTTGTCGTAGTCCATGGTGTCGTAGAACAGGATGCGCATCGCTTCTCCCTCTGATGGGACGGCAGGGAACGGGTCGGGGCTCAGCGCCTCGAGCCATAGTCGGGTGCGATTCTACGCGGGCGCCTCGGAGGCGACGCGGTGAGCCGGGGACTCCATGTAAAAAGTTGCCCATCTAGCAGGGACAACTTGCCGACGGCGCAGCGAGGGGAGGTTTCACTCGCAATGGTCGTCATTTTCGAACGGCCATGACTCGCTCAGGGTCTGAAGGCCGCGGGACAGTTGGAACCCGTTGCCGGGCCCGCGCTCGTGGGCCCAGGACGAGAAGGTCTCCGCCAGTTGCGGGGACTCGACCATCTCGGCGAGGGCCCGGTCCATCGAGAGCAGCCGCTCGCGGCCGTCGGCCTCGAACGTGAGCACGGCTGCGGCGCAGCCAAGGGTGTAGGCGAACTCCGCGGCGAGCAGGTCGAGCGCGTCCTGCGTGATGGGGGTCGGGACGCCGGGCCAGCTCATGGACTCGGCCATGAGCTGGTACTGCCGTGGGGTGGAGAAGAGCCGCGTGGCCATCGCGCTCACCATGCCCGGGTGCCGCTGCAGGGTGTCCCACAGGCTGAGCGCCACCATGTGCGCGTAGGAGCGCCAGTCCGGGGCCGGGTGCTCGGCCACCTCCCGGCGGGCCGTCTCGGAGACCTCTTCCCAGACGGCGTCGCACATGGCGTCGATGAGCGCGTCCTTGTCCCTCAGATGACGGTAGAACGCCGCCTGCGTGACGCCGAGGCGTTCCCCGAGGGCTCGGAGCGAAAGGGCCAGGATGCCTTCCGTGTCGGCCATCTCGATGGCCGCTGTGACGGCCATGTCACGGTCGATGATCCGCTTGCGTGCCATGGGACTGCCCCCTTCATTGACGTAGGTGGATGCAAGACCAGCTTAGAGTAAGAGCGGGTTAAAACCGACCCCTATCGCTCCTGGCGGTGTACCGGCGTATCACCGGGGCGTCCGAACCTGGCCGCTCTCGGGAGACGCTGCCGCGCTGCGCTCAGGCCAGGCGCTCGAGGAACGCCTGGGCACGTGTGACCATCTGGCCGTCCGAGGCGTTGCGAGGGTCGCAGCCGTCGCCGTCGAGGACGAGCAACGGCAGCCCGCGCTTGGCGTAGGCCTCGGCCACGAGCCGCGACTGGCCCGACGTCTGCTTGCAGCCCCAGTGGGCGAAGAGCACCCCGCCGTCCGCACCGGACGTGACCGCCTGCTCGGCGGAGGCCTCGGCGCGTCGGAGCGCGGGGCCGTTGCCCGTGCATTTGACGAGGCACCGGGCCATGAAGTCGAACGGGTCGTCGGGGTTCAGCTCGCCGATGACGCCGACGGAGTCGTTGGCCATCTCGTTGCCCACCACCTCGGCCTGCTCCGAGAAGACCCTCGTCATCGAGGCCTGCCAGTTGGGCAGCGTGTGGTGCCAGTAGATGCGGGGTCGGTGATTGACGGCCGGCAGTGGGGAGTGGGTCGCCGCCTCCAGGAGGCCCTGGGCGAACGCGAGCCCCTCCGGTGTGCCCAGGAGACAGTGGGTCGTGATCATCGAGCAGAGCTCGGCCGTGAGGTCCATGGGCAGGCTGGCCCGGGCGCGCCGCTTGAGGAACGCGGACTGCGTTCTCAGGGTGCGCAGCGAGGTCGCGCACACGTCGCGGAGCCGCTGGGGGTCGAGCTCGCGGTGGTAGGTGACCGCAAGCGCCCGGGCCTGCTCGCGCAGCTGCCCGGCGACGTAGGCAACGGTCTCCTCGTCGGTTCGCGCCGGCACGTCCAGAACGAGCCGCTGGGCACCGCCACGCTCGGCCAAGCGCCGGAACGACACCTGGTTCGCGTCGCAGGCCAGCGTCGTGTGCGCCACGACGGGAGGCACCGGGAGCACCTGCGTGTCTGCCATGCCGAGCATGAGCTTGTGGTAGCTGCAGAAGCTCTCGGGCACGCCGCACTGCTCGGCATGGTCACAGAACACCTCGGCGCACTGGGTGCAGGCCACGTAGACCGAGATGCCCTCCGGGAACATCGGGGTGATGCCGAGCGCGTGGAGCATCTCGCAGGGCTGGTAGATGTTCACCATGCACGCGCGCTCGGGATGCTTGAGCGCCGAGACGATGGTGGACGCGATCGCGCCGTTGTGCCGGTCCACCAGGGCCGGGACGTCCGATCCGACCCGCAGCCGGCCCTTCAACGCGACCGCGCCGTAGGCGGTCTCGAGCCAGCGACGCGAGCGCTCGGGGTGCTCGTCCGCGTTGCGTGACACGACCTCGCCGATGATCCGTACCGGGTTCATGGGGCCTCCGGGTTCTGGTGCAGGGGAGTCCTAGTGTGCCAAAACCCGCCCCCTGGACGCTTCGGAGAGAGCCGTTTGTCCGGGATCGGACGCTTCGGAGAGAGCCGTTTGTCCACGCCTGGGCGCCCCTCCGCGCCGTTACTCGATCTCGGCAGCACGCGGGATGGACGGTTGCGCGCCGTAGCGCTGGACCGTGAGCGACGACGCCTTGTTGCCATAGCGGATCGCCTCGGCCAGGTTCGACAGGTCGGGGCGCAGTCTGCTCGCCATGGCGCCGATGAACGTGTCGCCGGCCGCTGTCGTGTCGACCGCCTCGACCGGGAACGCCGGGACGAGACCCGACTCACCGTCATCCCTGTGGTAGTAGGCCCCGCGATGCCCGAGGGTGATGATGGCCCCCTGCACGCCCAGCTCATGGAGCCTCCCTGCGGCCCGTGCGAGGCTCTCGTCGTCCACGACGTCGATGCCGGTGATGACCTGCGCTTCCGTCTCGTTGGGGACGATGACGTCCGTCACGGCCAACAGCTCGTCCGGCACGCGCTCGAGCGCCGGGGCCGGATTGAGGATCGTGGTGGCGCCAGAGCGACGGGCAAGCGTGAAGGCCTCGACCACCGGCTGGATGTTGGTCTCGAGCTGGGCGATCACGAAGTCGCTGGCTGTGATGGCGTTGGCACAGACGTGCGGTTGCTCCGCCGGGATGGCCTGATTGGCGCCACCGTGGATCATGATCGAGTTCTCGCCGCCGTCGTCCACCACGATGTAGGCCTGCCCGGTGTTCTGGTCCTCGAGCGTGAGCACGCCGGCGGTGTCGATCCCCTCGCGCTCGAGCAGGTCGCGCATGTGCTCGCCGGCGGAGTCCCAGCCCACGGCCCCGATGAAGTTCACTGCCGCACCCGAGCGCCTCGCGGCCACGGCCTGGTTCGCGCCCTTGCCGCCGCCTGCGGAGAAGACCCCGCTCGCGTGGACCGTCTCGCCGGGAGCCGGCATGCGGTGCACGCGGATCGTGCGGTCCAGGTTGATGCTTCCAACGACGGTGATGGTGTTCATGCGGGTCAGCTCCTTGGCGTGCGGGGTTTCCCGCAGCCTACCCGTCTCGGAGGGACATCCGGCCGGCCGGTCCGCCGATGGGGAGCTGCGCCGGGTCTGCGGTATAGTCTCGGAGGAATCAAGGGCTTTTCAGAAACGGACGGACATATATCAACAGAGAAACCTGACGCGGGCCTGACGCGCGCCGTCAGGATCGACAACGGGTGAAGGGACGAGCATGCCCAGCTGGCTGAGCGACGCGCGGTTCTACGAGGTCTACCCCCAGACGTTCCTCGACACCGATGCGGACGGCGTCGGCGACCTGCGCGGCATCATCGAGAAGCTCGACTACGTGCGGGAGCTGGGCTGCAACGCGCTCTGGCTCAACCCGTGCTTCGTCTCGCCGTTCCTGGACGCCGGCTACGACGTCGAGGACTTTTGCACGGTGGCGCCGCGCTACGGCACCAACCAGGACCTCAAGGACCTCTTCGACGAGGCCCACGCCCGCGGCATGCACGTGCTGCTCGACCTCGTGCCGGGTCACACGTCCGTCGAGCACCCGTGGTTCAAGGCCTCCTGCTGCGCGGAGCCCAACGAGTTCTGGGACCGCTACATTTGGACCGAGCACGTCTTCGACATCCCCGACGGCATGGGGTGCATCCGTGGCATGTCCGAACGGGACGGCTGCTGCGCGGTGAACTTCTTCTCGCACCAGCCGGCACTCAACTACGGATTCGAGAACCCGGACCCCGAGAAGCCTTGGCAGCAGCCCACGGACGCGCCCGGCCCCCAGGCCACGGTGCGGGCCATGATCGAGGTCATGCGGTTCTGGCTGGGCCTCGGCGCGGACGGCTTCCGCTGCGACATGGCGAACTCGCTCGTCAAGAACGATCCCGAGTACGCGGGCACGATGCGCGTGTGGCGGCAGGTCCGCGCGTTCCTCGACGAGGAGTTCCCCGAGGCCGCCATCGTGAGCGAGTGGGGCGAGCCGGACTACTCGCTGCCGGGTGGGTTCCACATGGACTTCCTGCTGCAGTTCGGCACGTCCCACTACAACGACCTGGTTCGCTGCGAGGCCCCGTACTTCTCGGCCGATCCGGCCGGCGACGCCTCGCGGTTCGTGGCCGCGTACCGGGCCTATGCCGAGAAGACCGCCGGCCAGGGGCTCATGTGCCTCATCAGCGGCAATCACGACTGCGACCGGCTGTCCCTGCGCCTGGACGACCGTGCGGAGCGACTCTGCTTCGCGTTCCAGCTGACGATGCCGGGGGCGCCGTTCATCTATTGCGGCGACGAGATCGGCATGCGCCACATCGGCGGCCGTCCGTCCAAGGAGGGCAGCTACTGGCGCACCGGGGCGCGCACGCCGATGCAGTGGGACTCGACGCCCAACTGCGGCTTCAGCGCGGCGCCCCCGGCGGCACTGTACCTGGGGGTCGACCCGGCAGAGGATCGGCCGACGGTGGCGGCGCAGATGGCCGACGAGGGCTCGCTGTGGCACACGGTGCGCGCATTGTTGGAGCTGCGCGCGGCGCATCCCGCGCTGGGCAACGACGCGCCGGTGGAGTTCCTGGCCGACGGAGCGGGCCACGGGGTGCTGGCCTACGTGCGCGAGGCGGCCGGCGAGCGTGTGCTGGTGGCCATCAACCCGGACGAGCGGGAGCAGTCCTTCGCGAGCGACCTTGAGCCGGGCGAGGTGCTGTTCTCGGTAGGGGAGGGGCTCGCGGTCCAGGAGGGCGACATCATCGTCGCCCCGCGCACGGCCGTGGTCTGCATCCTGTAGCCGTTTCGAAGACGGCCAATGAGACGCTACCCGTCGGGTCTTGTCTCATTGGCCGCCGTCTGTCTTGCGGCTACTGTCGCGCCTCGATGTCCGTCAGCATCTGCACCCGGCGGGCGTGGCGGTCGCCCTGGTACTCGCCGGCCAGCCATTCGTCCACGATCATCTTGGCCAGCTCGATGCCCACCACGCGGGCGCCGAACGACAGCACGTTGGTGTCGTTGTGCTCACGGGAGAGCCGCGCCGAGTAGGGCTCCGAGCAGGTGACGCAGCGGACCCCATTGACCTTGTTGGCCGCGATGCCGATGCCCACGCCGGTGCCGCAGATCAGGATTCCACGGTCGGCCTCGCCGGACACGACGGCGTTGGCGACGGCCTCGCCGTAGATGGGGTAATCGGTGCGCTCCTCGGTGAAGGTGCCGAAGTCCGTGAGCTCGTGGCCCTGCTCCTCCAGGTACCGCTTGATCTGGTTCTTGTAGTCAACGGCCACGTGGTCATTGCCGATGGCGATCTTCATGGGGGTCTCCTTAGCTTAGGAGGGGCACGGATCACTTCAAGGTTCCAACGACCTGTAAAAGTGCTCCGTCCCCTTTTGCAGGTTCTAGGCGGGGACGGCGGCGCCCAGGCTGGGCTCTGCCTCGGGCTCCGCGAGTTCGAGCACCGCGTCGCCGTGCTTGTGCTGGCCGGTGGTCGCCAGGCGCACCTCGCGGCCGTTGGCGTTGGTGACCAGGATCGGCGTCTCGATGGAGCGGCCGGATGCTTGGATCTGCGCGAGGTCGATGTCCATCAGCAGCTGCCCGGCGCTCACCCGGTCGCCCTGCTTGACGTGCGCCGAGAACGGCTTGCCCTCGAGCTGCACGGTGTCGATGCCGATGTGCACGAGCACCTCGGTGCCGTCGTTCGCGGTCAGGCCCACGGCGTGGCCGGTCTCGAAGAGCATCGTCACCTCGCCGTCAAAGGGCGCGTAGAGCTTGCCCTCGCTCGGGGTCACCAGGCAGCCGGTGCCCATGGCGCCGCTCGCGAACACGTTGTCGGAGCAAGTGGACAGCGGTTGGACGTCGCCGGAGACGGGGAGGGACACGGAACCGGACTGCTCGGCGGGCTCCTCCTCGGAGTTCTGGTAGCCGGTCACCAGCACGATGGCGCAGGCCACGACCAGCGCGGCGGCGATGCCGACGAGGAACCACACGAAGTTCGGCCCGACGAACGCGGGGAGGTTGAGCAGCGAGCCGAACGTGCTGGCGTAGGCCACGGCGTTGAAGGCCGCCACGATGGCGCCGCCCACCGCGCCACCGATGATCGACGCGACGAAGCACTTCTTGAAGCGGAGCAGGATGCCGTAGACGGCGGGCTCGGTAACGCCGGCGACGAGCGCGGTCACGACGGCGGACAGCGAGAACTGGTGGACCTCCTTGTCTTTGCGGCTGCGGAGGAACACGGCCAGCGCGACGCCGGAGACCGCGAAGTTGGCGGTGGCGGCCATGGCGACGACGATGGAGGAGCCGGACGCGGAGACCTGCTGGATCATGATGGGCACGACGCCCCAGTGCACGCCGAGGAGCACGAAGACGTTCCAGAAGCCGCCGACGACGGCGCCGCAGAGCCAGGGGCTGAAGGCCATGAGGGCATCAATGGCGGCTCCGATGCCGTTGCCCAGGTACACGCCGATGGGACCGAACACGGCGGCGGTCAGCGGCACCATCACGAGAAGCGACACGAGCGGCACGATGGCCAGCTGCAGCATCTCCGGAACCACGCGCTTGAGCCACTTCTCCAGCTTGGAGAAGACCCACACGGCGATGAGGGCCGGAAAGACGGTGGACGCGTAGCTCTGCAGCATCACCGGGAGGCCGAAGAAGCTCGCGACCGCGCCGGTGCCCATCTCGTCCACGAGGGTGGTGAAGCTTGGCATCAGGAGCGACGCCATGATGCAGACGGCCACGAACGGGCTGCAGTCGAAGCGCTTGGCGGCCGTCCAGGCGAGGAGCAACGGCAGGAAGTTGAAGACGGACTGGGACGCGCAATCGAGGATCAGGTACGTGGAGCCGGCGGTGTCGAGCAGCCCGAGGTTCGCGAAGAGCAGCACGCAGCCGCGGAGCAGGCCGGCGCCGGCCATGAGTGAGAGAAGCGGGGTGAAGATGGCCGTGATCGTGTCGAGGGCCAGGTTGAGGAGGCTCTTCTTCTCGGCTGGGACGTCGGTAGGAGGGGCGGCCGCAGCGGTTCCGACGTTGCCACAGGCGAGCACTTGGTCGTAGACGGTGCCGACGGCCGGGCCGATGACCACTTGGTACTGGCCGCCCTGCTGCACGACGCTGATCACGTCGGGCAGGGCCTCGATGGCCTTGGTGTCCGCCCTGCCCTCGTCGGAGAGCCGGAAACGGAGGCGCGTGGCACAGTGCGCGACGCTTTGGACGTTGGTCTGCCCGCCCACGAGCTCGAGGATCTGGGCGCCCGGGGTGGTTCCGGAGGTCGATGCCATGGGGTGTCCTCTCATTCTTACTGAAGCCATTCTGA
Organism: Kribbibacterium absianum; assembly: GCF_030067705.1. Lineage (GTDB taxonomy): Bacteria > Actinomycetota > Coriobacteriia > Coriobacteriales > Atopobiaceae > Kribbibacterium > Kribbibacterium absianum. Next base: position 227,576 of record NZ_JASJEX010000003.1, read on the forward strand.
TACAGACGGAGTGGGGTGCCAGGTCCCGAGCCAGGCGGCCCTCAGCCCCCTCACCAGCTCGTCGTAGGGCCGGTCCTTGCCAAAGAGCGCGCTCGTGCCGAGCACGAAGCCGTCGGCGCCGCGGCTCCCGAGCGTCGCGATACGCTCGGGGGAGCAGGCGCCGTCGACCACCACCGAGAAGCCCATCTCGGCGCCGAGCGCGATCAGGCGCTCGAGCTTCTCGTCGACGAAGTCCAGGTAGGGCTGGCCGGCGAAGCCCGGGTTCACGGTCATCACGAGCACGTGGTCCACGAGGGGGAGCAGGGTGCGGACGGTGTCGAGGGAGGTGCCGGGATTGATTGCCAGGCCCGGCTCGGCTCCGGACTCGCGAATCTTGAGGAGCGTGCGGGCGATGTGCGGGTCGCTCTCGGAGTGGACGTAGATGATCTGGGCGCCCGCGTCCGCGAAGAGCTGCACGTGGTCGGCCGCGCGCTCGATCATCAGATGCACGTCGCAGGGCACGCTGGCCGCCTCGCAGATGAACGCGACGTCGCCAAGGCCGAGCGCGTAGTTGGGCACGAACGCGCCGTCCATGACGTCCAGGTGGAAGCCGTCGACGCCGGCGGCCTCGAGTGCCGCCACTTCCTCGGCCAGATGGCCGAAGTCGGCGCACATCATCGAGGGGAGGAGGAGCGGAGTTGCCATGATCGGTCCCTTCATGAGAGTAATCGGTTAATCAATCGGTTGTCAGCGATTGGTGCTCGCCATGCGCCAATAGGTGTAGGGGCGCCCTTTGAGCGACACGGACAGCTGGTGCACGTTCTCGGGGCTCGAGCAGCCGGCGAACCCGCCGTCGCCGATGGCGTGGATGTCCGCGCCGGTCTCCTTCATCTGGAGGGCGATGAGGCGCACGGTGTCCGGGTCCGCGCCCTCGACGGAGCTGTTGAGGAAGCACATCGCGAGCGTGCCCGGCTTGTAGGTGTGCGCAAAGGTCACGAGGTCGCGGACGTCCTCCGTCGTGACGCCGGCGCGGGAGCCGGGGCAGGGGAGGTCGATGACATCCGCGCCGGCGTCGATGAGGCGGCCGATGACCTGCTTGGGGTCGTAATCGGCGAGCGGGTCGCCGAGGACCCGCTCGTCCGCGCCGTCCTCCCACTTGCCCGCGAAGAGCAGCACGTCGTCGCCGTACGTGTCCTTGACCTCGCGCGTCGTGCGGATGACGTCCTCGAGGCGGGTGCCGGCGCCGGGGTTGCCTCCCAGGACCAAGAAGTCCGCGCCCATCTCGACGGCCTGCGCGACGTGATCGCGCGTGGCCGTCATGCCGCCCACGGAGTAGAGCTCGTCGTCCACGTCGACGCCCTCGTGCGGGCAGCCCAGGTACACACCGGTGGGGCGCCGGCAGAGCTTCTTGAGCTCGCGCACCGTGAGGCCCTGGAGGCCGAGGTTGGCGGACGGGTCGTCGAAGTTGAAGGTGTTGAGCATCACCATGTCCGCACCGAAGGCGAAGAGCAGCTCGGTGTTGGTGACCCCGCGCACGAGGCCCTTGCCGTCGAAAAGCAGGTGCTGGCCCATCACTACGCGACCCTCCGAGAGGGCGATGGAGCGCTTGAGGTCGGCGGCGCTCATGTCCTCGATGATGGATCCAGGGGCGCTGATAAGGCGCTTGACTGCCATGGCTTCTCCTTCCGGGTGAGGTGCTTAAACGGATAAGCACACCCTAGGCCTTGAAGCCTGATGGCACCTTGAGAATCCCCAAAAAGCAGCTGAACGGTCGGTTTTCGTAAGTAAACGGTTAATCGTAGGTTGATGGGATGTCTTGCTAAAGTGATGAAGACATAACCTCGTTCGCCCTCAGGAGGACCTTCATGGCACGCTCCAGCGTCTCTATCTACGACATCGCCCGCATCGCGGGCGTCAGCACCGCCACGGTCTCCAACGTGCTCAACGGCAAGGGCCGTTTCTCCCAGGCCACCAAGGAGCTCGTGGAATCGGTCGCTGCTGAGCAGGGCTATGTGGCCAGCTACGCGGCAAAGGTGCTTCGCGAGGACCGTTCTCGCACGGTCGGCATCCTCACGCCGGATGTGAGCAACGAGTTCTTCTCGGCGATGGTGCTCGGCGCAGAGGCGACGCTCAACGACGCGGGGTACTCCTCGTTCATCTGCAACACGGGCAATCGGCAGGACCGGGCGGCCGCGAGTGTCCGGTCGCTGATGGAAAAGAGCGTCGACGGCCTCGTGTTCATAGGGGGCAGTCGCGGTGCGGAGCCGGCTGTGGTGGGGGACTTGCCCTGCGTGCTGAGCGACTACGAGACCCAGACCCTGCCGGCGCGGTGCGCGGTGGTGGGCAACGACCTGCGGGGGATGACGCGGAGTCAGGCGGCCGTGCTGGCGCGGCGCGGCTGTGAGCACATCGCGTACGTGGGCGTGGGCACCGGGGGCCGCCGGTGGAAGACGAGCCCGCGGTATCTGGGCTATCTGGACGCGCTTGACGTGCTGGGGTTGGAGCCGATGGCCGCACTGGAATCGCCGATCGAGGGCGCGAGCCGCGACGAGGCCAAGGCCGCCGTGGTCGAGGCTTTCGCACGGAACTCTTCCGTTGACGGCTTGGTGGCGCCGGGCGACCGCATCGCGCTCGGGTGTCTCGATGCGCTGTTGGAGCTGGGGGTCGAGCCGGGCGGGGACGTGAGGCTGATCGGTTGCGATGACTCGGTGTACTCGCGAATCGTGACGCCGGCCATCTCGTCGGTGGACCGTCATGTGCCAGAGATAGCCGCGCAGTGCGGTCGAGCGATGCTGGCGATGCTGGCGGGTGAAGAGCCGGTCGGCCAGGTTCTCGTGCCCTACGACGTGGTGGAACGGGAAACCACCCTCGGCCCTTCCGCGTGAGGCTCGTGACCTGACGCTACTCGTCGGGCTCTCTCACCTCCCGTGGACGCTTCGGTCAAAGCCAAATGTCCACGGTTGGACAAATAGCTTTGACCGAAGCGTCCAGATGCATAACATGTGCCAAAGTATCCGTTCTATTGCAAACCAATCCAATACAACTCAATCCCGTTAGCATACCGAACCCATAGGTATGCGAAGCGGCGGGAGCGGCATGGGCAAGCCAACGGTGTACATCGACGGCCAGGTAGGCACGACGGGTCTTCAGATCCGCGAGCGCCTCGCGCGCCGCGACGACATCGAGCTGCTCTCCATTGCCGATGCCCTGCGCCATGACACTACCGAGCGGGCGCGGCTTCTCAACACGGCTGACCTCGTCTTTCTCTGCTTGCCGGATGCCGCGGCCCGTGAGGCCGTGACGCTGATCGAGAACCCCGAAACCCGAGTGATCGACGCCTCCACCGCGCACCGCACGGCGCCCGGTTGGGTCTACGGCTTCCCCGAGCTCGACCGCGGCCTCCGCCGTGAGGCCATTGCGCGCGCGACCCGTGTCGCGAACCCCGGCTGCCACGCCACGGGATTCATCGCGTGTGTCGCGCCGCTGGTGGAGGAGAGGCTTCTCGTGCCGGACGCGACGGTTCCGTGCTTCTCGGTCACGGGCTACACGGGCGGCGGGCGCTCGATGATCGAGGCGTACGAGGCCCCGGCCCGCGCGGCCGCCCTCAGCGCCCCTCGCCTCTACGGCCTCTCGCTTGCGCACAAGCACCTGCCCGAGATGCGCGCGCAGTGCGGCCTCGACGTCGCACCGCTCTTCGTCCCGGTCGTCGCCGATTACCCCCGGGGGATGGCGACGTCGGTGCTGCTCACGCGCGACCTGCTGCGACGACGAGTCACCGCCGCCGATGTCCGTTGCGTGCTCGCCCAGTACTTCGCGGGAGAGCCGCTCGTGACCGTGAGCCCGGAGCCCGATGGCGGCATGCTGGCCGGCAACGAACTGGCCGGCAGCGATGCGCTCGTGCTTCACGTGAACGGCGAGGATGATCAGGTGCTGGTCACGGCCCTCTTCGACAACCTCGGCAAGGGCGCCTCGGGCGCGGCGGTGCAATCGATGAACCTGATGCTCGGGCTTGGCGAGACCTGCGGCCTCGCGGTCTGACGGCCAAGCCACCCCGACAGCTAAGGAGGCTCACCCATGGCGAGCTTTGTGTCCGGCGGCGTTTGCGCGCCTTGCGGGTTCTCGGCGGCCGGCGTGCATGCCGGCGTCAAGACCCATGCCACGTGGAAGAAGGACGTGGCCCTGATCGTCTCCGACGTGCCTTGCGCGGCGGCGGGCGTCTTCACCACCAACCGCGTGAAAGCGGCGCCGCTGCTCGTGGATCGCGAGCATCTGGCGAACGGGCAGGCCCGCGCGATCATTGCCAACAGCGGCAACGCCAACGCCTGCGCGCCCAACGCCCTCGCGCACGCGACGGCCGAGTGCGAGGCGGTGGCAGCGGCGCTTGGATGCCCGTCGACGGACGTGCTGGTCTCGTCCACCGGCGTGATCGGACAGGAGCTCAACGTGCGCGCCATTGAGGCCGCCGTTCCCGGGCTGGTCGCGAGCTTAGAACGCTCGCCTGAGGCCAGCGACGCGGCGGCCCACGCGATCATGACCACCGACACGGTGACCAAGGAGGCGGCCGTGACCTGCGAGGTGGCCGGTGCGACCGTCGCCATCGGCGGCATCGCCAAGGGCAGCGGCATGATCCATCCCAACATGGGCACGATGCTCGGTTTCCTCACGACCGACTGCGCGATCGACGCCGCGCTGCTCCACGAGGCGTTGCTCGAGGTGGCGCGCGTGTCGTTCAACCGCATCTCGGTGGACGGCGACACCTCCACCAACGACTCGTGCCTGATTCTGGCCAACGGAACAGCGGGCAACGCGCCCATTGCCGAGAAGGGCGCCGGGTACCGGGCGTTCGTTGCCGCGCTCACACAGCTGTGCGTGCGTCTCGCACGCGCGATGGCGGCGGACGGCGAGGGCGCGAGGCACCTGATCGAGTGCACGGTCTCAGGCGCGCGCACGGAGGGCCCCGCCGAGACCATCGCGAAGTCGGTGATCTCTTCCACGCTCACCAAGGCCGCCGTCTTTGGGGCCGATGCCAACTGGGGGCGCGTGCTCTGCGCGATGGGCTACTCGGGCGAGGAGTTCGACCCCGAGGCCGTGGACGTGGCCTTTGCGAGCGCGGCCGGACGCGTGGAGGTGTGCGCGGCGGGCCAGGGGCTGCCGTTCGACGAGGCGGTCGCCAAGGCGGTGCTCCTTGAGCCGGAGGTGCAGATCCTGATCGACCTTCACGACGGTGACGCCGCCTGTACCTGCTGGGGCTGCGACATCACGTACGACTACATCCGCATCAACGGCGACTACCGCACCTAGCCCGGACGCTCCGGTCAAAGCCATTTGTCCGGGGTTGGACAGTTGGCTCTGACCGAAGCGTCCAGCCGTGGACAAGAAGCTTTGACCGAAGCGTCCACGGTGCCCGTCCGCGACCCGGGAGGCCCCATGTCAACCCATGCCGAGCAGGCCCAGACCCTGATCGAGGCCCTGCCCTACATTCAGAAGTTCAACGGCAAGACCGTCGTCGTGAAGTACGGCGGCAGCGCGATGGTGTCCGACGGGCTGCGCCGCGCCGTCATGAGCGACATCGTGCTGCTGTCGCTCGTCGGCATACGCGTGGTCGTGCTGCACGGGGGCGGCCCGGAGATCTCACGGATGCTCAAGGCCATCGGGCACCCCTCTCGCTTTGTCGACGGCCTGCGCTACACGGACGCGGCCACGATGGGCGTGGTGCAGTCGGTCCTCTGCGGCAAGGTGAACAAGGACCTCGTCGCCCAGATCAACGGGCTCGGCGGCAGCGCGCTCGGCATCTGTGGCATCGACGGCCGGCTGTTCCAAGCGCGGCAGCTGGATCCGCGCTACGGGCTCGTCGGCGACATCACGGCCGTGGATCCCACACTCGTCCGTCGCGCGCTCGACGACGGGTTCGTCCCTGTGGTCTCGACCGTGGCCCAGGGCGTCGACGGCAATCCGGCCTGCAACATCAACGCGGACACGGCGGCCGCAAAGCTCGCGGTGGCCCTCGGGGCCGAGAAGCTCATCCTGCTCACCGATGTCCGCGGGCTGCTGCGCGACCCGGCGGACGACGCGACGCTGATCTCCGTCGTGCGCCCGGACGACGTCCCCGCGCTTCGCGACTCCGGCATCGTGACCGGTGGCATGATCCCCAAGCTGGACTGTTGCCTCGACGCCCTCGCGGGCGGCGTGCGCCGGGTGCACCTCTTGGACGGCCGCATCCCACACTCCATCCTCGTCGAGCTTCTCTCGGACAAGGGCATTGGCACCATGCTCGAGCTGGCTGCCTGACCGTCCTCCCTTCCAGCCCCTCTACCGCACAGGAGCGCCCATGGATTCCGAACACATCAAGGCCCTCACCGACCGCTACATCATGAACACCTACGCGCGCTTCCCGGTGGCGCTCGACCACGGCCGCGGCGCGACGCTCTGGGACGCGGACGGCAAGGACTACATCGACTTCACGAGCGGCATCGGCGTTTGCAGCCTCGGCTACGACGACCCGACCTGGGTCGACGCCATCGCGTGCCAGGCCGCCAAGCTGGGGCACGTCTCGAACCTCTTCTACACCGAGGCCCCGGCGCTGCTCGCCCAGCGGCTGTGCGAGCGCACGGGCATGAGCCGCGTGTTCTTCGCGAGCGGCGGCGGCGAGGCCAACGAGGGCATGATTAAGCTGGCGCGCAAGTACAGCGAGGACCGCTACGGTGAGGGACGTGCCACGATCGTCACGCTCAAGAACTCGTTCCACGGCCGCACCATCGCGACGCTCGAGGCCACGGGCCAGGAGGCGTTCCACCGGTGGTTCCTGCCGTACACCGGGGGCTTTCGCTACGCGGAGGCCAACAGCGTGGCGTCGCTCAAGGAGGTCTCCGGTGACGACGTCTGCGCCGTGATGGTGGAGCTCGTGCAGGGGGAGGGCGGCGTGCTGCCGTTGGACCCGGCCTATGTGCACGAGCTGCGTGCGCTGTGCGACGAGCGCGACTGGCTGCTGTTGGTGGGACGAGGTGCAGACGGGCGTCGGGCGCACGGGCGCGCTGTTCGCGTTCCAGCGCTACGGCGTGGAGCCAGATGTCGCGACCTTCGCCAAGGGCATCGCGGGCGGCCTTCCGATGAGCGGGTTCCTCGCGAACGAGCGGTGCCGCGACGTCCTCGGGCCCGGCATGCACGCCACGACGTTCGGCGCCAACCCGATGGCGGCCGCAGCGGGGCTCGTGGTGCAGGACCGCCTGACGGACGAGTTCCTGGCCGAGGTGGACGAGAAGGGCCGCTATCTGCGCGAGTCCATCGAGGCCCTGGGGCTGCCGTGCCTCGGCGCGACCCGCGGGCTGGGTCTTATGATCGGCATCGATGTGACTCCGGGCTACGACCGAGCGGCCATCGTGGACGCGCTCATCGGCGCCGGCGTGCTCGTGCTCACGGCGGGCGACGGGCTGCGCCTCCTGCCGCCGCTCGTGATCACACAGGCCGAGATGGACGAGGGACTGCGCCGCATGGCCGTCGCGCTCGGCTGGAGCACGCGCCGCGTCACCCCTCGATGCGCTCCACGAGCCAGGCGTTCGTCGGCACGAGCAGCCCGTGCCGCTCGGCCAGCCGCAGCACCGTGCCGCCGAACTCCTCCACCTCCGTGCGCTTGCCGTTCAGGCGGTCCTGTGCCATCGAGGGGATGCCGTCCGGCGTGAGCGACGCCATGAGCTGCGCCATCGCCATCAGGTCCCGCTCGGTCACATCGTGGCCCTCGGCTCGTGCACAGGCGAGCGCCTCGCGCATCGCCCCGACGAACACCCGGTTCTGCTCGCCGGGGGCGCTCACGCTCCCGTAGGTGCCTCCGAACGCGGCGCAGGTCTGGTTCACGCCCACGTTGAGCATCCATTTGGTCCAGAGCCGGTGGTCGATGTCCTCCTCGACGGCGTGCGGCACGTCCATGGCCGTGAGGAACGCGTCAAGCTCCGGCACCACCCACGGGGCCGTTCCCGTCGCGGGCCCCAGCCGGATCTCGCCGCGTTGCCGGTAGGTCAGCTCGCCGCCCATGAAGACGGCGTCCATGCCCTGCGCCACCGCCAGTGGCACGCCCTGCCATCCGAATCGCTCCGCGACACGCTCCTCGCTGGTCACGCCGTTGCAGACCGAGAGCACGGTCGTCCGGGGCCCCATGAGCCCTTCCATCGTGTCCAACGCCAGCTCCAGCCCTGTGGTCTTGATCGCGAGCAACACCAGGTCCACCGGGTGCGCCTGTGACGCCGGCACCACCGGCACTCGCGCCAGCTCGCCGTTCACGAGCAGCCGCTGCGCGCCCTTCTCGGCGAAGCGGGCGTCGTCCATCACGAACTGCACGGCACCCGGAGCCATCCGCGCGCCGAGCCACTCACCGAACAGCAGCCCCAGCGCGCCGCGCCCGATCACCGCAACGGTATCGATGGCCATGAGGCCTCCCTTTTGGTCAGTGGATGTCCCGCGGGAGACGGTAGCGCGTGGAAGGGCCGGCACCCAGTTTCTCCAGCGCCCCTTCGGTCACCAGCGCGGTCAGGGCGCGCACCGCCGTGGGCTGCGTCAATCCGAGCAGGTCCTGCACCTCGCGCCGGGTCACCGTGCCCCGGTCGCTCACGAGCGTCAGCAGCCGGTCCTGCGTGTCGGTATGGGGCTTGGGGCGGCTCGAGGGCAGCACGACTCCGGATTGGGTGGGGTCCACGCGCACCTCGGGAGCGGCGGGAAGCCCACGGTACGCGTGGGCATAGGTGTTCAAGGGAATCGCCTGAAACTGGCCGACGCCGAGCAGCGAGAGGACGCTGGCCAGAGTGAAGTCGGTGCGGGAACGGAGGCCGGAGCCCGGCCACCGCACCTCCACGCCGGTGGGGCCGACGACGACCGTGACGTCCTCCTCGGTGTCCCAGCGGCGCGTGGCGAAGGCCTCCGCCAATGCCTGGAGGAACGCGCTCTCCGGCACGTCGTGGGCATGCACGCGGAACGCGTCGAGGGCCGTTTCCAGACACTTCAGCAGCGAGCAGTGCCGCACTGGCCGGGGAGGACCGGCCACCTGGCCGGTCTCGTCCAGCGTGATGACGGCAAGGCCCGGGAGGTCGTTCTCGTCCGCGCAGACGCGCCCCGCGAAGGTGGGCGCCCCTTGCGGGTCAAGCAGGCCGAGGGTCTTGAGCGAGGCCTCGTCCAGCGAGGCGATGTCGAGGCGTTTGGCCAGAACGGCGCCCAGGACGAGGAAACCAGCGGCATGCGACACGGAGACCCCCAAGCGACGGGAACGAGGCTGCCCCCTCAGTATCCTTCACCCGGCCGGTCTTGACACCCTCATGCTCCCCCAGTAGGATAAGATCAGACGATCTGATCATATCAGATGATCGACACGGTAAGGGGGAACTGTGAGCTGTCACGACATAGGCGCTGGGATGAACTCTGTGGCCAAGGACGTTCTGAAGCTGTGGGAGCAGGGGGCGTTCACTCGAGAGACCGCGCACCGGCTTCTTCGGGACCTGCAGAAAGGCGTTCACTGGTGCGACGGCAACGAGTACGAGGCTGTGGAATGCCTATACGACCATCGGTGTGGACGCTGTCTCGAGGAGAGTTCGGAACTGAGCGATGCGTTCCGGGCGCTCGGAGATCTCGCCTATCAGCAGGAGGAGGCCGTTTGGGACTACGGGCTGACTCCTCAGCTCTGCCCCTCGTGCCTTGAAGAGCTGCGCGCGCAGCTGGTGCATTAGGAGCGTCCGGTGAAGACAAGTGATTCCCGCCGTAAGGGCCGCGTTGATATCAAGGACGCCCTGATGTTCTCAACCGTGTTCAGTGACCCGACGATTGCCGTGCCGTTCTTGGAGCGTGCTTTTCAGCGCAGCTTTCCCGGCATGACCGTTGTCCAGCAGGAACATGTCGTTGCGCTTCCCGATGGGTCGAAGGGCGTGAGGTTCGACGTCATGTACGAGTCTCCCGATGCCGTGGCCGATCTGGAGATGCAGCGCACCAACAACGGTGACGACGAGCAGCGCCCGACGCTCTACTGCATAAAGCTCGACCAGGAGCGCTTGCCGCGCGGCATCGACTACGACGCACTGGGAGACCTCTTCGTCCTGTTCGTGTGTGACTACGACCCGTACGGCGAGGCGGTCAGGGCGAGAGAGCGCTACGAGGACCTCGATGGAAGCCGCTCTGCGCTCTATCACCGCTATGAAACGGTAGAGGAGCTCCCAGGCCACATCGTCGACAACCGCACCCACATCGTGGAGGCTGTGATCCCGAACGCGGAGCTTGCAGAGGACGCGATAGTGAGAGAGGTGCTCCGGTACCTCGGAAGCAGTCAGGTCACAGGAGAGCTGTCCGCTAGAATTGAGCGAGAGGTTCGGCGCCATAACGAGGACGCGTCCTGGAGAAAGGAGCACGCGATGATCTCGATGGAGTTTGAGCGCGAGAAGGCACGGGCGCGTGCGGTGGGCCGCGAGGAAGGTCGTCAGGAAGGCCGCGAGGAGGGCCGTCAGGAAGGGATCCAGGAGGGGCGCCAAGAGGGGCGCCAAGAAGGCCGCGAGGAAGGCAGCACGGTCACCTTGAGCATCATTGACGAGCTTTGTGGTTACGTCTCGCCCGGCCGCGCGCTAGCGCTTATCCGCGGCAAAAGCCTGGGGGAGGCCGAGCAGGTTCTCGAACAAGTCAAACGAGGCCAGCTCGCTTAGGGGCAGGGCGCCTGCTCCGGTTGCCCGGGGGAGGCTTTCTCCATACCATAAAAGCTCGATGAAAGGCTCCGCACTCCCATGCTTGGAGGCGCCCATGAACCAGAACGTCAAGGACTTTGTCACGCTCGGTGCCATCGTCGCCATCTCCGTCGTGGTCACGTTCGCGATGTCGCCCCTGGTCGAGGGGCTGTTCAAGCCGCAGGAGCCCGCGGTCGCCGAGGCGGAGCCCGAGGCGGACGCGGGCGACACCGCCGAGGAGCCCGCCGCCCAGACGGTCTGGCCCGGCACTGAGGGCGCCGATGACGCCGCCGTGGCCGCGCTTGTCCCAGAGGCCGTCGACGGGGCAGTGCTCGAGGAGGCCGGTCTCTCAGGCGCCACTGCGTCCGTACAGACGAAGGTGGGCGCGGGCCTTAACGCGGGCAGCGACTGGTGGGTGGTGCTGGCGGACGTGCCGGCCGAGGACGGCACCGCGGTGCGTAACGGCTTTATCTATAACCGCGCCACCGGCACGCGCCTCACGCTGGCTCTGGACGACCCATGGTCCGGCATCGACTGGTCCGGCGACACGCTCGCCCGGGGTCAGGCCGCGCTCAAGGCGGCCTATCAGAGTCTCGAGAGCGCGTGACGCGCGAGGCCCCGGCACGTCGCCCGGGGCCTTTTTTCAGTTCGCGCTTCCCTTATAGAGGCTGCGTGAATCCTCCGGGGCGCGGGTAGAATCTTCCTCGCTTTAAGCCATAGCTCCCGGCTCGGCAGCCTTGGCGAGCCCTTGCCCCTCCCGGGGAGTTATTATCGGGCGCCTCATTCAGCGTTGGCGGGAGCCCGATCCCAGGAGGGAAGTAGCGTTGAAAGCGTACCTAGCCACAGCCGACCACGTGGTTCAGGAGCAGGGCACCGATGCCGCCCGAGGCCTGACCACGACCGAGGCGGACGCCCGCCTCAAGAAGTTCGGCCCCAACGAGCTGGAGAAGGCCGAGAAGGACCCGCTCTGGAAGCGGTTCTTCGCGCAGATGGCCGACCCGATGATCATCCTCCTGCTCGCCGCCGCCGTCATCAGCGCGGTCACGGGCGCCGTGCAGGGTGAGTCCGACATCGCGGACGTCGTGATCATCCTCTTCGTCGTCATCGTGAACGCGGTGCTCGGCGTCGTGCAGGAGTCCAAGGCCGAGGAGGCGCTCGAGGCGCTGCAGAAGATGGCCGCCTCCACTTCCAAGGTCTATCGCGACGGCAAGCTCATCGACATCAAGAGCCAGGACCTGGTTCCCGGTGACGTGGTGGTGCTCGAGGCCGGCGACGCCGTGCCCGCCGACTGCCGCGTGATCGAGTGCGCGTCCATGAAGGTGGAGGAGTCCGCGCTCACCGGTGAGTCCGTGCCGGTGGACAAGGCCATTGCCGCCCTCGAGGCCGAGGGCGACGACGTGCCCCTGGGCGACCGCGTCAACATGGTGTACATGGGCTCCACGGTGGTCTATGGCCGCGGCCGCGCCGTCGTGGTGGCCACCGGCATGGACACCGAGATGGGCAAGATCGCCGACTCCATCAACGAGGCCAAGGACGAGCTGACCCCGCTGCAGGTGAAGCTGGCCGAGCTCTCGAAGGTCCTGACCATCGCGATCATCGCGATCTGCGCGATCATCTTCGTCGTGGACTGGATCAAGCATGGCATGGGGTTCTGGGGCGACCTCGACCTCGTGCTCAACACCTTCATGGTGGCCGTGTCTCTGGCCGTCGCCGCCATCCCTGAGGGCCTCGTGGCCGTCGTGACCATCGTGCTGTCCCTGGGCGTCACCAAGATGTCCAAGGAGGCCGCGATCATCCGCAAGCTCACCGCCGTGGAGACGCTCGGCTGCACGCAGGTGATCTGCTCCGACAAGACCGGCACGCTGACCCAGAACCTCATGACCGTCGTGCGCCACGAGGGCGCGGACGAGCGCGAGCTGGTCAAGGCTATGGCGCTCTGCTCCGACGCCCAGTGGGTGCTCGCTGAAGACGGCACCGGCCAGGCCAAGGGCGAGCCCACCGAGGCGGCGCTCGTGGCCGACGCCGCCAAGCTCGACATGCCGAAGACCGAGCTGGACGCCGAGTACGAGCGTGTGGGCGAGGCGCCGTTCGACTCCTCCCGCAAGATGATGTCCGTGGTGCTCAAGGCCCCGGACGGCTCGATCGTCCAGTACACCAAGGGCGCGCCCGACGAGGTGCTCAAGTGCTGCACGTCCTATCTCTCCGCTGACGGCGTGAAGCCGCTCACCGACGACGTGCGCGAGGCCATCCTCGACGAGAACAAGGGCATGGCCAACGAGGCGCTCCGCGTGCTCTGCGCCGCCCGTCGTCCGTGGACGTCCGCGCCCACCGACGACTCTGCCGAGAACCTCGAGCAGGACCTCACCTATCTCGGCCTCTGCGGCATGATCGACCCGGTGCGCCCGGAGGTCGGGCCCTCGATCGCCGAGGCCCACGACGCCGGCATCCGCGTGGTCATGATCACCGGCGACCATGTGGACACCGCCGTGGCCATCGGCAAGGAGCTCGGCATCATCGAGAACAAGAAGCAGGCGCTCACCGGGGCCCAGCTGGACAAGATGTCCGACGATGAGCTGACCGCGCGCATCCAGGACTACAACGTCTACGCGCGCGTGCAGCCGGAGCACAAGACCCGCATCGTCGAGGCCTGGAAGAAGCAGGACCAGATCGTCGCCATGACCGGCGACGGCGTGAACGACGCGCCCTCCATCAAGCGCGCCGACATCGGCATCGGCATGGGCATCACCGGCACCGACGTCACCAAGAACGTGGCCGACATGGTGCTCGCCGACGACAACTTCGCCACCATCGTGACCGCGGTGGGCGAGGGCAGGCGCATCTACGACAACATCCGCAAGGCTATCCAGTTCCTGCTGTCCTCGAACATCGCCGAGGTCATCGCCGTCTTTGTGGCCACGCTTATCGGCTTTGTGATCCTCGAGCCGGTGCACCTGCTCTGGATCAACCTGATCACCGACTGCTTCCCGGCCCTTGCCCTGGGCATGGAGCCCGAGGAGCCCGGCATCATGAAGCGCAAGCCGCGCAACTCCAAGGACGGCATCTTCGCCGGCGGCATGGGCGTCGACGTGGTGTTCCAGGGCGCCGTGATCGCGCTCTTCACGCTGATCAGCTACTTCATCGGCGTGTACATCGAGTTCGGCACCATGGACCTTGCCTTCATCGCCGAGGACCCGCACGCCGGCCTCGAGGGCATCACGATGGCGTTCCTCACGCTGTCGATGATCGAGATGTTCCATTCGTTCAATATGCGCTCCGCGCGCCAGTCGATCTTCAAGCTGGGGAGCCACAACAAGTGGCTGTGGGGCGCGTTCGCGCTGTCGCTCGTGCTGACGTTCGTCGTGATCGAGGTGCCGCCCGTGGCCGAGGTCTTCGGCTTCGCCGAGCTGGACTTCGTGAGCTACATGATTGCGATGGGCCTGGCCTCCATGATCATCCCGATCATGGAGGTCTACAAGGCCGTCTGGCGCGCGGTGGATCGTCGCAAGGCCGCCTAACCTGCAAAAGGAGACGGAGCACTTTTACAGGTCGTTAGACAGTTGAAGGGGGTCGCGTCCAAATGGGCGCGACCCCCTTTGTTAGCGCGCGGCCTTTCGCACCCACTCTGGACGTGCTCCGTTTCCGGCCACATTCACGTGTTCCAGCGGCCCGCGACCGGCGAGTCAGCGCACCGGGTCAGCAAGGCAGGTCTCTGAGTCAAACACCCGACGGGTGGTGACTCAAGCGAGCCCGAGCACCACCGGCGTGGAGCGGTACCCGATGCCCATGCGGTCGATGCCCATGTCGATGAGCTGGAAGAAGCGCTCCTGGTCGCGGATGCAGCCGGACCCCTTGACGGCGATCTTCCCCTCGCCGGCGTCCATCATCATCTGGACCACCTCGGGCGTGGCGCCGTGCTGCTCGCCGCCGGTGTAGAAGCCGGTGGAGCTCTTGATGAAGTCGGCACCGGCCTCAACGGCGCAGCGGGTGCCGTCGGCGATCTGCTCGGGGGTGAGGGCGTCGGTCTCGATGATCACCTTCACCTTGGTGCCGTGCTTGTGGGCAGCCTCGACCACGCCCTTGAGGTCCTCGACCACGTAGTCCAGGTCGCCGGAGCGCAGGCGCCCGTAGTTGGCGACGATGTCGAGGTCCTCGATGTCGTACTCGGAGCAGTAGGCCTCTGCCTGCGCGGCCTTGGACTCGGGAGTGGAAAGGCCAAAGGGGAAGTCGCACACCACGCAGATGCCGGTGTCGGTGCCCTCGACGATGGGGGCCACGAGCGGCAGCGACGCGGGGTTCACGCACACCGTGGCGCAGCCGAAGTCCACAGCGTCCTTGGTGTGCTTGACGATCTCCTCAGCCGTGAACTCAGGCTTGAGCACCGAGTGGTCGATGTAGCGGGCGAGCTCGGCTTGGGTCATCTCGACGGCGGGCTTGGTCGGCTTCATGAGGTCCCCTTTCTGGGATGCTCCGGGTCGCGCGGACCCTTGATTCCGGTTCCAAACGTCCCTCGGGATGGTAAGGTCTCCCTGAAGTTCGTTTGTTGGTTTGTATCATACAAAGTGACAAATCGGAGGCAACTGCCTGTTCAGCAGGTATGAAGGAAATGAGGAGACCGATGGACGCTCCGGGCATCTTGTCGTCGTTCTCGGTGTCGAGAGCGAGCACCACGCCGCTCTACCAGCAGCTTTACGAGTTCCTCTCGCTGCAGGTCAGGCTCGGAGCGCTCCAGCCCGGTGACCGCATGCCCACGGAGGAGGAGATGTGCGACGCCCTCGGGGTGAGCCGTTCCACGGCTCGTCAGGCGCTGGCGTTGCTCGTGGACAAGGGCGTCGTCGAGCGGTTTCGCGGCAAGGGCACCTTCGTGGCGCAGCCGGCCAGCTATCACCGGTCCATGAGCCATCTGTACAACTTCTCTGCGGACATGGAGGAGGCCGGCCGCGTGCCGTCGTCGCGCACGGTGGTGCAAGAGGTCGTGACGGCGGACGCGGGGGAGCGATCGACACTCGAGCTGGTGGCGCCGCAGGCGCAGGTGTTCCGCCTGTGCCGCGTGCGACAGGCGGACGGTGCCCCCGTGCTCTACGAGGACACCCGGTTGCCGCTCGCGCTGTGTCCGGGGATCCAGGACCTGTCGTTCGACGACGCGTCCCTGTACGCGGCGCTGCGCGACGACTACGGGCTGGAGCCCGCCTCGGCCGTCGAGACGATGCGCGGCGTGCTCTTGCCGGACGACGTCTGCGGGCTCTTGGGCTGTCCGTCCGGCACCGTGGGCTACCGCATCGAGCGCGTGGCGCGGCTCTCTTCGAACGTGGTCTACGAGCACACCCAGTCCTACGCACGCGCGGATCTCGTGGCCTATCGCTTCGAGCTGGGGAACCTCGGCGCGGGCGCCAACGGCGCGCGCATGACGCTCGCTGGGACGTAGGCGCCGCAGCCAACTGCTCCGCTCATGTTCTGCCACCCAACCCGGGGTCTCAGGTGTCCTCGGTGCCCTTCTATGGACGGGTTGGGTGGTAACCCTGCACCCCACCATCCCCCAACCCCTTCATGCGCGGCTGCCATACCCGCCCCAGACACGGGTTGGGGGGTGGTGCCCTCGCGTCTCACCACCCAACCTGGCTCCGAATGACGGATAAGGCCCACGTGGGGCATGGGTTGGGTGGTGAATCAAGCCCTCGGACCCGCGTACTGGCGCCACGGATCTATCCAGAGTGCGGTTGCAGCAGCCATGCGTCCCTGTTGCCGGTAGGCTAGAGCCCGTCAGGCACATCCATAGAGATGGAGGTAACCCATGGCCGACGTGCTCTTCGTCGCCTATCCCCGCTGTTCCACTTGCAAGAAGGCCCAGAAATGGCTCGACGAGCGCGGTGTGGCGTACACGCTCCGCGACATCGTTGAGGAAAACCCGAGCGCCGAAGAGCTGGCCGCTTGGCTCGATGGCAGCGACCTCGCGCCTCGCAAGCTCTTCAACACAAGCGGGCGCCTCTATCGCGAGCGCGGCCTCAAGGCGCAGCTCGATGCCGGCATGAGCGTCGAGGACATGTTGGCGCTGTTAGGGGAGGAGGGCATGCTCGTGAAGCGCCCGCTCCTCGTGGTCGACGGCACGGTGCGCGCCGCAGGCTTCCGGGAGCCGGCCTGGACAGAGGCCCTCGGTCTCTAGGGCGCCCGACCGCCCCAGGACGGCTCGTGCGGAGAGCCGTTCGGGGCAGGTGAGCTGTGCGGGCAACAGGCTGTTGCTTGGCTGCGGCGCCCTCCTCGGGGACGATGGACTCACGACCGGCGAGGAGAGGAGGCCCCATGGCCATGAAGGACACCATTGCGGCGGTTCGTCGCGAGCAGGGCATCACGCAGGAGCAGATGGCGCGCGACTTGTGCGTGACGCGCCAGGCGGTGAGCCGCTGGGAGAACGGCGACACGGGACCGGGCATCGACATGGTCAAGCTCATCGCCGTGACCTACGGCGTGCCCTTGGAGCGGTTCTTCGACATGCCGAGCGAGTACTTCTGCCAGTGCTGCGGCATGCCCATCCCGGACCCGTCGCTCCATGGCACCGAGGAGGACGGCTCCGAGTCGGACGAGTACTGCAAGTTCTGTTACCAGAACGGCCGGTTCACGGCGCCCGACATGGACATGGACGACTTCATCGAGGCCACCGCTCAGTACTACGTGGCGCAGTCGGGCGGCACCTTTGACGAGGCGGTCTCGTTCATGGCGACCGTCCTGCCGCACCTCAAACGCTGGCGGGAGCGTCAAAGCTAGCACGGAGCCCCGGCAACGGGGCTTTTTCTTGGCGTGTTTACCAGCACTTTTATCGGTTAAAGCGCTCTGGGTGGGGCTCTGGGCCACCAAGCTGGAACCGTTTACGAACGACTTGTGAAATGGGCGGAATAGGGTTCAAACTGCGGCAAAACCTGACAAGAGCGCTTCAGACTGCTATCAAACCGATGTCAGACAGGAAACAGGCAGGTACGCGGCATAAAGCTTCCTGATATATCGAAGGTTTTCAAATCATTGGCCGCCGGCCTCACAACTCCCAGCTCAGGGCGAACAGTAGGATTTCGCCGGTGAACGGCTTCTTCCGAATTCTGATCCCTTTTGGGCACTTTCTACGCTATCTTGCTAATCGTCAATTGGAAACGTTTCCAAACCACACCAGCGATGGAAACAGACACAGGAGGTTGCCCCTATGCTTAACCGCCGTTCGTTCCTGTCCGCCGGTCTTGGCGTTGGCGCCATGGCCGCTCTCGCCGGCTGCAGTGGCTCCGACAACGCCACCGCCTCTGCCGCCGAGGGTTCGGGCAAGGTCTACTACCTGAACTTCAAGCCCGAGCAGGATGAGCAGTGGCAGGAGCTCGCCGAGATCTACACCAAGGAGACCGGCACCGAGGTCACCGTGCTCACCGCCGCTTCCGGCCAGTACGAGACCACCCTCAAGTCCGAGATGGCGAAGACCAACGCCCCGACCCTCTTCCAGGTGAACGGCCCCGTCGGGCTCGCCTCCTGGGAGCAGTACTGCTACGACCTCGACGGCTCCGATGTCGTGAACGCCCTCACCTCCGACTCCTACGAGCTCCACGGCTCCGATGACAAGATCAAGGGCGTCGCCTACGTCGTCGAGACCTACGGCCTGATCGCCAACACCGACCTCCTCGAGAAGGCCGGCTACAAGGCCGAGGACATCACGAGCTTCGCCGAGCTCAAGAAGGTCGCCGAGGACATCACCGCCCGCAAGGACGAGCTGGGCTTCGCCGCCTTCACCTCCGCCGGCATGGACGGCTCCTCCGACTGGCGCTTCAAGACCCACCTGGCCAACCTCCCCATCTACTACGAGTACCAGGCCGACGGCATCGACAGCACCGACGCTATCAAGGGCACCTACCTGGACAACTACCGCCAGATCTGGGACCTCTACATCAACAACGCCACCTGCGAGCCCTCGATCCTCTCCACCAAGACCGGCGACGACGCCGTGGCCGACTTCGTGACCGAGAAGGCCGCCTTCTACCAGAACGGCACCTGGGCCTACGCCGACGTCGAGGACCTCGGCGCCGACAAGCTCAAGATGCTCCCGATCTACATCGGCGTTGACGGCGAGGAGAACCAGGGCCTCTGCACCGGCTCCGAGAACTACTGGTGCGTGAACGGCAAGGCCTCCGAGGAGGACATCAAGGCCACCCTGGACTTCATCAACTGGTGCGTCACCTCCGACGAGGGCAAGAACGCGATGGCCGGCGCCGAGGGCGCGATGCCGTCCGGCGCTGACGGCATGGGCTTCGTCATCCCGTTCGAGGGCGCTCCCGAGTCCGCCAACCCGTTCGTCGAGCAGGACGCCGCCTACACCGCCGACGGCAAGACCCCGGTCGACTGGTGCTTCTCCACGATGCCCTCCGAGGAGTGGAAGAACGGCGTCGGCTCCGCTCTGACCACCTACGCGGCCAACCAGACCGACGACGAGTGGAACAAGGTCGTCGCCGCGTTCGTCGATGGCTGGGCCACCGAGTACGCCGCTGCCAACAACTAAGCGGCGCCCCTCGCGCCGGAGCCCCTCCGGCATCCATTAACCGTGCATGAAACAAGGCCGGCAGGCGGTTCCTGTCTCCCGCCTGCCGGCCTCTTCATGCCTCGAGCCCGTTTCTTCTCGGAATCTGAAAGGAGGTCGATTCCGTGGAAAAGGCAATCAAGCGCTGGTGGCCCGTCTTCGTGCTCCCGACGTTCGCGGCGTTCTGCATCGGCTTCATCGCCCCGTTCATCATGGGCCTGGGTCTGTCGTTCTGCGACTTCACCACCGTGGCCGACGCCACCTTCACCGGCATCGACAACTACGTCAAGGCGTTCTCGGACACCGTGTTCCAGCACGCCTTCTGGTACACGGCGCTGTTCGCGGTCGCGTCCCTCGTCGTCATCAACGTGGTGGCCTTCGCCTTTGCGCTGGCCCTCACCAAGAAGCTGCGCGGCACCAACATCTTCCGCACCGTCTTCTTCATGCCCAACCTCATCGGCGGCATCGTGCTCGGCTACATCTGGCAGCTCATCTTCAACGGCGTGCTCGCCCAGTACAGCACGAGCATCAACCTCAACGAGTGGTATGGCTTCGCCGGCCTCATCATCCTCGTCGCCTGGCAGCAGATCGGCTACATGATGATCATCTACATCGCCGGCCTGCAGTCCATCCCCGGCGACGTGCTCGAGGCGGCCGAGATCGACGGTGCCGGCTCCTGGCGCCGTCTTTTCAGCGTCACCATCCCGATGATGATGCCCTCGATCACCATCTGCATGTTCCTGTCGCTCACCAACGGCTTCAAGCTCTTCGACCAGAACCTCTCGCTCACTGCGGGCGAGCCGGCCAAGATGTCCGAGCTTCTCGCCCTCAACATCTACAACACGTTCTACGGCCGCACCGGCTGGGAGGGCGTCGGCCAGGCCAAGGCTGTGATCTTCTTCCTCTTGGTCGTCGCCATCGGCCTCATCCAGCTGCGCGCCACCCGCTCGAAGGAGGTGCAGGCGTAAATGGCCTCGAATTCTGCTAAGGCGAAGAGCACCCGCAGCTGGCTTGGCACCGCGGGCTTCACGGTCCTCGCCCTCGCGTGGATCGCGCCGATCATCATCGTCCTCTACGACTCGTTCAAGAAGAAGACCTTCATCAACGCCGAGCCGTTCGCGCTGCCCAACGCGCAGACTTTCGTCGGGCTGGAGAACTACTCCAACGCGGTGGACAAGTACGGCTTCATCGAGGCCGTGGGCTGGACCGTCTTCATCACCGTGGGCTCCGTCGCCCTCATCCTGCTCTGCACCTCGATGCTCGCCTGGTACCTCACCCGCGTGAACAACAAGGTCACCAAGCTCCTGTACCTGCTCTGCGTGTTCTCGATGGTCGTGCCGTTCCAGATGGTCATGTTCACCCTTTCCATGACCGCCGACCGTCTCGGCCTCAACACCCCGTGGGGCATCATGATCATCTACCTGGGCTTCGGCGCGGGCCTCGCGACGTTCATGTTCTGCGGCTTCGTGAAGTCCATCCCGGTGGAGATCGAGGAGGCGGCCATGATCGACGGCTGCAGCCCCCTGCGCACCTTCTTCTCCGTCGTGCTCCCGATCATGAAGCCGACGATGATCTCCACGGGCATCCTCGAGATCATGTGGGTCTGGAACGACTTCCTGCTCCCGTACCTCACGCTCGACACGAACCAGTACAAGACGATCTCCATCGTGATCCAGTACATGAAGGGTTCCTACGGGCGCGTCGACATGGGCGCGGTCATGGCGGCGCTCATCATGGCCGTCATCCCGGTCGTCATCTTCTACCTGTGCTGCCAGAAGCACATCATCAAGGGCGTCGCCGCCGGCGCCGTCAAGGGCTGATGGGAGGTCGTTGATGGACATCCGAGACATCGCGCGCCTCTCTGGGTACAGCGTTGGCACCGTGTCACGAGCCATCAACGACAAGCCCAACGTCTCCGAGAAGGCGAAGGCCCGGATCCAGCAGGTGATGCGCGAGCAGGGCTACCAGCCCAACCCGAACGCCCAGCACCTGAAGCAGTCCACCCGCACCTCGATCGGCGTGCTCGTCAAGGGCGCCCACAACCAGCTCTTCGCCGAGCTGGTGGAGCACGTGCAGGCCAGCCTCGGGCAGGTCGAGGAGGAGTCCCAGCTCGTGTACCTGGACGAGGACGCCGACGAGGTGGCGGAGGCCGTGCGCTACCAGAGCAGCCTGCACTTCAAGGGGATCCTGTTCCTGGGTGGCGACCCGGCGAACTTCCGGGCGGGCTTCGAGGCCATCACGATCCCGTGCCTGCTCCTGACGAACACCGCGGAGTCCATCGGCCGCGACAACCTCTCGAGCTTCACCACCGATGACGCGAAGGCCGCGGCCGAGGCCGTGGACGAGCTGGTGAGGTTCGGCCACCGTCGGATCGGCATCATCGGCGGCAACCGGCGTCCCGAGCAGATCGGCACCCTGCGCTTGCAAGGGGCCATGGACGCGCTGGAGCGGCACGGCGTGCCGTTCGAGGTCGAGCGGGACTACGAGCCCTGCCGCTTCTCGATGCGGGACGGCTACGACGCGACGATGTGCCTGCTCCGCCGGCGCCCCGACCTCACCGCGATCTTCGCGCTCGGCGACGTGATGGCGATCGGCGCGATGCGCGCCCTTCGCGACGTCGGGCGCCCGGTCCCCGAGAGCATCTCGGTGGTCGGCTTCGACGGCATCGAGGCCTCCAAGTTCACGGTGCCCCGCCTGATGACGGTGCGCCAGGACGTGGAGGGCATCGCCGAGAAGGGCGTCGCGGCGCTGCTCGAGCGCCTCGAGGACCCTGCCAAGGAGCCCGTGCACGAGCGCGTGGGCCACACACTGCACCGCGGGGAGAGCCTGTGCCCGCCCCCGCACGACATCTATCACACACTCTACGAAGGGATGGCGAGCTGATGACCAAACGTGCCGCAGGTGTCCTGCTGCCTGTCACGTCTCTGCCGTCGTCCTATGGCGTTGGCACGATGGGGGCGGCGGCCCGTGAGTTCGTGGACTTCCTCGCCGCGGCGGACCAGGCGTACTGGCAGATGCTGCCGGTGGGGCCGACGAGCTACGGGGACTCGCCCTACCAGTCCTTCTCGTCCTACGCGGGCAATCCCTACCTGATCGACCTCGACGACCTTGCGGCCGAGGGACTGCTCGACGCCGAGGACTACCAGGGCATTGCGTGGGGCGCTGAGCCGGGGCGCGTGGATTACGGCCGCCTCTATCGCGAGCGCACGGGCGTGCTCGCCCAGGCCGTGAACCGCCTGCTGCTCTCCGAGCAGGCCGACGACTTCGCGCTCTGGTGCGAGGCCGAGGCCTCATGGCTCGACGACTACGCCCTCTTCATGGCGCTCAAGGATCGGCACGAGGGGCGCCCGTGGTGGGAGTGGCCCTGCGAGTTCCAGCGGCGTGACCCGGACGCGCTGGAGGCGGCCTCCGAGGAGCTCGCCTGCCAGGTGGGGTTCTGGAAGGGCGTGCAGTTCCTCTTCTACAGCCAGTGGAACGACCTGCGCGACTACGCCCACTCCCGGGGCATCGAGATCATCGGCGACATGCCCATCTATGTCGCCCGCGACTCCGCGGACGTCTGGGCGCACCCGCAGGAGTTCCAGCTGGACGAGACGCTGACCCCCACCGACGTGGCCGGCTGCCCGCCGGACGGCTTCTCCGCGACGGGTCAGCTGTGGGGCAACCCGCTCTTCGACTGGGACGCCATGGAGGAGAACGGCTACGAGTGGTTCGTCGGCCGCACGGCGCACATGTTCCGCCTGTTCGACGTGCTGCGCATCGATCACTTCCGCGGCTTCGACACCTACTACGCGGTGCCCTTTGGCGACGACGACGCCTGCGACGGCGAGTGGCGCCAGGGGCCCGGCATGAGGCTCTTCCACGCCATCCGCGAGCAGCTCGGCGACCAGCGCATCATCGCCGAGGACCTCGGCTTCCTCACGGACACCGTGAAGCAGCTGCTGGCCGACTCCGGCTACCCCGGCATGAAGGTGCTCGAGTTCGCCTTCGACAGCCGTGACGGCGGCGGCCGCGGCTACCAGCCCCACAACATCCCGAGCCACTCCGTCGCGTACGTGGGGACCCACGACAACCCCACGGCCCTCGGCTGGTTCGAGGAGGCCGAGCTCGAGGACGCCGCGTACGCCAAGGCATACCTCGGCCTCAACGAGGACGAGGGCTACCACTGGGGCATGATGCGCGGCATCTGGGCGAGCCCCGCGGACCTTGCGGTGGTGCAGGCCCAGGACCTGCTCGGACTCGGCTCCGAGGGCCGCATGAACGTGCCGTCGACCCTCGGCGGCAACTGGACCTGGCGCCTGTTGCCGGGCCAGTTGGACGACGAACTGGCGGCGAAGGTCGCCCGTTGCATGGATCTGTACGAGCGCGCCCCTCTCGCCGTCGACGAGGACGCCGATGGCGAGCGCGCAGTCGAGGACGACCTCGACGCCCACGGGAAGGTGGCCTAGTTGAAGGATCTGAACGTCATCGTCGAGCGCGAGCTGGCGAACGTGGAGGGCGAGCCCACCGCCCAGCAGCTGATAGAGGCCTTGATGGTCGCCGTGCGCGAGCTGCAGGGCGACCTGGAGCCGGCGAAGGGGGAGCGCAAGCTCTACTACTTCTCCGCCGAGTTCCTGATGGGCCGTCTGCTGCGGGCCAACCTCATCAACCTCGGCCTTCTGGACGAGGCCGAGGCGCTGCTCGCCGGCTATGGCACGACGCTCGCCGAGGTGGAGGAGGCCGAGCCCGAGCCGTCCCTCGGCAACGGCGGCCTCGGCCGTCTGGCCGCGTGCTTCCTCGACTCCATCGCGTCGCTCGGGCTGCCCGGCGACGGCGTGGGCCTGAACTACCACTACGGGCTGTTCCGCCAGGACCTGTCCCACGGCATCCAGGAGGAGCACGCCGACCCCTGGATCGCCCCGCAGTCCTGGCTCGTGGACACCGGCCGCGCGTTCTGGGTGCAGCTGCGCGGCCAGCACCTGCTCGCCAAGGTCTACGACGTGCAGATCCCCGGTTACCAGAACGGCGTCTGCAACCAGCTGCACCTCTTCGACGTCGAGAACCCCGCCGAGCCTCCCGCGGAGGGCATCGACTTCGACAAGCAGGACCTCGCCGGCAACCTGACGAGCTTCCTCTATCCGGACGACTCCGACGACGCCGGGCGCATCCTCCGCGTCTGCCAGCAGTACTTCATGGTGTCCGCCGGCGCGCAGATGATCCTCGCGGACCTCGAGGCGGCCGGCCACGCCCTGACCGAGCTGCCCGAGCACGTCGCGATCCAGATCAACGACACGCACCCGTCGATGGTCATCCCGGAGCTGATCCGCCTGCTCACCGAGCGCGGCATCGATTTTGGGACGGCGGTCGACCTGGTGCAGCGCACCTGCAACTACACCAACCACACGATCCTCGCGGAGGCGCTGGAGAAGTGGCCAGTCTCCTATCTGGAGACCGTGGCCCCGCAGATCGTGCCCATCATCAAGAAGCTGGACGAGCTCGCGCGCGAGCGCACGGACAACCCCGGCCTCTCGATCTGGGACGCCAACGACACCATCCACATGGCCCACATGGACGTGCACTTCGCGTCCAAGGTCAACGGCGTCGCCGAGCTGCACACCGAGATCCTCGAGACCTCGACCATGAAGGACTTCTACGACCTCTATCCCGAGAAGTTCACCAACAAGACCAACGGCGTCACCTTCCGCCGCTGGCTCATGGGGTGCAACGAGCCGCTCGCCCAGATGCTCGACGACACGATCGGCTGCGCCTGGCGTACGGACGCGAACGCCCTCGAGGACCTCGTGCAGCACGTGGACGAGGAGGAGCTGCAGAACCGCTTCCTCGGCGTGAAGTACCACCGCAAGGAGGAGCTCGCGAAGTGGCTGAAGGACACCCAGGGCGTCGACGTGAACCCTGACGCTGTGTTCGACGTCCAGATCAAGCGGCTGCACCAGTACAAGCGCCAGCAGATGAACGCGCTCTACGCCATCTGGAAGTACCGTCAGATCAAGGCCGGCGTCAAGCCCGCGCGCCCGCTCGTGATGATCTTCGGCGCCAAGGCCGCCCCGGCCTACACGCTCGCGAAGGACACGATCCACCTGCTCTGCCTGCTGTCCGAGCTCTTCGCGAACGACCCCGAGGTCGCCCCGTACCTGCAGATCGTGGCGGTCGAGAACTACAATGTGTCGGCCGCCGAGCACGTGATCCCGGCCGCGGACATCTCCGAGCAGATCTCTCTGGCCTCCAAGGAGGCGAGCGGCACCTCCAACATGAAGCTCATGGCCAACGGCGCCGTGACGCTCGGCACGATGGACGGCGCCAACGTGGAGATCGTCGAGCGCGCCGGCGAGGAGAACGCCTACATCTTCGGGCGCTCCTCGGAGGACGTCATCGACCTGTACGACACCGGATCCTATCACCCGTGGGACTACTGGCGCGACCCGGAGGTGGAGCCGCTCGTGGACTTCGTCGTGAGCCCCGAGCTCCTGAGCACAGGGGATCCCGCCTCGCTGTCCCGCCTCTACAAGGACTTCATCGCTGCTGATTACTTCATGGCGTTGCTCGACGTGAAGGACTACATCAGCACCAAGGAGCGCTGCTTGGCCGATTATGAGAATCGGAACGCCTGGGCGCGCAAGGCGCTGATGAACATCGCGCGCTCCGGGCACTTCTCGTCCGACCGGACCATCGCAGAGTACGACCGAGACATTTGGCATGTGAACCCGGAGCTGGGCCAGTAGGGCCGGAGCCTCCAGAACAAGAAAGGACGTGCACCATGGCTGAGGTTCAGCTCAAGCACATCGAGAAGATCTACCCCAACGCCGCCGGTGAGAAGAAGCGCTTCGGCAAGAAGAAGCAGGCGGCCAAGAAGCCCTCCAACCTCAAGGTGACCGACGAGGGCGTCGTCGCCGTCGAGGACTTCAACCTCGACATCGCGGACGGCGAGTTCATCGTCCTCGTCGGCCCCTCCGGCTGCGGCAAGTCCACCACGCTCCGCATGGTGGCCGGCCTCGAGGAGATCTCGCGCGGCGACCTGCTCATCGACGGCGAGCGCGTGAACGACGTGGCCCCGAAGGACCGCGACATCGCGATGGTCTTCCAGAACTACGCCCTCTATCCGCACATGTCCGTCCGCGAGAACCTCGAGTTCCCGCTGAAGCTCCGCAAGATGGACAAGGCCGAGATCGACCGTCGCGTGGAGGACGCCGCCGAGATCCTCGGCATCACCGAGTACCTCGACCGCAAGCCCAAGGCCCTGTCCGGCGGCCAGCGCCAGCGCGTGGCCATCGGCCGTGCCATCGTGCGCGAGCCCAAGGTGCTGCTGATGGACGAGCCGCTGTCCAACCTGGACGCGAAGCTCCGCAACCAGATGCGCGCCGAGATCATCAAGCTGCGCCAGCGCATCCACACCACCTTCGTGTACGTGACCCACGACCAGACCGAGGCCATGACCCTCGGCGACCGCATCGTCGTCATGAAGGACGGCGAGGTCCAGCAGGTGGGCACCCCGGTCGAGGTCTTCGACCACCCCGCCAACATCTTCGTCGCCGGCTTCATCGGCGTGCCGCAGATGAACTTCTACGACGCCCAGCTCAACAAGAAGGGCGACCAGTACGTGGTCGAGGTCCAGGGCGTCGAGGTCGTGCCGTCCGCCGACAAGCAGGCCGCGCTCAAGGCCAACAACGTGGAGCCGCAGGCCATCACGCTCGGCGTGCGTCCGGAGCACGTGACCATCGTGACCGACGAGAACACCCCGGCCCTCCACGGCAACGTCGAGGTCACCGAGCTCATGGGCTCCGAGGTCCACATCCACGTGAACGACGAGGGCGCCGACACCATCATCGTGTCGCACAACGACGGCGCCGAGGCCTCTGCCGCCATGGACAAGAAGCCGGGCGACACCGTGGCCTTCACCTTCGAGGGCAACGTCGTGCACCTGTTCGACGAGGCCGGCAAGAACCTCGAGGCCTAAGCACCCGCGCGACACTGCTTGCCGGAAGGCGCTCTGACCCATGTGGGTCGGGGCGTCTTTTCTTGTCGTCCTATCATGGCCGGTGTGCCGTCGGCACAGGGCGCCCCGCTCGTCGAGAGCGTGCGTCCCAAGGGGTCCGGCGGAATGGGTAGCAACTTCCACAGGCGACAAGGAGGGCACTGGGCGCATGGCGAAACGGGCGCGGAGCACCAAGAGGACGCGGGGGCGTGCGAGCGTTCGCACGGGTGTCGGCGAGGTCGCGCTGCCGGCCCTCGACACCTTGGCCGATATGCCCACGTGGGGAGACGTGGTGCCCGACGACGCCCAGGTAGAGGCCTTCGAGCGGTTCCAAGCGGGCGCTCCGGAGAACGGCGAGGAGCTGCACCTGGGCTGTGTGGTCCGGCTCGACCGCGGCTTTCCGGCGGTGCTCTTCGAGTGCGGCGTCGTGCGCGCGGAGCATGCGGTGTCCTTCGCCAAGGAGGCCGGCGAGAAACCGGCGGTGGGCGACTGGGTGGCCCTGCGCGCCCCGGAGGCCCACGACAAGGGGCTGATCGAGGCGGTGCTGCCGCGGCGGTCGGACATTGCGCGGTGGCGCGGCGGCGCCCGCGGGGACCGTCAGACCTTGGCGGCCAATGTGGACGTGGTGCTCGTGGCCCAGCCGTTGGGGGAGCGTGGGCTGTCGCTGGACCGGCTCGCCCGCTCGGCCGTCATCGCGCGAGACAGCGGGTGCGACGTGGCCGTGGTGCTCACGAAGGCGGACCGCGTGGCGCCGCGCGATGTGGCGGCAGCCGTTGGGTCCGTGCGGCTCGTGCTGGGGGACGTGCCGGTGGCGGTGCTCGGCGGTCTCGGGAAGGGCGACGACGCGGGCGACCAGGCGCGGGCCGCCGAGCAGGTCGGTGCGGGCTTCGGACCCGAGGCCGTGGCTGCGCTCGTGCCGGAGCGCACGGTGGCCATGGTGCTCGGCGAGTCCGGTGTGGGGAAGTCGACCCTGTTGAACGCGATGCTCGGCCACGACGCCCTTGAGACGGGCGCCGTGCGCGGACGCGACGACGCCGGGCGCCACACCACGGTGACACGCCGCATGGTCAAATTGCCGGGGAGGGGCGTCGTGATCGACTGCCCCGGGCTTCGGAGCCTGCCGTTGGTGGGGCACGAGCGTGGGCTCGCCCGCGTGTTCCCGAGGATCGTCGAGGCTGCTCAGGGGTGCCGCTTCAACGACTGCACCCATGAGCACGAGCCCGGGTGCGCAGTGGCGGAGGCGCAGGCGGAGGGGCGGTTCTCGACGGAGGCGCTCGACGCGTACCGGGCGCTCGCCCGCGAGATGCGCGATTCTGCGGAGACGCTCGATCCGGACGTGCGGTTGTAAGGAACGGCGGGCGTCGCTCCGGTGGCCCTCTTGTGAACCGAGGCAACCAGTGGCCTGTCTGTCCGTTGTTCGAGCGAAGTTCGTTTGAGCCCCGCCACCTGCGGGGCCAGTTTTCGGGGCCGGAAATCTGACCCTTCCCGTGACAGCTTGTGAGTGACGGCCCCTGTCGATGTGATCGGCAGGGGCCGCTCGCCTTTCAGGATGGGTCTCACGGCAGGCGCACGGGGCGCCCGCCCCGGGGCCTCGGGAGGCGGCATGAAGCGACGGTTTCGACTGCTCCTGGCCGCGGCCTTCGGGGCGCTCGCCGTGGTGCTCGGCATCGCGTACGGCGACTCGGTGCGTGCCGAGGCGGAGAGCGAGCGCGCCGCCGCCATGGAGCGCTACGGGGGCGAGACCGCCCCTGTGCTGGTGGCCACCGAGGCCCTCGAGACGGGCGCCGTGCTCGGCACGGCCTCGCTCGAGGTGCGGACATGGCCGTCGGAGCTCGTGCCGGACGGCGCGCTCGGCTCGGTGGAGGACGCGCTCGGGGAGTCGCTCGCGCACCCGTTGAGCGCCGGCGCGGCCGTGACGGAGACCGTTCTGGCATCCCACCAAGAGGGGCTCTCGGTGCCGTCGGGCCATGCCGCGCTGACGGTGGCTGTGGGCGAGCGTACCGGCGTGTCCGGGGACGTGGCCGCGGGCACCGTGCTCGCGGCCTATCGGGTGCAGGACGGCGCGTGCCGGCTCATCTGCGGGTCGGCGCGGGTGCTGGCTGCCGCGGGCGACAGCCTGACGGTCGCAGTCCCCGCCGAGAACGTGGGCGCGACCGTCACGGCAGCGAGCGATGGCTCGCTCCGTCTCGTGGTGCCGGCAGCCGACGTGGACGCGCTCGACACGGGCGCGGCGGCCGGCGACGTGCTCCCTGCCGACGAGGGCGCGGGCGGCGCGCCTGGCGGAGGCGAGACAAGCCCGGTGAAGAGTGCCGGGCGCTCCTGAGAATTCGAGAAAGAGGGAGGCGCGGCATGGCGCGGAACTGGTTCGTCCACTGCGGGGTTGAGCAACGACCGGCGATGGAGGCGTGCGTGAGGCACCTCGACCCGCAAGGTCGGGCCGTCTTTGTGGACGAGGCCCAAGGGCTGCGCTCCCTCGTGAGGACAGTGCCCGCGGGCAGCTGCTGCGTGGCCGTGGGGGACGGGGCGGAGCTCGACCCCGCCAATCTGGCGGCCGCCGTCGCGGCCGACGGGCACGCGGCCGAGGTGGTCGTGGCCACCGAGCGGCCGGACGCTTCGATGCGGGCCCGGGCGTTGCGCGGCGGAGCCACGCGCGTGGTGTACCTGCAGGCCGCGGGATCGCAGGCCGGTCTGACCGACGAGAGGCCGCGGGTCGCAGCGGGCGCCCCCGAGGCGCCGGAGCCCGAGCGGCCGCATGGGGAGGGAGACCCTGTCCTGCCGGCTCCCGGCGCCGGGGGTGCGTCCCTCAGCCTCGTGCCCGCGACTGCGCGGGTGCCCAAGGATGACGAACCCCAAGGTCACAGAGTTGTCGAGCCCGTGAGCTCAAACGACGTGCCCGGCCAGCGGCTTCGGGACGGCGAGGGGCCGTGCCTCGTGTTGGCGAGCGCCCGAGGGGGCGTGGGCAAGTCCTCGATCGCGGCGATGATGGCGCTCGAGGCGGCCTCCTGGGGCATGGACGTGGCCCTCGTGGACCTCGACCTGGCCTTTGGCGACATCTACGACTTCTTCGGCCTCGATGGGCCGGCAGACCTCACGCCCCTCTCGCACGGGTGGGATCCGGTGGCGCTCGACGCGGCGGGGAAGGTCGCGGCGCCCCATGTGACGTTGTACGGGCCCTGCCTGCGCCCGGAGTTCGCGGAGACCGTGACGCCCCATGTTGGCGAGGTTCTCGCGCACCTCAAGCGACGCCACGGCCTCGTGGTGGTGGACGGCTCGACCACGTGGAGCGACTCGCTGGCCCAGGCGGCCCAGTGCTGCGACCGGCTCCTTCTCGTCTCGGACGAGCGTGCCGGTGCCGTGGGGTCGCTCGCCAAGGCGGCGTCTCTCGCTGGACGGCTCGGGGTGGCGCAGGCGCGGCTCGTGCGGCTCATGAACCGGTGCGATCCCAAAGGCCGCGATGAGGGCTTCCTCGTCCGCGCCGCCGAGGGGTTCGAGGGCGCCCGCACCCATCGAGTGCTCGAGGGCGGTTTCGACGTGAGCGAGCTGCTCGCCACCGGGCATGCGGCGGAGCTCGTGGAGCTGGACGAGGAGTTCTCCCGCTCCTGTCGCGCGGCGTTGGCGAAGGTGCTCGCGGACCTGGGGCGGCTGCCGGACGCGCCCGAGGCGCGGGAGTCGCGCGACCTGGCGGTGGTGAGGCGCGGCCGGCTGTTCCGGTTCGCGAAGGAGGCGGTGTAGATGGGCCTGTTGGAACGCGTGGTCGCGGAACCGGAGGAGCCGGCGGCCCGTCCGCGCGAGCGGGCGGCGCTCGTGGAGCGTCTCCGGCGGGACGTGGTCGAGCGCATGGGCGCACCGGCAGTGGCGGGCCTCGTCCGTTCGGCCGAGACGGGGCGTGCTGCCGAGGAGCTGGGCGCTGCCTGCGAGGCGGTGCTCAGCGGCGACGGGTACCGGAACGTGCCGACTGCAGAGCGCGGGGCCCTGGTGCGCGAAGTGCTCGACCAGGTGCTTGGGCTTGGCGCGCTGCAGCCCTTGATGGACGACCCTGGCGTCACCGAGGTGATGGTCAACGGCACGGGCTCCCTCTTCTACGAGAAGGACGGCGCCCTGCACCCCACGGCCCGCGTTTTCGACAACCGCGACCAGATCCTTCGGGTGGTGGATCGGATCCTTGCCCCGCTCGGCCGGCGCCTGGACGAGTCCTCGCCCATCGTGAACGCGCGTCTGGCGAGCGGCGACCGCGTGAACGCGGTGATCGACCCGGTGGCCGTCGACGGGCCCTACGTCACGATCCGCCGGTTCACCGGGCGCATCCGCTCGCTCGACCGGCTCGTGGAGCTGGGCGCGATGCCCGTGTGGCTCGCGCAGCTGCTGAGCTGGGCGGTCAAGGCCCGGCAGGCCATCGCGGTGGCGGGCGGCACGGGCTCGGGCAAGACGACCCTGCTCAACGCGCTGTCCCACGAGATCCCGGCGAGCGAGCGCGTGATCACCATCGAGGACTCTGCGGAGCTCTCGTTCAAGGGGCACCCGCACGTGGTGCGCCTCGAGGCCCGCGCGGCGTCGATCGAGGGCACCGGCGAGGTCACGATCCGCCAGCTCGTCACCAACGCCCTCCGCATGCGGCCGGACCGCATCGTCGTGGGCGAGGTGCGCGGGGCCGAGGCGGTGGACATGCTGCAGGCGATGAACACGGGGCACGACGGGTCGCTCACGACGCTGCACGCTGGCACCGAGCGCGAGGCGGTCTCTCGCCTCGTGCTGATGGCGCGCCTCGGCATGGACCTGCCGGCGTCGTTGCTCGAGGAACAGGTGGCCACGGCCCTCGACCTCATGGTCATGGGCAAGCGCCTGCCGGACGGCGCCCGGCGCGTCACGACCGTCTCGGCCGTGGAGCGGGACGAAGGGGGACGTGCGCGCCTGGTCCCGCTTGTGGACTACGACGAGCCGAACGATGCCTGGCGCCTTGTGAGGGAGCCGGAGTTCGTCGGACGCCTGCCGGCGTTGCGGATCGCCGCAGAGGGGGAGGTGCAGCGATGGCGCACGAGCTGTGGCTGAGTGCCGCCGCGGCAGGCGCGGCCGCGTTGACAGTGACGTCGGGTCTTCGTGGCGTGGCCCGGCCGCGCAACGAGGTGCTGTGGTTGTTGGAGCGCACGGGCGAGCGTACGGTCCCGCTCCTGGCGTGGCGGCCCTGGGCGGTGGCGACGCGCGAGATGGGCGCAGCAGCCGTCAAACACGGCCACGAGCTGTCGCGGCTGCAGGCGTGCGGAGCGGTGGCCTGGGGCGTGGGCGGCGTCGGCATCGGCTGCGCGGTTCTCGCCTGGTCCCCGGTGGCGTTCCCGCTCGGGGTCGTGGGGGCGACGGCGCTGCTCGTGCCGCTGGCCTCCGCGTGGGAGCGCGCGCGGCGCCGGCGGGCGACGGACAGCCTCCCGGATGCGTACCGGTCGCTGGCGGGCGCGCTCGGCACTGGTCGCACCTTGGCGCAGGCGGTGGAGTACGTGGGCCGTCATGCGGAGGGCGAGGTGGGCGCGGCCTTCGAGGCGGCGTCGCTCGAGCTTTCCTGCGGATCCTCGCTCGACCGCGCGCTTGAGGTGCTCGCGGGGGCGCTGCCGCCTGGCACGGCGGGTCTCCTTGTGACGGCGCTCGAGGTCTCGCAGCGCACGGGCGCCCCGCTGCGCGGGTTGCTCGAGGAGGCAGCGTCCCTCTTGGAGGAGCGCGCTGGGCTCGTGCGGTTGCTCCAGACCAAGACGGCGCAGGCGCGGCTCTCGGCCCGGGTGGTGATGGCGCTCCCGGCGGCGCTCGTGCTTCTGTTGGCGCTGTTGTCGCCGGACTTTCGGGACGGCGTGGCCACACCAATAGGCGCGGCGTCGCTGGCGATCGCGGCGCTGCTCGACCTGGCGGCGCTCGCCCTCATGCGCTTGATCATGCGGGGCGCGGTGCCCCGGGAGTCGGAGCCGTGAGCGGGGAGCTGGCCGGCGCGGCTGTGGCAGCCGGCTGCGCGGTCTTGGTGCTGACTGGAGGCGGGTGTGGCCGTCCGGCGATACGGCAGGCTCGTGCGCCTCTGACGCTGACGCTGGAACCGCTGCGTCGGGTCGCGGATCGGGCGCGGCAGGCTGCCCGCAGTGAGCGGTGCGAGGCCCAGGCGCCCGAGATGCTCGACATCGTGACGCTCGGGCTCTCGGCCGGGCTCTCGTTCGATGCGGCGCTGTCGCTCTACGTGGACCGCGAAGAGGGGCCGCTGCCCGAGGGGCTGGCCGGCGCTCGGGCCGCTTGGGAGGTGGGCGATGCCAGCCGCTCGGAGGCGCTGGCCCAGGCCGCAGCAGAGCTGGGGTCACCCGCCGTGGAGCGGTTCGCGGGCGCGGTGACCGAGGCGCTCGAGTTCGGCGCGCCGTTGGCCGCGACGTTGCAGCGTCAGGCGCACGGGCTGCGCGAGGAGCAGCGCCGGGCGGCAGAGGAGGCCGTCGAGAAGGTCCCGGTGAAGCTGCTCGGGCCCCTCGCCGGGCTCGTGGTGCCGGCGATGCTGCTCGCAATCCTGGGGCCCTTGCTGTCCGGGGCTCTCTCGATGGGATGAAACGGGACGGCGACAAGGACGCCCGCGAAGGGCGGAAAGGAGCGGAGATGTCGGTGTTCGAGCGGCTGCGGCATGTGGCGGACGAGGAGTCAGGCCAGGGCACGACGGAGTACGCGATCCTCGTGGGGGTGCTCGTGCTCATAGCCATCGTGGCGGTGGTCGCGTTCCGCGACCGGGTCCAGCAGCTGTGGACGTCCATCGCCGACGGCATCAACTCGCTGTGACGCGGAAGGGGCGAGCGATGGCCGCATGCGCGGCGGCGCTGCTCGTCGTGGTGTTGGCGGCGGGCTGGGCCGCTCGGGAGGGCACCGGTGGACAGGCACCTCGGGCGTCGGACGAGCAGGCGCAGCCCCGCGACGGGCAGCCCGTCGATGAGCCGGAGGACGGGGCGGCTGCAGACGACCAGGGTGGGGCGCCCGTGAACGCGGACGACCTGTGGTCGCGGGCGCTCGCGGACGGACGTGCCACGCGCACCGAGCGGGAGTTCCCCTCGGAGCTCCCGGACGCTGCGGCGACGGTGTTGGAGGAGTACCGGACGGGTTCGTGGCAGTTGCTCCAGGCTGGCTACCTGGATCTGCTCGGTCGCTGCTGGGGCTGTGTGGCGATGGCCCCCGACAAAGTGCAGGTGTGCGTCCTGAGCGAGACCGACCTCGGCACGAGCCATGCCGACGTGCTCGCGCTGAGTCCGAAGGACTGGCAGGACGGCGGTGCGGTCGGTCGCGCGGGTGCGGACGCGCTGACGGAGGCGGCATGAACGGGAGGGGCCATGGGCGGCGCGGGCGCGGTGCGGCAGAGGACCGAGGGCAGGCGACGGTCGAGCAGGCTGTCGTGCTCTTCGCGCTGCTCGCCCTGGTGGTGGCGCTTGGTGCCGTGTGGCGCGCCGGCACGTCAGGAACGTTCGCGCGGTTGGCGGAGGCGGCCGCGTCGCACGGCGCCGGGGCCACGACGCTGGCACAGGTGCAGGACGTGCTCCTGTACTGATCCGGCGAGAACCCACCCGGCAGAGGAGTGCGGCCAGGCGAGCGTGGAGCTTGCAGCGCTGTTGCCGGTGCTGCTCGTGGTGGTGGGGCTTCTCGTGCAGCCGGCGTGCCTCTTCTACGCCCGTGCGGTGATGGGCGCCGCGGCGGCAGAAGGGGCGCGCGTGCTCGCGACGAAGGCCGCCGGCGTCACGGACGAGCAGGTCACCGCCTTCGTGAGGCGGCGCCTCGCGGCCGTGCCGAACTCGCCGCTCTGGCATGAGGGCGACTGGGAGGTGGAGGTGGACGGCTCGGAGGGCTCGGCGGAGGCGAGGGTCAGGGTGAAGGGCCGGGCGCGACCATGGCCGCTGCTCGGGTGGGTCGCGGCGGCGTTCGCGGACGCTGCGGACGGCCTCGTGACGCTCGACGTGGAGGTGAAGGGCGCCGTGCGCCCAAGCTGGTTGGGAGGGAGCTATGGGGACTGGAAGGGCGCGTGGTGAGTGGCGGCCGTCGCGGCCGACCCGTCTGTGGGGCATCGACCTCTTTCTGGACGAGGAGGGCGGCTCGACCACCGTGACGGTGGCTGTCTCGCTCCTGGCCAGCCTGGCGCTCGTGTTCGCGCTCGTGCAGGTGGCGTGGGTCGGCTCTCGCGCCGGCGACGTGCAGGCCGTGGCGGACTCCGCCGCGCTCTCGGCCATGGCGCCGGTGAAGGCGTTCCGCACGGTCGCGCAGGTGGCCGACGCGACCGTTCTCTCGCTCGGCCTCACCGGTCTCATGATGGTGGGCGCCGGTGCGGTGACGGCGCTTGTCCCGGGGCTCGGGCCCGCCGGGCTGCGGGTGGTGGAAGCGGGTCGCTCGGTGCTCGAGAGCAGGCGCACGTTCGCGCAGTCGGCCGCCGAGGGGCTCGAGAGGCTCGAGAAGGCGGTTCCCGCCGCCATGGCCGCGCAGTCGTGGTCGGTGGTGAGGGCCAACAGCGCCGGGGCCGTCTCGTACAACGGGCTCGCGATTCCGTACCCGGCCACGGGGTCCTCGAGCTATGGGCTCGCCGACGACGTCCAGGCCTCGGTGGACTCGTTGTCCCAGGCGGCCGAGGATATGGCGGCCGCCTCCGATGCCGCGAAGGCCGAGCACGACGCTGCGGACGCCGCCCTCGAGAAGGGCTGGCGCGCCGACTGCGTGGACGACCCTTCGTGTGCCCGGTCGCGGGCGAGCCGTTTGGCGGGGCTCTCCGGCTCGGCGAACCCGGGCTGTCCGCACAAGGAGGGTTGGAGCTTCGGCATGGCGCTTCGGCGGGCCCGCGCGTACTACACGGCACGGGCGGCCTCTGAGGCGCCGACGTCGTCGAGCACCGAGGAGCGGGCGCGCTCGGCCCTGCGCTCTGCCTATTACGCCTACGCGCTCCGTGCGCTCAACCAGGGCTGTGTCACGGAGTCGGGCAACCGGGTGAGCGTGAGCCTGCCCGAGCTTGCCCACAACGCCGACACCACGCGCGCGTCGACCCTCTACACGGAGTCCCGATGGCCGTGCACCGAGGAAGAAGGCGGTCGCACTGCCCATGCGTTCTCGGGATGTCCGGGCGCGACGGGGGCCTCGAGCGGTGTGGCGTCGGTGGCGGACGTGGAGTCCGGCACTTGTCGGCGGTGCGAGGTGTGCGGGCTCGACCTGGCCTCGCTCGGCGCCGTGGCCTCGGCCTCGTACAACATCGACAACGGCTTCGAGCACTACTGGGCGCAGATCGTCGCGGCGTCCCGTGAGTGGGAGCCGGCCGAGAACGCCGCGCGAGCAGCAGAAGAGCGCTCCCGCGCCGCAGCCGAGCAGGGCGCCAGCCTCTTCGACCGTGCGCTGGAGGCGCTCGCGGTGCCACGGCCGAGCCTCAAGCCGCCCGGTTACCTCGGAGCCGTTGCGCTCGTCGCGCGGCCCGGGGCCCAGGCGACCGGCTCGCTGGTGTCCGCGTTCTCGGGGGAAGCGTCGCTGCCTGCCGGCTGTGCCATCGCCGGGGCGTGCCTGGCCGCCGAGGACGCGACGGGCCAGGAGAACGTGCTGGCACGGTTCTTCGACTCGATGAGCCAGGGGGAGGAGGCGGGCGTCGCCGGCGTGCTGCAAGGGGTCGTGGGCCTGTGGGGCGAGCTGCTCGTGGGCTACGGCGGCGCGTACGGGTCCGTCTCGGACGCGGCGGGCAGGCTGCTCGATGGTCTCGACGCCGTGGGAGCGTCGTCAGTGGCCACGTGGCTCAAGGACAAGGTGGGGAGCCTGGTCGCGGCGGCCGGCTTCGAGCCGGCGGACCTGCGGCTGCGGAAGCCCGTGCTCTGCAACACGCAGGACATCCTCTCGGCGGACGGCTCGTCCACGGCGGCGGACCTGCGGCGATACCTGCAGGCCATGCCCGCGGACGGCACGCCGGCCGAGATGTTGGCGGCCTTCGGGCGCACGGTGCGGGACGACCTGGGCGAGCAGGAGCTGACCATCGCAGAGCTCACCGTGCCCGGCACGTCGATCAGCGTGCCCTTCAAGGTCAAGGTCAAGACCCTTTGGGGCGGCTCATGAGGAGCTGGTGGGCTGAGGAGAGGGGTCAGGCGGTCGTGGAGCTGGCCGCCCTGCTGCCGGTGGTGCTGGTGGTGGCGCTCGTCGCGATTAACCTCGGCCGCTTCTTGGAGCTCTCGGCGCGGTTCGACCGGGTGTCGCTCGACGCGGCGCTCGCCCACGGCGCGGCGCCGGCCGGGGAGCAGGACGCGCAGTCGGCCTGCGAGCAGGCGAGAGAGGCGATCGTCCAGGCCCTCGACGCCGATGACGCCGAGGTGGAGGTGAGAGCCGAGCGTCTGGACCCTGTGGAGGACGGGCTGCTCGCCTTTGTGCCGGGACGCGTGCGCTTCGTGTGCACGCTGCGGTATCGGCCGCGCCCCCAGGGGTTCTCGGTGGCTGGTGTGCCCTTGGGCGCGCCGGTGGCGCTGGAGCACACGCGCGAGGTTGTGGTGGACGTGGGGTCCGTGGGTCTGGGATTGGGGTGAGCGATGGAGTCGTTGGTGGGGTATTGCCGGGGCCGCCAGAGCGTGGCGATGCCGGTGTCGTCATTGGAGCGGTTCTGGGAGCGCCTGCGGGGGCTGATGGATCCGATGGTCCGTGGCTGGGTGCTGCTGGATCGATGCGCGAGCGTGCACACCTGGGGCATGCGGGAGCCCTGCGACCTGGCATGGCTCGACGAGCGCGGCCAGGTCACGAGGGTGGACCGGGACGTGCCCCCTCGGTCCGTGAGGTGGGATCCAGGGGCCGCGGCGGTTCTGGAACGGAGGTCCCACAGGGGGCTGTGGCCGGAGGTGGGGGAGCGCTGGTTCTTTGAGCGAGCGGCCGCGTGAGAGGGCGGCCGCGTGAAGGAGGCCGAGAGAGGAGAGCGGAGATGGGGACGAGCGAGATTCGGGTGATCGAGGGTCGGGCAGTGCCGTGGGACGAGGGAGGGCCCGCGCGACAGCTCGCGCCGGCGCCCGGGTTCAAGGCGTGCCCGCAGTGCGGGGCGCTTGTGTTCGAGGACATGGACACCTGCTACGGGTGCCTGTTCAGCTTCTCGGAGGCCGAGCAGGACGCGGACGTGACGCAGCAATGGTCGCCGACGTGGCTCGAGGGCGGGATGTCCGTGCTGGAAGACGGCCTCGGCGATTTGGAGGAACCGCCCGAGGCGCCCGGGGATGTCTGCGACCAATACGAGGACGCTGCGCCTGACGCCCTTGCGATGGTGCCCCCGTGGGAGGAGGCCGAGCCGGCTGTCGTCGAGCCAGAGTCGCACCGGGCCCCCGACGCCGATGCCACCTGCGACCTCGGGGCGTTGCTCGGCCCTGAGCCCGCGTGGGGCGTCCGCGTGAGTTGGAACGGCCTCGAGGCGGTGGTCGCGCTGCCGGGAACGGGGCTCACGGTCGGCCGCGACCCAGGCTGCGGCGTGGTGCTTCCGTCGCAGTGCGTCTCGCGTCGCCACGTGGCTGTGAGACCTGAGGGCGTCGATGTGGTTGTGGAGGATCTGGGGGCGCGCAACCCTGCCGTCCTCGCAGGTCAGCCGGTTGTTGGGCGCGTCGTGTGGCCACCCGGGGCGCCTCTGGAGGTTTGCGGCGCCAAGTTCTCGCTCGTTCAGCTTGACCCCCGCGAAGCGGATGCTATAGTGAATGGGCGCTTTTGACGCGCCACATTTGGCTGGGTAGCTCAGTTGGTAGAGCAGCGGACTGAAAATCCGCGTGTCAGGGGTTCGACTCCCTTCCCCGCCACCAGCAAATGAATGGCCTACCTGCGATTTCGCAGGTAGGCCTTTTTCGTGGGGAGCAAGCGGGCGGGTCTGGAAGGAAAACAGGGAGGAAAACCGTGCAAGTTTCGCCCACATTGCGCGCGCAAACGTTCAATAGTGCAATGGATTCCTTCACGCCGTTTCCACGTTCCTGGTTCCGGGCGGCTGCTATCGCCGGCTTGAGAAAAAGGAGCCGAACCTCTGAAACTGGGACACGCAGGTGCACTGCGTCTAACCGGATTATTGAACCTTCGAGTTATGTGTGGGAACGTTGCTTGAAGACATCTGAACATTCGGATTTGGAGCGTTCCCATGGGCTTCTTCTCAAAGCTCTTTGGCGGCGAAAGCACCAAGCCAGCCAAGACCCCGCAGAAGGCACCTGAGCGTATCCAGGTGCCGCAGGGCAAGATTGCCTACGACATTGAGGGCAAGCAGAGCATCGTCACCTACGTGTACGTTGGCGAGCAGCTGGCTCGCGTGCCGGAGGGCGACACCTTCTGGTTGGACGTCGTTTGGGCGACTCCAGAGGTTCAGCGGATTGCCGAACAATGGGGCTGGGAGCCCTTTGATAACAGCCTCGTGCTGGTGTACCAGGGCGTGCCTGTGGCCGGCATCAACTGGAACGTGCGTCTCTTGCATGAGCTGCTGGACATGGGCGTGAAGGTTCGGCTGCGAGCCCGGAGGAACAGGGGCTTCTACCAGCCAGGCATTCCGAATGTGAAGTCTCGACTCCCGGAGGAGTCCAAGGGCGCGGACCAGATTTGGGCGTGGCTCAACCGGCACGGCATGTTCCGCAAGTTCGTGTACGCCACGGCCACCGAGGCGTCTATCGAGGACGGGAAGTATCGCGTCGAGGTTCGCATGGTCGAACCAAAGCCCGGAAGCAAGGCCAAGCCCCGGGTCGGTTATTTCGTCGGCGACAAAATGATTGGCTTCACCACGGCGCGTTCGTCCAAGTACGGGGAGATGCGCGAGCTTGTAGGTATCCCCACTGGTCTTTGCACCGTGGAGAACGGCGAGGGCACTAGCGGGCCTGTGCGGAGAATTGTGTTCGAGGGCTCCCCGGACTGGCTGCAGTGAAAGAAGGGGTGGCAAAACCGCCCCTTCCAGGTCTCGTTGGTTGTTCTAGTCCGTCAGTCCGTAATACCTCTCGAGCTTTCGCCGTGATACCTTCCACCGGCGCTTGACGTACACGGCTCCGGGCATCTCGTCGTTTGCCACCATACGCTGAGCGGTTCGGTACGAGACCCCGATAGCGTCGGCGGCTTGTTGTAGCGTAAGAAGGTTCGACGGTTTATCCAGTACGCCCGTGCCTTCAAGTGCTTCGCGAATGGCTGCGTTGTCGCTCTCCATCTGCTCCATTCGCGCCAGGCATTCAATGAGCAGGTCGCCCAGCTCTTCGAGGTTCTGCGGCCTGTTCGGAGGGGTCCGTCTATTGTTCATCGGCGCCGCCCCTCTTCTCCGCGTTGCGCCTCGCCGCGTCGTAGATGTCCGCCCAGTTCGGGCGAGCCGCCAGCTCCGCGCGCTCCTTTGCCAACAGCTCGTCGAAATACGAGCGGTCGTGATAGGGGCTGTCCATACCGCCCTTGACCTCCAAGGTGCGGTACACGGGCTTTCCGTCCGGCCCCTGCTCGATGAACTTGTAACGGATGAGGTTCAACCGCCGGCGCAGCTGAAACCACGTGTCGCCAAAGGACTGTTCCCCGAACAGCTCCTCCGGACTGTAGGGGCTCACCAGCTCCACGCGCTCCCAGTGAGCCGACCTTGGGCTGTAACGCGCGTCAAGGTCTGTGACGCGCCAGCCGTCCGTGATGGTGAGCAGCTGGTTGCGCTTCAGGCAGCCAGGGCGCAGCTCGTCGAGCATGATGCACTTTTGGTTCGCGTAGGAGTCCCAGGGCCAGCGGTAGTCCGTCACCTTGTAGACGTCCTCCTCGCCGTACTCGTCCACCAACTCGCGGTAGAGGCTGGACTTCCCGGCCCCCGTCGGGCCGAAAGTGAAGTTCGTCACCACGTCCCGCCACAAGGGAAGCTCCATGTCCTTCCGCGCCTTGAAGGCGGCATTGATTGCTGTCTGCTCCTTCGAGTACGACACGCCGAGTGCCATGATTTGGGCGGGCGTGTACCCCTCGTCCAGGAGCCTGTCTATCTCAAGCTCCGTTGGCTTCCCCTGCGCGGAGCGGTTGGAGCCCTTGAACCCGCCAAGCTCCACCGGCTCACAAAGTTTCGTCTCTGATTTGTGCTTGTGCTTGTCCGTCTTGTAGATGTAGCTCCTGCAATCGTCGTAGGTGCCGAATGCCACCTCGACGTGCGCGTGCGGGAACATCCGCCTCACCGACTCCAGTTTGACGGGATAAGCGGAGCAGACGAGCTGGTGGGCATGGAGGGTCCCCGTCTCGGAGCGCTCCACCCCGACGATGGTGCCGTTCAGCTCCTCGGCGCGGGGGCGCGTCGTGCCCTTCATCCACATGGTCGCGATGGTGCGGGCGGCGGTGCGGCATTCCTCCACGGTGGGGCTCTCCGCGTCCTTGAACGCGACGCCCTCGATGTACAGGTGGGGGTTGTTGTGGGTCAGCATCCACGCTTTCGCCGAAGTCGGAAGCTTCGACATGGTGCGTCCTTTCTCGGATAGGTGCCTGAATGCCTTCGAATATCGGTGTGGACGCTGAGTTAAATGAAGAAATGCGCGCATTCATGCACTGATTAATGCAGATGATGATTAACTCGACCACAGCGGGTAATAGTGAACCGCTGTGGTTGGTTTGGTGGCCTGCGTTGACCTCTTCGGGTCACGCAGGCCACCGGACAGATGGGCGGTCAGCCCTTGAATTCGGGGCTCTCCCAGTCCAAGAAGGCCGGGAGCCGTTTGTCGCCGGCCATGCGAGCCATACGGGCTTCCTGCTCCTGCGGGTCGCGCCAGTCGGCACGGCCGCGACGCCAACGGTTGGAGCCGTCCGGGACCAGCAGGTACATCTCACCGGGCAGTGTGAGCAGGTCGCATGGGCACTCGTCCGGGCGGTCGCTCGATATCATGTTCACCAGGCTCTCGCCGCGCACCGCCATGGCGATGCGGGTCGAGGCGTTGCTTCTAACTACTGTTGGAATAGTTTCTGAGCTAATCACTTGCCCGCTGAGCATGAAGCCCATGGACGCCTGGCGGCATTGGTTGGAGTACTGGACCAAGTTGCTGACCAGCCTGTCCCGCTCCTTCTTGAGCATGGTCTGGTCCGCAGTCACGGCGGAGAGTTCGTCGCAGACCAGGACCACAAAGGGGCGCTCCTCCGTGGGCTCCAGCTCCCGGACGCGGTTCTTGGCCATGTATGCGTACCTGCGCCGCATCTCGTTGAGCAAGCTGTCCGTGAGGCGCAGCCAGTCGCCGGAGTTCCCAAAGACGTGCACGCGAGCGTCAAAACCCAGAAAGCTGACCTGCTTGGGGTCAACCACAACGAATTGCACCAGAGGCCCCATGACACGGCACAGGTCCTCGATGATGTTACGCAGCACCGCGGACTTCCCGCAGCCGGAGGCCCCTTGCATGATGAGCAGCAGCCCGTTTGCCAAAGAGACCTTCAAGGGATGGCCGAGCGGACTGGTCGCCACGGTGATGCTCGCCTCAAGCGCCGACATTGTCCTTCGCCCCCCAATCCAGCACTAGGACGTGCCGATACCGTGAGCCGAAGCGCCCCTTGGGCGCCACCCGGTCAACGCTGACGGCCGGGTCTCCCGGGATTGCCGGTCCTAATGCCGCTAGCGCCCTCTCGACCGTGCCCGGCTGAAGCTCCGGGCGCTCGATGCGGATGTACACACGGGCCCGCCGGTGACGGCGCTCCATCTTGACGCGCAGTCGGAGCGCGCGTGGGGACGAGACACGCCGGACGGCGCCGGCGTCAATCAGCCCGTAGATGACGGCCGACCTGATCTGGCACCGGAAGGGCGTGAAGGCCCGCGCCACGGCGTAGCCGACACAGACCACGCCACAACAGGCGGCCGCGTACCAGCACGCTCGGACAAGGACGGGCACCCAGGACCCGACGAGCCCCCACAGCGGCCCCTCCGCCCGGAAGCAGAGGGGCACCAGGACGGCCAGCATCGCGCACACGACGCCCACGAGCACGGCCGCAGCCAAGGGATAGGGGCAGGTGTGGACGCGCATGGCGTCCGCGAGGTCGGGGCTGTGGCGCACGTCGAGGACGATGGGGTCGCCGTCCCGGCTGTACGCACGTGCCATGTCTACGCCCCCTCCGCCTCGTCAAGCGCGGAGGCCTGAACCGACATGGCCACGTAGCGCATGTTCGGATACTTATAGAGGGAGACGCGCAGGCCGTCCACTGCGACGGGCTTGCCGACGAGTGGGCGCAGCGCGTCCGGCTCCACGCCGTCGAGCTTCACTGCGAGGTCGCCGCCGCCGGCGCGGACCGTGGCCTTAGCGCCGCGCGGCTCGTCCGTGACCTCGGTGCCGTCTGCGCGGTAGCGCGGCCACCTGTCCACGGTCGTGAGGATGGCACCGGCCGCGACGGCGCTCTCGACGCCGAGCTTGCACAGGGCGCTCGGCGCATAGGAGCCAGGGACCGGGAACCCGTCGGACCTCCCCGGGTACGCCCGCACGGAGTCCGCTGCCACGGACATGCGGGGGTACTTTTGATCCCCAAACTTATAGAACTTGACCCTCACACCCTCGAAGAGGATCGGCGTCCCGGCCGGCAGGTCCAGAACCTCCTTGGGCTCCTCGCCGTCTGGCAGGAAGGACATCACGGCCTCGCGCTCCTGCGGGGTCATGCCCGAGCAGACGTGGCCAGGCATGGAGACCTTGACCCCGAAGCCCAGGCCCACCGCAAGCACTTCAGCGCCCACAATGCGACCCGTGGGCCGGCTGTCCTTCCACTCGCGCTTGGGGCGGATGCGGTCGAGGACGAGCGGCGCGGCCTGCTGCCGAAGACCGAAGCCCTCAGCCGCGAGAGTGGCGGGGAGATAGCGGCCGTTGCCGGTCGCGTTCGAATCGTAAAGCATCGCCGATGCCTTTCTACGTAGAGCTTTAGTAGGAGACACGGCGCGTGCTACTCTGACATTGCGTATGGACGGGCAGCACGCACCGTCTGGTACCGGCCTGCCCCTGGGAATGAGCCCCCAAGGGCGGGCTTTTTCATTGTCATCTGCATTTAGGTGCCTCTCACGGTGTCTCCTTTCCGGTTCTCCGTCTACTACGTCGCCTTTGGGCGCTGTAGTAACAGGCCTGCCAGTGCCCTGTCTCCATCCGAGGCATCTGAATCTTGGCCCCGCCTGCAACCGCAGCGTACCAGCATCATCGTTTGTCGTGTATGACATCGTTTGTCGTTTACGATATCGTAATGACTACCGCTTAAGATCTCGCACACTGCCAGTATTGGCTCCCATCCGCGACCGAAAGGCCCAGGCCATGCGCGAAACAAACCGCTACCCCGAGTGGCCCCTCTCGAAATCTCTCACACCGGACCGCGCGCGACAGGCTGTCAACCAGCTCTTCGTAATCACCAAGGAGCCAGAGCCGGTTCCCTTGACGGAGGTCTACGCTCCAAAGGACACGATTCGCGATCTCGACAATGCCCGCCATAGGATGCTGGTGGATTACGGACTACAGCCAGGAGAGGATGGTCGTTTTCGCCTGAAGGACCTGACCCTCGCGCTTCTCGGCCGCATTGGCATCAGCACGAAAGGCGCCAGCAGCCGCATCTACAAGAGCACCTATCGGCAGCTTCAGCGGTACATCGGAGAAATGGCCTTCCGTGCAGCAGAGCAAGAGGGCCATCCAGATGTGGTCAGTCCTGTGTCTTTTCCTTGCAACGCGGACACGGCTCTCAAAATCGTCGGGAACGAAAGAATATGCCGATACATGCTGGATCTGAGGAACAAGTACGCCGACCTCATATACGGGGTCACGGCCAAGGAACCGAAAGTAGACGCAGCGTTAATCGACTCGTATCGCGCGATAGCGCGCAGCCAAAGCCTGCGCCCTGAAGACCCGTT
The DNA here is from genome assembly GCF_030067705.1 of Kribbibacterium absianum. Classification (GTDB taxonomy): domain Bacteria; phylum Actinomycetota; class Coriobacteriia; order Coriobacteriales; family Atopobiaceae; genus Kribbibacterium; species Kribbibacterium absianum. The sequence goes on from NZ_JASJEX010000003.1 coordinate 272,515, forward strand.
CGCCGGCGATACGGAACTAGGGAACATCTGGAACAACGTCCTGTCGATAGGTACCTCAGATTTCAGCGTGCGCCAGCAGATGAGCTTGCTGTTCTCTGCCTACCTTGAAGAACACCGACTGGTGTTCGACAACGTCTCTTACGACCGGGATCTCACGAATCTCCGAGGCATGATGCAACGCTATCAAGCCGACCTGGCAGCTGACAAACCTGGAGACGCCGCACTTCGGCAGCACATTGTTGATTTGTACGTCCGTTTCTCCGACCTGAGCAACTACTTGTTCCATTAAGAGTCACTCGGGTTAGTTCCGACGACCTCCACCATCGCTGGCCTCTGCTTCCAACCAGGCTCGTGTCACCCCTCCGCACCTGCGCAGATACCAGCAGTGGTCATGAACGTGCTGATGCTGCTTCAGCTGCTCGGCTGCTTAACGGCCAGCTTTTACTCGACCATGACACAGGAGTGCGCGGTGGCTGCCCGCGCACATCGTGGCTGTCCGCCCTCGGGTCTCTTTAAAGCAGAGCCACGTTTACCGGGGATACTTCCTCCATGTCTTCCGTCCTTGGCGCGTACCCCAGCATCGCAAGGACGCACCGAGCCACGTGATACCCCAGGTTCACCGGAACCGCGTTGCCAATTTGCTTGTACTGGCTCGTCAGGTTCCCCTGGAACTGCCACTCGTCCGGGAAGGTCTGGATGCGGGCGTATTCGCGAACCGTCAGGGGTCGCGTCTCGGATGGATGGCAGCGCTCCGTCTGCTTTTGCGCCGGCGCACAGGTCAGGGTGAGGCAGGGCTCGTCCCATGCCATTCGCCGCGCCATTCCCGTGCGTCCGCCTGGCAGGTTCCAAGAGCCGCCCATGAACTCGCGAGCAACATCTTCAGGGAGATCCCTCCAGTTGCCGCCCTCGGGGACCAGCTCCATGACCTTGCGCTTCTTCTCCGGGTACTTCTGACCCTCCGACTCGGGACAGTCCTTGAGCGCTTGGCGCATAGAAATGAGGTAGTCCCTCTCTCGGGGAAAGAGAATCGGCAGGTCAAGGTCCCGTCGAACAGCGATCATGATGAGCCGCTCGCGCTTCTGCGGCACATCAAGGTATTGGGCTCGCAGGATGCGATAGGCGACGTCGTAGCCTAGCTCGTTCAGGCGGTTGAGCATGGTCTTCAGTGTGCGGCCGCCATCGTGCTTCTCAAGGCCACGGACGTTCTCGCCGATGGCCACTTTTGGACGCACTTGCTCCACGGCCCGCGCGAACTCAAAGAAGAGCGTGCCACGCGTGTCGCCAAACCCCTGTGACTTCCCTGCATAAGAGAACGCCTGACAAGGGAAGCCGGCCTGAATGACCTCTGCCTCAACACCGGAGAAGTCAAGTTCGTGCACGTCTCCCTCGACCACGTCCCAGTCAAACCCTAGGCGCTCAGAGTTCTCCCTGAGCGTAGCCGCCGCCGATGGGTCGAATTCGTTGAGGAGGACGTGGTTGAAGCCGGCATTGTGAAAACCGAGAGCGGTTCCGCCTGCGCCCGCGAATAGATCCACGCAGGTGGCTTCCGGTATGATGGCGTCCTCTTTCAGCACTCGGTACTCGGTGCCGTCCGACTCTCCGGAACGCTTCTTCTGAAGCCGGGAGACTTCTTCCACGTTGAAGAGCCGAGCGCCGGAGGAGCTGCGCTTTGCCTTGATGAGGCCGCTCTTTGCCCATCGTCTGAGCGTGTCCACGGAAACGTTCAATTGAGCGGCTGCGTCGCCGATTGGCATCCAGCCGTCCTTGGCGCGTATGGTCATTGGCTCGCTCCCCCAAATAAATAACCATTGCCTATGCAAAGGTTATTGTACCAGATCCTCCGGCAAAGAGGGGATTCTTCCATCGAGTATCGAGCGTTTGTTATGATTGTTGAAACTTGCTGAATCGAGAGTTGGGCGGTGGGGCAATGGGCGAATGGTCGATGGGTTTCATCTCCCAAGAGGACTTCCGGCAGCACGTGAAGGACACGCTGGTGTCGTACACCGCTCAGGAGCCCGTCTATGACCTCAAGCGGTTCAACAAGAATGCAATCGACCCCATCAAGCTCCTTCTGGACAAGAGCGTTTACGGCCTCACTTGGGACGAGGTCGTGAGCAGTGAGATTAGCCGCCAGAAGGACAAGTCCAACAACAACGGCATCGGCTACTTTCACCAGAACATCTTCCGGTACATCCCGGGGTGCACCGTGCCGCCTGAGAACTGGGACGTGATTTACACCAACCCGGACGGCATCGATATCGACGGCGTGACCGTGCACACGGTCTATGTCGAGATGAAGAACAAGCACAACACCATGAACGCCTCGATGGCCGAGGAGATTCACGACAAGATGCGAAACAAGATCGCGGACGACGATGATTGCGTGTGCATGCTGGTCGAGGCCATTGCTAAGAAGTCCCAGAACGTGAAATGGGCGCGCAAGAAGAAGGGCGAGGACAAGAAGTTCTCGCACCGGCTCATCAGACGCGTGTCGATGGACGAGTTCTACAGGCTGGTTACTGGGGATCCGGACGGCTTCGCAAAGGTTTGTGCCCAACTGCCCATAACCATCGATGAGGTCATGGGCGAGCTAGGCGGTGCGGCCGAGGTCGAGGACACCGTGATGGACGAGCTTCGGGCGGAGGGCGACGATATCGGAGCCACGCTTATGAAGCTTGCATTTAGGACCTATTCTGGCTTTAGCGACGAAGGCTAACGCCTAGCTATCTCCGCGATTTGGAAGGCAACTCTACTGCTACCGAAGAGGTCGGCTTTTACGAGACGTCCCGTAGCCTGACGTTTGACCGCGTCGATATTTACATGGCCGAGGCCCATACGTTCTTCTAGCGACGGGTCTGAGCAGTCGGCCTGTTCAGAATCCCAACGAGCTAAACGCCGATAGCTAGAGGGCGCCTGTTGGCGCCCTCTCTTTTGCACGTGGCACCGGCCGGGGCCGCGTCAAGGGCGCTCCCACGAAACGCCCCACAAATCGGCATAGGGCGCCGATTGGTGGGGGTTGTTGTGTCCGGCCCTTGACCCGCCCCCTCTATGGCCGGCGCGGCTTTGCAGTGGCTGCAAAGCAAGCGCCCGCGCAACGCGGGTGCCCGCTTTGCACAGAGCAGGGTTCAAGGGGAGCCCTGCCAGACCCGGAAGGGGAAGCCATGAGCAAGACCGCGACCAAGAGCACCGACCGTTACGACGAGCTGGGCATCGACCGCTACGCACTGACCGACTGCGGCACGGCCCCGTGGGACGCCATCGAGCGCCCGGCCAAGGGCGTCGAGGCCTACGCCACAGGCGAGGTGGAGCGCGAGTGCGTGAGGCTCGCCGCCGTGTTCCTGAGCAGGAGCGGCTTCGAGGACGTGGAGGCGTCGCCGGTGGCGGGCGCCGACCTCCGGGCCACGGACACGCGCGGCGAGCGCCCCGAGGACGTGCTCATCGCCGTCCGCGCCGGCCGCGACCTCGAAGGCGACGGGCTCGACATGCCCGGCCTGAACGTCACGACGCAGCAAGGCCGTGACCTGCGCTGGTCGCTCTCGTCCCTCGCCCAGTGGTGCGGCTGCGACCGTGGCCGCTACCGTGCGGACGTGATGGCCGTGGCCATCGTCGGCCAGCGCGTGGCCAAGTTGAGGCACCTGACCGGCGCCGCGTGGCTGGATCTCGCCTAGACGCTTCGAGGTAACCGGACCGTCGGAGGGTTCCCGGAAACGGGAGCCCTTCTTTCACGCTCGGAGCATGGTTTAGCGACTAGGCGCATTCGCGGCGAGGCTCGCCCAAAGGCTCCCCGCGCCGGCGCCCCTCACGGCGCGCTCTTCTGCTCATGCGCCATGCGGGAGCATGGCCCGTTCAACAATGTCGGCCGCGCGGCGTTTTGCATCGGGGTCACAGGAGGCGTAGACGTCCAGGGTCATGGACGCTTTCGCGTGGCCGAGGTTGCTAGCGGCCGTCTTCACGTCGCCGCCGGCGGCGAGGAACATGGTCGCCCAGGTGTGGCGAAGGTCGTGGAAGGTGGGCAGCCGGCCCGCGGTCCCCTTCACGCCGAATGAGCGGGCGAGCGTGGCCCAGCTGCGGCTCAGTACCGAGGGGTGGAGGTAAGCACTCGGTGTGCCAAGCACGAATTCGTCAGCCGTCCAAGGTTCGCCCTCGCCCAGAAACTCCTCTTTTTGCGTTGCGCGCCATTCCTTAAGGATGCAGGCGAGCGTCTGCGGATACACCACGTCCCGCACGCGGTCGGTCTTCGGCAGCTTCTCGTACGCGCCGCCCTCGCCGAGCGCGATGGAGCGGCGAACCCAGAGCTGGCCGTTCTGAAGGTCGAGGTCGCTCCACTTGAGGCCGCAGATCTCCCCCTCGCGCATGCCGGTGTACAGGGCGATTTGCGCCGCGACCGTGATGCGGGTCGCCTCCATCTGGCCGAGAAGGCCGAGGATGCGGGCGCGGGCGTTGCCGTCGAGCGCGTTGATGCCGGGGTTCTTCTTCTTGCGCTTGGGCGGTCGCACCGTGTTGAGCGGGTTCTTGGGGATGACGTCGCGCTCGACGGCGCGTTTCATCGCCTGCTTCAGGAGGTTGTGGGTCTTGATGATGGTGCTGGAGGAGTAGCCGTCGGCCACCATGCCCTGCTCCCACTCGCGCACCTGCTCCGGCGTCAGCTCTCCCATCTTCACCTCAGAGAAGGCGAAGCGGATGTAACGGGCGCTGCCGTGGTAGCTGCGGACGGTGGCGGCCTCCACCTGACCCGACGCCTCCAGCTCGTCAACGATGCCGTCCACGTAGTCGGCCACGGCAATGCCGACGCCCTTGAGGGAGGGGTCGCCCATGGTGCCGGCCTTCTCCTCCATCTCCTCGCGCCAGCGGGCAAGCTCCAGCTTCGCGTCCGTCTTGGTGGTCGCCTTGAGCACGTGGCGTTTCTCGCGCCAGACGCCGCCCTCGTCCTTGTAGCTCAGGACCCCTTGGTATCCTTTGCGGGGCGGTTTGTTGGCTCGCAAGGTCGCCTTCGAGTACATCATTCGCGTCTCTCCCATCTTTTCGTGCGGGAGGAAACGGGCGGGTGGGGGAGCAAATCCGGGAGGAAAAGCGCCCGCTTTTCGCGTCCTCTCGCGTCGTATCGTGTCATGGGAAGATACGCGGGCCTAAGTCGTGATGTAGAGAAACGCCTTTTGTACCTGCGGAAATGTCCGAAACTGTCGTTTCAGGACGTGGAGAAGATAATCAATCTCCAAAGCTGAAAATCCGCGTGTCAGGGGTTCGACTCCCTTCCCCGCCACCAGCATCTTTCAACCTACCTGCAGTTTGTGGGTAGGTTTTTTCTTTATGCCTGTAAAACCTGCAAGCCCTGTCAGAGGCCTGTACGAACTTTGAATATCTATCGAACCGGGCTCGCGCGAGATTGCACGTTAACCTCCTCCCCTCGACGAACGAGGATCTCTGAAAAAGCCGGAGTCCCCTCCTTGGGTTGGTCTCCACACTTTAGACATTTTTAAGGACTTGGGAACCCCCGACCGGGAGGGCGGCACGTCCGAGCGGTCCAATGGTCAATCAACGAGAAATCGTCGGGTTCGTGTTTTACAAAATACGAATGGTTGTGGACAGATCTGTCCATGTCATGTACCTTCTATTCAGGAACGCATGTCCGCTCTTGAGGAGGACGCCCATGGCACAGCCGCTTTCGATGACTTGGATGCGCGGTTGCAAAGGCGCGCCGGACTTTGCAGAGGCCTGTTTGGTGCTGCAGATGCCGAACGGCGAGCCAGTCGTTCTTCCTTTGACGGAAGAACAGATGAAGGTGGTTGCAGCCAGCCTCGGCCTCAGCTTCGATTTGGTGCCCGGCTGGGTCATCGCTCTCGATGACGAGCGCTTAGAGCTCCTGCGAGAGGCCGGCGGCGATCAGGGCGTCGTGAACGCAGACACGGCCGCTCGATTTCTGGAGGTGTCGCGCCCCACTGTCTACCGTCTGGCGCAGAACGGCGACCTAGAGGCCACCGGCTCGCGTCCCCTGCGTGTGACGGTGAAGTCCCTTTGTGAGTACCTCGCCAGCGGGGACAGCTTCATGCTGGCGCAGGCGCGTGAGATGGCTCGCTCGCTGGAGCGAACGCTCGAGCGACCTGACGGCTACGGCATCCCCTATGAGCAGATTGACGAGTGGCCGATGCCTCCGGAGCCCTGGCCGGAAGACCCAGCGCCAGAGCTTCATCCCGAGGACCCAAAGGAGTAGTGCATGTCCCGTCAGCAGGGGAGAGCCCCGCCAGCGGTCGACACAAACGCGAAAGGGCGCCCGGATGGTCCCCGGACGCCCCGGACCGTCAGCCGCGCGGCGTAGGCCGCACAACCAACCAGTTCATCAGCGATGATAGCGGGCTCCTCCGGGCGCTCGGCCTTGTCGTCGCTCTTAGGGGCGGAGGTCCCAAATGAATAACACTGAAGCGTCGGCCCTGGCCGTTGCCGACGGCCTGTCCCAGACCGACAGCGACGTCCTGCAGATGGTGAGCGGCTGGCTCAACAAGCGTCGTCCGCTCGCTGCCGCCCGCCTGATCCTGCTCCCGGATGGCCGCTACGCCACCACCGAGATGTTCGGCTCGCGCGCGCTGCTTCCGCCGCTCTCGCCCAAGCAGGCTCTCTCCGGCGCCGCTGAGATGCTCTCCTTCGGCGTCTGCAGCACCGTGGTCAACCTGGTGCCGAACAGCGACGCCCTCGACTTCGCGACGTACTGCTCCGTCTGCTTCTCCAAGGACGGGGACAGCATCGGCCTGTTCGTGGAGGGCGCGGTCCCGCAGAGCGAGGAGGAGCCTTCCCCGCAGTCGCCCCCGTGGTCGGTGGTGAGCGACGGCGTGGACGAGTCGTCGCTGTCCGATGGCACGCTGCCTCCTCAGCACGTGGCCCTCGCCGCGGCTATCGAGAGGGACCTCGGCGACGATGGCGCGCTGGGTCTCATCTCCGTGTATCGCACCCACACCGCCATCGAGTGCAAGCAGCTGGGTTGCACCATGGCCGCTCTGGGCGACCCGATGGACCCGGCGACGTGGGACCGCGAGATGCCGCAGTTCGTTTGCGACATCGCGTGCGAGAGCGGCATCGACACGGACGGTATCCGGGAGCTCTGGCATGCCATCAGCGATGCGGCGCTTGCCTACGTGCTCGGTGTGGGCGTCGAGCCGCCCTACGGGCTGACCCAGCCGGAGTACGAGAGCCTGGTCGGCGTGTACGAGCACGACGTGATCGAGAAGGCTCGGAAGCAGGCCCAGATGGAGGCGCTGGAGAAGGCGTTTGACGCGGCCCAAGAGGACGAGCCGCCAGCAGAGGCGGTGGGCGAAGTCCGGGATTCGGGAGAGCCCTTGGCTTCGAGTGACTCGCCGTCGGATTCCGAGTAGGTTCCAGACGGGCCGGCGCCGCTTGGTGCGCGCCGGCCCGTCTTTTGTTTGGGTCATTGATTCGTCAGGTTCAGGTCTCGATACGATCCTGGCTCCGTGCGGTGAACTGCACACGAGGAGGACTGTCTCGAAACGCTGGAAGGCCGAGGTTCATGGCGGCCGGGGAACGGGGTCGAACCCCTGACATGCGGAATATCCGTCCGCACGTCAAGCCTCGGAGGTGTTTGTGCCTAAGGGGCGTCGGGCCAGACGCTGCCGCGACGCTGTCATGACGACGACGAGCTTTCGCAAGGACAAGGGAAAGACTCTGGCCGGCAGCCGGACTGACGCGGCTCGTCGTCAACGCGACTACCACCCTGGGATGCGGCACTACGTGTAGATCCGTCCGCTGTGCCACTTCCACCGCTCTACGGCGTCGTCCCACCCGTCCAAGAAGGCCGGGGGTCTGTCCGAGCGGAGCGAGCACCGCTCGGCTCTCACGGTCTTTTCGTCGGCCGTTGAGATGAGCGCCTCGGCCCATCCATATCCTCGCCAGTAGTCCTTGACATACTCGTCGCGCTGAATCTGCTCTCGCGGGGCCGACGGGACAGCCGTCGCCGGTTCCCGGTCGGGGTTCTCTTTCGGCTGCGATTCGTCTGGGGCGTACCCGCCCATGCCTATCTGCTGTAGGAAGCAGTCGCGGTTGATTAGCCACCGACTGCAGAAGAAGGTCGCCTTGATGTCGCCGGTGCTGCACCGGCGACGGATGGTTGCCGGGTGGGCGCTTGCGATTGCTGCAGCCTGGACGGGCGTGAGGGCCGGCGGCGCCGACGCCAGGCTTTCTGGCCCCGTGTACTCCCAGCCGCTGCTCACGCCTGCTCCAGCTCCCAGGTGAGGTGCACGTCGCACGTGACCTTGATGGGCTCGGGCGAGAAGCTGGGCGCCTGGCCCGGGGCGCTGCCGCACGCCATGAGCGCCGATCCGCGAGCCCGGCCGGGGTAGGTGAGCGCGGTCGGCACGCTGAAGTGGGGCGAGCGCCCGAAGGTCACCTCTTGTACGGGGCCCAAGGCGCAGCCTGCGGCCGTCGCGAGCGTCTCGGCCTGCTCGCGTCCCGTGGCGACGGCCTTCGCCAGCAGGGTCGAACGTGCGGTGGCGACGTCGTCCAGGCAGAAGTCGACGTCGATGGCCAGCTCGGGGTCAGCGGGCACGACGGCCGCCCAGAGGGCCGAGAACAAGTCCGCGTCGACCGGAAGCCGGGCGACCATCGAGCCGTGGTAGACGTAGCCCTCCGGGCGCTGTGTCGAGCGGTAGTAGTAGCCGTCGTCCTTCTCGTAGAGCTGGATCATGTTCGCCGACACCGTGAACTCGCCGGTGCTCACGAGGTCCTTCGCAACCCCGGCCTTCTCTAGCGCCGATTGCAGGCGCTCGGCGCGGTGGTTGTACTCGTCGACGCAGTTCGCGCGCGAGTCCTTGGTGCCCTTGATGGCCATGGTGACCTCGCACAGGTCGGGCGCGAAGCGCTCCTCCACGGAGGACGTGATGTTGATGACGGGCACGGCGTCTCCTCTCGTCGGGTGAGTTGAGTCTAACGGCCTCGTGCCAGGCGGGCTTCAGCTGCGAGCTGAGGACTGAGTGGCGGTATACGGATAGAATTGCTGCCCCGTTGGTCCTGACTCACGAAGGGTGGGAGTGTCATGAGGGAGTACGTGCTCGGGCTGCAGGCTAGGTGCGACATGGCCAAGAACGGCGAGCTGAGCACCGAAGAGGAGGAGGCGCTACGCGACGAGATTAACGGTGCCTTTTCAGCAATGCCCGTGTTCGGCCACAACATCGTCTCTGCTGTGGCAAGCGGTAACTGGAGCCGCATACGAGGCGCCATCGCTCCCTGCGCCACCGTGGCCTCTCAAGACAGGGGCGTGCGAGTGACCCAGAACACGAGCCCTCGTTTAGTGCAGAACCAAACAACAACGGTGACCGTCGGCATCCAAGAGGTGACAAGGGCTCTCGACGCTGACGGCCTGACCGAAGAGGAGCAAGCAAAGGTCAAGGCCATGCTCGTGGACGCTCAGGCGGCCAAGGCCGACGGGGACCAAAGCAGGCTGCGAAAGGTGGGCAAGGGCATTGCAGACTGGGCGTTTGACAAAGGGGTGGCATCCCTGCCGACCCTCTTGGGCTATCTGGCCAGCCTCTTCTGAGGCCTCCGCTATCAAGGCTTTTCCCCAGCTCTTTCCGGCAACCAGCTGGGTGGCCGGACATGGACCCAGCTTCTGCGGTGGCCGTTCCAACGGGTCCACGCAGACCCCTCCCGATCTTGGCGGACGGCGTCGCGTACCTCAATGAACCCGTGGCAGCTTCCGCTGAAGTGGAAGCGCAGAAAGGCCCGACCACCAGAGCATAGCGGGACCATGACGACGCCCTCGAGCGTGTAGATATCCTCGCAGCCCCAGCAGAGGATCGCGTCATCCACCGTCACGACCGCGTTGTCGAAACGCGTGGAGGCCTCTGGAAGGTGGTCCGAGCACCACTCTGTCAAGAGCTCCTCAATCCGTGGGCCATGGACGAACCTCATGGCTCCGCCTTCTTCCCCGAGTCTCGCCACCCTGCCGCAGGTTTCTCCCACCGGGACCACTCGGAGTCCTTCTCCATTGGAAGCTCGTGCTTCAAAGCCTCCACGACGTCGCAGGAGATCGGACCGTCAGCCCGGACGTGCAGCAGCACATCCGCACTCAGGAGGCTCTCGTCCCAGATCCCCGCGTAGACGTCCCAAGACGCGTCCTCCCTGTGGTACGGCGCGCAGACCCACTCGTCGTCGCAGTCGAAGGAGTCGGGCAGCCACTCAAGGCACCAGTCCTCGAGCGCCCGTTCGACCTCATCCTTGCCCGTCCAGTGCACCAGACCTCCTTTTCACGCTTTTGGCCAGCGTACGGGGTCGTTGCGCCCTTGTCCTCAGCTGCGAGCATGATCCAGCCCAACTATGGCCGGCCATCGGCCAGACGTAGGCGGGGCTCTGTCATGACACTGGCTAGTCGCTGGGTGCCCGAAGGAAAGACCCGATAGAGCGAACGGGGCACCTTCTCGGCGATACAATGCTCTCAGATTTCAAACAGGACTGGCTCGATTGACTTCGGAGGCGCCCATGGCGACCGCACCCGACCTTTCTTGGATCCCGTTCTACGAGGAGCTGGCCACGCGGCTGCTCGACTTCAAGGACGACCGGCATGGCCTGATCGCCCTCGTCCTGGAGGCCTACGAGGCGGTCCAGATGAAGGTCCCGAAGCTGGACTCGACCATGCCACCGGCCGACATCGACCCGTTCACGGTGATGGGTCTCTTCAACAAGGGGCTCACGTGGGAGAACCGCGCCAAGCTGGCTGCCGCGCTCAAGAGCGCGCTCGGCATCGAGGCCGCCGCGCCGACGGCCTTCGACTCGATCCCGTTGCTCAACAACCAGCACGCGACCTTCTACCGGTTCTCGAACGACCCCGACCGGGGCGACCAGGACCTCGAGAAGCTCTGGATTCTGCTCGAGACGGCGGTGGCCTACGCGGACGGACCGACCCCCGAGCGAGAGGGCGCCCTGGCCGAGGCGTTCGACGGCGCGGCGGCCATCAAAGGCGTGCGCTGGATGGTCACGATGGGGCTCTACTGGGCGCGGCCAAACGTCTTCATGAACCTCGACTCGCGGAACCGCTGGTTCGTCGAGAAGGAGGACGTGCCACAGACCCTTAAGGACGCCACGCCCCGCGAGCACGGTGCCACCGTGCCGTCGGGCGAGGAGTACCTGCAGCTGTGCCGCACGGCGCGGGCGCTGTGCGGCGACCCCTCCTCGGGCTTCCGCAGCCTTCCGGAGCTCTCGCACCTGGCCTTCGAACGCTCCGAGGAGGTCAACCGGGAGAAGAAGCTCGAGCAGGGCGAGGTAGCGCCGGACCCCGTGCTGGCCGAGCCGGGCCCGCGCTATTGGCTCTACTCGCCGGGCGAGCAGGCCACCCTGTGGGACGGCGTCCGGGAGTGCGGCTCGATGGTCGTGGGCTGGGACGCGCTGGGCGACCTGTCCCAGTACGGGAGCAAGGCGGCCGTCCTCGAGGCGCTGGACGCCGCGGCGGACGACGGTCGGCACCATCACAACGACGCCGGCTGCGCGTGGGCCTTCGCGAGCGAGATGGTCCCCGGTGACGTGGTCTACGCCAAGAGGGGCTCGAAGAGGCTCGTGGGGCGCGGCGTGGTCACGGGGGAGTACACGCACGACGAGGAGGGGCCCGAGGGCCTCAGGAACCTCAGGGACGTGGAGTGGACCGATGCCGGCGAGTGGGACTGGCCGGGGGAGGGCCGCATGCCCACCAAGACGCTCACCGACATCACGGACAACGAGAAGGCCGTCGCCCGGCTGGAGGCTCTCATCGGCGCCTCCCGGCTCGCTCAGGGCGCGCCGGAGGCGTCTGCGGAACCGGAACTCGACCCCTACACGCGCGAGGACTTCCTGGCCGACGTCTACGTGACGCCCGAGAGGCTCGACGACATGGAGGGGATCCTGCGCCGCAAGAAGAACCTGATTCTCCGCGGCGCGCCGGGCACCGGCAAGACCTACGCCGCCAAGCGCCTGGCCTACGAGTTCATGGGCGAGCGGGACCGCGACCGGGTGAAGGTGGTGCAGTTCCACCAGGGCTACTCCTACGAGGACTTCGTCGAGGGCTACCGCCCCACGGCCACTGGCTTCGAGCTCCGCCGCGGGCCCTTCCTGGAGCTCTGCGACGCTGCGCTGGAGCACCCCGACGAGCCCTTCTTCCTCGTCATCGACGAGGTGAACCGCGCGGACCTGGGACGGGTGCTGGGGGAGCTCTTCATGCTCCTGGAGGCCGACAAGCGCGGCGTCCACCTGGACCTCATGTACTCCCGGGAGTCCTTCACGGTGCCCCGCAACCTCTACGTGGTCGGCACCATGAACACGGCCGACCGCAGCATCGCCCTCATGGACCACGCGCTGCTCAGGCGCTTCGGCCACGTGGAGCTGGAGCCGGCCTTCGCGAGCGACGGCTTCCGCGCCTACGCCGAGGGCCTGGGCAGCGACGCCTTCGACCGCCTCGTGTCCGTGGTGCAGGCCATGAACGAGGACATCGCCCAGGACGAGGCGCTCGGCCCCAGCTACCGCGTCGGCCACAGCTACCTCTGCAACCTGACGGCGGGGGAGCGGCTGCCCGCCCAGCTCCGCGAGGTGGTGGAGTACGAGCTGGCGCCCGTGGCGCGCGAGTATTGGTTCGACGACCCGGGCAAGGCCGAGGGCTGGGTGGCCGAGATGCGGGGCGCGCTCGCATGATCCCGGTGGCCAACGTCTACCGCATGATGGCCTACGCTTGGTCGGCCCTCTCGGCCGGGCCGTACGCGTCGCTGTCGGCCGAGGAGTTCGAGAACCACGCGGACCTTATGGCCGCGATCCTCTGCCGTGGCGTGGCCGATCAGGCGCGGCGCGGCTTCTCGAAGGCGTACGTGCTCCAACGTCGCCAGGGGCAGCTGCCGCGCGGCCGGCTGCTGACGGGGCCGACGGTGGCGCTCGCGGCGAGGGGCTCCCGTGACGTGGTCTGCGAGCCGTCGGAGCTCACGGCTGACATCCTGGAGAACCGCGCCGTTAAGGCCGCGTTGGCGTCCCTGCTGGGCGCCGATGTGCCCAGTGCCCGACGGCGCGAACTCCGCAACGCGCTGGCTTTGATGCCGCAGGTGACGTCCGTGGGCCCTCGTCAGGCGCTCAAGGGGCTAACCCGCCGTCGGACGTCCCGCACCTACCAGGCCCTCCTGGCCGTCTCGTCCATGGCGCTCTCGGGGGAGGTCCTCTCGAGCCAGTCCGGCGACGCGCGGGCGCGCTCGTTCCTCGACGACTCGACCATGGCGGCGCTTTACGAGCGCTTCCTGCTGCGTTACTTCCAGAGGGAGCACCCGGAGCTGGAGGCATCGGCCCCGCACATCCCGTGGGACGTGGACGCGCCCGACCCCCAGCTGCCGCTGATGCGCACGGACCTCGTCCTCCGCACGCGGGAGGGCGCCCCTCGGACGCTCATCGTGGACGCCAAGTACTACGGGAGCAACCTGTCCTCTCGGTTCGGAAAGTCCGCCGTACACTCGGGGAACCTGTACCAGCTCCTGGCCTACGTGAACAACGAGGCAGCCCGCGAGCCGGAGGCCGAGGTGTCCGGGCTGCTGCTCTACGCGAAGACGGACGCGCGGGAGCAGCCGGCGCTGGATCGCGTGATTGGCGGCCATCGGATTCGGGCGAGCGCCCTGGACCTGAGCGGCGACTTTGCGGTGACGCGAGGGCAATTGGACGCAATGGCTAGGGTGTTGGCCTAGGGCAGTCATCAGAGCAACGCGGCTCGACATCGTCCTGACAGTGGCTGGCCGCTAGCCGGTCAAGGGGAAGGCCCCTACAGGACGGTCGACGCTCGCCGTCTTGTCAGGGCCCTCCTATCTGTCCTGCTCCTACTTCTTCTGGCTGGTGTTGCGAGACGTCGCTCGGGTACCCTGGCGGCGCGCCGCCGAGCTGCGCGTGCTCGACCTGGGGGTCAGAAGCGGGTGGCTCTTGGCGAACTCCCCCAGACCGTACTGGCGGCACAGGGTCTCGCGCGGCACGCGCCAGGTGCAGCCCACCCGGTAGGCCGGAATCTCATCGTCGTGCACCATGCGCTGAACCTTACGGTGGCTGACGCCCAGGAGGGCCGCCACGTCGTGCAAGTCGAGCATCTCCTTGTGCTCCAGCTCCTTGAGCGTGATGGTCTTCGTCGCCTCCTGGTTCTTCTGGGTCTTCTTACCGAGGGTCATAGCAAGTCCTCTCATTGCGAATTCAACAGTGCGTGTCCGTGGGCCCTGGACGCCGGCGCGTTCGTGCGCCGGGACATGGACAGTACCGGCTCGGCTCGAAGATCGCTCGGGGCGCCGGCCGTTGCTGAAATGAGCGGACTGTACGGGTTTCTCGGCAGGATCAGCGCATCACAATTTGTCCTAGATGCTTGAGTGGCGGCCTTGCTCCAAAGGGCGCCCGGAAGGGTCTACAGCTCGGATCTTCATAGTCTGGCCGACCACGATAGCGCGTGGTAACGCGTGCGGTTGGTCCTGGCGTACGTCCAACAAAGACGGCGCGCGAAAATGTTTTAAAATAGCACATCTGAGGCGCAGAATGGCACTGCGTTACCCGGATGAGCTGAACCCGACGGAAGCGAGCCCGTCGCCGCACGGATGCTCCCGCGTACACAAATCCTTCATATGCCAGCGTCACCGGCTTGCTAGACCTCCCAGAGCGGCCTTTGGGCTAGTGGTTCGCTCATTTCAACGTTGCAGAGGCTTCGTGCCGAAAACGCCGAAGCTAATGCGTCGGACTCCCATGGGTTCGTATTCTGCCCCGACCGGAAGAAATCAATTGTCGTAACGGTTTGTGGCGTGTCGAAGCCTGTCACAGGCTCTTCCGGATTCGACGCAGGCCCGGGAGGTTGTCCCTGTGTTCTTCTATTTCGCGGTAAGGAACGTGAGTGCTGCCACGGGGCGATCCGCCGTGGCAGCGGTGAGCTACATCGGTGCCTCCCGCGGGGTCAGGATGTGTCCCTCGGCCGAAGGCGTCGTGTGCGATTACCGGCTGGATCGAGCAGGGCACCTACAACCCGACCGTCAAGCTGTGCCTGCGCATCTGCTGGGTGCTGGACCGGACACTTGACGACCTTTTCTGGGAGGAAATGAATTGAACGACGCGCCGCGTTTCGACGAGATGCAGCTCCGCGACCAGGGCTTCGCGTACCAGGCCGCCTTCGTGGTCGCCATCGGCGTTGCCCTGGTCGTCTTCTACGTGCAGAAGCTCACGGGCATCGAGATGAGCTCGCAGCTGGTGTTCACCCTGCAGTTCTGGGGCCCCATCGTGGTCGCCGACGTCCTGATGATCCGCCACCACGCGTGGATCGGCAACGGCGGGGCCGGCGACGCGCTCACCAAGGTCAGCGTGGCCCTCGGCGGCGGGATGTTCCTGGTGGGCATCGCCGGGCTCTTCACGGGGGACGACCCGCTCAACTCGGTGTGCGCGGCCATCGAGGGCGCCTGCCTGTTGGGCGCGTGGCTGTACTACCGCGCGGTGGAGAAGCGCCTGGCGCGCGAGCTGGGCGACGAGTAGGACCGGGCTCACACGGCAGATAGGGGCGTCTCGCAGCGATGCGGGGCGCCCTTTTGCATGCGCGTCCTGTTCTGGTTCTTTGGTTCGGCGGTTCAGTCAGGATCATGCCGAGTTGTTCGGCCTCTTCGGGGTCTGCCAGCGCGGGGCTGGCTCTTTGCAAGCGTGAGCCCTTCGGGCCGCACATTCGGGAGCCCGTCGGCTAGGTCAAAAACGGTCGTTTAAGACCAAACAACCATCCAACCATTGGCGTCCCTTATAGACCCAGCTAGGGAAGTCCCCTAAAATGGTCAAAACCATCGGTCAAAACCAGAGGGGCGAAATGGCGCTTTACGGGTACGCGCGCGTCTCCACCGAGGACCAGAGGCTCGACCGTCAGGCTGCGCAGCTGGCCGAGCACGGTGTGCCGGAGGGCAACGTCTTCTTCGAGAAGCGCTCCGGCCGCGACCTGGACCGCCCTGAGCTTCAGAGGCTCCTGGCGACGGTCGGGGAGGGCGACTCCATCGTCGTCGCGTCGCTGGACCGCCTCGGCCGCTCGACCACCGACCTGATCGCTCTCTCGCAGGACCTCAACGAACGCGGCGTGGAGCTGGTGAGCCTCAAGGAGTCCATCGACACCACCACGGCCATGGGCCGCATGTTCTTCCGGCTCATGGCCGACCTGGCCGAGTTCGAGCGGGAGCTGATCTCCGAGAGGACCATTGAGGGGCTCCGCGCTGCCGAGGCCAAGGGTCACAAGGGAGGGCGCCCCCGGACGCCGGGGACGATCCTGGACGCGGCCATGGGACTCTACGAGAACAGCGACATGACGCTGGCCGAGGTTGCCGCGGAGTGCAAGCTGTCAGTGTCCACGGTGCAGCGGGAGGCGCGGCGGCGCGGGCTGTCGCGAAGAGCGCACCAATGAGTCCCGACCTGCGAGCCGGATGTCATGCTGCGCGAGAAGAAGTTGGCATGACTGACGGGCCAAAGCGAGACGGCTCTTGCTTTGGTGAGGAATGGGGTGGCCGTTGCTCTCCTGGAGGATATCGTTGATGAGGAACCCAGGAGCCGACGTTTGCTCGGCTTACTGCTTTCTGGGGTTGTCGGCGCGGTGATCATCCCGCTCAAGCTCCCGGAGCCGTTCCGACCAGAGTTCCTGGCTGACGTTCTCGCGGAACGGCGCGGCGAGCGCCGGGCACGCCCCCTCCAAGAAATCCGCCGCCAGCTCGTAGGTGCCATTGTCGTCCGCGCTCCCGTCGGGAAAGCCCCCGTCGAACATGCGGGAGAAATCGTCCCACAGCGCCGGGTCTGCCGACTCGCCGTCCTCCCATGCGAAGGGGTTGGCGTCCGAGAGGAAGGCACCCAACTCGTCGCTCGGCCGCTCGTCGTAGAGGAGGTCGAGGGAGTTGAAGAGCCCGAGATAAGTGAGACGTTTGTCAGCCATTGCCCTTCCCTTTCCTGTGAGAGCTTGAGTTTAGCCCGGTGACGGGGCTCCATTTGCGCTTCCGCTGGTTCTGCCCGCCGTTCTGGACCACTCCGTTGCGGACGGAGACCCACAGCTGCGTCCCGTCGGGCTCGGTGCGCGCGAACCACGAGGTGCCGTAGCGGTCCGTGCCCAGGAACGAGGCGTGGTCATTGGCCACGGACAGGAGCCGGCTCCGGTTGGCGGCCGTGTCGGAGAGGTGCCCCCGAGCGTCACGGAAGATGTGGTCAAGCTGCGAGCGGGAGGCGGGGAGGCGCGCGACGCCAACGCCGAGGGGAAGCTTCATCTGCGGGTTGCCGCGGGTCCCGTGGAACATCCCGCTGTTGCCCTTAGACATTCGTGGCCTCCAAGGGACGGACACGGAAGTCGGCGTCCAAGAGGCCTCGGCCGGCCCCGGGGCAGTGGTAGACAGGGATGCCCAAGGAGAGCGGGTAGTCGAGGACCCCGTAGCGGGTCGTGCCGTAGACCACGAGGCCTGTGGGCTCGAGGCGGTCGCAGACGAGGCGCACCTCCTCGAGGAGGTAGCGGCGCGCCTCGGGATCCTTGCTGCAGGCGCGTGTCCCTATGGCGATCAGCCCGTGGTTCGGGAGGCCATTCAGCGACCACGCCTTGGTCAGCTCCTGACAGCGGCCGTTGGCGATGACGTCCATGCCGAGCGAGCTCTGCATCCAGGCGCCGCTCGCCCGGTCCCGGTAGGTGTTCCAGATCTTAACGGGCTCCGGGAAGTCGTTGCAGCTGCTGTAGTCGAGCGAGACGGCTCCGGAGAAGGCCTGGAGGCGACCAGCGTAGCGCTTGGGGTTCGCCCAGAAGCTCTCGAGCCGGCAGTCGTCCTCGTAGCCGCAGACGAAGGTGCCGGGCTGGATCCGGGCCCGCGTCTCGATTGCGATAGACAACGGCACGATGATGTCGGGGACCGTCTGACATGCCTCCATTGCGGGCATCTCCGGGCTGCCCTCTCCGCCCTCGAAGACTGCGCCGTCCACGAGCCAGCTGTGGATGGTGTCGCGCCGATGGATGCGGCTTGCACCGTTCTTCATGGGACTCCCTTCTTTCGGTTGACACCACCGTAAGGGAGCTGTGTAATGGATAAAACAGTTCTGAACCATTACTTTTTGAGGAGCGCCGTGGAGTACCTTGCCCCTGCCTACAACGAGATCTTCACGCCGTCCATCGACGGGAGCTTCGACTACCGGGCCTTCTCGGACGAGGTTCTCAAGGAGTGCCTGGATCCAGAGAGCGGCGCGATTGCGCTCAGCCAGCGCTTTCCAGGCCGCCTGTTCTTCGGCCCCTTCTGCGACGCCGGGGGCTCAGAGGACCGGGCTCGTGCCATCGCGCTCCTGCGCGCCACGTGGGAGGCACACAAGAAGCTCCAGAGGCTGGCTCGGCTTGCCTTCGAAGGCGGAGAGGTCCCTGTCTGGAGGCCCGAGGTGGAGCAAAAGCTTCGGGAGGGTGTGCTTGCAATCGAGGGGGAGCTGCGCGAGTGCGAGGGGCTCTCCCTGGAACGGGGCGACGGTTACCTCGAGGCACCCGAGGACGCGCTGCCGGCGTGCCATCTGTATCACTGGTCCCTTGAGGTCTCAGGGCCCTATTCGCAGTGGCTGCGGGCCCGGGTCGACGGCCTCGAGCCCCTCATGGGCGTGATGCCGGCGCCCCGTGTCCTCGGCATGGTCGTCTCGCGGCGGCTGGCGCTCAGCGAGGACGGGCAGTGCTTGGAGATGGACGTGTATGGGCGCCAGAGCCTTCTGCCCGACTGGGACGCCTTTCTCGACGCCCAGGACAAGGGGCTGCCGGAGGACGTGACGCTCTCGGGGTATGAGCTGCTCGCCGGCCTCACCGTGCTTCTGGACACGGTCGCGTCGCTCCACCTGATCACGTCGTTCATGGCCGTCGACTTTGGCCAGCCGTGCCGGAGCACCGCGCAGGACGGACTGACCGACTTCTGGCTGAGGTGCTACGAGGACCCGCGGGCACGGGGCTGCAACCTTGGCATCTGCGAGGTCTGCGGCCATGTCTTTGTGGGCTCGTCGCCCAAGCAGCGCGGGCACCACGATTGCATGAACCGGCAGCGGGTCATGCGGTCGAAGGCCAGGAAGTTTCAGCGTCTTGTCGACGATGGGATGGAGCTGGAAGAGGCCGCCAGGGCGGCCTCGATCTCTCCCTCCACGGCGGCCGTGCTTCTCGGACAAGCCGGCGGCGAGCCGAGGGTTCTTGCGAGTCCAGAGGGCTAGAGCCGATTCCGGCCTGGGTTCCGGCGGTCAGTCGCAAAGCGCCCGAGCTCGGTGGCAGTCTCGAGCCACTCCGCGATCACGACCCGCGCGTTGGCCTCGGCCTCCCCGCGGGTGGGGCCGTCGGCCATGCAGCCGGGGAGGTTCGGCACCTCGGCGATCCAGGCGCCGTCCTCCTCGGACCAATGGGTGACGGCTCGCAAGTCGGCCATGTCAGCCCTCCCTGAGCGATGCGACGAGCTCCAGGTACTCGCGCTTCAGCCCCTTGTCGATGGTGCCGGCCAAGGGCTCGGTTCGCTGCCTGAGGTCGCCCTTCGGGCCCCAGCCGTCGGCAGGGGAGGGCGCCGGCTCCTCGACCGGGGCGCATCGAGGCCGGTCCCAGCCACGTTCCCGCATCAGCTCGTCCCAGCTGGCCGGCTCCGCGTCCTTCAGCTCCTCGAGCGCCCTCGCGTGCTCCTCGGCCGTGTCCCGCCAGAGGGTCATCTCGATGAGGGCGTCCGAGAGGAACATGGCACGCTCGGTGGGCGAGAGGGCGTCCCAGCCCGCGACGGGGGTCCCGAGGAGCACCGGCCACGGGACGTCCTCGTATCCCTCGGAATAGAGCCCGTCCGTGAGCGTGTAGTCCTCCTCCGCCGGGTCGTCGGCGAGGTATGCGGCCTCGTCGGCCTTGTCGACGTCGACGAGCATCGAGAGGACGGAGTAGCGGAGCACGTCCGCCGAGAGCGTGTCCACGCCCATGCACCGCATCGGGACGAACGCCTTCCGCGCCTGGCGCACGGGCTCGACCTCCAGCATCGAGGCCACGGACACCTTGACGCGCTCCCCGAAGGCCGCGTCGCCGAACGACCTCGAGTGGGCCTCGCCGACCGGCTCCGCGCCCACCTCTTGGAGGCACTCCTTGAGCGTCGGCAGGGTGGAGAGGCGCACAGGAGGGCGCCTGGCCTCGCGCCGCTCGCGCCAGATCTCGCGTAGCGCCTCCTCAATCTCCGCAAAGGGCGCGGCCGTCTGCTCGTCCATGGTTTCCTCCACTCGCTTTACGGGCCGGGACGCCCTATTTGTCGCCTTCATCGTGCTCCAGCAGCTCACCGCAGGTGGGGCAGTAGCGGAGCGGCACCGCACCGCGGCCCAGGGCCTGGTTGTCCACGACGAAGCGCGGCCCCAGCCAGTCGCGCGTGACGATCTCGTAGCGCACGCTCCAGTCACTCACGTAGGGCTCTCCCCAGCGGCAGTGCGGGCACGGGGCGTCGGGGGCCGGCATGGGTCCGCACGGCCCTTGGAGCCTCTTGCCGCAGACGGGGCAGAAGGCGGCCTCCACGTTGCCGCCCCAGCAGCCCACCCCCGTCTGGCGGAAGCAGAAGACCCAGTCGAGGTGGGTCTTGCGCAGCAGGGAGAAGTCGGCCCCGAAGGAGCCGGGCATCGTCTCGCCCTCGAAGCGCTCCGCGCCCCAGGCCCCGTCGCCGCAGAAGGGGCACGCGCCGTCGTCCCGGCCGTTCGGGTACGTGGGGTTCCCGGCCGGGAGGACCGGGCCCTCCGCGCAGTGGCGCACGTTGCCGAGCTCGTAGCTGCCGAGCCTCACCCAGTCGCCGTTCGGGGCCTGTGTCGGCACGAACGGGAGGTAGAAGGGCACGGCGACGTCCGCGTCCTGGTCGTTCAGTGCATGCACGAGGCGCGGGTCGGACGTGGCCAGGATCATTCGGGCCAGCCCCGGGTCCCCGGCTCCCCCGACCGCCCGGGCGATCCGGACGGCCTCCGAGGCCCGGGCGCTCTCCACCGCCTCGCGCATCTCGTCCCACGTGAAGCAGGGGCGTTCATGGTCGTCTCCGGTATCACGCATCGCTTCCCTCCTTCTCCTTGAAGATGCCGTCCAGCACCTTGTCGAACCGCTCCTCCAGCTCCCAGAGCTCCTCCTCGTCGAGCCCTCGCTCGCGCCACGGGAGCCAGACCTTGAAGTACTGGCTCTGGAGCGACTCGCGGTTGACGTTGAGCTCGGCCGCGAAGTAGCGCATGGAGCCCTCGTAGAGGGCCATGGCCTCCTCGTCGGTGAGCGCTACGCCGCCGGCGCGCAGCACCCGCTCGAGGCAGGCGCGGTTGGGCCACTTCCACCAGTCGCGCCAAAGGGGGCCGTCGTCGAAGCCGAGCAGGCGGCAGAGCGCCGACGCCATCCCGGCCGAGCGGGAGATCCCGCACTCGCAGCTCACCACGAGTGTCCTCGCCTCGGCGTGCGCCTTGACGAACTCGCAGACCCGCCGCCCCTCCTCCGCGCTCATGGCGTCCGGGTCGGTGGGGTCCGAGGAGTCCCAGAAGTCCAGGCAGAGCATGGGGCAGCCCAGGCCCGCCTCGTAGCCGTCCCAGACGGCGATGAGCGCGGGCGACTCCGCGTAGCCGCCCTCGATCGCCTCGACGGCATCGCTGTGGGATCCCACGTAGACGCGCTCGACGGAGAGGCCCTCGAAGCCGGGCGCCGGGGCCGCGACCCTTTGGTCCAGCAGGGTCTCGAAGATGCCGAGCTCCATGGCGCGGCCGCCGCCCACCAAAGGGGGCGGCTCCTGGGCGCGCGTGACCGCCCGGCTCACCGTGCGCCCCGCTCGGGCTCGATTCCCTTCAGGCGCTCCCAGCGCCCGGAGCGCCACAGCTCCGGCCAGAAGTCCTGGAAGGGGAACGCGACCTCGCCCTCGCCGTCGTCGTAGAGGACGAGGCACGTGCCGTCGCCGAGGGGCGTTCCGCTGCCCGTGCAGGACAGCGTGTCGCAGGCCCAGAGGGTGCGGCCGCCCACGGTGGCCATGCGGGACACCGACGGGACGGGCGTGTGCCCGACGGCCTGGTCCACGCCAGGCGCCGGGTCGATGGCCAGCTCCCTGAGGTCGGCCCAGAGCGGGCCGGGGATTTGCCGGCCGCCGCGGGCGCCGCCGCAGGACGCGAGCGCCTCCCAGCCCAGCAGGGCCTGCGTGTCGTTCAGGCCCTCTGCCAGCTCGTCGGCCGTGTGGGCGTCCGGGAGGTGCCGGCTCCGCCAGGCCTCCGTCACGCCCGCGTGGGTGACGAGCACAGGCCCCACCGTCACGGCGGCGATGGGGTCCAGGCCGAGGAGCATCTCGCGCACCTTCTCGAGGGCCTCGGTCAGCGTCCCGCGGATGGGGTCGCGCGCGAGGTAGGCGTGGTCGTGGTTGCCCAGGAGCAGCGCGACCTGACGCCCGTCCGCCTCCTGTGCGTCCTTCCAGTCGGCGAGGACGCCGAGCTCGCTCATGGCGAGCTCGGGGGAGGCGCCCCAGTCGTCCGTCACGTCGCCCAGGAGCACATAGCGGCCCACGCCCATGCGGGCGCCGGTGGCCGCGATGAGCGGCAGCGCCACCGACGCCTTCAGGTGCAGGTCGCCGACGACCATCGTCTTCATGCCGGTTCCTTCCTTCCGGGTTACCAGGACGCCGAGAACCAGAACGCGTCGCCCGGCGGCGCTGAGACGAGGGCGTCGGCCACCTGCTTGACGGTGTCCGCGAGGAGCTCGCGTTCCGGGTTCGGCCCCTCGGCCCCGTCGCGCAGGTCATCGGGGTCGCCCTCCAGCAGGTCCCAGTAGCGGGACGGGTCGGCCAGCACGGAGAGGCAGTCGGCCCCGAGTCGGGCCACCTCGTCCCGGGTGAGCCGGTAGTATCCGCAGTTCTTGACCTGCTCGTGGAGCACCTTCGTCTCGACCCAGCGCATCACGGGCTCGAAACGGCGCCAGTAGGCCACCTCGGTCATGAGGCCGTCGCGCTCGAGGTTCCCCAGCGTCTCCCAGTCCTCGTTGTCCTCCGTGTCGATGGCGTCCAGTCGGACCGACGCCGGCGTGCGGTACAGGTTCAGGTCCATTCCCATTGGTCTCCTCCGATCTCTCCTTGTTCAGAGCTGCCGCTCCGGCACCTCGACGGGCTCCCAGGCGACCGAGGGGGCCAGCTCGTCGTCCGGCGCGTACACGTGCGTCACCGTCTCGTAGCGGCGGCCGTTCCGCTCGTGGAGGTAGAGGTCCGTCTCGATCACCGGCGCCACCAGCACTGTGTCCGAGGCGTCCAGGACGTCCGCGACCCTGTCCGCGTCGTCGAGCACCACCGCGCCGCCGGCGTCCGTCATGGCCGCCCACATGCGGGCGAGGTCGCCGCCGTGACACCCCGAGGGGCCGGACAGGCGCAGGCGCCAGCCGCGCCCCGAGACCTCCGGGTAGAGGTCGCAGCGGCTGTAGCCGTGGCCCGCGAGCACCTCGAAGGCGTGGTCCGGCGCGGCGCCCGGGCCGCGCAGCCACCCGGCGAAGGCCTCGGGGTCGTCGGGGTCCAGGTCGAGGAGCCCGTGGTCGCGCCCGTCGGCGAAGGCCAGGTACCAGGACCTGCCGTCCTCGTCGGGGAAGGTGCCGCGGCGGTACTGGCTCCCGTCGTCCAGCTTCCGGCCGGTGGCTCGGTACCCCTCGCGCAGCAGGTCGAAATACATTCGGCTGGTCAGCGGTCGGGTGTCCCAGGGGCCCTCCTCCGAGCGCCACGGGACGTCGGGCGCCTCGGCGCGCAGCCGGGCCGCCAGGGCGACGGCGTCCTGCTCGTCCATGTCGTTCAGCCAGGGGTTCCACTCCTCGATGCGCACCCAGTCCGCGCGGCTCATCTCGCCCCAGCGGCACTGCGGGGGCATCCGGGCCTCGGCGTCCGGGCCATAGGCCCCGTCGTCGAGCGCCCGGGCCACCTGTCGCGTCGCGGCCGCAAGGGCGCGGAGCAGCTCGCGGGACCGGTCGCTCGCCTCCAGGTCGCGCAGGCGGCCGACCGGCGGGCAGGGGAGGAGGCCCTGGCCGGCCTCGGCGATCATCACGTGGTCGATGGTGACGGCGCACCAGCCGTCCTCCTCGTGGACCGCGATCTCGTGCCAGCCACTCTCCTCGGGGAACTCGTCCCGCCAGTAGCGCCGGCGGATCTCCTCCTTGGTCTCGCCGGTCCTGGCGCTGTCCCACTGCCAGTCGTAGGCCAGGTCGAACTCCTCGGGGTCCAGCCAGTCGTCGATGTCCCCGCGGGGGAACTCCGCCCACACCCGCACCTCGCGCTTCCTGGTCTCAAGACCGTGCTCAGCGTAGAAGCGGGCCGTCTCGTCAGGGGTCTTGGCGTAGGGCATGAGGGGCTCGGCGCAGGCGAGCGCGAGGCACTGGCCCACGAGGCCCCAGGGCGTCCTCGGGCGCAGGCCGTACTCGGTGTGGAGCTCGAGCAGCTCCTGCACCTCGGGCTCGGTCATCTTGACCCGGAGCGGGTATCCCATGGGGTCCCTCCTAACGGTTTGAGGTCGTCTCGAGATTGGTGGCGTCTAGCCGTCTCATTGGCACCTTGACGGGCTCCCATGTGACGGCGCGGACCATTGCGTCGTTCTTGGGGTCGATGTAGATTGCGGCGCCGTAGTGGCTGCCAGCGTGCTCGTAGGGTTCCAGGAAGAGCCACTCGTCCCACGGCACGACCAGCATCGTGTCGGCGCCCACCAGCGCGTCGGCGACGGCCGCGGCACAGTGGAGCACGACGGGCACCCCTGCCGCGTCCAGGGCGTCGGCCATGAGGGCGATGTCGCCCGCGCGGTCGGTGAGGTCCCCCTCCAAATGCAGCCGCCAGCCCCTTTCGGACACCTCCGGGTAGAACTCGACCCGTCCTGAGCGCCAGCCGCCCAAGACCTGGAACTCGTGGTCGTGGACCGTATGGGGCCTCTCCGCCCAGGGTGCGAACGCCTCCGGGTCGTACTGGTCGACGTCCATGAAGCCGGGGCGCCGGCGCCGCGCGAACGCGGCGTACCAGGCGCGGCCGTCGCCCGCAGCGAACTCGGAAGGCCGTGCGACGTCCAGGGTGCGCCCGGTTCCCTGGTAGGCAGCCCTCAGCAGGTCGAAGTACCTACGAGCCGTCAGCGGCTCCCGGGCCCAGATGCAGGGGTCGCCCGCGGCCGCGCGCTCGCGCAGGCGGCCGGCGAGGGCCTCGGCCTCGTCCGCGTCCAAGCGGTCGGGCCAGGGCGTCTCGCCGGTCGCGAGCGCGAGGTCCGAGCGCAGCACCTCCCCCCAGCGGTGCTGTGGCGCCAACCCGGCCTCGAGGGCCGGGCCGTACTCGGCGTTGTCGATGGCGGCGGCGATCTGGCGCGTCGCTTGTGCAAGGTGCCAGAGCCCCCGGCCGAGGGCCTCTGGCGTGGCAATCTGGACGAACTCGTCGGCCTCGAGGGCGTCCTCGATGGCCCAGGCGCCGCTCTGCGCGGCGATGCCGTCGTCGACGGCGATGAGGGACGAGTCGCCGGCCCAGTTGAGCGTGAGCCAGTGCCAGTAAGATTCGTCGGGGAACTCCAGGAGCCATGCGCGCTCACGCGCCTCTTCCAGTTCCCGACCCTCCAATTGGCGCCCCGTATCCCAGAAGACGTCCTCGGCGTACTGCTCGAGGGTCTTCCAGTCGTCAGGGTCCCCGCGGGGGAACTCGGCCCAGACGGTCAGCTCGCGGAAATGGGACGAGTCGGGAGCTCCGTTGGGATAGGCGGCGTAGGGCTCCAGCGGGTCGGTGCACGCGATGGCGAGGCACTGGCCCACGGCTCCGCAGGCGCGCCGCACCTCGTGCGGCCAGCCCGAGAGCGCCGGGATCGTCCGCCACAGCTCTGGCTCCGGCATGTTGACGCGAAGCGGGTTGTCCATCGTTCTCCGTTCGCCCGGGGGTTGTGACGAATCTTGAGTGCGTACAAGTGTACGTTAATCTGGGGAATAATCAAGGGATTCTTTCGGGCAATTTCGTTAAGCTGTTGGTTCAAAAAACGTACCTAGTGTTTGCGCGTCTAGATGCCGACGTTCCAACGTCTTGTCCTTGTCTTCCCGGTGTCATGACGCTGGGAAGACGATGGTAGTGCTAGAGAAAAGGTGCTGGTAGATTGTGCGTTAATAGTGGATTATTGAGTGAAGTGTCGTGGCGCTCGTTGGGTCGATCAGCCCTCGGCACTTCTCGGGGGAGGGGAACCGGTGCGGTCGATAACGTGCTCTCCACGACGCGATTCCCTCTCATGATAGGGAGAAGTACATATGATCTATGTCTGTGAGCTTGAGATTGTTGAGAAGCCGGACGGCTGCTTCGAGGGGATGCTGTTCGGTGCGGACGAAACAATCAAAGCGTCGAGTACTAAGCAGGTCCTAGAGCGGGCCGTCGCGTTAATTCAGGAGGAGGTCACCTGGGATTTGCTCCGTGGACTATGGGACACACGCTTTCCTTTGGGGAACCAGCCTGTGGCCGGCGGCCGAGTGATCACGGTGGCCACGGACGTGACGGTGGACACCATTCCG
Source organism: Kribbibacterium absianum (assembly GCF_030067705.1). Lineage (GTDB taxonomy): Bacteria > Actinomycetota > Coriobacteriia > Coriobacteriales > Atopobiaceae > Kribbibacterium > Kribbibacterium absianum. Next base: position 298,955 of record NZ_JASJEX010000003.1, read on the forward strand.
ATGGTGACGGTGGGACAGGCAGCGGCGATGCTCCGCATGGATCCTGCGGACATTGAGCTTCTCTGCGATGTGCATGTCCTGGGTCTGTGGAGCGTTGGGCAGACGCTCGTCGACCGCCGCAGCGTTGAAGAGGTCCTGTCGGATTCTTTCTTCAGCCCGCGGACGCTTTCGCTTATCGTCTCAGCCGCGAGGGCTTTGTTTGCCGATGAAGGGCTGAACAGAACCGTCGCCGAGGAATGGCTTGGCGATGTCGTTGCGGAGTGGCGGAGGGGAGAGCGTGCCGGGCTCCGGCTAGATGTCATCCGGAGGGAAATCCTCGACCGGATGGACGGCGCGGATCTCTTGGAGGCTGACATCTCGGCCGGTGATCGCCGAGGCGACCTGGTGGCCGGCTAGGAACTGGACAATGCATGGCTCCTTGCGACCGGTCAAAAGCATGGCGATGTAACGTCGTCGGCAAGACACGGGCAAGACGCTGGAGAGGCGGCGGCTATTCCTGAGCCAGCTTCTCCGCTGCGGCCATCAGGGCCTCGCGACCCCTCTCGTCGCACTTGAGGAACAACGCGCGCAGGCGGTCGGCCCGCACGTCGACGTCGTCCGCCGTGGTCCATCCGAGCAGGCTATTGGGATCGGTTCCCAACGCCCGAGAGACATCGCGCAGCTGGTCGGCATTCGGCACGGTGTTGCCGAGCTCCCACTGCGAGATGGTCTTCTGCGTCACGCCCACGGCGTCGGCCAGCTCCTGCTGGGACATGCGAACCGCGCGGCGGCGCTGGGCGCTCAATAGGGCCATTCCTCGGGAGCCTCCTCGCTCTTAGGGGTGGCCCTCAGTTTGAGCGTCGGAAAACTCGCGTCGATGTGCCTTCAGGTAACTAGGAACCAAACGACTTAGTTACCTTCAGAAGATGAGAAGCAAAGGGAATAGACACCGGGCTGGGCAATGGGCGACTCATGTGGGTCGGCCGGCGGTGCGGTTGTGCGGCGTGAACGGCACTCAGTGGGCTCACCTGCGCTTTCTTGCCCTGTCTTCTTGTGCAGATGCAATGGGTATTACCGAATGCTCTTATAAGAGACAACGAAAACCACGTATCTTTCAGCCTCCCATTCAGTATCAAAAGAGCAATGAAAACTAAGGGACGGCCGTGCGCCGACCCGGGAGGCGAGTGGCCAATCATGAAGTGCACCCACTGTGGCGCGGAGACGCGCGACGGCGCGAAGTTCTGCGGCAAGTGCGGCGAGCCGCTTGAGGCGCAGACCAAAGGACAGAACAAGAACGGCAAGGTGTCACGCCGTGGCTTCTTCGGCGCACTGGGCGTCGGCACGGCCGTGGCGTTCGGCGCGCTTGGTGCCACGCTGGGCGGTTGCGACCTGACGGAGGTGTGGGCCGAGGAAGACGAGACGATCGAGTTCGAGGACGGTGTCTACCTCCGCAGCCCAGACCCCGAGCACGTGGCGTTCGACGAGGAAACAGGCGTCCTGTTTATGGACGACGAGGTGTTGGTCATTTCGGACTCGAATCCGGTCGAGGTCGGAATTGAAGGGCTCTTCGATGCTGGCAAGGCGAAGGCCGTGGGCGAGATTCCCGAGCTCGGCGTCTGGCAGGTAAAGCTGCGGGAACCCCAGTCGTACGAGACTTTGCTCGCGGCAAGTGAGACAACCGAGGGCTCAAGTGCCATGGCTTTCCCCAACGCCGTCTTTTGCTATGGAGCCTCTGCTCAAGGCAGCGCGTACTCCGATGATCTTCCCAGCATTAGGCAGTACGGGGGACAGCCCGTTCGCGCTGGGGATTGGGCGCTTGAGGCCGCTGGGCTCCCCTCTGCGTGGGGATGTCTTGAGAGGTCGGGGCTCAGCCTAGGGGAGGCGGCTCGCGTCTCGGTCTTCGAAGGGAGCGCCGCCTTTCGTCATCCTGAGCTTTCGGGCATGTCGGGAGGCCTCCAAGAACTTGCCGAGGTTTCGAACGCGAAGACGTTTGAGCGCGCGGATCACGCCACCTGCGTTGCATCCGTTATCTCTGCGGCGCACGGCGAGGAGGGCATAGACGGGGTTGCGCCCGATGCGGACGTTTCGGTCTTCGCGGCGGATGACAACCACTGCTACGGACTCGGGGGCGATTTCCTGAGGGTTGTCATGCAGGAGGAATACGCGGAGGCCGGCATATCGGCCTGGGACCGCCTTTCCTTTGGAACTGCCTATGCATTTATCGTTGGAATCTATCAACAGGTGAGAGCCGCGGATCGTACGGTCATCAATCAGTCCCTTGTGCCAGTGCACGGGCTCTGGAGCAACGCTCTGGAAGAGACCGAGGAGGACGAAGCAGGGAACCAGCGCTACAAGCTGCGAAGCGATAATGAGCTGCTGGGCGAGAATGTGGCGGCGCTCGCCGATGCGTTCGCGCCGTTTGGGCGTTTTGCCGAGCTGGTGCTTGGGCGCCTTCTTGATGAAGGCCATGACTTTCTTATCTGTATCGCAGCAGGTAACGAGGCGATCGACGCCCGGAGCACCTCCCCTTATGGAAGCGTAGATCCCTCGTCCGAGGCTGGGGCGCGTATCATCCACGTGGGATCGCATGGCCAGTTTGAGGACGGCCGGTTCTTCATGGCTCCCTATTCCAACAATGGCTCCGCGGTGGACATCGCTGCTCCCGGGGTGAACGTCGTGCGTATCGAGGCTGTCCGCACAGACGGCAAGGAGGAGGGCTCCGTCGAGAGCTCCGCGCTGGAGTACGCCAACGGCAGTGGCACCTCTCTGGCTGCTCCGATGGTGGCTGGAACTGCGGCGCTCGTGTGGGGAGCTGCCCCGGCGTTGGCGGGTGCAGACGTGAAGGAGATCCTCGTCAACTCTGCGGAAGCTGCTTGCACTTATCCAGGCGTCGAGTACTTCGGTCGTACGGTCGTCGACGCGCGGGAGTACCCGCGGCTAAACGCCATGAAGGCCGTTGCCACAGCCCTTGGTATCCCCACCTTGAGCTACTCGACCGTCACCGGCGCGGAGCCTAACTTCGAGTTTAGCTACCCCGTGTTCGATACGGACGGGGAGGATCGGTCGGCAATCGACGCTCTCAATGCGCTGGTAAGCACGCGTGTCCAAGGAGCACGGGAGTCGGTGGCCGGGTTTGCCAGCTCCTCCGGCGGTGAGACCCTCGAGATCGAGGTCACGTATTTCGCCAACGGCCTGGCCTCGCTTCTCGTCACCCATGGCGGCTGTTGGGGAGGCCCCTACTGGACTAACAAGGAGTCCGTCCACTTCGACTTGGTAAGCGGTCGGGAGTTCGACCCGTTCTCGGTCTACGGCATACCCTCGATCGGCTGGGTTGATGGGGCTTGTGCGCGATCAGAGGATTGGGCTTTGTCAGCGGCGACCACTACCGGCCAGGTCGTGGTCTACCCGGACGGCGTCGGGGCCATTTTCTATATGAGCCTCGGCTCCAAAAGCGGCGTCGTCCGCGTCTACTCCGGCGAGCCGACGGTTTCTCTTGAGCGTGACTTCAACGGCTCGGGCACCGGTGCAAGCGTTCCCACCGAGCAGCTGCTCGTCTAAACGACACCCAAAGAAGAGGATCCCCGATGTCCAATCCACTCGTGACCCCCAAGGCCGCTCTATGCCTTTGCGGAATTGCCGCGGCTTCGTTCTCTCTTACGTTCGCACTCTCAGGCGGGTTGGCCGAGGAGGCCGAGCCCCAAGCAGAGGCAACCGTCCTGACCAGCGATGGTGCCCAAGTCGAGGCACCGTCTCTGCCGGCCGAGGGGACCGTCGTCGAGGCCGAGCCTGATCCTGAGCCGACACCGGCCGAGGTCCTCTCGGCCACGCTCCAAACGGTGGTTGAGCAGCATGGCGCGCCCACCCAGACGGCGTTCGACCTGGGCTACACCTCGTCGACGCGACTCACCGGCCTCGCCTACGCCCAGCTCATTGACTTCGATCTGGACGGCACCGACGAGCTGCTCGTGGCCTACTCCACGAGCGACGTCGGAGGGCCTTTCGACTATGTGGACTACCAGGTCGAGCTGTGGGGCGTGCAGGACGGCGAGGCTCGCCTCCTGTTGACGGAGACGCCCCACTGCGGCGGCGGAGGCAATCTCATGGGCGTGACCGTGCTCGACGGCCGCCCGTACTTCCTAACGGGGAAGGGGAGCGCGGACTACGACTACCGCCTCTACGGGCTCTCGGACGGACAGCTGGTCTCGCGCACCGTCTACCGCGAGTGCGAGGACCCCGCCTACGCGTCGGCCGAAATTGACGGGGCGCCTGCGTCTCTCGAGGACGCGGACGCGTTCCTGGCTCGCATCCACGAGGGCGCGACCTACGCGGAGCTCGACCACCGCACCGGCACGGGCGCCGACGCGCTCGCAATTACACAGGAGACCCTTGCCACGCTGGGCGTGGCATAGCCCTGAACTCCGAATCAGAAAGGAACGAAGATGAGCTTCTTTAGCGCGGCCGACCGAGTCGCAACGACAATCGCTGACCGTATTGCCCCACCCAAGCGGGAGCTCTCCCGTTCGGAGAAGATTTGGCACCAGTGTCTGGGCCTACGCTCCGAAGGGTCGGCCAAGGGCACCGTGGCTGGCGCTACATTCCTGGTCGTCTGCCTCTTGGGCTTCACAGGCCTTCTTGGCATCCCTGTCTCTTTCATCACCGGCACCCTCAGTGACATTGTGTGCGCTCAGGGTCGACCGGACTTTCTGCTGGACCCGAGCCTCCCGGTGCCGCTCTGGTGGCACCTCGTCATCGCCCTCGCCATTGTCTTGATTCTCACCGTACTCACGGCGGTCGTGTATCTGACGTACCGCGCTGTCCGGTGGGGCCTGCACTGGTGGTGCAAGACCTACTGCTAACCCGTGTCCGTTCAAAACCCGCCGACGAGGAGTTCTATGCCTGCCATGACGAGGGAGGAGACCCTGCAGGGTCTCGTGACTGCTCATGACCTTTTGTCCCAGATGAGAGCCGCGGTCGCCGAAGAGGATCGGCAGAAAGGCCGAATCCGGTGCCTCAAGCCCGAGCCCGAGAAGCCCAAGCCGCCGTTCATGTACTGGCAGCTGGCGGCGTTTTACGCCCTCTATCTCATGGGCATAGCGATAACGCTCCAGAACTCGTACGGCCGGGTGGTGAGACTGCGGAGCTACTGGGAGCCAGACAACATCTGGAACGACCCGGAGCCGAGCTTCGCGCCCTTCGTCGGCGACGTCGTCATCGGCATCGTGATGGCGGTCCTCATGTTGCTCTTCCTGCGGTTCCTCACAGCTGCGATCTTCCGTGCCAAGGCGGTGGTGCATGACGTCGACACGGAGTCGGTGGCCGAGGAGAACGCGCGGATTAAGACCGTCAATGCGGAAGCCAACGGCTGTCTGAAAAGGATTGAGGCCAACAAGGAGGCCATTCGAGAGCAGTGGGCCTCCGACTGCGCCTCCTGGTACCCGCCCGATTACGTGAACGTGGCCGCAGCGGAGGCGTTCCTGGGATACGTGCGCAACTACCAGGCCGAGAGCATTGGCGAGGCCGTGCGTCTCTACGACACCGAGTGCCATCGCAGACGCATGGAGCTCTCGCAGGCCCAAATCCTGGCCGAGCAGGAGGCGATCCGCAAGGAGCAGAAGGTCAACCAGCTTCTAACGGTGGTGAACATCGGAGTCAGCGCTTATGCCGGTGCCAAGGCGAGCCAGGCGCTCGATGCCGCAGAGCGCGCCGCAAAGGCGGCTGAGAACCCGAAGGTAATCAAGGAGACCCAGTACTGCACAGAGGTCAAGGAGTACCACTACAACCACTACTAGAGCTGAGCCGTGACCTAAGGCCGTCGTGTGACTGATCACCAAAGAAAGGGGGCGCAATGACGCCCGAGTACGAAGAGCAACTGAGCCAGGCCAAGGAGTTCCGTCCGATGGAGTGCCCGCTCTGCCATGAGCCTGTCAATATCGAGGACGAGTTCTGCCACAAGTGCGGCACCTCGCTGTACGGCCCAAGCGCCAAGGCAATCAAGAGGCGACAGCGCTCCCGAGACCTCCGAATCATCGTTGCCGCCGCCGGGTGCGCGCTGGCCGTGGACCTCGGGCTGGGCATCGGCAGCGGTCTCTCGATGTCCAAGAGTGCGAGCGCGGAAGAGCCCGCCGCGGTCGTCGAGACCACCGCGGATGTAACTCCCGACCAACAGTTCGCGTCCGAGGTGACGGAAGCGCTGCCGGTGGCCGAGGCCGCTCCGGTGACATCGGAGGAGGCTGTGGTCACGGCGGCTGAGCCCGCTGTTCTGACGTTCCCGGGGTGCTTGGTCGGTTCCTCGTATACGGCAACCTACGCTGCGGACGCGTACTACTACGATGGCGCCGTCCTTGCCCTGGACCTCACTTTTACGGAGGCGGAGCTCGGTGGCAATGTGAGCGCGGACTATCGCTTCCGCTTCAATCCGGTCGACTCCAGTCACAAGGCCATTGACTGGACGGGCACGCTTACCGGGATCATGGCGCAGGGCTCGGAGGGTGCCGTCTGCGCTCTAAGTGATGAGGACGGGACGCTGCATGTCCAGCTGAGCTGTGGCGTCGGTGCCGATGGGACTCTCGAGACGATGGTGTCGAACCTGGACACGGGCATCTCGCCCTTCGGATACAGCGCCACGGGTCGCCCTGCTATCAGCTGGGAGGGCGTTGAGCACGTGCTCAAGGCGTAAGCGACTGCCGTCGTGACAGAAGACAAGGCCGAGCGGACCCGGCTCTATCGGGTCAGCTCGGCCTTTCTTGTGGTTCCGTCCTCGTCAATCACCAATACTGTGCCGTCCCCGTAAGGCTCGCCGTCCGGCGACGTGGACATCGTGTCGCAGAAGATGATGTCGGGCTCTTTCGCGCCGTTGACCGTTCCACACGTGTCCACGGGCGTGTGCCCGACGATCTGCCGCACACCCGGCAGCGGGTCGGCGAGCAGCTCATCCAAGTCGGCCCAGAGCGGGCTCGGGAGTTGGCTCCCGCCGCGGCCGGGGCCGGCCATCGCGAGGAGGTTCGTCTCGTTCCCGCTCAGCATCCAGTTGAGCTCGTCGGCCACCTCGGCCGCCGAGGGATTCTGAGTGCCCTGTGCGCAGTAGAGCTGCCGCCGCGCCCAGGCCCTCGTCACGCCCGCGTGGGTGAGCAGCCACCCATGGTCCTCCACGGCCACGTGCACGTTGAGCCGGTGGAGGAACTTCCTGCAATAGGGCGTCAGCTCGACCCAGGTGCCGGGCCCCTGCGCGCCCCGCAGGTACTCGAGGTCGTGGTTGCCCAACAGGAACACGAGGTCGAGGCCCTGCTTGCGCCGGCCGTCGGCCCACTCCGCCAAGGCCCGGCACTCGCGCTCGAAGTCCTCAGGCGTCGCGTCCCAGTCGTCCAGGTAGTCGCCGAGGAACACGACGCGGTCGGCCTTCTCGGAGTCGATGAGCCGGTCGAGCGCGGGCAGCACGCGGGTGGCCTTGAGGTGCAGGTCGCCCACGACGATGGTCGTTGGCATGGGGTCCCTTCGGTTGTGGTGGGTTCTGCGGGCTACTGGATGAAGCCGGAATCGCGTAGCTCCGCCTCGATGTCGACGCCGCGGGCCGTCAGCTCGGCCTCGAGGATACGGGCGATGGCCGGCACGTCGCCCGACGCCACCTCCCAGACCCACTCGTTGTCGAGCATCACGTAGTCGTGGGCCGAGTCGTTGCGCAGGCGCTTGAGCTTGGACCAGGGCACCTCCGGGTGCGCCGCGCGGAACTCGGTGGGGAAGTGGCTGGACTGCTCGATCACCTGCCGCACGGCCATCGTGAGCATGTACTGGTACTCGTAGTCCGCCAGGAACGAGTCGGCGTCCATGGCGTGGCGGGAGATCATCTCGGCGACGCGGCGGCAGTGGCCGGGGGCGTCGACCATGGCCTCCTCGGGCTCAATGCGCCTCATAGAGCACCCGCTTGTCGGCGTCGAACCCGCGGCGCACGCGGGGCTTGAAGGCTCGGGGGTTGGAGACGTCGCAGGGCACGTTGAGGGCGCCCTCCAGGGCCTCCTCCAGGAAGAGCGCGTCGAAGAGCGAGAAGCCCGGCCCGCCCTCCACGGCGATGTCCACGTCGCTCTGCTCGTCGGCCTCGCCGCGGGCGTAGGAGCCGAAGAGCCACGCGGCGCGCACGTTGTGGGAGGGCGCGGCCTCGGCCACGGCGTCCTGGATCTGCTCGATGGTGACCACGGGTCCTCCCTTCTTTTGAACCATTGTACCCGGGTCGCGGAGGGGAGCGTGGCCGGCTGGCGCTCTTGGAAAGCGCCTCCTGAAGACTAGGCCCCGTCATGTCAGCGTCTGAACGCTGTCATGACGGGGCCTAGTCTTGAGGAGGCCACTAGCCGGCTAAGCGTCGGGGCCGTAGAGAACGATGCGCAGTCCGCGAATGACGAGCGCGGTCACGGTCGTGTCGTGTTCTTTGGCGTAGGCGCGAGCGTCGTTAAGCAGGCGTTTGGGTAGTCGGTATGCCACCTTTTGACGCTCGCATGCGCGTTCTGCGATTGTCCCATCTAGACCGTCCAGAGCTCGCTGACAGGCGTTGATTCGATCTAGCGATAGTTGAGTTCGAGGAGAGTCCTCACTGTGTCGTTTCACCGAGTACCTCTTCCAGCTCAACGGTGAGCCTGTCGTAGCGAAGCTCGTGAAGCTGCTTCGGTTTAAAGGGCTCCCCGAAGATCTCGCGAACGAACTGACGGTCAGGGATGACCGTGTCGAAGACATCGATGCGATCCCTTGCTACCCACCCGGCAATGCGGCGGTCCATCCTACGCCGCTCCGAGCGCGTGACAAGCATTCCGTACGGGATGCCAAAGTCCGAGAGCACTTCAATGACGCGCTTTGCGCCTCTGTAGTCCGCCTTGCTCGGGGTCGTGGGCACGATTGCCATCTCGCAACGGGTGATCAGCGGCGAGAAAACGTGCACGTCCGGGGGACAGTCGAGGAAGACATAGTCGGCAACCTCGCCGATTTCGCTGAGGCGCGCATCGATGGTCTCAGGGCTCACACTGGCCACTGGGCAAATGAACCCCTTACCTCCGGCGATAGCCTCGTCGCGGTAGGCCTTGGAGTCTTGCTGGCCGTCGGCGTCCAGAATGACGGGGACTTGGCCAGCTGCGCCGAGACAGGAGGCGAGGGCAACTGCGGTCGTGCTCTTGCCGACCCCGCCCTTGTAGCTGACGATTCCGATGACATGCGGCGTTGGCATTTAACGCTCCTTACCGGCCGCCATGGGGCGGCCAACGATGACTGGGACGAAGACCGATGGAGCCGGTCGACGTCGATTGCACGGGGATTGGTGCTCCTTGCGGAGCTGTTGTGCCACGTAGAGAGCGGTCATGGTCTTACCGACACCGCTCTTGCAGTGGACTGGAGTGAAAGCGGGCTTTTGCATAGCTGCTCCTAGACGATGGGGGGTGCTCGGGGGCGAGTGGGGTGCCGGCCGAACGAGGCGGCCGGCACCGGTGGCGTGCGGTTACGCACGCTTGCGACGGGGCATGACGAGAGGCTCGTCCGAGGTCTCGAGGTCGCCCCGCAGGTCGCGGTCGCCTCCGCGCATGGCCTTCTCGACGAGGTCCGCGGCACGGCGCTTGGCGTCGGGGTCCTGGGAGGCGTAGACGTCCAAGGTCATGGACGGCTTGGCGTGCCCGAGGTTCGACGCGGCCGTCTTGACGTCGCCGCCGGCGGCCAGGTACATGGTCGCCCAGGTGTGCCTCAGATCGTGGAACGTGGGCACTCGCCCCTCGGTGCCAAGGATTCCGATGGACATGGCCAGGGTCGCCCAGCTGCGGCTGAGCACGCTCGGGTGCAGGAAGGCGCCCGGGCTGCCGAGGACGTACTCGTCGCGTGACCACGTGGCGCCGGCCGCCTGGAACTCCTCGACCTGGATGGCGCGCCACTCACGCAGCAGCTTCTCCAAGCTTGACGGGAGCACGACGTCCCGGCCGCGGTCCGTCTTGGGGAGCTTGACGTAGGCGCCGCCCTTGCCGAGCGCGATGGCACGGCGGACCCAGATGATGCCGTGCTCGAAGTCGACGTCGGCCCACTTCAGGCCGGAGACCTCTCCCCCGCGCATGCCGGTGAAGAGTGCGACCAGAGCGGCCATGACCACGGGGGTCATCGTCATGTGGGACAGGGCGTCGAGCATCTCGTTGCGGCCCTGGGTGTCGAGCGCGTTGATGCCCGGCTTCTTCTTGACCTTCTTGGGCGGCCGCACCGTCTCGACGGGGTTGCGGTCGATCTGCCCGCGCTCGACGGCGCGGTACAAGGCCTGCTTGAGAAGGCCGTGGGCCTTCGTCACCGTGCTTGAGGACTTGCCGTCCGCCATGAGGCCGCTCTCCCAGGCGCGGATATCGTCCGAAGTGAGGGCGGTCAGCGGCACCCTCTCGAACTGCGAGCGGATCAGCCGGGCGCTGCCGCGGTAGCTGCGCACGGTGGCCGGCTCGATGCGGCCCGACATCTCGAGCTCGTCGACGAAGGCGTCCACGTAGTCGGCGACGAGGGCCTGGCAGCGCGGGAACACGCGCGTGCGGTTCATGGCCTCCTGCATCTCGAGCTCCATGCACCAGTCCGCGAGCTCGGCTTTGGCCTCGGCCTCGGTGCGGGCCTTGAGCACGTGCTCCTTCTCGCGCCAGCGGTCCGTGTCCTTGCGGGCGGCGTATCCCACGAAGACGGTTCGGCCGCCTCGCTGGATCTTCTTGACGCGCGTCCGCGTGTATACCTTTTCCAAAAGTTAACCTCTTTTCCCTGCACGTCCCTGCACGGATTACGCGTTAACCCTGCAAATCCGGCAGAAACGTCGTCCGACAACGTGCGCCGTCTTGGCGCCTTCAGTGCGCTTGTGGCGATTTAACGTGTTACTGCATGCAGGCGGGAAAGAGGCATTTAAGGGAGTTTTTGTCGTAGCGGTGTCGTAAGGACTCGAACCGGTTCACGGGACTCGCAATAAGTTCGAATTAGGGAACGCAATAGATAAAATCTCTGAAAATCCGCGTGTCAGGGGTTCGACTCCCTTCCCCGCCACCAGAGAAACCGCAGGTCGTTCGGGCAACCCCGAGCGGCCTGTTTTCATGTCTGATCTTGGCGTATGCCACTGTAGGGAATCGGAGCCAGAACAGGTTGCGCCGTTTATTTGCCGAGCAGGCGCGACGCTGAGTGCGAGGGGCACGACCGGAACGGTCTGGACAAGAAGGGCCGCTCCTGGAAAAAACGCGCGGGATAAAGAGCTGCGTTCGTGCGAGGGGCCGATAGCATCCACCGCATTGATGAGGTGAGGGACCATGACCGTCCAGGACGGGTGCCTACCCCGGCCTCAGAGGTCTCCGCCGCACCGCCGTCGAGTGCAAGCAGCCGGGCTGCGCCATAGGTGTTCTGAGCGGCTCCATGGGCCCGTCGACGTGGGATTGCGAGATGTCGCAGTCCGCCTCCGATGTCGTGTGCGAGAGCGGCATCGACACCGACAGCGTCCGCGACCCCTGGTGTGTCATCAGCGGCGAGGCACTTCCTGCGGGCGGCTTTGCGCCGATATGGTTTAGAATCGTTTCAGAATCTGCCGCAAACGTGACGTGCCGCTCTGACCGCACCGTCCCTCCGAGGTAATCATGGCCCGTGTGTACTTCGCCGACGATGAGCCCCAGGTGCGCCTGGTGCTCGAGGCTTTCCTGACCCGGGAGGGCCACGAGGCCGTCGGCTTTGGCACCTGTGAGGAACTGCTGGCCGCGTTCCGCGAGAGGCCCTGCGACTTGGTGCTGCTGGACGTGATGATGCCCGGCATCGACGGCGTGGAGGCCCTCCGGCGTCTCCGCGCGACCTCCCAGGTGCCGGTGGTGCTCCTCACCGCCCGGGACGGCGACGGGGACTTCTGTCGGGGTCTGCGCCTCGGCGCCGACGACTACGTGACCAAGCCCTTCAAGCCTGAGCTTCTCATGGCGAAGGTATCCGCGCTCCTGAGGAGGGCCTCCCTCCAGGCCGCGCCGGCCCTCGGCAACCTCGCGCTGGACCCGGTGCGCCGCGAGGCCAGCGTCGATGGCCGGGCTCTCGCGCTCACGCCCACCGAGTACGGCCTGCTCTCCTACCTCTTCGCGAGGCCGGGCGCCGCCGTCTCCAAGGCGGAGCTCATGGCCGAGGTCTGGGGCGTGCGGGAGCCCGGCGACACCCGCGCCGCCGAGGAGGCGAGCCGCCGGCTCCGCCACAAGCTCATGGACGCAGGCTCGGACTGGGTGAACGAGACCGTGTGGGGCTTCGGCTGGCGCCTCGCGGACAGGTCGTGAGGGTCGTGGCGCCGGCCAAGGGAGGGGCCTCCCTGCGCCCCGTCGCGCTCGTGGTGGCTGCAGCCGCGCTCGGCTGCGTGGCGTTCGTGTGCCTCTTCGCCGCGACCCAGGAGGAGGTCCTCTGGCGCCGGGCGGAGGAGGTCGTGGCGCAGTATGCGGCCGGCGAGTGGGACCCCGAGGAGACAGGCGTGCCCGTGGAGGTGCAGGCCGTCCCCGCCGACCCGGGGAACCCGTTCTGGCAAGCGACGGAGGGGTCGAGCTTCCCGTCGGCCGCGGTCTCCGTGGCGCTGCGCCACTGCGCGGCTCAGGGGCTGCCGGCCGAGTCGCAGGTGGCCAGGGCTCGGCTCGGCGACGGCGCGGTGGTGCTCCTGTGCCGGGACGCGGGTGACGGCACGGCGGAGCTCCTAGTGGCGGACGTGGGCGCGGCCCTCAGAGCGCTGCGGGACACCGCCGGGCAGCTCCTGGCGGTGTCCGCCGTCTTCGTGGCCACGCTGGGCGCCCTCGCCTGGTGGGCCCTCCGCAAGGTCGCTGAGGCCCAGGCGCGAGCGGCCGATCTCTTCGCCAACGCCGCCCACGAGCTGCGCACGCCGCTCTCCATCGCGGGCGGCCATGTGGCGGCTCTCCGGGAGGGCCTCTGCGGCCAGGAGGAGGCGCTCGCCGTGGTGGACGGCGAGCTGGGGCGTATCAGAGCGCTGGTGGACGACATCCTCGCCCTCTCCAAGGCCGACGCCGGCGCGGTGCTCCCGGAGCCGAGGCCGCTCGACGTGCGGGAGGAGCTCTACGACGCGCTGGGGCTTTTGGCCCCGGAGGCGGCCGCGTTGGGCGTCGCGCTTGTGCCGTCGATGCCCGAGCGGCTGCCCTTGGACGCCGACCCGAGGCTCCTGTTCTCCGTGCTCACGAATGTCCTGCGGAACGCCGTGCGCCACGCCCGCACGGCCGTGGAGGTCTCCGCCCGGGTCGAGGGGGCCCGCGTGGTCGTGTCGGTGCGCGACGACGGCGAGGAGCCGGCCGAGGAGGACCTGCGGCGGGCGTTCGACCGCTTCCACGCGGGGTCGGACGGCTCCACGGGCATCGGCATGGCCGTGGTCAAGGAGTACACAGAGCTGCTCGGCGGTGACGTGCGCATCCGGCGGGACGGAGACAGGACCGAGTGCCGCATCGTGCTCTGAGGGGACCCGGCTCGCGCGGACTGCGGGTACATCGCGGGGTCTTTGAGGGATTTCTGAGCGATTTAAACCGTGATATGAAGCTAATCTGAAATCGCGCAGATCCACGCTTTGCGGTCCGAGTCCAAGCATCCGAAGCTGGAGGTACGAATGAAGGCTAAACGCGCCGTGTTCCTGGCGGTCTCTGCTGGCATTGCGACTGGGCTTCTACTGGCTCTGATGGTTGGTTCACAGTTGCTCTCGAGCGCGGAGTCAAAGGGATGGAACAGCTCCCTTAGTGTGCCCGTTCGGGTTATGGCTCTCTACCCTTGGGGGCTCGTTGGCCGCGATCTCTCGGAGCAGCCCCTGACCGGTGACCCCGCTCTGAGGGTGCGCTACGAGCCCGGTTGTCAAGTCATGAAGGGGAGCATGAAGGTCGACGCATCGAACTTGGTGTCCGGCGACATTGTGGAGGTCTGGGTGACTGCGAGGGACTCGAGCCCCGGGGCGCTGAAGAGAACGCTAGGGGGTGATGTGTGCTCGTCGCTGATTGTCATGGAGTCAAAGTGAAGTGCAAGCGACCCCTTGTTGTTCTAGCGTGCGGCTGTGTGCTCGCCGCGTCAGTTGCGATTCTGGCTAGCCAGCCCAAGACGACACGCGATCCGGGCGACGCCGGGGCACCGTCGGTGATTGCCTCCAGCGACTCTCGCGCTGCCTCCGAAGGTCACAGCGACCTTGCGGCTGAGCTCGCCGCAAGGGTACGGGCGGGGGATGACGTTTTGGCTGAACTCGCCGCTAGGCTCCAAGAGGGAGACGAGTGCGCCGTGGCCGTTTGCTCTGATGGTTCGGGATCCGAAAAGCTACTGTCTCCGTCCCAGTCGTCGGCCGTCCTGCGCGCGGTCTGCAATATCGTACTTTCCCGGGACCTCTATTGCTCTCCAGAGGCGACGACGGACTTCTCGGGCGTGGACGCGAAGATGATCGTGCTGGCGTTCCCGGACGGGAGGTCGTTCGATTTTGGGATGGCCGGAAGTGACGTGTGGATTGATGGCTTCCGGTATCTTGGAGCCTCTTTCGATGACGGTGAGGTGATTGAAAACGCTTGGATGGACAGCCTGCAGAGCAAGTGAGAGATCTCTGGAGGATGAAGCCTGTCTAGCTCTGGATTCGTTCCGGTCGAAGTGCGGGGTTCTTCTCTACAGGAGGGTGACGCACGCTAAGCACCTGGGCGCTCCGGTGCGCCAATTGGTAGTAGGCACCTGTCGAGGTGGCGTGACTTTGACTGGCTGGTGAGTCAAGGCATCTGATGAGACCCCGGGTCATGAGACTCGGGGTCTTTTGCGTTGGCAGCCATCTGAGCGGTGAGACAACGGCCAGGGCCGAGTGCCCTTCCGAGAAGAAGGCGCGGCGGTCGAGGAGACCCCGACCGCCGCGCCCCTCAACGTGCCTGTCCCTCGTTTACGCGACTTCGTACCAGTCGACCTCGGTCTTGACCTCGGCGGCGTCAATGTCGCTGGCCGCTTCGAAGCGCACCTTCTCGCCTGGCTGCCAGGCGGTTGAGCTACCGACCCACGTCTCTCCCATGCGGACGCCCTCCGCGTCATAGAGCGCAAGGGTAAGGTTGAAGCTGCTGAAGGTCAGGTCGGACGTGTTCTCGAGCACACACGTGTAGGTGTAGTACCCGTAACCGTCATCGGTCTTGTCCCAGGTGAGGCCGTTGACGATGGCATCGACCTTCTTCTGCTCGTCGGCCTTCTCGTTGACGGCGTTGGCGTTGCGCACGATCTCCTGCAGCCCGGATTGCGCGCTCTCGCCTTCGACGGTCAGGCCGTACTCGTCCACGAACTTCTTCAGGAGTGAGGAGCGCTCGTCGTAGACGGACGTCCACTTGTCCGCGTACTCCATGGAGTCGATGGAGTAGGTGTCGATGACGTCAAGCTGCTGCTGGAGGAGGTTGATGTATGAGAGCACGTCGGCTTGCAGCACGGTGTCCTCAAACTGGCGGTTCTTGAGCTGGCTGGTGATGTCGAGCTCGCTGTTCACGACGGCGAGCATCTGTTCGTTGTCGAACAGGTTCGTGCCGAGCTGAGCGGTCATGTCGTCAATCTTCTTGGAGCGAGCCTCGAGGCCCGACGCGATGATGCTCATGGCCTCGTCGTCCGCGTAGTCCACCTTGTTCTCTTCGGCTTCAGCTTGGGCTGCGTCCATAGCCGCGTTCGAGCCACACGCGGTGATGAATGGCACGGACGTGAGCAGGGAAAGCCCCACCACGCCAACGAGAAGCTTGCGCATCTGAGTCCTTTCGACAGTGGTTTCAATGGGAATAATGATAACGAAAGAAAGGCTGAAACCTGTCCGGACGGACAGCCGAGCGCTGTCGCGATTGCCTGGCCTTCTCTGTCACGGCGATCTGACGGGAGGGTGATAGAGAGTTATAAACGGTGATAGAAGGTTATAAAGCGCGATGATTTCTCTCGATGCCGATGGACGGTAAGGACGCCATGTTCGCCAGCAAGGAGCTTGTGCGTTCCATGGCAGAGGCCACCCAGGGACATCCGTTCATGGTGCAGCTGGTGGGCTACTACACCTGGCAGGCTGCGCGACGGCGGCTCGGTGGGGTCGGGGCCGTCGAGGAGCAGGATGCGCAAGCTGGTATCGCGGAGGCCGAGAAAGGCTTTGAGAGCGCGGTGCTTGTCCCGATGCTGCACGGTGTGCCTCCGTACCAGCTTGAGCTTCTCAAAGCCGTGGCTCGTGAGGGTGGTGTCGGCCCGGTGAGCTTTTCGGAGGCGTCCGCGTCGTTGGGTAGGCCGTCGTCGTCGCTGACCAAGGCTCGGGCGAAGCTTATCGAGAAGGGGCTGCTTGTGGCGACGACCCGTGGTGATGTGGCTGTCGCGTCTCCGCAGCTGGCGAGGTATCTTGCGTCCCGCTAGCTGTTCAGTGCCAAGACGTTGTTGACGCCCGCCCATGTGGCGATGCAAGCCTACTACCGTCTCCTGTCCACCGGGCAAACGCCGCTCAGCAAGCTTCGACTAGCAGTGTCCGGCGCGCTCGCTCGTGCAAGCACGTGTTGCAGCCCGTGGAAGCCACGCAGAACACAGTGTCAGAGCGCCCCGAACGATTGCGATCTTGGCAGGCGGGCAGGTGGTGCAAGTGATGGTGCATAAGGGGTTCGAGGCTCAGTGACGAGGGTCTTTGAACCAGGTCACTGCCAAGCCCTAGACCGCCAGATGATCCTGAGTTCACGAAGAGCCTCCAAGATGAGCTGAACCGTTCGATTTTTTCACGGAGTTCACAGGCCCGAGATGAACATGTCTCAAAGTAAAAAGCTTGCTGTATGTGTCTCTAGGTAGGATGGTTATTGCAAGATTCATCAAAGATTGCAGTTGATTTCGAAACCTTCGAGGTGACGAAGGCTTGCGTATGTGATCAACATACAGGTCAAGTTGAGGCTGCACGAATGCGGAGTGGCTTAGGTGGTAGCCATGAAGGAACTGTTCTCGTACTGCTGGCGAAGCATCGTGGATCGGGGCATGTTCGTGCGCTACGTCGTGGCCTGTTTCCTGCAGGCGCTTCTCGGGCTCGCGACCCCGTTCCTGGTGGGCAGCGCGATTAACTCGCTGCTCGCTGGAGGAGCCGGCGCCGGGGCTGCGGGCGTCCTTTGCGCGCTGGTGGCCGCCCTCGGCACCTCCTCGGCGCTCGCCGGCTACCGCGGCACCCTGCTTTACACCTACCTGCAGGCGGACTCGTCGTTCCAGCTGGACGTCACCGCCACCATGCACATCCAGAGACTCCGCCCCGCCTTTTTCGAGGGCTTCGACCCGTCCTTCTGGCGCAAGCGGCTGGATACGGACACCAACGACCTCACGGTTTTCTTCCTGCAGTCGGTGACGGGGCTCATCCAAAACGGTGGCTCCCTGGCCGTGACGGTCGCGATCCTGGCGGCCATCGACTGGCGCCTCTCCTTAGTCTGTGCCGCTCTGGCCGTGGCCACGGGCCTCCTCTACGGCGCCTTCGGCGAGCGCATTCACGCCGCGAACTCCGACTTCATGGAGGACCTCTCCGGGTATTCCGCTTGCATGCTCTCCCAGCTCAGGGACGCTCCGTTCGTCAGGCGCCACTCCCTCTTCGGCTGGTCGGAGTCCCGGATGCGGGAGGCCTACACGCCTCTGCGGTCCTCCATGTACGAGGCCAACATGGTGGGCGGCAGGTTCTCTTTGGCGTCAGGCCTCGCCGGCGCCGTCGCGCTCGGGCTTCTGCTCTGGGTGTCCGTCGTCGAGGTCTCCTCCGGGCGCATGGCCGCCGGCTTCGTCGCCACCGCCTACGGCTACTTCTCCACGATGACCTCGTCTGTGGAGTCGCTTGCCGGCTTCGGCCACGACTACCAGTCCGCCCGCGTGAACTACGAGCACCTGCGCGACCTCGCCGCGGAGCCAGAGGAGCCCCGGGGCGAGGCGGTGCCGGAGCACGTGGGGGAGATCGCCGTGGAGGGCCTCACCGCCACGCACCCCGGGAGCGAGCGCGTCCTGCTCGGCGGGCTCACCCACACCTTCGAGCGCGGGAGGGTCTACGGCGTGGCCGGCCCCAACGGCTGCGGCAAGTCGACCCTCATGGACGTGTTGACCGGTCTCCTCGAGGGTTGCCGCAGCGGCCGCGTGTCCTACGACGGCGTCCCGCTCGAGTCCGTCGATCAATACGCCTTGCGGGAACGCACCGTCGCCTTCGTGGAGCAGGCTCCCGAGATGGTGAAGGGCACGCTCCGGGACAACGTCTCGCTCCTCGCGCCCGGCGCCGATAGGGTCGAGGCGGAGCGTCTGCTCCGCCGGCTGGGGGCCGAGAGGCTCGTGCGGGAGGACGGCCTCGACCGCCCCGTCACCGGCGGGGACGGGGGCCTGTCGGGCGGCGAGCGCCAGAAGGTCGCCATCGCCCGCGCGCTCCTCAAGCGCCCAGACGTGGTGGTGCTCGACGAGCCCACTGCGGCCCTCGACGAGGACGGCCGCCGGGACGTCGAGGAGCTGCTGCGCACCCTCAGGTCGGACCACGTCACCTTCCTGGTCACCCATGACGACGGGCTGCTCGCCCAGTGCGACGAGGTGGTGCGGCTGGTGGAGTAGCGACGGTTCGTCGCTTGGACGGGGACGGCACCCGCCTCAAACGTGACGCCGGCTGCCGCAGCCCTGCAAAGCTGCGGCCGCCGGCTCAACAGGACCTTCCGTTACCCCAGCATCGCCGCCAGGTCCTCGTCCACGGCGCTGATGGTGGTCAGGCCAAAGTTGTCCTGCAGCGCCTTGAGCACGTCCGGGCTCGTGAACGCCGGCAGGCTCGGCCCCAGGTGGATGTCGCGGATACCGAGCGATAGCAGCGTCAACAGCACGGCCACGGCCTTCTGCTCGTACCAGCTGATCACGAAGCTCAGCGGCAGGTCGTTCACGCCGCAGCCAAACGCGTCCGCGAGCGCCACGGCCACCTGGACGGCGCCGTAGGCGTCGTTGCACTGGCCCATGTCGAGCAGGCGCGGCAGTCCGGCAACGGTGCCCAGGTCGAGGTCGTTGAAGCGGTACTTGCCGCAGGCCAGCGTCAGCACCACGGAGTCCTGGGGGGTCTTCTCGACGAACTCGGTGAAATAGTTGCGTCCCGGCTTCGCGCCGTCGCAGCCGCCCACCAGGAAGAAGTGCTTGATTTGACCGTCCTTCACGGCCTGCACGATGGCCGGCGCCTGCTCGAGCACGGTCTCGCGCCCAAAGCCGCAGGTCACCTGCGTGCCGCCGTTGATGCCCGTGAACGCGTGGGCCTCCGGATAGCCGCCCAGCTCCTTGGCCTTCTCGATTACCGCCGAGAAGTCCTTGTGGCCGTTCTCGTCGGCGTCAATGTGCACGAGGCCGGGGTACGCCACGCACTCGGTGGTGAACACGCGGTCCTCGTAGCTCGCCCGGGGCGGCATCAGGCAGTTGGTGGTGAAGAGCACGGGCGCCGGGATGTCCTGGAACTCCTTCTGCTGGTTCTGCCAAGCGGTGCCGAAGTTGCCCTTGAGCTGCGGGTGGCGGCGCAGCTCGGGGTAGGCGAGGGCCGGGAGCATCTCGCCGTGCGTGTACACGTTCACGCCGGTGCCGTCGGTCTGGTCCAGCAGCATCGAGAGGTCGTGCAGGTCGTGGCCGGACACGACGATAAAGGGACCCGGCTCCACGACGAGCTCCACCTGGCGCGGCTCCGGGTCGCCGTAGGTCTGCGTGTTGGCCTGGTCGAGCAGCGCCATGCAGGCCAGGTTGGTCTGGCCGGTCTCCAGCGCGAGCGCGAGTAGCTTGTCGGGGTCGTCCGTCGCCGAGGTCTCGTAGAGCGCCTTGAAGAAGAAGTCGTCCACCGACTGGTCATCGTAGCCCAGCGCTCGCGCGTGATAGGCGTAGGCCGCCATGCCGCGGAGGCCGAAGAGGACAAGGCTCTTGAGCGAGCGCACGTCCTCGGGCGCGCCCCACAGGGAGGCCATCGAGAAGTCCTGGTAGTCGGCCGGATCCAGCCAGTGACTCTCGGCCACGTGCTCCACCCGCTCATGGATGCGCGCGATTATCTCCCGCACGGCCTCCGGGTCGAAGCACACGTTGGTGACGCAGGTGAAGAGCCCCTCGATCATCGGCAGCGACGCGTGGGCGCACGGGCGCTCCACGCCGGCGTCGTGCACCACGCGGGCGAACGCGATGAGCGCCCCGGTGAGCTGGTCCTCCAGGTCTGCGGTCTCGGCGGTCTTGCCGCACACGCCGCGCACGGTGCAGCCGGTGCCCTTGGCGGTCTGCTCGCACTGGAAGCAGAACATGTCGGTGCCGAGCAGTTCCCTCACCTCCGCGACGATGTCGTCGCGCTCTTGGTCGGTCATGGCGACCCCTCTCGTTGTGGCGGGCGTTTGGCCGAACGTACTTGCAAGGACTCGGGTAGGGTGTTGGGATCCCAACAGACAGGGGGCTGTATGGAATCACTGCGCATTGCTGACGTCCAGCTGTTCGAGGGCGTCGCCAACGAGGACGCAGACGTGCTGGCTCGGGAATTGCAGGTGCGCACCCGCGCTTACGACAAGGGCGAGCGACTGTTGCGCGCGGGACAACGGGTTTCGCGCGTGGGCATCGTGCTTGCCGGTCGCGTGCTGATGGAGGGACCTGGCGACGCGGGCGATGTCACGGTGATGGGCTGGGCCTCACCGGGCGACTCTTTTGGCGAGGCCTACGCGATGCTCGGCGACCGGCCGTTGATGGTGGACGCGACGGCCGTGGAGCCGAGCGTCGTGGCGTGGCTGTCCGTCGACCACCTGTGGCGGCAGGCGCTGGAGCAGGGGGATTCGGCGGCGGCGCAGGTGCTCCGCAACCTGATGCGCCTGACGGCCGAACGCAACGTGCGCCTGTCGCAGCGCGCCCTCCACACGGCGCCGCGCACGGTTCGCGGGCGGCTCCGTTCGCTTTTTGCGACCCTGCCAACAGACTCGGAGGGTTGGGTCACGTTGCCGGTGACGCAGGGCGACCTGGCGAACTACCTGAGCGTCAACCGCAGCGTGCTGTCGAGCGAGCTGGCGGCCATGGTGCGCGACGGCGAGGTCGAGCGAGACGGCAAGCGGTACCGGATCGGGTGAGGCGGCGTGGCGTTCGCGCGGACTCGTGCGCCGCAGAGGTCGAGCCGATCGGAGAATCCGAATGGTGCCCCGCACAGGTTGCTCTATCCGAGGCGCGCGAGCTGTGAGTCGCACAGGTCGTCCGTCTCGCGCCGTGCGCCGCACAGGTCGCGTTTCCCGATCCGGGGAACTCGTGCAGCGCACAGGTTGTCGGTGCTGACCTATGCCGCGCACAGGTAGTCGGCGTCGAATCGCGTCCGATTGTGTGCCGCACAGGTTGGCTCCCTCTGATCGTGCGCCGCACAGGTCGGGGCTCCCGATCCGGGGAACTCGTGTAGCGCACAGGTCGCCCGCCTCGGACTCGTGCCACGCACAGGTCGCGATTCTCGTTCTAAGTAACCAGTGCCACGCACGGGTCGAGCCGATCGGATAGCCCGAGAGACGCGCCGCACAGGTTGCCCTATCCGGGGCGCGCGAGCCGTGCGCCGCACGGGTCGCGTTTCCCGATCCGGCGAACCCATGCCGCGCACGGGTTGCGGCCGCAATCGTTACCCGGGAACACAATGCGACGGTTCGTCGATGACAGGCGCTGGGACAACACGGCCGCGTTGCGCTACAAGTGGTCGGGTAAGCTTGCCACCCAGACACGCGGAGGACCCATGGACATCATCGAGCTTCACGAATCGCCGGATCGAGCCCATTGGCTCGCCGAGCTGCAACGGTGCGACTGGTCGGCCGGCCAGCACCTGGCCGAGATGGTCGCGGAGGGCGCGCTCGGGGCGGTTCTCGGCGAGGGCACCCGCATTTTGATGCTGGTGGACGGCGAGCGGCTCGTCTCGTTCTGCACGCTGGCCCCGCAGGACGACATCCGTCCGACGGATCTGGGTCCCTGGGTCGGCTACGTGTACACGTCGCCGGACTATCGCGGGCGCGGCTGCATGGGTCGCCTGCTGGGCGAGGCCGAGCGGCGCGCGAAGATGGCCGGGGCCGCTCGGACGCACATCTCCACAGGGCACGTGGGCCTCTACGAGAAGCATGGGTACCGGCTGTTGACGACGATGCCCAACGTCAAAGGCGAGGAGTCGCGGGTGTACGTGAAGGACCTGTAGCGCCCCGGCCCGCTCCTGTGTCCAGCCCGTATCCTCCAGGGACCGGGCAGGAGTTCTTGCCCGGACTCGCTATGCTTTATCATTTGAATCGACGTTGATTGAGGGGAGTCCTGTGCTCGGACCGGACGGAACCGCATCCAACAAGGCCGTGGACCAGGTGATGGCCTGGCTCGACGCCCACGGGCTCTCGCCGCGCGAGGACCGCGTCGCCCGCGGGCTCGACGCCGCAGCCGACGAGCTGCACCGCGACGAGCTGCTCGCCCTCGTGCGCATCGCCGAGGGGCGCGAGCCGGCCGTGGAGGCGCTCACCGAGGAGGCGCAGGGGGAGTTCGTGTCGGCCTTCCGCTGGAACGAGAAGCGCGGCACGGTGACCGGCGTGTCCCTTGTGCTGGGAGCGGGCGCAACGGTCCCGCTGCTGGCCGGGTACGAGGGGCTGCTCGGGCTGGCGCTGCCGCTCGGCATCGGCGTCGGGTGCGGAGCGGCGGCCTATGGGCTCATGACGGCGATGGTGGCGCGGTCGTTCCGGTCCGCGTGCACCGCGCTCTACTGCGCGGCGTGGATCTGCGACCCCGAGCACTGCCCGAGCCCCGTGGCCGAGAAGCCCCGGGTCCGGGCAGTGGAGGGCGACGAGCAGGAGCTGCGCGAGCAGGCTCGCAGGTGCGAGCGGCGCCGCAAGTTTTGGGAGGGCATGCGGCTCGTGTTCTGGTGCTGCTTTGCGCTTTCCCTGGGCGCCGCCCTCCTCAACGACGAGTGGCAGTGGGCTTCTCTCATCGTGAACGGCGTGATGGCGGTGACGTCCACCGTGGTGGTCGAGCACGAGTGGCGCCGTGCGGGCGACATCGCCACTGCGATCGACGACCTGATCCGCGGCCTTCTCCCCGCCGGCCGCGGCGAGTGATTGCGTCCTAGGCCTCTGTCTGCCAAGCCGCGTCGCTCTGTGCGCGGTTGGGGGCCACGTAGGCCTCCTTGATCTTGCTCGAGCCCAGCTTGCGGAGCGTCGAGAAGGTCAGCGGCGCGTACGGGCACGCCTCGGCCACAATGGCGTTGGCCTGCTGGTAGAGGGCGGTGCGCTCGGTGGCGTCGGACGTGCCGCGCGCCTGGCTCAGCAGCGCGTTGACCTCGTCGTTCTCATAGTGGGCGGAGTTGTCCGCGCCCGTGGACGAGCAGAGCGTGCGCAGGATGTCGTCGATGGAGGGGTACTGCGCGAGCGACGCCGTGCGCACGATCTGGAAGTCGCCGTCGTTGATGCGCTCCTGGAGCGCCGCGTTCTCCAGGCTCTCCAGCTTCACGTTGATGCCGGCGGCCTGGAGGTCCGCCGCGATGGCCTGGACCGTGTCCGCGTGGCCGCCGTCGGCGTTGTACAGGAACGCCAGCTCAGGGGTGCCGTTCGGGTAGTACTGGGCCACGAGCTCCTTGGCCTTGTCCACGTCGTAGGCGCAGTAGGCCCACTGGCCCTCCTTGTAGCCCTGGCACGCCGGCGGGACCAGGTTGTCGGCCGCAGCCGCAGAGCCCTGCAGCACAGTGTTCACGAGGTTGTCGCGGTTGACGGCAAGGCTCATGGCCTGGCGCAGGTGCTCGTCCTTGAGCGCCTCGTCGTCCAGGTTGAACACCAGGTAGCTCACGGCGGGCATCGTCCCCATCAGCAGCTGGTGGCCCGGCGTGATGGTGTAGCCGTCCTCGGACTCGCCGTACTCCTTCTTGATGCTCGCGATCTGCGCGGTGGGCACGTCGCAGTAGTCCACGTTGCCCGCCTGGAACTCGCGGTAGCCGGTGTCCACGTCCTTTTGGATCATGATGTGCAGGTTCTCGACGGAGGGCTTGGGGTCGCCGGTGTAGCCCGCGTAGGCCTTGAGGTTCACATACTGGCCGTCGACCCACTCGCCGTCGATCTGGTAGGCACCGTTGCCGATGGGGGAGTGGAAGAACGTCGTGGGGTCGTCGAGCGCCGCCTGCGGCACGGGGGCCGTCTGCATCAGCGTGCACATCATCGGGAACTCGAAGAACGGCTCGGACAGGGTCACCTCAAAGGTGTGCTCGTCCGGGCAGGCGAGGCCCTCCATCTCGTCGGCCTTGCCGTCGAGCACGTCCTGGTAGCCCTTCACGGCGGAGAGCGCGCTCGCCACGGCGCTCGGGCTGTCCATGGTCTTCGGGTTCACGAGCCGGTTCCATCCGCGCTGGAACGCGGCGGCGTCCACCTTGTCGCCGTTCTGGAAGGTCGCGCCCTCGCGGATCTTGAAGGTGAAGACGGTGCCGTCGTCGTTGGCGGACCAGGACTCGGCGGCGCAGGGGACCACCTCGTCCTTTTGGAAGTCATAGGTCACGAGCGGGTCGAACACTTGGCGGCACACGGAGATGTCGGTGTCGTCCTGCACGTTGTAGGGGTCGATGCAGGAGAGGCCCACCACGGAGAGCCCCAACGTGCTGCCGGAGGTCGTGGCGTCGGCCGCCTCCTCCTTGGCCTGCTGGTTGCTGCATGCGGCGAGCCCGAGAAGGGCGGCCGCTGCCGTGCCACAGACAAACGTGCGGCGGGTGACGGTGTGGTGCTTGTTCATGTTCGTCTCCTTGTGCGGATCGACAGTGATGCGTCCATGGTCTGTGGTACCCACGATGCGGGGGTCGCTAGTTTTCTCAAGAAATAACGGACAACCGTTCGCGGAACTGGTTGCCGTTCTCATTGCATTCCTGGCCTTGGATATGGCATCCTGACGAAACGCTGAACGACCAAACGATTCGTCTGGGAGGACCCCGTGGACCCATCGCTAGCCGTTGCCATCGTCTCTGTCTGTGTCATCGTCGCTGTGCTCGCGCTCTTTTGCGCCGTCGCCGTGAAATGGGGGTACGCCGCCGAGGCCGCGTTCCTGCGCGACCGCTACAGCAGGGAGATGTGAACGCAGGGCCGTCTCGGCCCCGGCCCCGGCGTGGCGTTCTAGCTCCCGCTAAGATAAAGACAAAGAGTTTGAAAGCAACCAAGGGAGTTTTGCTTTGGAGCGTTACGACGTGATCATCGTCGGCGGCGGCGCCGGCGGTCTTTTCGCGGCCTACGAGTTCGTGAAGATGGGGACGGACAAGCGGGTCCTTCTCCTCGAGAAGGGCAACCCGCTCTCCCGTCGCCGGTGCCCCATCGACGGCGACAAGATCAAGAGCTGCATCCACTGCCCGCACTGCTCGATCATGGAGGGCATCGGCGGGGCCGGCGCCTTCTCGGACGGCAAGTACAACATCACCAACAACTTCGGCGGCGACCTGGCGGCCTACGTGGGGCCGGACAAGGCCATCGACCTCATGAACTATGTGGACACCGTCAACATGGCCATGGGCGGCGAGGGCTCCAAGCGGTACTCCACGGCCGACTCGTCGCTCAAGCGCGAGGCCCTGAAGTACGACCTGCACCTGCTCGACGCCGAGGTGCGCCACCTCGGCACCGACAAGAACTACGTGATCCTGTCCAACATCGTGGACTACATCAAGGATCGCATCGATATCCGCACGAACGCCGAGGTGGAGCACATCTTCCAGCGCGAGGACGGCCTGTGGGAGGTCGAGGCCGCGGGCGGCGCGTACCTGGCCAAGGACGTCATCCTCGCCACTGGCCGCAGCGGTTCCGGTTGGACGAGCCGCGTCTGCGAGGAGCTGGGCATCGCCACCGAGAACAACCGCGTGGACATCGGCGTGCGCTTCGAGTGCCCGGCCGCCATCTGGGAGCCGGTGACCGACCAGGTCTACGAGAGCAAGATCATGTACCGCTCGCCCAAGACCGGCGGCACCTGCCGCACCTTCTGCATGAACCCCAAGGGCGCGGTGGTGACCGAGAACACCAACGGCATCATGACGGTGAACGGTCACAGCTACGAGGACCCGGCCAAGCACACCGAGAACACCAACTTCGCGCTGCTCGTGACGCACCACTTCACCGAGCCCTTCAAGGACGGCAACGCCTACGGCGAGTCCATCGCGCGGCTCACCAACATGCTCGCCGGCGGCGTGATGGTGCAGCGCTTCGGCGACCTCGTGGCCAACCGCCGCACGAACCACAAGCGGCTCGACAAGGGCTTCGTGCGCCCCACGCTCACGGCCGAGCCGGGCAACTTGGGCCTCGCGATCCCTAAGCTCACCTTGGACACGATCATCGAGATGATCTACGCGCTCGACAAGCTCGTGCCGGGCACCGCGAACTTCGACAACCTGCTCTACGGCACGGAGGTCAAGTTCTACAACTCGCATGTGGAGCTGGACGAGAACTTCCAGACCACGTACCCGGGCCTCTACATCATCGGCGACGCCTCGGGAACCACGCACTCGCTGTCGCAGGCGTCGAGCGAGGGCGTGCACGTCGCCCGCCTGATCGAGGGCAGGTAACCGCGGAGCACAGATCGACCATCGGCGCGTCGCCTTTCACGAGCGTGGCCCCTGGGCACATCGGATGCCTAGGGGCCACGGTGCTTCTCTGCCGTTTGTCGCTCAGTCGCGGTCCTGCTCGTGGCTGATCACGGCGCCGGTGGTGGCGTTGATCGTGCACTCGTGCTCCACGCCGTTGACTCGGAAGGTCACGTCGTACTCCTGCACGCCGTCGTCAGTGTCGAGCTTGACCTCGGTGAACGTGACCTTGTCCACCGAGAACCCCGCATTCTCGGCCGCGATGGCCTTGGCGGCGTCCTGGCTGATGACGCCGGTGCTCGGAGCAACGCTCGTGCTGGCGGCGTTTTGCGAGGTGGTCGCGCCCGTGCTCGTGGCGGTGTAGGTCTCGTTGTCCTTCTGGAGGATCTGGCCGCTGGTGGCGTCTATCTCGTAGTCGTGCTCGGAGTTGGAGGTCGTGAAGTCGACCTCGTACACGTCCACGCCGTCGTCGGTGGTGAGCACGCACTTGGTCACCGTGACTTGGTCGGCCGTGAGGCCGGCATCGGAGAGCGCGACGTCGAGCGCCGCGTCCTCGCCGATGAGCGTGTTCTGGGTGTTGGAGTTGGTGCCGTTGGCGTTGGAACTGGCGCCGTTGTTGAGCTGCGCTTGCTCGGTGGAGGAGACGGCCTGGCGGTTGGGCCACGAGCAGCCCCCGAGCATCACGGGCGATGCGACGAGCAGGGCAGAGAGGGCCCAGGCAGAGACGGTGCGGGCGGTGGACTGGCGCATGGGTGCGACCTTTCGACGTGCATGGATGTGTTGCGGTATATGCCCACCGCCCACGTCGAAATGGGACATGACCCGTCGGTTTTCTCCCACCACACAAAGGGTCCCAGCGCTACTGAAAGCGTACTGGAGCTACGGTCGCGCCAGTCTCTCCGCCACGATGGCGTCGATGTCCTCGTAGGCGTTTTCGAGCCGCTCCACGTGGTAGATCTCGTACATATCAAAGATGAGGCCGTCCACACCCAAGCTCTGCCACTGCCGCAGGACGTCCGGGGCGGTGCGGCCCCGATCCTCTGCATAGTGCTCTAACAGATAGGCGAAGAACGCCCCCTCTTTGCTCATGTCACAGCTCCCGGATATAGGCGGAGCGACGAGGATCGCCGGTGACCTGCTCGGCCTCCCAAAGGTCCAACAACACCAGCGGGCTCTCGCGGTAAAGGAGCGTTTCCTTGTCCAAGAGCATTTGGTAGGTCTTGGAGTTGAGGAAACGCGCGAGCGCCTCGCGCTCGGTGAAGCCATATTTGTCGACGAGAAGGTCGGTCACCTGCTCGTCCAAAAAGCTCAGGAACTTGGCTGTCGGGCGGGTCATAGGGAATTCGCCCCCGAGAAGGTCAGACATGCCAGGGAGCGCTCCGAGCAGAACGCGTACTGGTCCGTCAGTTTTTGTGGGAGCAGGAGCTGGATTGCAATCTCGCGAGGAAACGTGCCGGCCATGTAGTCGTTGATGACCGTGAGGGTGGTGTCGTTGGCAACAGGGCCCGCCACGATGTCGTAGCCATGGGCACCCAGCGTTTCTTTGCGGTTCCCCACCACGAAGTCGAGCCACGCGCCGTCTGGTTCCTCAAAGCGCAGGACGTCCAGCTCGTCCCAGCTTTCATCGCTCAGCTGATAGGTGCACACCGTCGGCGACCCGCCGCGCCGGCGAGCCACGGATCGCGCCCATCGCTCTGCTTGGCGCAGGTCAGAGGTCACATAGAAGCCGCGTCCAAAGTCAAGGGCGCGTTGATGGGGGAGCAGACGCGGCCGCTCCACAGCAAGGTTGCTTCCGTGATAGAGGTCC
Source organism: Kribbibacterium absianum (assembly GCF_030067705.1). Lineage (GTDB taxonomy): Bacteria > Actinomycetota > Coriobacteriia > Coriobacteriales > Atopobiaceae > Kribbibacterium > Kribbibacterium absianum. The sequence goes on from NZ_JASJEX010000003.1 coordinate 327,217, forward strand.
ATCGCGCTCCCTTCTTGGGTTCAGTGTAGCGCGAGGGCCGGTGCGCCAAGGCCTTGCTGCGCATTGTCGACTCTGGCCGGTGAGGCGCTCGATCGCGTCATCACACAAAGGGCCCGCCGGCGAACCGGCGGGCCCTGAAGGGTCGTGCGATGGGGCCCACCTCGAGCGGGACTACTCCTTCTTGGATGCGAAGCGCAGCCCGCAGCCCACGGCCAGCGCCAGCGCGCCGGCGCCGACGATGGCGATGATCGTGGTGTTGTTCGTGAGCGGGTCACCGGTTTCGGGCGTGCGGCTCGAGGACTTGCGGTTCGTCGAGGTCGTGGCGGGCGCCTTCTGCGCCGTGTCCTTCTTCGTCGTGTCCTTGTGGGCCACGGCGTAGGTGGAGAACCGGCTCGCCGAGAAGGTCACGGTGTGCTCGGCGCTCTTGTAGGTGGCTTCGTGGTCCTGAGCTTCCAGGTCGTGGACCGAGAGCACCGAGAAGGCGCGCGTGGTGTTGCTCGGCGCCTTGAGGCCCTCGTGCAGGGCCAGGGTGATCGTGAGCGGGTCGGTCAGCTCGCTGATGGCGCGGCTGTTGCACTCGTTGCCGTCCGCGTCGGTCTCTCGTAGCGTCAAGGCCAGGTCGAGGTAGTCGATGCCGGTGGGGTTCTTGGCCAGCTTCGTGAGGGCGCTGACCTCGCCGCTCGCCACCGTGGCCTCGTCCAGCTCGTTCACGGTGAGGATGAGCGAGAAGTCGTGGCCCTCCTCCAGGCGCGCCCGCTCCTCGTCGGTCAGCAGTGCGCTCACGTCGTCGAGGGACGCGGTCGCTCCGGTCACGACGTCGCCGTACGTGCCGGCAACGGCGATGGCAGAGGACGCGGTGCCGGGCTCGACGGGGGGCTCAGGATCGGGCTTCTCCTCGGGGATCACAGAGGCGGCGTAGCCCAGCTCGCTCACCAGGCCGCCGGTCTCGGCGTCATAGTCGCTCGCCACGAAGGGCTCGCTCTGGTCTCCGGCCAGGTACTCGCGCACCTCCTGCAGCACGCCCTCGCACTTGACCCAGGTGCACTCGGCGGCGGCATTGGCGGCGTCGGTGGCGAACTTCTCCCACTGGTCCTCGGGGAGGCTCGTGAGGTGGGCGCCCACCTGGGCGTGCTCCTCCACCAGCGCCTGCTGCACGGCGTCCAGATAGGCGCGCAGCCCCGTGGCCACGTTCGCGCGGTTGTTGTAGGCGAGGTCGTTGAGGTCGATCATCACAAAGGGCAGGTAGTTGTCCCACTCGCCCGCCTGCATGGCGGTCTTGACGTCGGCGTTGTCGCGGTCGTAGAAGTTCTCGCCGATGTGCGTGGGGTCCATGTCCAGTTTGCCGTAGCGCCAGTTGACGTCCGTGAGCAACGCGGAGTAGGTGGGGATGGCCACGGAGAACTCGTCGCGGCTGAGCGCGGTCCACTGCACGGTCGCCACGCGGGGGTCCTGGCCGCGATGGATCTCGAAGATGTGGGTCTCGGCGGAATCGTCACGGCCAACGCCCGTCAGCGCGGAGTACTCGTTGGCATCCAGGTCGCCACTGCCGCGGGCCGCCAGGGCGCGGATCGCGTCAAAGGTGGTGTAGTCGGAGCGCCCGGGCACAAAGAACATCAGGGCGTTGCGGAGGCTCGTCACCTTGTGGGTGGTCTCGTCGAGGGTGTAGTCCACGCCGTCCAGGGCGCCAAAGTACTGGCGGCCGATCAGGAAGCGGCTCGCGGAGCCGAGGCTGTCCGGGTCAAAGTAGGTGAGCATGACGTCCGGGGTGCCGTCCTCCTTGTGCTGGAGGATGCAGGTGCCGTCGGCGTCCGTGAGGGTGGCCTCGTCCACGATGTTCTTGGAATGGAGGACGTTCGGGTCGCTCAGGTCCACGTCAAAGTAGAGGCCCATGTTGGGGTTGATGGAGGCCATGTCCTCGGGCAGTTGCACCGCGAACCACTGGTGGCCGGAGCACACGCAGAGCAGCCAGGACTCGGTGCTGTCGTTGATGAGGATCTGATCAGAGGAATAGGCGCCGTGCTCCTCCACCAGGCTGCCGATGAGCTGGACGCCCTCGCGGGCTGTCGGACTCTCTCCCAGGATGATCGACGCGTAGTTGTACTCGCCGATGCCGGAGTCCTCGTTGAAGGGGTCGACGTCGGAGACCGTGTCGCGCGGGTACATCGACAGGGTCGCGGAGCAGCTCACGCCCTTCTCGTTGATGCCGGCCGCAGAGTAGGCCTCGAACTGCGGGACGCCGCCGTTGTCCTCGTCCAGCCACTGCCCAGAGTGGTCGCGCGCGTAGGTGTAGCGGTAGGTGGGGCCCTCAGAGGTCCAGGTGAAGCCGTTGGAGTCCCAGTTCTCGTAGCTGGTGTAGGTCCAACCGTTCTCGTGGGCGGGCTCGACGCCAAAGATCTTAAGGTAGCGGCAGGCCCAGTCCTCGACGCGGCCGGCGTACCAGGTGTTGGCGTCCGCCGTGTACGCGTCCGGAATCCAGAGCTGCGTGCAGGCCTTGGCCGGGCCGGGCGAGCCGGTCAGCACCAGGGCCGATGCCGCCAAGGCGACAACACCGCGTTTGAGCCAGTGAGCGAAACGCATCCTTCTCCCATCTCCCGTGGTTTCAGACGTGTTTCATACTAGCTTTCCTAGGCAGAAATCCAGGGAGCTGTCGGCGAGCAGACGCATCTTTGTCACTGAGCGCCGTCGCCTTGGGAGCCCCGGGGAAGGAAGCCCGTGCCCTCCGCCGTGCGCCGCAGGGTGGACGACGCCCGCTGCCGCATCATCGCGCTTGACCTTGACGTCGCGACCGGCAAGGAGTGCGTGGAGCTCCTCTGTCAGCTTCAGACCATCCGGAACCTGGGCTTGGGCTCCGCGACCCGGCATCCCTCCGGCGCCTCCACCGTGTGCAGGTAGCCGCACGCGGGGCAGCGGTCGTACGCGACGTTGGGATCCAGCGTGGGCCGGACCTGGAGGTGCGCCTCGTGGGACTCAGGGCACAGGCGCTTCTCCCGGCTGCGGCGCTCGAAATACGGGGTCATGGAGTGGGGCTCCTTTCGCCGGCTGTAAGAACCCTGATTGTGGACGAAACCGCCGGCTCCGTCGCCATTTGTTGCAGCCCGTTAACCCAAGGTTCAGGTCGGCATAAAACACGCAACGTGAGACAGTCTTGAGAGACAGGACTGTCTCACTGGCTCTCGATCCTTGGGGTCCGGGTTCGGGGCGAATCGAGGCCCCGACGTGTGCGCTGCACAAGTGTGCGAGATCGGAAAACGCGACTTGTGCCACGCACGGAACAAGAGGGGAGACCTGTGCGTGACACAAGTCCCCCAGCCCGGAAAAGACAATCTGTGCGCGGCACCTGTTGAACTCTCCGATCAGGACAACCTGTGGGCGGCACAAATCCGGCGTCCTGACATGTGCGGCGCACAAGTCTGTCGCCGCAACCTGTGCGTGGCACGAGCCCATGACTGGGCCGGATCCCGACCTGGTGGGCGACCAGGGCACCCGGCTCGACGCCGGCCGCAAGGGCAACATCGCTCGATCACTCGGCCTCAACGGAGGGCGAGCGCTCGCCCAGCTTCTTCATAAAGTAATGGTGCGTGTGGCCCTCGGGCGCCGGCAGCACGGCCGCCTCGGTGTATCCCAGCTTGTGGTACAGCTCGGGCCCCTGGAAGCTGTAGGCGTCGAGCATGATGCGCGACATCCCGGCCTCGATGGCCTGCTCCTCCAGGTGCTCCATCAGCGCCGTGCCGAGCCCCTGACCCCGGTGCCCCTCGTGCACGTAGAGGTAGCGGACCTCGAGCAGGTTGTCCGAGGACTCGGCCACCACGCCGCCCACCAGCCGGTCGTCCTCTTTGGCGGCGTAGCTGAAGTCTCGGAGGTCGCGCATCGCGGCGGCGCCATGCTGCCCCCGGAGGGCTCGTTCGCGCCCCTCGCCGCTGGTGGAGACGATCTGCACGGTGTCGCTCATGGCTGCCCCTCTCGTGGGCTCGGCTCTTTCTGAAACGATAGCCCAACGAGGGGAGTCGTCCAGGAGCCGCCGCAGGCCGAGCGACGGCCGTTGTGTGAAAGTGAATGAGATTCACTGAAGATCTGCTAGGGTGCCAAAGGTTCACTATGAGAACCATCGACGCTGCTCCCGATGAAAGGACATCCTTGGCTACCCGCATCATCACCGATTCCGCGTCCGACCTCGTCTGCGACCGCCCGGAGGTCTCGGTGGTTCCGATGACCATCACCTTTGGAACCACCACGTATCGTGACGGCGTGGACATCGACACGCGGCGCTTCTACGAGCTGCTGATCGAGGGAGACGACCTGCCCACCACGTCGATGATCGCGCCGGGGGAGTGGGACGCCGCGTTCGCTGCGGCCGTCGACGCCGGCGACGACGTCGTGTGCGTCACGATCTCCTCCGAGCTGTCGGGCACGCACCATTCGGCGACCATGGCCGCCGCTGCCTATCCTGGCCGCGTCTTTGTGGTGGACTCCCAGAACGTGACCGTGGGCGAGACGGTGCTGGTGCACCGCGCGCTGCAGCTGCTGGACGAGGGGCGCTCGGCGGAGCAGATCGCGGCGCAGCTCGAGGCCGAGAAGGGCTCCGTGCGCCTGGTGGCGCTCGTCGACACGCTCGAGTACCTCAAGCGCGGCGGGCGTGTCTCGGCTGCGTCGGCGGCCGTGGGCGGCCTTCTCTCGATCAAGCCGGTGCTCGCCGTGCGCGACGGGCGCGTCGAAGTGATCGGCAAGGCGCGCGGCTCCAAGAACGGCCACAACCTGCTGGTCAAGGAGATCCAGGACGCCAACGGGGTGGACGTGTCGCGGCCGCTCGCGCTGGGCTACGCGGGCTTGGACGACACGATGCTGCGCAAGTACGTGCAGGACGCGGGCTGGCTCTGGGAGGGGCTGGTGCAGGAGCTGCCGGTGCATCAGGTGGGCGCGACGGTGGGCACGCACGCCGGCCCAGGGGCGATCGCGGTGGCGTTCTTCGCCGCCGAGCCCGATGAGACACTCTAAAGAGACGAGATCGTCCCACCCCGGGTCAGTGAGACAGTCTAAAGAGACGAGATCGTCTCACTCCTGCGCGCCATGCGCCCCGCTCGCGGGTCTCTGCTCGCGCTCCCCTTTGCTCCCGGTATCATGAAGTCGTGAACCAACGAAGGAGCGGCCATGAACATCACCCGTCGCGCAGCGCTGGCGCTGGCCCTGACTGCCCCGCTCGTCGGCTGCGCGCCTGCCGACGACGCGCCGGAGGCCCTGGCCTCCACCGTCCTTGCCGAAGCCAAGGAGCCGCAACAGGCGGCGGCCGCCCCCTCGGACGAGGCCGTCGCCGCCTTCTGCGGTTTCGCCCGCGACCTGCTCCTCCAGCTTATGGCCGAGAGCCCCGGCACAAACGTGGTGTGCTCGCCCGTGTCGGCGTTGTTCGCGCTCGGCCTGACGATGCAGGGCGCGAGCGGCGAGACCCTGGCGCAACTTGAGACGGCGCTTGGCCTCACGCAGGCCGAGGTGCTCGACCTGTGCGCCGCCCTTCTTGCGACGGCCCCCGAGCACGAGGGTGTGAGGGCGGCCAACGCCGCGTGGGTCTCGGAGCAGGCCGGCGCAGGGATTTCGCCGGACTTCCTCGAGCTGGCGGCCCGGGACTTCTCGGCCAGCGTCTACTCCGCCCCCTTCGACGCCACCACGGTGGCCGACATCAACGCGTGGGTCCGCAACGCCACCGACGACAAGATCGAGCGGATCATCGAGCAGCTCCCCAGCGACAGCCAGCTTGCGCTGGTCAACGCCCTGCTCTTCAAGCAGGCCTGGGCGGAGCCCGTGGACGCGGCCAAGCTCGCGGACGGTGAGACCTTCACGGCTGCCGACGGCTCCACCAGCGAGGTCACGATGATGGGTCTCGGGCGCCAGGGCTGGCGCGACGCCCCCGGGCTCTATGGCTTCGCAAAGTACTACGAAGACGGAGGCTTCCAATTCACGGGGCTGCTCACGGAGGACGAGGGCCAACCGCTTGAGGACGCGCTCGCCCCGCTGGGCGACGCCCAGCTCGCCGCTTGCTTCCAGGGCCGATCGATCACCGATGACTGGTACGAGGCCGACGCGTACCTGCCCCGGTTCTCAGCTTCCCTCTGGACATCCCTGGTGGACGCGCTCCAGGCGCTCGGCGTCACGGACGCGTTCGATGGTGGCCGGGCACAGTTCCCCGGCATTGCCGAGGGACTGTTCATTGGCCAGGTTCAGCACGCGGCGACCATCGACGTGGACGAGGAGGGCACCGAGGCCGCGGCCGCGACGGCAATCGCGATGAACTCTTCCGCCTCGGCCACTCCTGACCAGCCCATCGTTCGAGAGGTGCGCCTCGACCGGCCATTCTTCTACGCGGTCGTGCACGCGGACAGCGGCGTGCCATGGTTCCTCGGCGCGAACGTGACGGGTGAGACATTCTAAAGAGACGAGATTGTCTCATCCCCGGGACAGTGAGACAGTCTAAAGAGACGAGATCGTCCCATCCCCGGCGAGTGAGACACTCTAAAGAGACGAGATCGTCCCACCCCCCCGGCGCGCGGTCGCTCGCGGCTACTTCAGCGCCTCGCGGCGGTTCTCGCGCGCCTGCTCCAGCACGTCGCCCAGGCACTCCACTTGCACCGGCTTCGCCATGTGCGCGTCCATGCCCGCCTCGCGGGTGGCGCGCACGTCGTCGGCGAACGCGTTGGCCGTCAGCGCGATGATCGGTATCGTCTGGGCCTCCGGGTGCGAGCAGGCGCGCATCGCCCGCGCGGCCTCGAGGCCGTTCATCACCGGCATCTGCACATCGAGCAGGACCGCGTCGTACTGGCCTGGCTCGCTCGCCGCGAACGCCTCGCTCACGAGCTTGCCGTTCTCGTAGACGTCCACCGTGGCGCCCTCCATGTCGAGCAGCTCCTCGAGGATGCTCGCCGAGAGCGCGTTGTCCTCCGCCGCGAGGAACCGCAGGCCGTCGATGGGCCGCGACCCCTCCGGCTCCGCGTTGCCCTCCTCGATCTCCACGAGCGTCTGGCGCAGGTTCGCCATGAAGAACGGCTTGGACATGAAGCCGTCCGCCCCGTGCTCGCGGGTCTTCACGACGTTCGCGTCGTAGGCCGAGAGGATGATGATCGGCACGTCCGGCTCGAGGATCGAGCGCAGGCGCTGCGCACAGTCGGACCCCGTCATGCCCGGCATCTTCCAGTCGAGGATCACGAGGTCCCAGGGCTTCTCGCCCGGTGCCCGTTGCGCCGCTTCCACGGCCTCCTCGCCGGAGGCGCAGCCCTCCACCGCGACGCCGAACACCCGGAGGGCGTCCGTCACCTCCGCGCGCGCCACCGCGTTGTCGTCCACCACGAGCGCGCGCCGGATGCCGCGCGCGGCGAAGAACGCGGCCGTGTCCTCCTTGTGGGGCTCGCGCAGGTCGAGGTCCACCGTGAACGTGGAGCCCACCCCGGGCTTGCTCTCTACCTTCACGAGACCGCCCATGAGGTCCACGAGGTTCTTCGTGATGGCCATGCCGAGACCGGTGCCCGGCACGCGGTTGGTGGTGGAGTTGACCTCGCGACTGAACGGCTCGAAGACGTGGTCCACGAACTCCGGCGCCATGCCGATGCCGTTGTCCGTCACCACGAAGCGCAGATGCACGGCGCCGGGGGTGGTGCTCGGCAGCTGCTGGATCTCGAAGCAGACGCGGCCGCCCTCGGGCGTGTACTTGACCGCGTTGCCGAGCAGGTTGAGCAGCACCTGGTTCAGCCGCAGGCGGTCCGCCACCACGGTCTCGGTGCGCAGGCCGCGCGTGCGCATCACGAAGGTCTGGTTCTTGGCCTGGGCCTGTGGGGCGAGGATCGTCGAGAGGTCCTCGGCGAGCGACGCCACGTCCACCTCGGAGAGGTTGAGCGAGGCTGCCCCGCTCTCGATCTTCGACATGTCGAGCACGTCGTTGATGAGCGACAGCAGGTGCTGGCTCGATGCGCTGATCTGGCGCGTGTGGTCGAGCACCGCGTCCTTGTCGCCGCCGTCGCGCTCCAGAAGGCGCGTGAGGCCCATCACGGCGTTCATCGGCGTGCGGATGTCGTGGCTCATGTTGGAGAGGAACGTGCTCTTCGAGGCGTTGGCCGCCTCTGCGGCGTCGAGGGCGCTCTTGAGCACGGCCTCGTTGCGGTGCTCCAAGGTGCGGTCCGAGAGGACCACGATGGCGCGCTCCTCGCCGCCCACCTCCGTGCGGTAGTACAGGTCGCTGAACCAACGGCGCTCGCCGGTCATGTCGTTGCTGCGCTGGCCCGAGAAGCTCAACGAGCCTCCGGGTGGAATGTCGCGCAGGCTCTTGAGCTGGCGCTCGTCTCCCACCGGCGGCAGTGCCCAGACGCTCTTGCGCACGGCGTCCTCGGGGATCCCGATCAGGCGCTCGACGTTGGGGCTCACGTACTCCACGCGGCGGTCGTCGAGGGAGAGCATGAGGAACACGTCGTCGGTGGTGGTGGCGAGCGTGTTGAAGAGCTTCTCCCGGTAGGCTGTCTCCTTCTGCTCGGCCTTGACGCGCCGCCGGTACAGCGTGACGACGGCGGTGTACACGAGCGCGAGGCCGATGGCAACGGCCACAAAGAGCAGCAGGTACGTGGACGTGTCGAGCAGGGTGTCCGCCTGGCTCGTAATCGCGTCGTCCGGGATGATCGACACCATGTCCCAGTTCTTGGTGCCGGCGATGGGCACGTAGGCGAAGACGTACTCCTTGCCGCTGAGCGTGAGCCTGATGGCCCCCTCGCGGTTGCCCGCCAGGCTCGCGCGGAACTCGTCCAAAAGGCCCGCGTCGTTGCCCTCCATCGCGAGCACCTCGAAGATGTTCCGGAAGGTGTGGTTGGAGTTGCGGTGGCGCGAGCGCACGAGGATGTCGCCGTCGTCGTTCACCACGTACGAGAAGCCCTCCTCGTCGAAGAAGCTCATCGTGAACTCCTTCGCGACGGTGGAGGTGGGCACGCCCTCGTAGACGAGGCCCGGGGTGCCGTCGGCGAACGTGAACGCATGGTAGTAGAGGATGACCCGGAGGCCGGTGTGGTCGCCGATGCGCGGCTCGAGCACGCCGCTGCCAGAGAGGGAGCGGTACTCCTCGAGCGACTCCTCGGAGAGCGGGATCGTGGCGTCCTCCGAGGCGACGATCAGCTCGCCGGTCCTCAAGTTCACGGCCCCGAGCAGGTCGCCGTCGAGGTCGAAGGTGCCGAGGGCCGACCGGATGCCCTCGAGGTCCGTGGAGGCGCACTTCTCGAGCGACGCGCCGAGCACCTCGATGGTCTCGACGTCCTTGGTGAGGTAGACCTGGAACGCGCGGGCGTTCTGGGAGGTGATCTCGAGCGTGTCCTCCACGGTCTGGCGCCAGAGGGCCGAGCGCATCGTGGAGAGGTACGTCATGCCGGCAACGATGAGCGTGGCGGCGGCGAGGACGCCGAGGAGCCAGGGCGCCATCGGCGAGAGGCGCGAGCGCTTGCGGCTCGGCCTACGTTCCTGGGCAATGCGGCGCCCGTTGTCGGCCTCGGCAGGGGGCGCGCCGATGGTGCGGTCGGAGATGGCGTCGTCGCAGGTCCCCATGGCTCACCGTCCCTCGAGGGTCGCCTGCAGGACGGCCTCGGCCTCGTTCACCGTGGCGCCCGAGCACAGGCTTGCGCACGCCTTGCGGAGGGCGGTGTCCACAGGCACCGTGAGGCGGTAGTCCGACGCGATCACCACGCGCCCCGCCGCGAGCGTCTCCATGCAGGGCGCCAGCGTCTCGTCCGCGAGCGTGCGCGTCTCGCCCTCGATCGGGGAGAAGCTCGTCTGGGTCTCGCAGAAGTCCCAGACCACGTCGGGGTTGCAGAGGTGCTCCATGAACGAGAGGGCGTCGGAGGTGTACTCGGACGCGGCGTTGACGGCGATGCAGTTGTTGACGTCGGTCACAAGCACCGGACCGTCGTCGGCCATCGGGTGCGCGACGATGGTGAACGTCATCTCGGGGGCGTCGCCGGACGCGCGTGGGCTCATCCACGAGGCGGCCGCCATGAAGGGGCGCTCGCCGGAGCAGAAGAGCTCGAGGTCGTCGGCGGTCTGCTCGGTGACGAGCACCTCGGCGCCGTCCACGTAGCCGCGGTCGAGCAGCTCGCGCACGCGCGCGAGGCCCGGACGGAAGAGGGCGCAGAGCCCGGGGACATCGTCGTTGTAGGCGCGGATGACGTCGGCGGCGTCCGGGCGCTGGTACACGGGCAGGAGCGTCGCGGCGAGGACGAGGCTCCGGAGCGACGCGCTGTTGTTGCACACGATGGGCCGGCCCTCCGCGCAGCCGAGGGTCTCGCAGGCGGCCAACAGCTCCTGCCAGGTGGTGGGGGGGCTTGACGTCCTTCTCGGCCAGGAGCGTGCTGTTGCAGTACAGGCCGTAGGCCGAGATGCAGGTGGGCACGAGCCACACCGACCCGTCCGGGTTCGTGAACTGGGTGCGCGCGTCCTCGGTGAAGTTGGCGAGCCCCTTCACACCAGAGAGGTCGAGCAGGTCGCCCTCGGGGCCCATCTCGATCACGCGGTCGTGGTCGATCATGAAGAGGTCGTCCAAGTGTCCGGTGGCGCGGCGCCGGTCGAGGGCCGTCCAATAGGGGTCGCCCTTGATGCCCTCGTACGTGATCACGACGTCCCGATGCGCGTCCAGGTACTCGTGCAGGGTGTTCTCCATGGCCAGCAGGTTGAAGGTGCCCGCTTTGTTGCCCACGAACGTGAGGCGCCGGGGCTCGGTCTCTTCGTCGGTGTCGAAGTTGAGCACGCGGCCCTCGGCCTCGGGCGCACAGCCTGAGAGCGCCACGGTGAGCTCCGCGCTCGCTGCGACGGAGGCCAGGCCGAGCACCCCGGTGAGGAGGGCTCTCCGGGTGATCTGCTCCATGGGGCGGTCCCTCCCGAGACGGACGCCGCATCGACGCCCCATCGTGGTTTCAGGTTATTTACAAGGGAGATTGTCCCAAAGGGGGGTCGGACCCGTCAACTTGCGGCTGCCGGCCCCGTAGGTTGCAGTCCCGTCATGAGAGCCGGCGGCTGGTCCGGGCACAGGACGGGGAATGATAGGTTGGAGCACAAGGGGCTGAGGACGACAGGGAGGGCCCGTCTCGTGGAACTGGGAACCGTGCACGGCGTGAATCTGTGTGGCTGGTTGGTGCTGGAGTCCTGGGTGACGCCCTCGCTCTTCGCCTCGACGGGCGCCTTCGACGAGGAGGGGCTGCGCCAGGCGGTGGGCGATGAGCGCTACGCCCAGCTGGTCGACCAGCATCGCGAGCGCTTCATCACCGAACAGGACTTCCGGGGCATCGCGGCCCGCGGGTACAACGCCGTGCGCCTGCCGGTGCCGTGGACGGCCTTCACGGAGAAGGCGGACGGCACGCCCTCCACGCTGGACTACGTGGACCAGGCCTTCGATTGGGCGGAGCTCGCCGGCATCAAGGTGCTGCTCGACGTGGTCGTGGACCCGGACGGTGCCGCCAAACCGGGCGAGCAGGTGGAGTACATCGCCACCACGAGCCGCTTCCGCCCGCGGGTGATCGGCGCCTCGACGTCGCTGGCCGAGCGGTACGCCGGGCGCTCGGCGTTCCTGGGGATCGAGCCCCTGAACGAGCCTGTGGTGCAGAAGCGCACCGGCCTCACGATGTCGGCCGGCGTGCCGGTGCACGTGCTGCGGAACTTCTACCGCGACTGTTACGACGCGATCCGCGCGGCGGCGGGGTCGAGCCCCGTGGTGGTGCTCTCGTGCGCCGGGCGGCCGGACCTGTGGAACGGGTTCATGGCGTCGTCCCACTATCGGAACGTGTGGCTCGACCTGCACCTGTACCATTACGGCCAGTCCGTCGACGGTGCGGGCCCCGCCGGGGCGCGGAAACTTGTGGAGCGCTCCCGGCGCGACATCGCGCGGGCCCGGCGCAGCGGGCTCCCCGTCATCGTGGGCGAGTGGTCGAGCGCGCTGCCGGTGAGCGCCGCGACGTTGACGCCCGAGGGGCTCTCGGCGCTCGAGCGCGTGTACGCGGCCGCGCAGATCGAGGCGTTCCGCTCCACCACCGGCTGGTTCTTCCAGACCTGGAAGACGGAGGCCAAGCTGAGCGCCTGGGACGCGCGCGTCGCGCTCTCCAGCTTCGAGCGCGGGATGTTCGATTGAGCGCCAGCGTGCGGGTCGGCGCCCCGGTCGGGCGGCTGCTCGTGGTGGGGACCCCCATCGGGAACCTCTCCGACCTGTCGCCGCGCGTGGGCGACGCGCTTGCGGCCGCCGACGCCGTGCTCTGCGAGGACACGCGCGTGACGGGGAAGCTGTTGAACCATCTAGGGCTGCGGAAGCCGCTCGAGCGTTGCGACGAGAACGTGATTGGGCGCCGCTCGGAGGGGCTCGTGGAGCGCATGTTGGCGGGGGACACCCTGGCCTTTGCGAGCGACGCGGGCATGCCGGGGGTGAGCGACCCCGGGCAGGTGCTCGTGGACGCGGCCCTCGACGCCGGCGTGCCGGTGGAGGTGGTGCCGGGGCCGAGCGCCGTGGTGTGCGCCGTCGCGGCATCGGGGCTTCCGTGCGCGAGTTTCTTCTTCGGAGGCTTCCTGCCGAGAAAGGCCGGCGAGAAGGCCTGCCGCTTGGAGGCGCTCGCAGCGGTGCCGGGCGCGCTCGTGTTCTACGAGTCGCCGCACCGCGTGGCGGACACGCTCGCCGCCGTTGCGGAGCGGTTCCCGCTGCGCCGCGTGGCGCTCGTGCGCGAGCTGACCAAGGTGCACGAGGAGTGCCGCCGCGGCCTGGCGCCGGAGCTGGCCGCTGCGGTGGCTGCGGACGAGGCCGAAGGACGCGCGGTGCGCGGCGAGTGCGCGATCGTGGTGGAGGGGCCCGTGGCGGGGGAGTCCGCGCCGGCAGAGGAGGACCCGGGCGCGGTGGCGGCCGAGCTGCTGGGGGAGGGGCTCTCGGCGTCGCGGGCCGCGAAGGAGCTGGCGAAGCGGTGCGGCATGGCCCGCAGCGACGCCTACGACCTGCTTCTCTCGCTCAAGTGACCCATCGCGCCCAGAGCGGCCCCGTCTCGTGTTCTGCGTGGGCCAGGTGCCCGCCCGCAGGTGGCGCGCCCGTCCGCCGGGTATCTTCTTGTCCGGCATGCCACCTTGGGAAGGGATTCCTGTGAGCGAAAGCTACAACCGCGCCCGCAAGCTCGGCCTCAAGCAGTTCCATCGCGACGAGGTGGCCGGCGCCTTCCCGTACCCGCCCGCCCTCGACGACCTGCTCGAAGGCCAGGGGCGGCTCCCCCGGGTCCACGTCGGCACCGTGGAGCTGGACCCCGCGCTCGTCGTCGGCACCAAGACCCGCGCGCGTCAGAACATCTTCGCGAGCAACTTCCTGCCCATCGCGCCCGAGGGCTCCGAGTTCGCCACCAAGTGGTCGGCCCTCTGCGAGTCGCAGCTGGAGGAGGGCACCCGCGAGCCCATCGAGGTCTTCGAGTATCTGCAGCGCTTCTACGTGCAGGAGGGCAACAAGCGGGTCTCGGTGGCCCGCTACCTCGGCTCGCCCACGCTGCCTGCCAAGGTGGTCCGCGTGATGCCGGCCGAGACGGACAGCCCCCAGGCAAAGGCCTATCTGGAGTTCACGCGGTTCTATTCCGTGGCGCGCATCTATGGCATCGTCCTCACCCACGAGGGCGGTTACGCGCGGCTCGCCGAGCTGTTCGGCGAGGACCTCGAGCACCGTTGGCCCGACGAGAAGCGCGACGCGCTGCGGCGCCTCTTCTCGCGCTTCTCCAAGGCCTACGGCGAGCATGCGGACGACGTGGGCCTCACGGCCGGCGACGCGCTGCTCGTGGCGCTCAGCGTGTGCGGCCTCGATGAGCTCTCGCGCCAGCGGCCGGCCCAGCTGGCCGAGACGGTCGAGCGCCTCCGCGGCGAGTTCGCGGCCCTCTCCGGCCAGGCGAGCGTGGCCTACCTCGAGGACCCGGACGCCACGCCCGACGAGCCCGGCGTCATGGAGAAGCTCGTCTCGTCGCTGCGGTCGTTCTACTCGGTGTACCAGTCCGCCGTGGAGGGGCCCACCAAGGTGGCCTTCGTCTACGACCAGAGCCCGATGACGTCCCGCTGGGTCGCCGCCCACGAGGAGGGGCGCCACGACCTCGAGCGCCGGCTCGGCGATCAGGTGGAGACGTTCGCCTATCCGAGCGCCTACGAGGACGACGACTTCGACGCCGTGGTGGCCGACGCCGTGGAGCGGGGCGCGTCGCTCGTCGTGACCGTGAGCCCGACCCAGATGGCGCAGACCCTCCGCGCCGCCGTGAAGTACCCGGACGTCGAGTTCATCAACTGCTCGGTGAGCCTCTCCCACGACGCGGTGCGCATCTTCTCGGGGCGTCTCTACGAGGCGAAGTTCCTGCTCGGCGCCCTGGCCGCGGCGATTTCCAAGGACCACCGCATCGGGTATGTGGCGGAGTCGCCGGTGTACAACTCCGTGGCCGAGGTCAACGCGTTCGCGCGCGGGGCCGAGATGGTGGACGCGCACGCGCTCGTGTACCTGGAGTGGGTGGAGGAGGCCGGCAACGACCCGCGCGAGGCCTTCGCGAAGCAGGGCATCAAGGTGGTCTCCGGCCACGACTTCCCCGACCCGCTGCACCCCGAGGAGCCCTGGGGCCTCTGGTACGACGCGGGCGACGGCCTCGACATCCAGCTGGGGGCGCCGGTGTGGAACTGGGGCCTCTATTACGAGAGGCTCGTGCAGTCGCTGCGCAACGACACCTGGCGCGCGGAAGGGGAGCGGCTGCCGGCCCAGACCCTCAACTATTGGTGGGGGCTCTCGTCCGGCGTCGTGGACGTGCACGTGGACGAGGACGTGCCGGAGCCCCAGCGGCGCCTCGTGGAGCTGCTCCGCCAGGGCGTGGTCTCCGGCACGGTGGACCCCTTCTCCGGCGAGCTGCTGAGCCAGGAGCGGCCGATCCAGCCGGAGGGCTCGCCCCGGCTCCCGAGCGAGGCCATCGCCCGCATGGACTGGCTCGCCCACAACGTGGCGGGCCACGTGCCGCCCACGGAGCTGCTCACCGAGGGTGCCCGCCGCGCGGTCGAGGTCAACGGCGTCGCGGAGTCCGTGCTCGGCGAGACGGACGAGGGGGGCGATCCGGCATGAGGGTGCTCGCGCTCTCGGACACCGAGGTGCCCTGGCTGTCGCAGTGGTACGACCGCAGGCGGCTCGACCGCTACGACTTGATCGTCTCGTGCGGGGACCTGTCGCCGCGCTACCTGTCGCGCATCGCGACGCTCTCCCGGGCGCCGCTCCTGTACGTGCGGGGCAACCACGACGCGCGCTACGACACGGAGCCGCCGGAGGGGTGCTGGCCCATCGAGGACGAGGTGGTGACCTACCGCGGCCTGCAGGTGGCGGGGCTCGGCGGGTCGCTGCCGTACAACGACAGCGTGTGGGGCTTCTCGGAGCGACAGATGGCGCGGAAGGCCGGGAGGCTGGCCCGGCGCGCCGAATGGGCCGGCGGGCTCGATCTGCTCGTGACCCACGCTCCGGTGCGGGGCTATGGCGACCTCGACGACCTGCCGCACCAGGGGTTCGAGGCACTCGGCGCGTTTTTGGACCGGGCGCGCCCGCAGGTGATGGTGCACGGCCATGTGCACATCGAGTACGGGCGCGTGGCGCGCGAGCTGGCGCATCCGAGCGGCGCGCGCCTGCTCAATGCCTGCGGCTTCCAAGAGTTCGAGCTGGAGCCGAACGAGCGGCAGAAGGTCTGGCGCAAGCCCGCCCGCATCGGCTGACCCTGGACGCTTCGGAGAGAGCCCTTTGTCCACGCCTGGACGCTTCGGAGAGAGCCATTTGTCCACGCTCTGCTCGGGTGCAGCGTGGACAATAAGCTTTGACGCAAGCGTCCACGCCCGTCTCGGCCGCCGGGCTACAATGGCTCCCGGACAACGACCCACCTCGCAAAGGACCGCCCATGGACCACGACCACGTGCAACCGAGCTACTACATCACCACGCCCATCTACTACGTCAACGCCGCGCCCCACCTGGGCACCTCCTACACCAGCGTGATGGCCGACGTCCAGGCGCGCCTCCGCCGCGCCCTCGGCTACAACGTGCTCTTCCTGACCGGCACCGACGAGCACGGCGAGAAGGTGGCCGACGCCGCCGCCGAGCACGGCATGTCCCCGCAGGAGTGGTGCGACTCGCTCGTCCCGGCCTTCAAGGACCTCCTGACGATGCTCGACATCACCAACGACGACTTCATCCGCACCACGGAGGAGCGCCACACGAAGGCGGTCCAGCACCTCTGGAACGTGATGCTCGAGAACGGCTACGTCTACAAGGGCAGCTACGACGGCTGGTACTGCGTGCCCGAGGAGACCTACTTCACCGACACCCAGGTCCGCCACGCCGACGAGGAGCGCGGCACCGAGGGCCAGCACCTCTGCCCCGATTGCGGCCGCCCGCTTGAGAAGCGCTCCGAGGAGAGCTGGTTCTTCAAGCTCAGCGCCTTCCAGGAGCCGCTGCTGGAGCTCTATCGCACGAACCCGCACTTCGTGGAGCCGGAGATCCGCCGCAACGAGGTGGTCTCGTTCGTCGAGGGCGGGCTCAACGACCTCTCGATCAGCCGCACCACGTTCGACTGGGGCATCCCGCTGCCCTTCGACGGCAAGCATGTGACCTACGTGTGGTTCGACGCCCTCATCAACTACATCACGGCCGTCGGCTACGGCGTGGACGCCGAGGAGTTCGCCTACCGCTGGCCCGCGAACGCGCACCTCGTGGGCAAGGACATCATCCGCTTCCACTGCGTGATCTGGCCGGCGATGCTCATGGCGGCCGGCCTCGAGGTGCCCGACGAGGTCTTCGCCCACGGCTTCCTCACGGTCAAGAACGACGAGACCGGCGAGGTCAAGAAGATGTCCAAGTCCCTCGGCAACGTGATCAGCCCGGAGACCGTGGTGGATCTGCTCGGCGTGGACGGCTACCGCTACTACTTCATGACCGACGTGAAGCCCGGCACCGACGGCGCGATCAGCTGGGGCCGCATGGAGCAGGTGTACAACACGGACCTCGCCAACAGCTGGGGCAACCTCGTCTCCCGCACGCTCAACATGAGCGCGAAGTACTTCGACGGCCGGACTCCCGTGCTGCCGGAGGGTTGGGACACCGAGGAGAACCCGCTGTCCGCGATCGCGGACGGCCTCGTCGACCGCTACGTGGAGAAGATGGGGCGCTTCGCCTACGACGAGGGCGCCGCAGAGGTCATGGACCTGGTTCACGCGGCCAACGGCTACATCGAGGACATGCAGCCCTGGGCGCTCGCCAAGGACCCGGTCAACGCCGGCCAGCTTGCCCGCGTGATCGGCAACCTGCTCGAGGCCATCCGCATCTCCGCGCACCTGCTCGCCCCGATCATGCCGCGCACGAGCCCCGAGGTGCTCCGTCGCATGGGCGCCGAGGCCGAGGTCGGCCGCGACCTTCGCGAGGCCTGCTCGTGGGGCCAGCTGCCGCAGGGGGTGGAGGTCACCAAGGGCGACGCGCTCTTCCCGCGCCTGGTCTCCGACGACAAGGCGCAGAAGGGCGACAAGAAGAAGGCCGCGAAGCAGAAGTAGGGGCGCCATGCACTCACCGCTCGCAACGCCGACAGCCACGAAGGCCGTGCTCCAGAGGCACGGCCTTTTCACCAAGCATCGGCTCGGACAGAACTTCCTCGTGAACGACGCCGTCATCGGCAGGATCCTCGGGCTCGCCGAGCTCACGCCCCAGGACGTGGTGCTCGAGGTGGGCCCCGGCATCGGGACGCTCACCTGCGCCCTTCTGCCGCAATGCGCGGCGGTGGTGGCGGTCGAGATGGACCCGGACCTGCCGGCGGTCCTCGCCGAGACCTGCGCGCGGGACTCCGAGAAGCTCACCGTGGTCCCCGGCGACGCGGTGCGGCTCGTGCCGCGGGCCTTTTTGGACTTTTTGGACGGTGCCGCGCCCGTGCCCGACAAGCTCGTGTCCAACCTGCCCTACCAAGTGGCCGCGACGATCGTCCTGAAGACGTTCCAGGAGCTGCCGAGCGTGGATCGCGCCGTGGTGATGGTGCAGCGCGAGGTGGCCGACCGCATCGCTGCCGGGCCCGGCACCAAGGCCTACGGCGCGTACACGGCAAAGCTGCGGCTGTTCGCGCGGGTCACCGGGCGGTTCGAGGTGGGGCCGGGCAACTTCTTCCCGCCGCCGCGCGTGGACTCGGCCGTGGTGCGGCTCGACCGCGCGATGCTCGTGCCCGAGGACGAGGCGCCGTCGGTGTGCGCCGTGATCGACGCCGCGTTCGCCCAGCGCCGCAAGACGATCCGCAACTCGATGGGCGCGACGGGCTTCGAGAAGGCCCGGCTCGACGCGGCGTTCGAGGCCTGCGGCATCAGTCCCGCCTGCCGCGCGGAGACGCTCGCCCCGGAGCAGTTCGTGGCCCTGGCCCGCGCCCTTGCCTGACCGCAGTCGCGGGTCGGCGCCAGCGGCCACGGTCGGCCCTTTCCACCAGGCTCGGGAGGGCTAGCCTGCCACTTTCGCCTCCACGAACCATCGGGGGTTCTCGTAGAAGAGGTAGGTGTCGTGCCCGCGCACCCGCACGGTGTAGCGCAGGCCGCCGCCCCCACAGCGGAAGGAATGGGCCTGTCGGCGGTCCAGCACCCGTTCCACGTCGAAGCGCTGGCCGTCCCACCACTGCACCCACAGGGGCGTGACCTGCCCCTGCGGATCCGTGTACGACCCCACTTCCACATAGCGCTTGGCTCGCGCGCCGTCGTCCATAGAAGCCTCCGCCGGTAAGGAACGTGCGTTTGTCCCTATCCTAGCGCAGAGAGGAACGAATGTTTTCATTCTAGGGAATTCCACCTCGAAAATGCTATACTGAGCATCGTGGCGTATAGCACAGGAGGGTGTCCATGGCTGCGGTGCAGATGAACGTACGGTTGGATCCCGGGCTGAAGCGGGCCGGCGATCATGGTCTGGAGCTCATGGGATACACGCCCACGCAAGCGGTGCGCCGCCTATGGGAGCTGGCCGCCTCCGCCGAGCAGGACACGACAGTCGCAGGGGAGCTCCAACGGCTGCTCGGGCCGACCGAGCAGTCGGTGGCCGAGACGCGCGCACGGGAGTGGCTGGCGCGCGACCGATGCCTGCGAGCGGCGGTCAACGAGCTCCGTTCGGCAAGCCGTGGCTCCTACGATTACGAGGCTCTCAGGGAGCACGCAGCCCTCGACCGCTTGGAGCAGCTGGGCTATGGCGCAGCAACGGGGGAGGGGGCGCAGCTGTGACGCCCCCTCGTCTTCTCGTCGACACGAACGTGTGGCTTGACCATTATCTGGCGCGCCTTCCTCGCCAGCGAGCGTGCACGGCGTTTCTCACGGCGGCCGCCGAGGGCCAGGCCGTGCTTCTGGTGACCGCGTCTGTGCTCAAGGATTTGTACTACCTGCTGAGCGTCCAGCTCAAACGCGACATTCGGTCCGAGAAAGGCCAGGTGAGCGAGGAGGACGCCCTCGCAGTTGACGAGCTGGCCTGGGCTTGCACGAGGAACGCCCTGGAGCTTGCCTCCGTGACGCCGGTGGGTGCGATGGACGTATGGGACGCGTTCACGCTGAGGGCGGCGCACCCCGACTTCGAGGACGACCTGCTCTTGGCCGCGGCGCGGTCCGCAGGCGCCGATGCGATTGTCACCGGGGATCGCAAGTTGGCGCAGCATGCTCCGGTTCCGTGCCTCACGCCGGAGGAGTGGCTCGAGAGCCGTCGCTGAGCCCAGGCTCACCCGGCCCAGGAACACACGGCCTCGAGCAGCTCCTCGCCATAGGCGTCGGCCTTCGCCTGTCCGATCCCGCGCACGTCGAGCAGCTCCTCCATCGTTGTCGGGCGGCGCCGTGCCAGGTCCTCGAGCGTCGCGTTGCTCGCCACGATGTACGCGGGCTTGTCGCCGGCCAGCTCGCGCCGCACCTCGCGCAGGTGCTCGAACAGCGCCTGGTCGTCGGCGCCGAGGCCGGAGCCCAACACCCGGGCCGTGGCGTGCGACGATGGCGCGCCGGTTCCGCGCCGAGGTGCCGGCGCCGCGAGGAACGGCGCGCGCTCGCGCATGGCCTGCACGCCGGCGTCCGTCAGGTACAGCACCGGCAGCGCCGCGGCCGTCTGGGCCAGCAGTCCCCGCTCGCAGAGCAGGTCCAGGAGCCGCTCCACCTCGGCCTTTGGCAGGTGGCTCAACAGGCCGTAGGTGGGCAGCCGGTCCAGCCCGCGCTCCAGTACGTCGGCCGAGCGCGAGCCGAGCAACACCGCGGCCACGCGCCCGCGCCCCTGCGCGCGCCGCTGGTTCTGCAGACGCGCCACACAGGAGAGGGCCTTGAGCGCGTCCTCGGTGCGGTCCTCGTCGGCCACGTGCTGCTCGGCGCGAGCGGCCGCGGCGACGCAGGGCCCACAGGCCTCCACGTGGGCGTCGCAGCGTTCCGGCGCCTTCTCGCCAAAGTAACCTAGCAGCGCGTGCCGCTTGCACCCCTCGCCCACGGCGTACAGGCGCATGGCCTCGAGCCGCGCGTACCCGCTGGCCAGCCGCGCCTGTTCCGCCGCCGGGTCGTCGCAGCCCTCGCTGCCGTGCTCGATCAGGAACCGCTGCGTTCCGAGGTCCGCCTCGCGGAAGAGCAGCACGCACTCCGCCGGCGTGCCGTCGCGTCCCGCGCGGCCGGCCTCCTGGTAGTACGCCTCGACGGACTGCGGCATCGCCGCGTGCAGCACGTAGGACACGTCGGACTTGTCGATGCCCATGCCGAACGCGTTCGTCGCCACGACGCAGCAGGCGCGGTCGTGCACGAAGTCCTCCTGCGCCCCCGTGCGCTCCTCGGCCGACATGCCGCCGTGGTACCGTGCCGCACGGACGCCCGACGCCCGCAGCGCCTCCCACAGCGCGTCCACCTGTTTGCGCGTGGCGGCGTACACGATGCCCGAGCGGTCCTGGCGCTCCTTCACAAAGCCCACCACCCGGGCGTCGCGTTCCTTGCCGGTGCGCGGCCGCTCCACCGAGAAGGCCAGGTTGGGCCGGTCGAAGCTCGCCACCACGCGCAGGGGGTCCTTGAGGCCGAGCGTCCGCACGATGTCCTCGCGCACGCGTTCGGTGGCCGTCGCCGTGAGCGCGGCGATGGGTGGCCGCTCACCGGCCCCGTCGGTGGCCAGACGGTCCGCAAAGCCGCGAATCCGCAGGTAATCGGGTCGGAAGTCCATGCCCCACTGCGAGATGCAGTGCGCCTCGTCCACGGCCACGAGGGGGACCGGCCCGGAGCGCAGCGCCCGCACCAAGCGCTCGTCGCCGAGCCGCTCCGGCGCCACGTACAAAAGCCTCAGCCCGTGGCCGACGCGTGCGAGCACCTCGTCCTGCTCGGCCGTGCCGAGCGTGGAGTTCAGGTACGCCGCCGCGACGCCAGCCTCCTGGAGCGCGGCGACCTGGTCCGCCATGAGCGAGATGAGCGGGCTCACGACCACGCTCGTGCCCGTCTCGGCCATCAGTGCCGGGATCTGGTAGCACAGCGACTTGCCCGCGCTCGTGGGCATCACCGCGAGTGCGTCGCGGCCGCTGGCCAGCGCGCCCACCACGTCCTCTTGATGCGGCCGGAAGGCGTCGAAGCCAAAGACCTGTTTGAGCACCACCGCTGGGTCGGTCACGGCACCTCCGATACGGACGACAAAGGCCGCGCCTCGCGACGCGGCCTTTGAGTCTATCCCAGCGGTTGTGAACGGGTGCCTCGGGCCCTCACGCGAAGGTCCATCGACCGTCGGGCCCTGTCCACGCGGTGCCCACCCAGCTGTTGGCGCAGTAGGAGCCCTTGTTGCTCAGGCGGTAGTCGGTGAACCAGTGGCTCCGACCGGTGGGCGCGGCGTCGTCGTGACGTCCGGGCCGGGGGAGGAACGTGCGAGGCTGCGCGCCGCGAGGGTGCGCGGCGACCGGTGCGTCCGTCTGAGGTCCGGACGCGCAGAAGACCGACTCAGTCATGGTGCCCCCTCAGGTGAGTGTCGATATCCCATGGCATCAGAATAAGCTCAGATACCAGTAGGCAAACTGATTTCACAAAAAGGAAGAGACAACCTCGAGGGCTCCGGTGGCTGCGTTAGGATGGAAGGCCCTGAACGTCGAGCCAAAAGGAGGGTCGGTGACGGAGGAGCCACAGCGCAGGGGCGTTGCCAGCGCCGTCAAGCGGGCGTTCCCCGTGGCGCTGCCGGTGATGCTCGGCTACCTGGTCATCGGCGTGCCTGCGGGCATCCTCGAGGGAACCGTCGGCATCGCGCCGGCCGAGGCGTTCCTGATGAGCGTGACGCTCTACACCGGCGCCGGCCAGTTCATGATTCCCAACCTTGTCATGGCCGGGCAGTCCGTCGCCGCCATCGTCACGTCCGTGTCCTTGGTCAACACACGGCAGATGCTGTACTCGGCGGCGTTCGCGCCGTGGTTCAACGGCGCGCCGAAAGCCCTGACGGCGCTCTTCTCGGCGACGGTCACCGACGAGTCCTTCGGCGTCAACGTGGGCCGGTTCGACAGCGGGGACTGGGACTGCGCGAGCGCCACGGCGGTGAACATCCTCTCGATGCTCGCGTGGGCCTGCGCCAACGCGGTGGGCGCCCTGGTGGGCGACGTCATCTCGCTTCCCACGGACGTGGCGTCGTTTGCGATGACGTCCATCTTCCTCTGCCTTATGCTGTGCCAGGACCTGACCCGCGCGAACGTGGTCGCGGCGGCGGCCGCGATCGTGGCGACGGTGCTCTGCAAGTGCCTCGGCCTCGGGTCCATGGCGATCATCACGGGCGCCGTGCTGGGCGTGGCGCTCGGGCTCGTCTGTGGCGGCGACGCCGAGAAGGGCGGTGAGGCAGCATGACCCAGCAGGAGTTCTGGATCGTCTACCTGTGCTGTCTTGCCACGATGCTCGTGTGCCGCTGCGTTCCGATCTTCGTGCTCAAGGGCCGCGAACTTCCGCCTCGGGTGTCCCAGGCGCTGTCGCTGATCCCGCCGGCCGCCTTTGCGGCGCTCGTGGCCAACGACCTGTTCCAACCAGGGCTGTGGGCCGAGAGCCCCACGCGGGCGTTGGTGCCGCTCGCGGCCTCGTGCCTGGTGTGCGGCGTGGCGGTGAAGACCAAGTCCCTGGCCCTTTGCGCCGTGGCGGGCGTCGTGGCGTACGCGCTGCTCGGTCTGCTGCCGTTCTAACGGACTAGTCCAGCGAGCCCTCGTTCGCCCGGGCGCCGCCCGCCAGCCAGTCCAGGCCCTCTTCCAAGTGTCCCTGCACGAAGTTCCAGCTATGGATTCCCCGGCGCTCCTCGAACTGCACGGACGCGCCCTGCTCGGCCAGGCACTGCGCCATCGCGGCGTTGCATCGGGCAAGGGAGTCGTCGGCCCCTACCAGCATCTTGAAGGCGGGGAACAGGTCGCGGCCGGCCTCGCGCCCCAGGCGCTCCGCCAGCCAACGGGGGTTGAGGTCCGTTGCGCGCTTCTCCTCTCGCGGCTCAAAGAGGCGCAGCTCCCCGGCCATGTCTCCGGGCTCGTCCTCTTCAAAGAAGTGGCACGCCGCCGAGAACACGAGCGCCTTGGAGTACAGCTCCGGCCAGAGCAGCGCTGCGCGCAGCGCCCCGTAGCCGCCCATCGAGAACCCGCCGACAAACGTGTGCTCGCGGTCGTTGGCCACGGGAAACAGGTCGCGCATCAGCTGCGTGACCTCAACGATGTACGCGCCATAGTCGCCCTGGGGGCCTCCGGCCACACCGGGCTCGATCCAGAAGCCGTTGTCACCCTGGGGCATCGCGACCGCCAGGTTCCGATCGCAGGCCCATCGCTCGATGCGCGTGTTGTACAGCCAGGTGTTGCAGTTCCCCTGGAGCCCGTGCAGCAGCACCACGAGCGGGTACGGCGGCACACCCTCCCGGTCGAACGGGAGCACCACCTTGAGGGGCATGTCGCGGCGCATCGTCGGGGACTTGTGCTCGATGGTGAGGACGGCCATGGGGCTCCAATCCGATCGGGGTTCTCAAGAACCATAACGGTGCGCGCCGGTAACCACGAACCGGCGCGCACCGACCGCGAGCAGGCGCTCGTTCCCAAGCCGGGCGCCCGCAGGGGGTCCTACAACTGGGCTACCTGGTCGGCGATGTCCAGGCACAGCTCCTCGGCCTGGGGCTCCGCGCCGAAGAGGTCCAGGAACCCGTGGTCGACGCCCTTGTAGAGGACGTACCGGGTCGGCACGCCCGCTGCTTGGAGGCGCTTCGCCAAGTGCTCGGCGCCGGGGCGCAGGTAGTCGTACTCGGACACCGCCACCGTGGTGGGCGGCCACGCCCCCAGGGCGTCCTCGCTGGCGTACACGGCCGAGACGAGCGGGTCCTTGAGCGACGTTCTGCCCTGCACGTAGAGGCTGTCCTCCGCCGTGCCATGGCAGCTCTGCTCGATGCGCCGAATGCGCGAGTAGGCCAGCTCGCGGTCCTCGTCCGCCACGGGGTAGAGGGCGTAGGACCACTCGTAGTCCGTGAGCTCGTCCACGTTGGACATGTCGGCGCCCGGGAAGACCAGGTACACCCCGTGCACCAGGTCTGGCGCGCTCAACGCCACGGCGCTCGACAGCGAGCCGCCTGCGGAATCGCCGGCCACGAGGATCCTCCCGGCATCGGCGCCCAACTCACCGGCGTTGGCGCGCACCCAGCGGATGGCCGCGAGGGCGTCCTCGATCGCGGCCGGGAACGGGCACTCCGGGGCCAGCCGGTACTCCGGGAACACCACGAGGGCCCCCGAGACTTCCGCCAGGTACCGCATCTGGTTGCGGTAGATGCGCTCGGAGCCTGCCGTGAAGCCGCCGCCGTGCAGGAACACGACCACCGGGGCCGGTGCGGGCGCACCGTCGCGGCGGTAGGTGTAGATCGCGATCCGGTGCGTGCCGTCGATGTCCACGATGCGCTCGCGGCGTTCCACGGGGTGCTCGCAGAGGTCGGCCGGCTGCTTGTCGGGGCGCCAGCGCTCCTCGGCGAGCCCGCTGCCGCCGGGCTGGGCCGCCCGGGCCTCGAACATGGCCTTCTTGCGGGCGGCCACCTCCCGCACGCGGGGGTCGAGCACGTGGTTGCGGTCGTCGTCGGGGATGGGCTTCACTATCACATCGACTTCCGGGCCGGCTTCGACGTGCTGCTTGTCTCGGATTCCCTGCACGAGGGCGCGGTCGTAGCTTCGCTGGTCGGTCATGGGCGCCCCTTAACCGAATACCGGGGTCATCGGAATGCCGCTGTCGTCTTGGTCGCCGGCGCCGGCCGGAGCAGGCTCGGTGAGCACCACGACCACGGTGTCGTCGATGGACGCCTTGGAGAATGCGATGGGGTCGAACTTCACGAGCGGGTCGCCCACGGACACATGCTGGCCCACCGAGACGAGCGCGTTCATGCCCTTGCCGCCGAGCCTCACGGAGTCGATGCCCACGTGCACGATGACGGCGGAGCCTGCGTCCGTGCGGATGGCCACGGCGTGCTTAGTGTCGGCGACCATCTCGACGGTGCCGGCGACGGGCGCCTTGACGGTGTCCTTGGCGGGTTTCATGCCAAAGCACGGCCCGAGGATGCCCTCTGCGAAGGTGGGGTCGGAGATGGAGCTCTGGGCGACGTAGGAGCCGGTGCCCGGAAGCTGCACGTCGACGCCGGCGCCGGGGAGCAGCGCGGACTCGGGAGCGGCCTGGGCCTCCTGCTCGTCCTCGTAGATGGAGTCGTCAAAGCCGAAGAGCTTGACGGTCACGAAGGAGCAGACGCCCATGAAGACGGTGATCCCGACGGCGAGGTAGAAGTTGGACCAGTCCATCTCGGGCCCGAGGAACATGAGCAGGCCGGGCAGGCAGTGACATCCATAGCCGTAGGACTTGAGGCCGGTGATGCCGCAGATGAGGGCGGCCAGCACGGACGTGACGGTGAGCGCGTAGTAGGGCTTGACCATCCGGTACGCGAGGCCGTACACGGTGGGCTCGGAGATGCCGCCGATCAGGCCGGAGAGAGCCGCGGGCCAGGAGATCTGCTTGCACTTGTTGGACTTGCTGAAGACGGAGATGGCCAGGGCCACGAAGCCCGCGGACACCGTGAACGAGAAGAACCAGAGCGTGATGGACATGTCGTAGCCGACAGTCTGGATGGACTCGGTGGCGATGGGCACGAGGGCCAGGTGGAAGCCGGCGCAGAGCTGGCCGATGGTGCAGGAGAAGAGCACGAGCGCGGGCACCACGAGCCAGGGGATGTTGGCGGTGAGCCAGGCAATGCCGGCGGAGACGGCGCCGGTCATGTAGCCGCCGATGGGGCCGGTCACGGTGAGGACCACCACGGACATGGCCACAATCAGGGTGAGCGGCTTCAAGAAGTAGCGCGCGGACTCAGGGATGGCGCGGCTGAGCCAGTGGTCGAGCTTGCTCATGACCCAGACGGACAGCACGATCTGGATCACGCCGCCGTTGTAGGTCATCGCGTAGATGGGCAGGCCGAAGTAGCTGCCAAAGGTCTCGCCGGCGGCCGCCACCTCGCCGATATAGGCCACGAAGTCCGGGTACAGGAGGCCGGCGGCCAGGAGCATCGCGATGATGGGCTCGGTGTCGAACTTCTTGGCGGAGGTGTAGGCCACCATGATCGGCAGGAAGTAGAAGGCCGCCTGGGCGAAGCTGTTGAGGATCAGGTACGTGGAGCTGTCCGCGGTGACCCAGCCGAGCAGGTTGAGCAGCGTCAGGATCACGGAGATGAAGCCCGCCACGGTGAGCGCGGGGATCACCGGCACCATGATCGAGGCCATCATCAGAAGGAAGTCGCTGGCCAGCTGGCCGATGGACTTCTTGCCGGCCGGGGCGGCGCTCGTTTGCTTGCTGTCGCCCGCCAGCTTGACGAACTCGGCGTAGAGCTGCTCGACGGACTGGCCGATGATCACCTGGACCTGATTGCCGTTGTCGACGACGCCGAGGACGCCGGGGATCCTCTCGATGGCCTTGAGGTCCATCTTGGCCTTGTCCTTGGGGTGCAGGCGCAAGCGTGTGGCGCAGTGCGTGTGCTCGGCGATGTTCTCCTTTCCGCCCGAGCACTCAAGGATGGCGGACGCCATCGATGCGTAGTCCTTACCGGCCATAGGGTTCCTCCCTTTCCCGTGGGGCTGTCCGGTCTCACCGCCGCTTTCGGTGCGGTGGGCCGGTTCGCCGGCAAAGTAATGAAGGGAGGCGATTCAATACACCGCGCTCTGGGCGAGTGGAGTGGTTCCGTCTGCTGAACGGTAGCCAATTTCACGGTATTTCGGAGAGTAATGAAAGTCAGTTGCGCTGATGAAAGTAGGTTCAAGGAATCGATGCAAGTGACTTGCGTTCGTGCAAGTGTCAGGGGAGGTCGACCTCCGAGAAGATGTGTCGCTCGTTGTCCGCCTTGCGCGCGGCCGCGTCCGGGCGCGTCGCCGCCACGAGGGTGAAGAGCACCTCCATGATGGCCAGCTCGCCGATGCGCGTGTTGCCGGTGAGCTCCGAGGAGCTCACGTCGCCGCTGGCGACGGTCAGCACGTGGTTCGCCTTCTGGGCGATAGGGCTCGCCAGGTTGCCGGTGACCGCGACCACAGTGGCCTCGCGAGACTGCGCCGCGCTCGCCACCTGCTGGAGGGTGCCGGACCAGCCCGAGCGGGAGAACACCACAAGCACGTCCGTGGAGCTGAGGGCAAGGGCCTCGGAGATGAGCTTCTCGTAATAGGAGGCGGTGACGGCCAAGATGCCGATCCGCTCGAACTTGTAGGCGGCATCCATGGCGGTGGGGATCGAGCGTCCGACAGCGGCGAACTCCACCACCCGCGCGGTCGCGATGGCGCGGGCCGACGCCTCCAGGGCGGTGGGGTCGAGCCCCTCGAGCGTCAAACGCAGGTCGGCGACGCGTCGGTTGAGCACCTCGCGCACGGCGCCGGGGACGTCGTCGATGGAGATGTCGTCGGTGGGCATCTCGATGCCCAATGGGCCTCCATGCAGGGTGTTCTGCATGCGCAGAAAGGACATTTGGAAGCCCCGATAGTCTTTTTCACCCATCTTCCTGCAGAAGCGCGAGACGGTGGCGGGCGAGACCGAGCAGGCCCGGGCGAGGTCCGCCTGCGGCAGGTTCGACACGTTCGCCTGGTGGGCGAGGAGGAAGTCCGCGATGCGGCGCTCGCCCTCGGACAGGTGGTCGCGCGAGGCGAGGATCCGGGCCAACAGGTTGTCCGGAACGTGGCTCGTGGCATCCGTGTACATGGTTCCGCGCATGGCCCCTCCTCGCGGTCGCTCCCAATTCATCACTGTATCTGAAAGGATGACAAAAGGGTCCTCAGCCGAGCGCTCGGCTGAGGACCCCGAGAAAGGGACGTCAGAAGGCGAGGGGATGGGGCGTCGGCACGTGGTGCTCGTAGGTCACGAACTCCCGGAAGCCCAGCTCGCGCAGGCGCCGTTGGGCCACGCGCAGGTAGGAGCCCAGGTGCTGGGGCAAGTGCGAGTCGCTGCCCAAGGTGATGAGCCGGCCGCCGAGGTCGCGGTAGAGTTCCAGCAGGGGCGTCGAGGGTTGCAGGTCCGCGAGCCCGTAGCGCCACGAGCTGGTGTTGAGCTCGACGGCCTTGCCGTTGGCGATGACCTTCTCGAGCACCGGCGCCACGAGGTCCCTGTCCTCGGCGAAGTCGCGCTCGCCGTAGGGGTCGTAGCGACGGATCAGGTCCAGGTGGGCGAGGGAGTCGTAGCCGTCGAAGGCCTCCATCACCGCGAGCATCTCCTCGTAGTAGCGGCGGCGGATCTCGCCCTGCGTCCTGCCCTCTTGGAACTCGCCGGTCCAGAACTCCTGGTCGTCGACCTGATGAATGGACAGCAGCACAAAGTCCAGCTGGTCGCCCCATCGGTCGAGCACCCGCTCGAACTGTGGCACCGTGTGGCGCTGGATGCCGAACTCAAGGCCACAGGCGATCTGCAGCTGGCCGTCGAACAGTTGCTGCTCGCGGTGCACCTCGGGGAAGTAGGCCTCGTAGTCCACATTGGTGATGGGCTTGCCGAGGTGCGGGTCCAGTCGCGCGTGCTCGGCCTCTGGCGAGTGGGCGTCCGGCTTCACCCCGTAGTCCACGTGGTCCGTGAAGCAGATGGCGTCGAGGTTGAGGCGCAGGGCGTCGGCGGCGACGTCCTCCATGGGGTAGGGGGAGTCGTCCGAGAAGGACGTGTGCACATGGCAGTCGGCGAGCATGGGACTCCTTCGCTCGGGGTTCGCCCACTAGGGTAGACGCGGGCGCGCTTCGCTCGCGCGACGGCCTTGCCTCTTTTCAGCCGCGGGAATAACCGCAGCTAACCCCATGGATTTGTCTGGCCGGCGCGGGCTTGTACCTTGTGGCGCTTAGAAGGAGACGGGCGCGTCGCCGGTGCGCACCTCACAGTCGTAGCGCGTGGTGACGGCCGGCATGTGCACGATGCCGTACTCCCAGGGGCGCCCGTCGTCGCCGACGGTCTCTCGCTCGAAGCGGAACATCGCCGCGCCCGGCTTGGCGCCGAGCAGCTTGGCGTCCGCCTCCGGCAACAGGCCGGCTCCCAGCGCGTGGCGCAGCGTGGCCTCCGTGCCCCCGGCCGCGCGCAGCACCGGGAAGATCGGGCTGGCGGCCTGCTCGGCGGTCAGGTCTGGCACCAGCGCGACCGGGACCGTCAGGTGCTCGATGGCGACGGGCCGTCCGTCCACCAGCTGCAGCCGGTCCAGGTGCCAGACCTGCTCGCCGTCGTTCACTGCCAACCGGTCGCGTTGGATGCGGTTCGGGCGTCCGGCTGTCAGGGAAACCAGCTGGTAGGACGCCGCGCGCCCCAACCGTTGCGTCTCGCCCAGAAAGTCCGACGCCTGCCCCAGCGACCTTCTCATGCGGCGCGGTCGCACGAACGTGCCCACGCCGGGCACGCGGTCCACGCAGTTCTCCTCTGCGAGCATCCGGTAGGCGCGGTTCACGGTGGCGCGGCTGACGTCCAGCTCGCGGGTCAGGGACTCCTCGGTGGGCAGGAGGTCGCCGGCATGGAGCGAGCTGTGGTCGCAGCGGTCGATCAGCACGTCAAAGAGCTGCTGGTACAGCGGCACCGGGCTCGCGAAGTCCAGGTCCTCGGCGGTGATGATCATCGGGCTACTCCTACCTGCGCCGCACTTCGGGCTGAGCGGGCATGGATTTGCGCATTCAAGCGGAAGGGCGGCGCACCCCTTCTGGCACGCACCGCCTTTCAGCCTGAACTTACCAGAAGGCATATGACTGCCGACGGATTCAACCGCAATGGCGGCGCGTGCCACGACCCCTGCGCCGCAAAACGGCGCGAATCCGCAGGATTCTGCAGATTCGCCCCGAAGTGCGGCGCAACGAGAAGTACCTCGGCCCCGGGTCGTGCTGGCTCACGGTCATGGAGAGCGGGTGCATCGGGGTGCCCGGTGGCTTGGCCGTGGTTCACTGGAGGGCACGCTGGTCGGCTTTTAGGGTTTCCTCGCGTGCGGAGCGTCGCCCCAGCCGAGCTGTCACATCCGATGGGCGGTCCCTCACCGCTCCAGAAAGGACGACCATGGCCAAAAGGCGGCGCGGTCAGCGCAAACGTCTCAGTGTCCTGTGGGTGGTGCTCATCGGCGCCGTGGTGGTGGCGCTGTCGTGGGCAGGTGCGACCGGACGGCTGCCGATGCCGACCTGGGCTCCCAGCCTTCTTTCCGGCGCCGCCGACGTCCCGGCAGATGACAGGGTTGCGCCCGCCTACACCGGCGACATCGTGACGGACGGCGGCAGCCCGACCTTCTCGGACGACATGTACGCCGGCGCCGTCGAGGGCTTCGAAGTGTATGGCGAGCTGGATCCGCTCGGTCGCGTGACTGGCTGCTCGGCCACGATCAGCGACGCGACCCTGGAGGCCGGCGACGAGGAGCGCGGCGACATCGGCTTCATCAAGCCCACCGGATGGGTGCAGGGCGACTACGACTTCGTGGATGGCGGCAAGCTCTACAACCGCTGCCACCTCATCGCGCACAGCCTCACCGGCCAGGACGCGAACGAGCGGAACCTGCTCACGGGCACGCGGTCCATGAACCTCGCGATGATCCCCTACGAGAACGCCGTGGCGGACTACGTGGAGGACACCGACGACGAGTGCCTGTACCGAGTGGTTCCCGTGTTCGACGGCGACGACCTGGTGTGCCAGGGCGTGTGGATCGAGGCGGCCTCCGTGGCCGACCAGGGCAAGAGCCTCAGCTTCCGCGTGTTCGTGCACAACGTCGAGCCCGGGGTGTCGATCGACTATGCGACCGGCGAGAACCACGCGGCATGAGGGTCGGCCCTCGCGTTTGCGATCGCAGCCCAAACCGGTCCCGCCTGCCCTTTTCTCGCGGACGTCGCGGCCTCCATCGATCAAACGGGTACCTGCCTCTGCAGCACAACCCCTTTGATTGGAGCATCCCATGGCAGACCAGGCGCCCTTCTACGGCACGCTGAGCATCGACAACCAGGCGCTTGAGAATCAGGCGCTCGCGGGCTCGTGGCAGGCCGCGCTCAAGACCTTCGACCAGTCCGTGCAGGAGTGGGGCATCACGGCCGTCACGAGCGTGGACTCCGATGGCGCGCAGACCGTCTACTCGATCACCGGCAAGACCGATGAAGGGTGGGATGAGGCCGTCGACACGATCCTGGCCGGCGCCCTTTCCAAGGACCAGGCCAAGATGCTCTACGCCGCGCTTGAGTCGCTCGCCACGCCGGTGGCCTTCGACATCACCGAGTACCTGGAGCAGGAGGACACCGAGGACGCGCTCAGCCACGAGACGGGCCAGATCGTGGTCAAGGGCGGCGTCGCTCAGGTTCAGGGCGCGCAGTACGAGGACATCCCGGTGACGAGCGCCAAGCTCGTGGAGCTGGGCTTCGCCGAGGAGTCCGAGATGGACGACGAGGAGCTGGCCGTCATGGTGGCCAGCTCGATGCCCGAGGGTCCCAAGGCCGACGACATCATCGACGCAATCGCCGACCTCCGCAACGACCCCAAGCACGGAGGCGTCTTCACCGCGGAGGAGACGAGCGATCCGCAGACGTTCATCGAGGAGCTCGAGGGCACCTACTGGGACGAGATGGACGACGAGTCCTAGCGCGAGCTCCAGCCACGTCAGGGCCGTATAAGAAGAGCGAGCCGGGACAAAGGTGCCGTAGTCGTTTGTCCTGACTCGCTCTTCGCGTGCGCAGTGGGACACTTTCGTCTCTTTAAACTGTCCCATCCTGACGGGCGGGTCTCTCGTAAGCGTCCACTGCGGTGCGCGTACAATGAACGGCGCTTATGCCGCGACAACAGGAAGGCGGAGCCCCGTGGCCGACTTCGAGATGCCCAAGAACTACGACCCCTCCACCGTCGAGCCCCAGCTCGTCGAGAAGTGGATCGACGCCGGTTGCTACCAGCGCTCCAAGGGGGTGGGCGACTGCACCGTCACGATCCCGCCGCCCAATGTCACGGGCATCCTCCACATGGGCCACGCGATGGACGACACCATCCAGGACGCCATCGTTCGCTACAACCGCATGCGCGGCCGCTCCACCCGCTGGATCATCGGTTGCGACCACGCCGGCATCTCCACGCAGACCAAGGTGGACAAGAAGCTCAAGAGCGAGGGCAAGTCCCGTCTGGAGATGGGGCGCGAGCAGTTCGTCGACGCTTGCTGGGACTGGACCCATGAGTACGGCGGGACCATCGTCAAGCAGATCAAGCGCATGGGCTGCTCGGGCGACTTCGCGGACCAGAAGTTCACGCTCGACAAGGACTACGCCTGGGCGGTGCGCAAGGTCTTCTGCGACTGGTACCACGACGGCCTCATCTACCGCGGCAAGCGCATCGTCAACTGGTGCCCCAGCTGCAACACGGCCATCTCCGACGACGAGGCCGAGTACAAGGACGAGACCGGCCACCTGTGGTACCTGCAGTACCCGCTCAAGGAGCCGGTGAACGGCATCGACCACATCACGGTGGCCACCACGCGCCCGGAGACCATGCTCGGCGACACGGGCATCGCCGTCTCGGCCGACGACGAGTACGCGAGCCAGTTCGTCGGCGCCACCGTGGTGCTGCCCATCGTGGGCCGCGAGATCCCGGTCTTCAGCGACTGGCACGTGGACGCCGGCTTCGGCACTGGCTTCGTCAAGGTGACGCCGGCCCACGACCCCAACGACTACGCGATGGGCCAGGCTCACGACCTGCCGCAGGTCAACATCTTCGATGAGAACGCCGTGGTCGTGGACGGCTACGGCGAGTTCTCCGGCATGGGCCGCGACGAGGCCCGCGACGCCGTGGTGGCCTGGTTCGAGGGGCACGGCCTGCTCGAGAAGGTCGAGGAGCACGAGCACTCCGTCATGCACTGCTACCGCTGCGACACGAAGCTGGAGCCGTGGCTGTCCGAGCAGTGGTTCGTGGCCGTGGACAAGCTCAAGGGCCCCGCCACCGAGGTCGTGAAGTCGGGCGCGGTGCGGTTCCACCCGGAGCGCTGGGAGCAGACCTACCTCACCTGGATGGACAACCTCAAGGACTGGTGCATCTCGCGCCAGCTGTGGTGGGGCCACCGCATCCCGGTCTTCACCTGTCCGGACTGCGGCTGGGAGGACGCCTGCATGGACGACGTCGACGTCTGCCCGGTGTGCGGCAGCCGCCACGTGACGCAGGACCCCGACGTGCTCGACACCTGGTTCTCGAGCCAGCTGTGGCCGTTCGCGACGCAGGGCTGGCCGCTCCACGAGGAGGAGATGGAGGGCCACTACCCCACAAAGGTGCTGGTCACCGCCCGCGACATCATCGCCCTCTGGGTGGCCCGCATGGTGATGAGCTCGCTCTACTTCACCGACCGGATCCCCTTTGACGACGTCGTGATCTACGCCACGATCCTCGCCAAGGACGGCTCGCGCATGTCCAAGTCCAAGGGCAACGGCGTGGACCCGATGATCCTCATCGAGAAGTACGGCGCCGACGCCATGCGCCACAACCTGCTCACGCTCATGACCAACAACCAGGACGTCAAGTTCGACGCGGAGTTCAAGGAGGTCAAGGGCGAGGACGGCAAGAAGGTCAAGGTCTTCGAGAAGAGCCCCCGCACCGAGCAGGCCAAGGGCTTCGTCACCAAGATTTGGAACGCGAGCCGCTTCCTACTGATGAACATGGACGGCTACGAGCCCGGTGCTCCGGTGGCCGAGACCGCCGAGGACGCGTGGATGCTCTCGCGCCTGGCCAAGATGGTGGCCCAGGACACCGAGTGGATGGAGGGTTACCAGCTCGGCGACTACGCGCGCGAGACGCAGGCGTTCTTCTGGGGCGAGCTCTGCGACTGGTACATCGAGCTCTGCAAGGGTCGCCTGCAGTCGGACGACCCGGCCGTGCGCCTGGGCGCGCAGCGCAACCTCGTGTTCGTGCTCGACGCCAGCCTCCGCCTCCTGCATCCTGGCATGCCCTTTGTGACCGAGGCCGTGTGGGACCAGATGCCGGTCTCGGCGCTCGACCTGGCGGAGTTCGACGGCGACGAGGACGCCGCCCAGCACGACGGGCGCTTCCTGATGGAGGCCGCGTGGCCGGACCCCGAGGCGCTGGCGCAGTACGTGAACGACGAGGCCGAGTACGACTTCGACCTCGCGCGCCGTCTGATCGCGGGCGTGCGCTCCATCCGGGCGCGCTACCGCCTGAGCCCGCGCCAGGTGTTGGACGTGGACGTCAAGGCCGCGCCCTACGACGCGCAGCGTCTGCTGGCCCAGGGCGACTTCGTGCGCTCGGTGGGCTGTGTGGGCGAGCTGCTCGTGGGCACGGGCGAGGAGGTCGGCAAGCCGGCAGGCTCCGTGACGATTGTGGACCCGGCGTTCGAGGCCTACGTGAAGGTGGGCGACCTCGTGGACTTCGCCGCCGAGAAGAAGCGCCTGGAGAAGGACCTGGCCAAGGCCGAGAAGGAGCTCAACGGCACCAAGAAGACGCTGGCGAACCCGGGCTTTTTGGCCAAGGCCGCGCCCGAGGTGGTGGCGACGAAGACCGCTCGCGTGGACGAGCTGGAGGAGACCGTGAAGCGCCTGGCCGCACAGCTGGCGGACCTCGCCTAACCTGCAAAAGGGGACGGAGCATTTTTGCAGGTCGTTGCAGAGATGATGAAGGCCGCGTCCGAGAGGGCGCGGCCGTTCTTTCCAGGCGCCGTCTTT
Source organism: Kribbibacterium absianum (assembly GCF_030067705.1). Lineage (GTDB taxonomy): Bacteria > Actinomycetota > Coriobacteriia > Coriobacteriales > Atopobiaceae > Kribbibacterium > Kribbibacterium absianum. The sequence goes on from NZ_JASJEX010000003.1 coordinate 362,318, forward strand.
GGGTCAGGATCGGCTGCGGCTTGGACCAGACCCCGCTCCCCGTACGCGCCGGGAGGGTCCAGTACAGTATCAGGTGACAAGGCAAGAGACGAAGGGCGGCAAGCTATACGTCCCTGTCGAGGAGGCCGAGCCATGACATCGAAGAATCAGAAGCGCTCGACGGCCGACGCGACCCGTCGCGTCGAGGCTGACTCCGACTACTACGGGGACCACCCGATTGCGGTCAAACCGGCTCCGGGCCTTCCACGAAGGGCTGCGAGTGAGACGGTCGCGACCCTTCGTGACTGCGTCTACGGGCAGGCCGTCGGCGACGCTCTCGGCGTCCCCTACGAGTTCAAACCGCGCGGCTCGTTCCGCTGCTCCGACATGGTCGGGCGCGGCACCCACAACCAGCCGGCCGGAACCTGGAGCGACGACACGTCCATGGCGCTCGCCATTTGCGACTCCATCCGCGAGACCGGCCGCATCGACACGGCGGACATGCTCCGGCGGTTCCGTGAGTGGATGGACTGGGGCGAGTACACCGTGGACGGCCTGTTCGACATCGGCAACACAACCGCCCAGGCGCTGCGCCTGGGGCGTGGGCTCACTGGCGAGCGGGACAACGGCAACGGGTCGCTCATGCGGACCCTTCCCCTGGCGTTCACGGACGCGACGGACGACGAGGTGCGTGCGGTGTCCGCGATCACTCACGCGCACCGCACGTCCACCGAGGCCTGCGTCACGGCCGTCGAGGTCGCCCGAAAGCTGGCGGCCGGTGAGGACGTCCGCAGCGCCGCGAGGGCCGTTAACCCATCGCTCGTCGACATCATCGACGGGGACGCACCGCGATCAGGCGGCTACGTGCTGGACACGCTGCACGCCGCGCTCTGGTGCCTTGCGAACACGGACAGCTTCGAGGACTGTGCCCTTGCTGCTGTGAACCTGGGCGATGACACAGACACGACGGGCGCCGTCGCCGGTGGGCTGGCCGGCATCGTCTACGGCATCGGTGGCATCCCGGCCGAGTGGCTGGAGAAGCTTCGCGGCAAGGGCGAAATCGAGTCGTGCCTGTTCTGAGGCACGAAAGAGAAACTGCGAGAGCCCCCGCCGGCGCGCCACCCAACTGGGGCGGCAGGGGCTCCTGCAGGGCGCTTGCCGCCGACGTCCCTTTCGGCAATCCGTCAGACTGGTGCCTGTTCCGGGCTGTCGGCATGCTCCGCGCGTCTGGCCAAAAACGGCCTGGCGCATCGTGACCTGGACGTCTTCCGGAGCAAGGAGAGGGGCGACCATGACCATTAAAGAGCTGGCCGAGCGCGTGGGCGTGTCGCCCGCCATGATCAGCCGCTACCTCAACAACGGCTACGTCTCCGAGGAGAACCGCGCGAAGATCGCCGCCGCCATTGAGGAGACCGGCTTCACGCCGTCGCGCCAGGCTCGAAACCTGCGAACGGGCAAGACGAGCCTCGTGGGCGTCGTGGTGCCAAAGATCAGCACGGAGACCATCGGGCGCGTGACGGCGGGCGTGGAAGAGGTGCTCGGGCGCCAGGGGTACCAGATGATCCTCGGCAACACCGACAACGACGCCTCGGCCGAGCTGGACTACCTGCGGCTTTTCGAGCGGTATCCGGTGGACGGCATGATTCTCGTGGCCACGGAGGTCACGCCCGCACACGAGCGGTTCCTGCGCGAGTCCAAGACCCCGGTGGTGGTGATCGGGCAGCGGGTGCCGGGCGTCAACTGCGTCTATCACGACGACGAGGGTGCGGCTTTTGAGCTGGGCCGCCGTGTGGCCGAGAAGCGCCCGGGCGCCTCCGCCGCGATGATCTGGGTCACCGAGAAGGACCGCGCGGTGGGCATCGAGCGCCGCGACGGCATGCTTGCCGGACTGGCCACCGGTGGCATCGAGGTGCCGGACGCCCGCGTGCGCAAGGCCGCGTTCACGACGGCGTCCGGCTACGAGCAAACGCACCTGTTGCTGGAGGACCCTGCAACGCCGGCGCTCGACCTGGTCTGTTGCGCCACGGACCTTATCGCCGCTGGCGCCATGAAGGCGGTGCTCGAACGCTACGGCGAGCCCGCGGGCACGGGCAACGCGCCGCTCGTCACCGGCTTTGGCGACAATGAGCTGGCGCAGGCCGTGAGCGGGGGCTTCCCGACCGTGCATCTCGGCAACCGCACGAGCGGCGTGCGCGGTGCAGAGGCGCTCATCTCGCTCATGGAGAACCCCCGCACGATGCCGGCCTCCACGATGCTGGGCTTCCGCGTGGTCAATGCCTGACCTGTGCGGGGTTGTGTCGAGAATCGCAGAACGGCCCGGCTTCGTTCGGCGGGCTTGCGCGAGGATTCGCAGAACAAGGGCCTGGGTCTGTGGATTTGGGCTCGTCGTCAAGGAGAAACGACAGAACGAGCGGCGGCGTACGCGCGTGGGCGTCTGTAGAAACGGCGCTCTCGTCTCGATCGCTAGGACTCCGTCGTGGTTCCGCTTTTACAGTTCTTTTCAAGTGAATGCTGGGGTGATAAGGTGTGTGCAATCGATTGCACACAGGTACGAAGGGAAGGGGAGCCATGAGCGAGGACACGCGGCGGATCGGAGCGCTGGAGGCCGGAGGCACCAAGATGGTGATGGCCGTCTGCACACCGTCGGGCGAGGTCATCGAGCGCGAGGAGATCCCAACGGAGGGCCCGGTCGAGACCATGGCCCGGGTGGGCGAGTGGTTCGCGGCGCGCGACATCGACGCGCTCGGCGTGGGCGCGTTCGGTCCCACCGGCGTGAATCCGGCCGCTCCCACCTTCGGGCACATCCTCGAGACCCCCAAGACCGCCTGGAAGCACTTCGACATGCTCGGCGCGCTCAAGGAGCACGTGGACGTGCCCGTCGGCTACGACACCGACGTCAACGTCGCCTGCCTCGGCGAGCAGGTCTACGGCTGCGCCCAGGGGCGGGACTCCGTGGTCTACATCACCATCGGCACGGGCATCGGCGCCGGCGTGATGATCGGCGGCAAGCTGGTGCACGGCATGCTGCACCCGGAGGCCGGCCACGTCCTGCTGGCCAAGCGCGACAACGACCCGGGCGAGAGCGCGTGCCCCTACCACGACCGCTGCTTCGAGGGTCTCGCTGCTGGGCCCGCCATCGAGAAGCGCTGGGGGGCCAAGGGCTACGAGCTGGCCGAAAGGGACGAGGTCTGGGACCTCGAGAGCGACTACATCGCCGAGGCGCTCGTTGGCTACGTGATGACCTACTCGCCGCAGAAGATTATCCTCGGCGGCGGCGTCATGAAGCAGGCGCAGCTGTTCCCGCTCGTGCGCGAGAAGTTCGCGAAGATGATCAACGGCTATATCGTGGCCCCGGAGCTGGAGGACCTGGACAGCTACATCAGCGAGGCCGGTTGCGGCGGCGACCAGGGCATCTTGGGCTGCGTGGCGCTGGCGCTGCAGGCGCAGTAACGTCGTCCGAAGCAGTCCGTGGATTTCAGGTAAGGGTGCGTCACAGCGGGTCGCGCCGGCTTGCGGGGGAGTGGAACAATGAGCCCCGGGCGCGGCGCGGCCCTCGTGCCGCTGCGGCAGCTCCCTATCGCCGGCTTCCACTCCGAGAAGGGGCGTGATCATCATTCGCGCCAGCACTATCGACACGATTTTGGGCAGCTACGAGCAGCTCTCGGACGTCGAGCGTCGTATCGGCGACTTCATCGTGAAGAACGTGGCGGAGATCCCGCACCTGTCCGTGCGCGAGATTGCGGAGGGGAGCGGCACCTCGAGCGCCTCCGTTTCGCGATTCGTGCGCCGCGTGGGCTACCAGAGCTTCTCGGACCTGCGCCTGGCCGTCACCGAGCAGCTCGCCGTGACCGTCAGGAAAGAGGGGGCGAACGCGGCCCAGGCCGTCAGCATGGACGACCTGGAGGGCTCCGTGAACCTCGTCCTCGCCACCAAGATCACGGAGCTGGAGGCCACCGTTCGAGGCCTGGACCCGTCGCGCCTGCGCCAGGCCGTCTCGCTGATCCGGTCGGCCGACAGTGTGGTCTTTGGGGCCGCCGGCAATTCGATCAACGTGTGCGCCAACCTCTCCTTCAAGCTTGGCCAGATCGGCATTCGCACGGTCTGCCCTCCCAACACCGACTCGATGGTGCTCGCGTCGCTCGCGCTCGGGCCTCGTGACGTGCTCGTCCTGGTGTCTGCGTCCGGCCGCTCCCGGCGGCTGCAGACCGCGCTCGACAACGCCGAGGACGCCGGCTGCGCCACGCTGATCATCACGAGCAACCCGGCGTCCCCGCTGGCACGTCGCTGCGACGTGGTGCTCGATGCGGTCTCCCGTGACCACCTGCTGGGCATGGAGCATTTCTCATCGACGCTGTCGGCCGTCTTTGTGGCGGACCTGCTCTTTGCGCTCGTGCTCTCGCAAGACGTGGACCCCGCCGAGAGGGCGACCCTCGAGTTCAAGAGCCTCGGCCACGACAAAAGCGCCACGCCGCCGCTTCTCTAGGCCTCTCTGCCTCGTTCGAGCCCGTGCCCCTCAAGGGCACGGGCTCTTTTCTTTGTCAAGGGACGGTGCCCGAGCGCCCGCTCACGGAGGGTTTCGCGCCACTCGCTGGTTTGCGAACGATTAAGGGACATGGTTGCATGGATCGCACGACTGTGAAACAAGATTCCTTTCAGCACGACGAGCAGCGAATCTACCTGCATAAAGACGGAAGGTAACAGGTCCAAGGGGAGACCTGTGGAGGCACCAGGAAAGGGGAGGACATGAAGGTTGTTGGCATTTGCGCCTGCTGCAGCGGCATCGCGCACACCTACATGGCGAGGGAGGCGTTACTGCAGGCAGGAGCCGCCTTGGGCCACGAGGTGCATTTCGAGACCCAGGGCACCATCGGCGTCGAGGACGAGCTGACCCCCGAGCAGATCGCCGACGCCGACGCCGTGCTGCTCGCCGTGGACGTGCACGTGGAGGGCACCGACCGCTTTGAAGGCAAGAAGACGATGAAGATCCCCACGGACCTCGCCATCAAGGCGCCCAAGGCCGTTCTCAAGAAGATGGAAGAAGAGCTGGCCAAGGCCTAGCCCCTCGGACGTGTGTAAGGAGCCCTCATGGCTAAGAAAATGAAGTTCGAAGTCAAGCGGCCGACCCTGACGGCCATCAGTTACCTGCTCCCGCTCATCGTGGCCTCCGGCCTGCTGATCGCCATCGGCAACCTGGCCGGCGGCAACGTCGCCGAGTCGCTCGACGGCATGAGCTTCCCTGACATGCTCACGACCGTCGGTGTCTTTGGCATGGGCCTCATCCCGTCCTTCATCGGCGGCTATATCGCCTACGCCATCGCCGACCGTCCCGGCCTGGCACCCGGCTTCCTGATGGGCCAGATTGCCAGTTTCCTCGGCACCGGATTCCTCGGCGGCCTCATCGGCGGTCTCGTTGCCGGCTACATCGCGCTCGCCCTCGAGAACTATCTGAAGGTTCCCAAGTGGGCGCAGGCGCTCATGCCGATGATGATCATCCCGACGCTCACCACCATCGTCGCCGGCACCGTGATGCTGTTCGTGCTCGGCTACCCGGTCGTCGCTGTGACCCAGGCCCTCAACGACTTCATCGTGGGCCTCGACCAGAGCGCCAAGCTCCTGTACGGCTTCATCATCGGGTTCATCGGCTGCATCGACTACGGCGGCGCCATCTCCAAGGTGCCCAACCTTATCTGCGACGGCCTGCTGGCCGACGGCATCTACGGCCCCGAGGGCATCAAGGTCCTCTGCGCCATGGTCCCGCCCTTCGGCGTCACCGGCGCGTGGCTGCTCTCCAAGGCGTTCCACAAGCCCATCTTCAACAAGGAAGAGGTCGAGAACATCAAGGTGGCGTTCCCGATGGGCTGCTGCATGATCTCTGAGGGCGTCATCCCCATCGCGATGAACGACCTCGCCCGCACGGTCGCCTCCACCTCCATCGGCTGCGGCGTGTGCGGCGCCATCAGCTTCTTCTTTGACAACGGCTCGGCGGTCCCCTCCGGCGGCGTCTTCGTGATTCCTGCCATGAGCCAGCCTCTGGTCGCCGTCATCGCGCTGCTCGTGGGCTCCACGATCACGGCCTTCATGCTCGTGGCCATCAAGAAGCGGCTGCCCGACGAGGACGTCGAGGGCACCTCCGTCAAGGAAGAGGAGGAGGTCGACCTCTCCGGCCTGAGCTTCTCGTAGCTCCCTCTGTGGTTCCAGCGGCGCGGCTCACAGTGGTCGCGCCGCTCTTGTACACGGGGCTCCAGCCCCGGATTCGTCGAAAGGACTTGAAAGCCAATGCTCATCAACATGACCCAGATGCTCGAGGTGGCCAAGAAGAACCACTTTGCGGTGGGCGCCTACAACGTCTCTGAGTCCAACCTGGTGCGGTGCGTGGTGGAGGCCGCCGAGGAGAACGACGCCCCTGCCATCATCGCCGTGCACCCCACGGAGATGGCCTACTGCAAGGACGACTTCTTCGCGTACGTGCTGGCCCGAATCGAGAACAGCCCGGTGCCCTTCGTGCTGCACTTGGACCACGGCGACTCCATTGAGAGCGTGATGCGCGCGATTCACGACGGGTTCAGCTCGGTGATGATCGACGGGTCGGCGCTGCCCTTCGAGGAGAACGTCGAGAAGACGGCCGAGGTGGTTCGCTACGCCCACATGGTGGACGTGTCCGTGGAGGGCGAGCTGGGCACCATTGGCGACACCGGCACCACCATCGAGGGTGGTATGACCGAGGTCATCTACACCGACCCTGAGAAGGCCAGGGAGTTCGTCGAGCGCACCGGCATCGACAGCCTGGCCGTGGCCATTGGCACCTGCCATGGGCTCTATCCCAAGTGCGTGACGCCGAAGCTGCGCATGGACGTGCTCGAAGCCATCACCCACGAGGTCGACGTGCCGTTGGTGCTGCACGGCGGCTCCGGCAACCCGGACAGCGAGGTGGCCGAGGCCGTGCGTCTGGGCATCTCCAAGGTGAACATCTCGAGCGACTACAAGAGCGCGTTCTTCACCAAGGCCCGCGAGGTGCTCGGGCGCGAGGGCTCCGGCTGGGACCCCAACAACCTGTACCCGGAGTGCATCGACGCCGCGAAGCAGGTGCTGAAGCAGAAGATGACGCTGCTCGGCAGCATGGGCAAGGCCGCGCTGTACCGCGAGGCCGACACCCCGCAGTGGCGCCAGAAGCTCGACTAACCGTCCCGCGCTCCTCCCTGGGCGCCTCGGCCGGAGCGGCGGTCGGGGCGCCTCCCTATGAGTCACCACCCGTCGAGCGCTGACTCGTTGGCGTTCCGGATTGGTCTGTGAAAGCCCGGCGGAGGCGCCGGGTTCTTCTGCACTGATGAGTGAAATCGATTACAGTACTGTTCCAAGGGGCGTCGGGCCCAAGCCGCCGCCCCTTCCCTGTACCGCAACCCGTTTCGGAGGGACCCTCATGAACGTCGCCACCCGCGACCTCGCCCGCGCCTGCGACCGGGCCATCGACGAGCAGCGCCACCGCGGCCGCGGCCGCTTCGGCCAGCGCTTCCACCTCATGCCCTGCGCCGGTTGGCTCAACGACCCCAATGGCCTGTATCAAAAGGACGGCATCTTCCACGCCTACTACCAGTGCTCCCCGTTCAACGCCGAGGGCGGCCTCAAGTTCTGGGGCCACGCCACGTCGCGCGACCTCGTGACCTGGGAGGACAGGGGCGTCGTGCTCTATCCGGACACGCGTTTCGACTGCCACGGCGTCTACTCCGGCAGCGCGCTTCCCTGCGACGGGGGCGCGGTCTTCGCCTACACCGGCAACGTCAAGGAGGATGAAGCCGGCCGCGACCACGATTTCATCGTGAGCGGACGTCAGGGCAACACGCTCGTGGTGGCGAGCCCGGACGGGCAGCGCTTCTCCGAGAAGCGCCTGGTGCTGAGCAACGCCGACTACCCGGCGGACGTGAGCTGCCATGTCCGCGACCCCAAGCTGTTCGTGACGGACGAGGGCTGGGGAATGGTCCTCGGCGCGCGCCGGCTCGGCGAGACCCGCGACGAGGACGCGGGCGAGGTGCTCGTGTACACGAGCCCGGACCTGGACAGCTGGACGCTCGCCAACCGCGTGACCACGCCCGAGCGCTTCGGCTACATGTGGGAGTGCCCGGACTACTTCGAGCTGGACGGCGTCAAGTTGCTCGCTTGCTCGCCACAGGGGCTCACGGGCCCTCAGTGGGACGGCAAGAACATCTACCAGAGCGGTTGGTTCAGGCTGGAGGGCGACGTGCTCGGCCAGTGCGAGCTGGGGGAGTTCGCGCTCTGGGACCACGGGTTCGACTTCTACGCGCCGCAGACCTTCCAGGCCGAGGACGGCCGCCGCATCCTGATCGGCTGGATGGGCATGGCGGACACGCCCGCCGAGAAGAACCCGACGCTCGACCACGGCTGGCAGCACTGCTTCACCGTGCCGCGCGAGGTGACCTGGGACGGGTCCCGCGTGCTGACACGACCCGTGCGCGAGCTTGGGGGTCATCGTCGCGCGCAGGTGCAGGCGCGGGGGCATCTCACGCTGGCGGACCGCCCCTGCTTCGACCTGCTCGTGGAGGGCGTCCTGAACGACCGCTGCTCCGTGCGGCTGGCTCGCGACCTCGAGCTTGCGTTCGATGCCGAGACGAGCGAGCTGGTGCTGCGGTTCTCGGGACCGGTCGGGGCCGGGCGCGGCGAGCGGCGAGCGCACGTTGGCGGGTTGCGCAGCCTGCGCGTGGTGGGGGATTGCTCGAGCGTCGAGGTCTTCGCCAACGACGGCGAGACGGTCTTCTCGACGCGCTATTACCCGGAGCGCTACGAGGTCGCCGTGGACGCGCCCGACGCGAACGTCACGGCTTGGGAGCTGGCCGTCCCGACGGCGGACCTGACGCTGGTCCCTCGGAGCGCGTGACCGCGGACAAATCGCTCTGACCCAAGCGTCCAGCCGTGGACGCTTCGGAGAGAGCGATTTGTCCACGCTCCACCCGGCGACAGCGTGGACGAACGGCTCTCTCTCAAGCGTCCGATCCCGGACGGAAGGCTCTCTCCCAAGCGTCCACCGAAGCGTCCGGGCGCGGGAGAAAGTGCAAACGAATACAGCTACGAAATGATATCGATGGACTTGCGGGTGAAAGGCCGCAGGTCCATTTGTTCATCCATGTAATGCGCCAAACCGCTCACAGATCATTGCCGCCCGCTCACCCGTCTCCTGAAGGAAGTACAAGATTCTCCGTTGCCAGCAGACTGAAATCGATTACATTACAGACAATCGAGAGCACGGAGCCCTCGGAACGACTCCACGGGTGAGAAGGGAGACCCCATGGACTATGCGCAGTCAGCGAAAGAAGTCCTCCGGTACGTCGGCGGCGCCGACAACGTGGCCTCGGCGGCCCATTGCGCGACGCGCCTGCGTCTCGTGATCGCGGACAACTCCAAGGTCGACAAGGAGGCCCTCGAGAACGTCGACGGCGCCAAGGGCGTCTTCGAGGCCCAGGGCCAGCTCCAGATCATCTTCGGCACCGGCACCGTCAACAAGGTGTACGACGAGTTCCTGCAGGCGGGCGGCCTGTCCGGCGCTTCCAAGGCCGAGGCCAAGGAGGCCGCAGCGGCGCAGCAGAACCCGATCATGCGCGGCATCAAGCTGCTCGGCGACGTCTTCGTGCCCATCATCCCCGCCATCGTCGCGTCCGGCCTGCTGCTCGGCATCCTCTCGGCCCTCAACTTCATGGTGACCCAGGGCATCATCGCGATGGACACCAACAGCTCCTTCTACCAGGTGGCGAACCTGGTGAGCTCCACTGCGTTCTCGTTCCTGCAGATCCTCATCGGCTTCTCGGCCGCCAGCGCCTTCGGCGCGAACCCGTTCCTCGGCGCGGTCATGGGCGCGATCATGATCAACCCGGCCATGGAGAGCGCCTACAGCCTGGCCGAGCTCACGGCCGCCGGCACGATGCCCACGCTGGAGGTCATCCCGGGCATCTGGTCCATCGACTGGGTGGGCTACCAGGGCCACGTGATCCCCATCGTGATCGCTGTCGCCATCCTGGCCTTCCTCGAGAAGCGCCTGCACAAGGTGGTGCCGGAGGCCATCGACCTCTTCGTGACGCCGCTCGTCTCCGTCTTCGTCACCGCATGGGTCGTGCTCTGCTTCGTCGGGCCGCTCTTCGTGGTCGCTGAGAACGCCGTGCTCGGCTTCGTCCAGTGGCTCATCACGCTGCCCTTCGGCATCGGCGCGGCCGTGGTCGGCGCCATCTACTCGCCCACGGTCGTCACCGGCCTGCACCAGATGTACACCGCCATCGACCTCGGCCAGCTGGCCAGCTACGGCGTGACCTACTGGCTGCCGATCGCGAGCGCCTGCAACATCGCCCAGGCCGGCGCCTGCCTCGCGGTCGCCGTCAAGACCAAGGACCCCAAGGTCAAAGGCCTCGCCACGCCGTCCGCCCTCTCCGCGTTCATGGGCATCACCGAGCCGGCGATCTTCGGCGTCAACCTCCGCTTCATCAAGGTCTTCATCTCCGGCTGCATCGGCGGCGCCTGCGGTGCCCTGATCTGCTCGCTCACCGGCCTGGCCGCCTCCGGCACCGGCGTCACCGGCATCTTCGGCATCCTCCTTTGCATGGCCCAGCCGGTCCAGTACTGCATCATGTTCGCCGTGTCCGCGGGCGTCGCCTTCGGCCTGTCCTTCATGCTGTACTCCGAGAAGCCCTCCGAGTCCGAGCGCGAGCTCGAGGCCTCCGCTGGCGAGGTCCCGGTGTCCGCCGAGAAGCCGCAGGCCCTTCTGGCCGCCGAGAAGCTCTCCGCGCCGGTCGCCGGCACCTATGTGGCGCCTGCCGACATCGCCGACCCCACCTTCGCCGCCGAGATCCTCGGCCCCACTGCGGCCGTCGAGCCCGGTGCCGGTTCCGCCGACGTCATCGCCCCCTGCGATGGCACCGTGACCACCGTCTTCGAGACCGGCCACGCCGTGGGCATCACGAGCGCGTCCGGCGCCGAGGTGCTGATCCACGTGGGCGTGGACACCGTCAAGATGAACGGCGAGGGCTTCACCAAGCACGTGACCGAGGGCCAGGCCGTGCGCGCCGGCGACCAGCTCCTCACGGTGGACTTCGACGCGGTGCGCGCCGCAGGTTACCCGGCCACGACGATGATGATCGTCTCGAACGCCTACGACTTCGACGTCGAGAAGCCCGTGACCTCGGGCGCCGTGACCGCCGAGACGCAGCTGATCGACCTCACCCGCAAGTAGCCGCGTGACACCGCCCGTCGGGTCTTGACTCATCGTCCCGTGTGAACGAGTCAAGACCCGACGGGCTCTGACTCGTTCGGAGAGGACCGCCATGAACCTTCTCGCCCAGACCCTCACCGCGCTCTGCGACGCAGCGGGCGAGCGCATTGCCGAGACCGGCCACGGACGATGGGCTCAGCGCTTCCACCTGATGCCCGCCGCCGGCTGGCTCAACGACCCCAACGGCCTGCACCAGCGCGATGGCATCTACCACGCCTTTTACCAAGCCTCGCCGCTCGCCGTGGACGGCGGCCTCAAGTGCTGGGGTCATGCCACCTCGCGCGACCTGCTCCGGTGGCACGACGCCGGCACCGCCCTCGTCCCCGAGACCCACTGGGACTGTCACGGCGTCTACTCTGGTTCCGCGCTCGTGGACGGCGACGCCACGCACCTCTTCTACACCGGCAACGTCAAACACGTGGACGCCGGCGAGACCTACGACTACGTCACGACCGGCCGCGAGTCCAACCAGATGGTGGTGACGCTCGGGCGCCCGGAGCTGTCATTGCCCAAGCGCCCGGTGCTCACGCAAGCGGACTATCCGGCCGACGAGACCGCCCACGTGCGCGACCCCAAGGTCTTCCCGAGCGCGGGGCTCGCGGCGGCGGAGGGCGCGCCGAGGAACCTCATGCTCCTCGGCGCCCGCAGGGCGGGCGAGGAGCGCGCCTCCGACAAGGGTGAGGCGCTCGTCTACGGCTCTGACGGCGTCGAGCAGTGGCGCCTTCTCAACCGCATCACGACGACCGAGCGCTTCGGCTACGTCTGGGAGTGCCCTGACTACGTGGAGCTGGACGAGAAACGCCTGCTCTTGGCGTCGCCCCAGGGCCTCACCGGGCCCGAGTGGGAGGGCCGCAACGTCTACCAGAGCGGGTGGTTCGAGTTCTCGGGCACCCTGACCGGCGACTATGAGTTGGGGCCGTTCCATCTTTGGGACCACGGCTTCGACTTCTACGCGCCGCAGACCTTCGTGGACGAGCAGGGGCGCCGCGTGCTTGTCGGCTGGATGGGCATGGCCGATTGCCCCGGGCACCTGTGCCGCGAGCGCGAGTCCGGCTGGCAGCACTGCTTCACGGTCCCGCGCGAGGTCACGACCGACGGTCGGGGCCAGGTGCTCTGCCGGCCGGTGGGGGAGGTCGCGAGCGCGCGCGGTGCGGCCATCCGCGTGCAAGTGGGTGCGACCACACGGCTGCCGCGCTGCTTCGATTTGGAGCTGTCCTGCTCGGCTCCCCTGTTCCACGCGGTGGTGGGCGACGGCCTGGAGCTCACGTGGAGCGAGCGCACGGGCCAGCTCGAGATGCGCTTCTCGGACCCGAGCCAAGCGGGCATCGGCGCCGGCCGCGGGTCGCGTACCTGCCCGGTCGCGCGGCTCGACACCCTGCGCGTCCTGGGCGACGTGTCCTCGGTCGAGGTCTTCGTCAATGGGGGCGAGGCGGCGATGAGCACGCGCCACTATCCGGACCGCTATAGCGTGGCCCTGGACACGCCGGTGCGGGCGCGCTGCTGGGAGCTGGCCGTCTAGGTTCGTGGGGCCGGTCGGCACCGGCCCTACGTCAGGTTCACGTCGTGCATCTCCGTGCGCGAGCCCACGTTGCGCGAGACGGAGTACTCGAACGGCACGCCGTCGTCCAGAAAACCGATCTGCTCGATCTCGAACAGCGGGTCGTTGGGCTTGATGTCCAGCCGCTCCGCCTCCACCTTGCTTGCGGCGACGGCGCGCATGATGCGGTGGAAGCTCGAGAGCTTGAGGCCCTTCTCGTTGCGCAGGAAGTCGTAGATCGAGGTCTCCAGGTGCTGTCGCTTGAGCCCGCTCGCCAGGTCCAGCGGCATGTAGGTGTCCTCTTGCACGATGGGCACGCCGTCCAGCCGGCGCACGCGCACGTCGTGGTAGGCGAAGCCCCCCGGCTCCATGTCGAGGCGCTGGGCGATCTCTGCCGGTGGCTCCACCACCTCGAACTCGTAGATGTCGCTCGTGACGGTGCCGTCGTTCTGGTGCTCGCGCATGAAGCCGATGGAGCGGTCCTTGCGCCCCATGTACAGGGCGTCGCCGCCGTGCGCACTGTTCTCGGAGCCCTGGGCCTCCGGGCTCGCCTTCACGTAGGTGCCGCTGCCGCGTCGGCTCGAGACGAAGCCCTGCTCGGCCAGTTGCTCCACGGCCTTTCGCACCGTGATCTTGCTCACGCCGTACAGGTCGCACAGCTCCACGACGGTGGGCAGGCGGTCGCCCGGCGCGAGCGCGCCGTCCTCGATCGACTTGCGAATGTCCTGAGCGATCTGCTCGTACTTCGGCATTGGAGCGCTCCAATCGGCCACTTTGACGTGCACAAGTACACGATAACCGCTCAGGGCAGGATTAAGACCGCTCACAAAAAGAAACCTCTCTCAAACACGAAATAGCGCTTGGCATTGAGAAGTAGAGCGCTACAATTCTGCCAACGGAGCGGACAGGAACGCTTCAGACGACGCAGAGAGAGGAGCGCCATGGCCGAGAACCTCACCCTTCCGGAGGATTTCTTCTTTGGCGCCGCGATGTCCGGCCCCCAGACGGAGGGGCGCTGGCACGAGGGCGGCAAGCTCGAGAACATCTGGGACACCTGGTCCATGGAGAACATCGACGACTTCTACAACAAGGTCGGTTCGTACGTGGGCAACGACTTCATGACCATGTACGAGGGCGACCTCGACATCCTGAAGAACGACCTCGGCCTTGACTCGATGCGCACCTCGATCCAGTGGAGCCGCCTGCTCGACAAGGACGGCAACCTCAACCCCGAGGGCGCCGAGTGGTACCACCGCCTGTTCGCGGCCGTGCGCGACGCGGGCCTCGACCTCTTCGTGAACCTCTACCACTTCGACATGCCCACCTACCTCTTCCGGAAGGGCGGCTGGGAGTCCCGCGAGGTCGTGGAGGCCTACGCGCACTACGCCCGCACCGCCTTCGAGGAGTTCGGCGGCGAGGTCAAGTACTGGTTCACGTTCAACGAGCCCACCGTCGAGCCCGAGCAGCGCTACGAAGAGGGCAACTGGTGGCCCAAGTACAAGAACTTCAACCGGGCCCGCGCCGTCCAGTACAACATCTCGATCGCCCACTCGATGGCGGTCCAGGCCTTCCGCGAGCTGCAGTCGGCCGGCAAGCTCGTCGAGGGCGCGCGCATCGGCCTCATCAACGCCTTCATGCCGCCCTACACCAAGGAAGACCCGAGCCCGGCCGACCTCGAGGCCGTGCGCATGACCGACGGCATCAACAACCGCTGGTGGCTCGACCTCGTCACCAAGGGCGAGCTGCCCCAGGACGTGATCGAGACCCTGCAGGAGCGCGGCTGCGTGCTCCCCGTGCGCCCCGGCGACGACGAGATCCTCGCCCGCGGCACCGTGGACTGGCTCGGCTGCAACTACTACCAGCCCAAGCGCGTCCAGGCCCCGGCCAAGGACACCGCCGAGAACGGCTGCCCCATCTTCGCGGACCCGTACCGGTGGCCCGACGCCGTGATGAACGAGAGCCGCGGGTGGGAGGTCTACCCCAAGGGCATTTACGACTTCGGCATGTCCGCGGCCAAGGACTACCCGGGCCTCGAGTGGTTCGTCTCCGAGAACGGCATGGGCGTGGAGCGCGAGTACGAGCACCGCGGCGCCGACGGCCGCATCCAGGACCCCTACCGCGTGGACTTCGTGCGCCAGCACCTGGAGTGGATCGCGCGGGCCATCAACGACGGCGCCAACTGCGTGGGCTACCACTACTGGGGCGTCATCGACAACTGGTCCTGGTCCAACGCGTTCAAGAACCGCTACGGCTTCGTGGAAGTGGACCTGATGGAGAACTACCGGCGGCGGCTGAAGGAGAGCGCCGACTGGCTCAAGCAGGTCGCGACCACTCACGTGATCGACTAAAGCGTTCAACGGTTTCAATCAGCGGTCTGTCGCGTGCTGACAGGTCTCTGAAGGTACGGTGAAAGGGCCCGGACACGGGCGCGGGGGCTTAAGGGAGGCCCCAGAGAGAGAAAGGGAACGTTATGGCAAGTGGAGGCGGTCAGTCCTTCCTCGACAAGTTCGCGGAAGTCTCGGCCAAGATCGGCAACCAGGTTCACCTGCGCAGCCTGCGCGACGGCTTCGCAACCATCATGCCCATCTATATTCTGGCGGGCATCGCGGTCCTCATCAACAACGTCGTCTTCCCGCTGTTCCTCACGGATGACGCCCTCGCGGCTGCCCAGTACTGGGGCAACGCGGTCACGCTCGGCACGCTGAGCTTCGCCGCCATCCTGCTCTGCGGCGTCATCGGCTACTGCCTGGCCAACAACAAGCGCTTCGGCAACGCCATCGCCTGCCTCGTGGTCTCCATCTGCTCGATGGTCATCATGTTTCCGCAGACGCTCACCACGGCGGTCGCCAACCTCACCTATGCCGTGAGCTCCGGCGACTCCGCCGTCGCGTCCCAGACCCTCGACGCGTCCGTGCTCGGCGCCACCGCTGACACCATCAGCTACACCGGCGACGTCACCGGCATGATCTCCACCACCAACACGGGCGCCAACGGCCTCTTCTGCGCCATCATCATCGGCCTCGTGGCCACCACCGTGTTCATCGCCTTCTCCAACAACAAGCACCTGCAGATCAACCTCGGCGAGGGCATCCCGCCCGCGGTGGGCAAGTCCTTCTCGGTCATGCTCCCGATGCTGATCACGCTGTCGATCTTCGCCGTGTTCTCCGCGCTGCTCCAGGGCCTCTTCGGCACCAACCTGCCGGCCATCATCTCCACCGCGGTGTCCGCGCCGCTCATGGGCCTCATGAACGCCGGCCCGTGGGCCGTCATCGTGATCTACACGGTCGCCAACCTGCTCTTCTGCCTCGGCATCCACCAGTCCACGATCTCCGGCGTGCTGGCTGAGCCCATCCTCACGATGGTCATCGTCGAGAACATGGCTCTCTACGCGGCTGGCGAGCCGATCCCGGCCGACCACTACATGAACATGCAGATCATCAACTCCTTCGCCCTCATCGGCGGCTCGGGCTGCACGCTCATGCTCCTGCTCGACACCTTCATCTTCTCCAAGCACAAGGCGTCCCGCGACATCGCCAAGCTCTCCATCCTGCCCGGCATCTTCAACATCAACGAGCCCGTCATCTACGGCTACCCGATCGTGTACAACATCCCGCTGATGATCCCGTTCGTGATTGTGCCCGACATCTTCATCGCCGCCACCTATGGCCTCACCTGCCTTGGCTGGATCAGCCCCTGCGTCGTCCAGGCCCCCTGGACCACCCCGCCGGTGCTCTCCGCGCTGCTCTCCACTGGTATGGATTGGCGCGCCGCGGTGTGGCAGGTCATCGAGATCGGTATCGGCATGGCCATCTACCTGCCGTTCATGAAGGTCTCCGAGAAGGCCCAGCAGCACCAGCTCGAGCTCGAGCAGCAGGCCAACGAGGCCGCCGGCCACGCTCAGGCTGCGTAAGTTCCCGCATCACGGCCGGGCAGGGGCGTCCTCCCTGCCCTTGCCCGGCCCTTGTCCTATGAGAAAGCAGAGCGTTCCAAGAGAAAGAAGCGTTCCATGAAGAAGATCATGCTCGTCTGCAACGCCGGTATGTCCACGAGCCTCCTCGTTCAGAAGATGCAGGCCGAGGCCAAGAACCGCGGCCTCGATGTGACGATCGAGGCCCGCCCGATGGCCGAGGCCATGGAGAATCTGGACTCCGCCGACATCCTGCTGCTCGGCCCCCAGATCGGCTATGCCAAGGGCGACTTCCAGAAGGCCACCGACAAGCCCGTCGAGGTCATCGCGATGGTGGACTACGGCCGCATGAACGCGCCGAAGATCCTGGACGCCGCGCTGGCCGAGATGAACTAGCCGGAGCGCCCGCCGGCCCCGGCCGGCGGCTGGCCCCGCCAGGCGCGGCCGCATGAACGCGCCGAAGATCCTGGACGCCGCGCTGGCCGAGATGAACTAGCACCTGCAAATGGGGACGGAGCACTTTTACAGGCAGTGCAAAGACGTATCTGCAAAAACGCTCCGTCCCCCTTTACATGGCGAGAAAGGGAGAACCATGGATGATATGAACGAGCTCCAGATGACCTGTTTTCAGATCATCGCGGCGGTGGGGACCGCCAAGAGCTGCTTCGTGAACGCGATGGCCAAGGGCCGCGAGGGCGCGTTCGACGAGGCCGAGGACCTGATCAAGCAGGGCGACGAGGCGTACGCCGAGGGCCACGACGTGCACATGAAGCTGCTGCAGGCCGACGCGGCCGGCGAGCGCGACCCGGACGCCCCGCTGATCCTCCTCCACGCGGAGGACCAGATGGCCGGCACCGAGACCGTGCGCCTCATGGCCGTGGAGTTCATCACGCTGTACAAGCGCCTGGTGAAGGCCGGTATCTAACCCTGAAGAGCGCGTGAACGGTCGGAATCCTGCCGCCACTGGGACACTTGGGAGCCGCATCAAGCATCTCTTATTTATATGAGTTTATATTGAGAAGGGGGTCACCCGAGCTTCCCAAGGGCTCGGGTGACCTTTCCCATGTTCGGTCAGAGAATGGCGCGGAGGTCCGTCATCCGTGCCCTGCGATTCGCCAGCCAGTCGGGCAGCTCTGCCGAGCACAGCATCTCCGCCTCCCAGGCGCGGTTCTCCGTCAGGCCCGACCTGCGCAGGAGCGGCGCGTCCACATAGCCGGGATGGGTCACGTGGACGAGGGCCGTGTCCTCGGGCGCGACGTCCAGCGCGCCTGCCAGCGACGCCCACGGGTCGTACGGCGCGGTGTGGCTCGGCGGCAGGTGAAGCCGCAGGTTCGCGCGGCCCACCGCGTGCGTCTCACCGATGCCGAAGCCGAGAAACGGCAGCCCCATCTCGGCGGCGACCTGCTCCGCTGCGGTCGAGAGGCTCTTGGATGGCACCGCATGGATGTCGAGGTAGTCGGGCCGGCGACTCGTGTGCTCGGTGAACCAGGCCACTTGCGCGCGAATCTCTGCGAGCGCCTGTTCCGGCGGCACCGGGTCCTGCTCGGCGCTCCGATAGAACCGCGACGAGCGGAACGCTCCCGTCTCGTTCACCAGCGCAGGCACCGCAGCGGCTCCTGCGGCCGGTCGGCCGTTCGAGATGCACGAGTGCACCCCGAGCGCGACGTCGCGTCCGGCAAGGCTCGCAAGGCCTTCTTCGGTCCAGAGCCCCGGCACGCAGAGGACGCTCACGCATCCCACGGAGCCAGCCGCGACCGCAGCCGCTATGCCGGTGTTGACACCGGGGGAGTAACCTAGGTCGTCGGCGCGAATGATCACCGTTTGCGCCATCTCGTGCCTCCGCTCAATGGTTTAGTAAAACCAGCTCGCGGCCCATCGCGCCGCTCGTCTCCTAATAATGATGCTCAGCAGTGTTTCAGAGAAGGGAGACCAGCCCATGGCTGACCGCACCGCGCCGTTCCCCGACGGCTTTCTGTGGGGTGGCGCCACCGCCGCGAACCAGTTCGAGGGCGCCTGGGACGAGGACGGCCGCGGCCCCTCGATCGACGACCACCTCACCGGCGGCACGCACGAGACCCCGCGCCAGCTCACGGTGACCATCGACGAGGACGCGTGGTACCCCAACCACGACGGCATCGACTTTTATCACCGGTACGCCGAGGACATCGAGCTCTTTGCAGGCATGGGGTTCAAGGTCTTCCGCATGTCCATCAGCTGGAGCCGCATCTTCCCCAACGGCGACGACGCGGAGCCCAACGAGGCCGGTCTCGAGTTCTATGACCGCGTGTTCGACGAGCTGCTCGCCCACGGCATCGAGCCGCTGGTCACGCTGTCGCACTACGAGATCCCCTACGCCTTGGTCGAGAAGTACAACGGCTGGGCGAGTCGCGAGCTCATCGGCTTCTTCGAGCGCTACTGCCGGACGGTCTTCGACCGCTACCATGACAAGGTTACCTACTGGCTCACGTTCAACGAGATCAACTCGTCCGTGATGCCCTTTGGCGCCGTGCTCTCGGAGGGCGTCGTGCAGGGGCTTGAAGGACCGCTCGGCGTGATGGACGTGTCCGCGCAGGTGCGCTTCCAGGCGCTGCACCACCAGTTCCTGGCGAGCGCTGCGGTGGTCAAGTACGCGCACGAGCACTATCCCGAGCTCAAGATGGGCAACATGGCGCTTTTCCTGCAGTACTACCCGCTCACGTCCGACCCGGCCGACCAGCTGCTCTGCCAGCAGGCGATGCAGAAGGCCAACTGGTACTGCTCCGACGTGCAGGTGCGTGGCGCCTACGGCGCCTATGCCGAGCGCGTGTGGGCCGAGGAGGGAGTCCAGCTGCACATCGAGCCGGGCGATCTGGAGCTGCTCGAACAGGGGAAGGTGGACTTCTACACCTTCAGCTACTACATGAGCAACGTGGTCTCGGTCCACGAGCTGGAAGAGACCAGCGGCAACATGTCGATGGGCGGCAAGAACCCGTATCTGGAGAGCACGGACTGGGGGTGGCAGATCGACCCGACCGGCCTGCGCATCGCGCTCAACGAGATCTACAACCGTTACGGGATTCCTTTGATGGTGGTCGAGAACGGAATGGGCGCGCTGGACGAGCCGGACGAGAACGGTCGGGTTCACGACGACTACCGGATCGCGTACCTGCAGAAGCACGTGGCGGCGATGGCGGCCGCGATCGAGGACGGCGTGGACCTGATCGGCTACACCTGGTGGGGGCCGATCGACCTGGTGAGCGCCGGCACCGGCGAGATGCGCAAGCGCTACGGGTTCATCTACGTGGACAAGCACGACGACGGCTCCGGCACGCTCGAGCGGGTCCCCAAGGACAGCTACTACGCGTACAAGACGATCATCGAATCCAACGGCGCGGAAGGGCTGTGACCCTGCAAAAGGGGACGGAGCACTTTTGCAGGTAGTGTACTGATTGATAAGGAGCGTACCATGGGATTCTTCGACAAGCTCAAGAAGGCAGCCCCGGCGAAGCAGGCCCCCGCTAAGCCGGCCGCCGTCGCCTGCACGCCGCAGCCGATGACCGTGCTCTGCCCCGTCGCCGGTGAGGCCGTCGCCTTGGCGGACGCCCCGGACCCGGTCTTCGCCGAGGGGATGCTCGGCCAGGGCATCGTGATCAGGCCGAGCGGCGGCGTGGTCTACGCGCCGGTGGACGGCGAGCTCACCGCGATGATGGGCTCCGGCCACGCGGCCGGCCTGAAGTCGCCGGACGGCGTGGAGGTGCTGATCCACGTGGGCGTGGACACCGTCGAGATGAAGGGCGAGGGCTTCACCATGTGGGCCAAGCAGGGCGACCAGGTGAAGGCCGGCCAGCCGATCATCTCGTTCGACAGCGCGAAAATCAAGGCCGCCGGGCACCCGGACGAGGTCATGGTGCTCATCTCCAACACGGCCGAGTACGACGCCGTGGAGCCGGTGGCGCCGGGGCCGGTGTCCGTGGGCCAGCCGGTCATCACGGTGCGGTAGCGGCGCCAGGCGTCGAGAAGAGAGCGGCCCCGGGAGCGCTGCGCTTCCGGGGCCGCTTCGCGTGGACGCTTCGGTCAAAGCCGTTTGTCCACGCTCCATCGTGGTGCAGCGTGGACAAACGGCTCTCTCCGAAGCGTCCAGGTGCGGACAAACGGCTCTCTCCGAAGCGTCCGCGGTCAGCAGCTGGACGCCAGCGTGCCGCTCAGCGCCTCCAAGGCCGCCTGCTCGTCGGGGCCCTCTGCCGAGAGGAGCAGCACGTCCTCCTCGTTGGCGTCGATCTGCATCAGCTGCAGGACGTCGTCGGCGCGGGCCTCGATGCCCTTGAACCGGATGGTCAGCGCGCTCTCGAACCGCTTGGCGCACTCCGCCAAGCTCACGGCCAGGCGGGCGTGGAGGCCGGCGGGGTCCTTCAGCGTCTGCTCGGTGCGTACCATGGTGTGCTCCTCTTTCCTCTCGGGCTCGCCGTCCGTCCCCTACATCAACAGCGCAATGTGCATTTGGGGACTGTCCCTAAATGCACATCAATCATTTGCGCAGGTCGCGGACCGTCGCGCGCTCCACGATCTCCGTCTGCACGGAGACGCGCACGATCTCGCCGCTCGTCTCGCCCTTGATCAGGTCGTTCAGCCGGCTCACGGCCAGCTCGCCCATCGGGCGCTTGGGCACGGCCATCGTTGTCAGCGTGGGGGAGATGTCCTCCTCCAGCAGCATGTCGTCGAACCCTATGATCGACACGTCCTCTGGGACCCGCACGCCGCGCTCACGGAGCGCGCATGCAGCCCACGGCCACGATGTCGTTGTCGGCAAAGTACGCGGTGGAGAGGTGCGGACCCGTCTGCAGGTAGGCCTTCATGTCCTCGTAGGCCTCGTCGATCGTGGACCCCACGCGCACAATGGGCGGCGCCTGCTCGGTCCTCGGTGCCACCTCGCGCATGGCCGAGACAAACCCGCTCTGCCGCTCCAGGAAGTTGCGGATCGGCACGCCGCAGTGCAGGTAGCCGATGTCCTCATGGCCGCGCGCCACCAGGTACCGCACCGCGTCGTAGGCGCCGCGCAGGTTGTCGATGACCACGGAGTCCAGGTTCTTGGTGGGGAACCAGCTGTCGAGCAGCACCATCGGCACGCCCAGGTGCTCGAACTGCGACACGTCCGTCGCGAGCGCCTCGGTCGCCACCAGGATCAGTCCGGAACAGCGGATGGACCGGAGCGTCTTGAGCTGCTCGGACGCGCTCTCGCGCCCGTAGAAGTAAGACGCCGGCGTGCCGGGGTACCCGTGCCGCGCCGCCGCGTCCACCACGCCGCCGATCAGCTCTTCGAAGAACGGCGTCTCGGCCACCACCTGCCCCGTGCGCTTGAACACGACGAGCAGGATCGTGTTGGTAGACCTCTCGGACGGCCCTGCCACGTACTCGAAGCCCAGCTCCTTGGCCACGGCCAGCACATGGTCGCGGGTCGCCCGGCTCACGCCCGGCTTCCCGCGAAAGACCAGCGACACCGTTGCCGGCGAGACATGGGCCTCGCGCGCCACGTCGCGCGCCGTCACCTTCATCAGACGCCCTCCCTTGCGGCCGTAGACGACCGGCTCAAGACCAGCTGGATGGACGTTGGTAGCTTCACACACGGCCACGGCGCTTCACCTCACAAGGGCGTTCATCGCTCGGTTTAGTAGCGGAGTTTAGTAAATCCTCAGCTGGAATTCAGCAAATGGCCCCCTTCTTATCCTTGAGACACACGGAAGTCACAAAACCGCAGGTGGAACCCAATGGAACCGACGCCTGCCAAGAGAGGGGAGCCATGGACACGATCCGCATCGGCTACGCGCCCACCCGCCGGAGCATTTTCTCGGCGCCGGACGCCCGCCTGTACCGCGACATCATCGCCGACCGCCTGCGCGAACTGGGCGTCGAGTTCGTGGACATCGACGACATCAACGAGGAGGGCCTGCTCTTTGACGAGGACGACCGGCTCCGCGTGCTCGAGAAGTTCCGCGAGGCCAAGGTGGACGGGCTCTTCCTGCCCCATTGCAACTTCGGCACCGAGTTCATCTGCGCGCGCCTGGCCCAGGACCTCGGGGTGCCGGTGCTCCTCTGGGGTCCCTTGGACGAGCGTCCCGAGCCGGACGGCACGCGTCTGCGCGACACCCAGTGCGGCCTTTTCGCCACCGGGAAGGTGCTGCGCCGCTTCAACGTGCCGTTCACCTATCTGACCAACTGTCGCGTGACGGACCCGGTCTTCGAGCGCGGGGTCCGCGACTTCCTCGCCGTCTGCAACGTCGTCAAGACGATGCGCGAGGCCCGCATCCTGCAGATCGGCCCCCGCCCCTACGAGTTCTACTCGACCATGTACAACGAGGGCGAGCTGATCGAGCGCTTCGGCATCGAGGTGGTGCCCGTGCCGCTGCCGGAGCTCACCCGCATGGTGGAGGCGGTGAAGCTCGAGAACGTCGGCGACGGGACGAGCGACCTCGAGAGGCAGCTGGAGGAGGTGCGCCGCGACTTCGACCTCTGTTGTTCAGAGGAGCAGGCAGAGACCGTCGCCGCGATGGCCGTGGCGACGCGTCGCATGCTCAAGCGCTACCACTGCACCGCCGGCTGCATCCAGTGCTGGAACGAGCTGCAGCACGAGCTGGGCATCATGCCCTGTGCGGCCAACGCGATCCTCAACGAGGAGGGCACGCCCATCTGCTGCGAGGCGGACGTGCACGGCGCGATCACTTCGTTGATGGTCGAGGCAGCGGCCATGGGTCGCACCCGCTCCTTCTTCGCCGACTGGACAATTCGCCACCCCGACGACCCGGAAGGCGAGCTGCTCCAACACTGCGGCCCCTGGCCCTGCTCGGTTGCGCGTGAGAAGCCGCGCATCACGGTGCCGCTCGCGTTCGACCACAACGGCGCGGTCACGGCCGAGGCCGAGCACGGGCGGGTGACGCTGGCCCGCTTTGACGGCGACCACGGGAGGTACTCGCTGCTTCTCGGCACGGCGGAGGGCATCGACGGGCCGCGCGGCATGGGCACCTATCTGTGGGTCAAGGTGGACAACATCAAGCGGCTCGAGAAGAAGGTCGTCGAGGGCCCCTACATCCACCATTGCACGGGAATCCACGAGGACGTCGTTCCCGTGCTCTATGAGGCCTGCAAGTACCTGGGCATCGAGCCGGACCTCTACGACCCGATTGCAGAGCAGGTCGAGGCCTATCTGAGGGGTGAGTGACGTGACGACAACCGAGAGACGAGCCACCCGCCGGGCTCTGACCCGCTGCGACCTTGATGAGCTCGAGACGCTGCGCTGGGACCTTCGCCGGGACTGCGTGGACATTATCTGCGCGGGTGGCGGTGGCCACATCGGTGGCGACATGTCCGTGATCGACGCCCTCCTCGTGCTGTACAAGCGGCACCTGAACATGGGCCCCGACATGCTCGACGACCCCGACCGCGACCGCTTCATCCTCTCCAAGGGCCACGCGATGGAGGCGTTCTACGCCGTGCTCGCTGAAGGAGGCTACCTGGACCTCGACGACATCAAGGCCCGGTTCAACGCCTACGAGAGCCCCTACATCGGCCACCCCAACAACAAGCTCCCGGGCATCGAGATGAACTCCGGGTCACTGGGGCACGGGCTGCCGGTGGCGGTGGGCATGGCCCTCGCCGCAAAGATGGACCGGCGCGACTACCGCACCTACGTCTTCATGGGCGACGGCGAGCTGGCCGAAGGGTCCGTGTGGGAGGGCGCGATGAGCGCCGGCACCTACCGGCTGGACAACCTCTGCGCGCTCGTGGACCGCAACGGGCTGCAGATCAGCGGCCGCACCGAGGACGTGATGTGCGCGGAGCCGCTCGGCGACCGTTGGCGCAGCTTTGGGTGGAACGTGATCGACGTAGACGGGCACGACCTCGCGGCGCTGGATGACGCCTTCGACCTGGCCGCCCGTACCGTGGGCAAACCGACCGTGCTCATCGCCCACACGATCAAGGGCTATGGATCCCCGCTCATGGAGGACCAGGCCGGATGGCACCACAAGCTGCCGAGCGACGAGCAGCACGCGCGGATTCTGACGGACTTCGAGGCGCAGAAGGCAGAAACGGAGGCGTGCCGTGGCTAACGCTGTTCCCAACCGCGCGGCCATCTGCGAGGTGCTGATGGACGCGGCGAGGGCCGACCGCGACGTGGTGGTGCTCTGCTCGGACTCGCGGGGGTCCGGCTCGATGACGCCGTTCTTTGACGCGTACCCCGAGCAGTCGGTGGAGGTGGGCATCGCCGAGCAGGACCTGGTGGGCATCGCCGCCGGGCTGGCCGCGTGCGGCAAGAAGAGCTTCGCCGTGTCGCCCGCGTGCTTCATCACCACGCGCTCCTACGAGCAGTGCAAGGTGGACGTCGCGTACTCGCACACCAACGTGAAGCTGATCGGCATCTCCGGCGGCGTGTCCTACGGCGCGCTCGGCATGAGCCATCACTCGGCGCAGGACCTCGCCGCCATGTGCGCGATCCCCGGCATGCGCGTGTACGTGCCGAGCGACCGGTTCCAGACGGCGGCCCTTGTGCGCCAGCTCCTGGAGGACCGCGAGCCCGCGTACATCCGCGTGGGGCGCAACCCGGTGGAGGACGTGTACGGGCCGGACTGCGGCTACGAGTTGGACACGGCCACGGTGCTGCGTGAGGGCTCCGATGTCGCGATTCTCGCGTTGGGCGAGCTGGTGAAGCCGGCCGTCGACGCGGCCGCCCTCCTGGCCGAGCAGGGCGTCGACGCCTCCGTGGTGGACCTCTGCTCGGTGAAACCGCTGGACGCCGAGACCGTGCTGCGCGTGGCCGAGCGTTGTCGCGCCGTGCTGACGGTGGAGGAGGCCAGTCCCTACGGAGGCGTGGGCTCGCAGGTGGCCCAGCTGGTGGGCGAGAGGTGCCCGCGCCCGGTGAGGACCCTGGCGTTGCCGGACGCGCCGGTGGTGACGGGCACGAGCGCGCAGGTCTTCGCGCACTACGGCCTGGATACGGCGGGCATCGCCTTAAGCGCAACGGCGCTGGCTCTCGCATAAATCTCGCAACGGCATAAATCTCGCAACGTGACATTACCCGCCGGGTGATGTCACATCCTGCCACGGAGGTGAGCGACATGGATGAGCGGCGCTTTGTGCTGGCCATCGACCAGAGCACCCAGGGCACCAAGGCCGTCCTGTTCGACGGCGACGGGGCCTGCGTGGCAAAGGTCGCGCGGCCGCACCGTCAGCTGGTCAACGCGAAGGGCTGGGTCAGCCACGACCCGGAGGAGATCGTCACGAACGTGCTCGCCGCCGCTCGTGACGTGTGCTCCTCGGTGGGCGTGCGCGCGGGCGAGGTCCGCGCGGTGGGCCTCTCGAACCAGCGCGAGACCTGTGTGGCCTGGGATCGGGAGAGCCGCATGCCGCTCGCGAACGCCATCGTGTGGCAGTGCGGCCGCGCAGCGGGCCTGGTGGAGGAGCTCCGAGCCGCCGACCCCGTGGGCGCCGGGGCCGTCCCGGGCCTCTCGGGCCTCACGCTCAGCCCGTACTTCTCGGCCGCGAAGATGGCGTGGCTGCTCCGGAACGTCCCGTCGGTGCGGGAGGCCGCGGACAACGGCACCCTGTGCCTCGGCACTGTCGACAGCTGGTTGCTCTTCAAGCTCACGAAGGGCCGGGTCTTCGCCACCGAGCCGAGCAACGCGTGCCGCACACAGCTGCTGGACCTCGCTTCCGGCCAATGGAGCCCCCAGCTCTGCGCCTTCTTCGGCGTTCCCATCGGCGCGCTGCCGCCGGTGCGTGCGAGTAACGCGCGCTTCGGCGCCACCACGATGGGCGGCCTCTTCGACGACCCGGTGCCCATCTGCGGCGTCCTCGGCGACTCCCAGGCGGCGCTCTTCGCTCAAGGCTGCACCAAGCCCGGCGACGTCAAGGTCACCTACGGCACCGGCTCCTCGGTCATGATGCAGACCGGGCCCGAGCTGGTGCGCAGCGGCCACGGCCTCGTCACGTCGATGGCCTGGCGCATCGGCGACGAGTGCGACTACGTGCTCGAGGGTAACGTCAACTACTCCGGGGCCGTGATCACGTGGCTCAGAGACCAGATGCAGCTGATCGACGAGCCGGCAGAGGTCGCGGAGCTGGCCGAGAACAGCAACCGAGAGGACCGCTCGTTCTTTGTGCCGGCGTTCACGGGCCTCGGCGCGCCGTGGTGGGACCCGCAGGCGACCGGCCTGCTCACCGGCGTCACGCGCACCACCGGTCGCAACGAGATGGTCCGCGCCTGCGCCGAGTCGATCCCTCTGCAGGTCACGGACATCGTCGACGCGATGCGCGCTGACACGGGCTTTGCGGTGCCGTTCCTGGCCGCGGACGGAGGTGCCAGCCAGAACCGATGGATCATGCAGCGGCAGGCGGACCTGGCGGGCAGCGAGGTGGGCGTCTCGTCGTTGGGCGAGCTGTCCGCAGGCGGGGCGGCATCGCTGGCAGGGCAGTCCGTGGGGCTCTACTCGGACAACGCGGTGGCCCGGCACCGAGAGCTCGGGAGCGTCGCGCGCGCAGCGGACGACGCGTGGCGCACACAGCGCCTCGCCCAGTGGCACGAGGCCGTCGCGCGGGCGTGCCTTAGGCCGGGATCCTTGCATCCGGAGCAGTGAGCGCCGACGTTTCCGCAGGTACAGGGCATTGAACGTTCTTGAGCGGTTTAGTAAACAGCAGCGAACGACGGTCCAGCGGTCATTCAGATTACCGTAGGGACCACAGCAAGGCGGGGAGCAAAGCAGCCCAATAAGGGAGGAAACCATGGCTGTGGACAACAAGCAGATCGCTGTGGACGTGCTCGCGGCGGTCGGCGGCAAGGAGAACATCTCCGCCGCAACGCACTGCATGCCCCGACTGCGCCTGTCCATCAAGGACAAGTCCAAGCTGGACGAGACGGCGGTGAAGAACGTCAAGGGCGTGCTCGGCCTCAAGTGGGCGGGCGACCAGTGCCAGGTCATCATCGGCCAGAACGTGCCCAAGGTCTACGAGGCCGCGGTGGCCCTTGGCGTGACCGGCGGCGGCTCCGTCGACGAGAGCCTCGACGCCCCTGCGGAGAAGCAGAAGCTCACGCCCAAGGGCGTCTGGGACGCGGTTCTCGACTTCATGGCCGGCACCATGGTGCAGCTGATCCCGGTCATGATGGTCGGCGGCCTCTTCCGCACCCTGGCGGCCGTGCTCGGCCCGCAGATGTTCGGCGTCCTGGCCGAGGACAGCGCCGCGTACACGTTCCTGTACACGACGATGTACGATGCGGCGTTCTACTTCCTGCCCCTGTACCTCGGCTACGCCGGCGCCAAGAAGCTGGGCGCCAACCCGATGCTTGGCGCGCTCTGCGGCGGCATCCTGATCTCGCCGACGATCATCGCGGCGGCGGCCGAGGGCGGCATGATCAGCATCTACGGCATCAATCTGGCCGCTGCCAACTACTCGCAGTCCGTGCTGCCGATCATGCTCTCGCTGCCGGTGCTCTACTTTGTCGAGAAGACCATGAAGAGGGTCATCCCCGACGTGCTCTCCACCATCTTCGTGCCGTTCCTGACGCTTGCCATCATGGTGCCGGTGATGTTCTTCGCGCTCGCGCCGCTCGGCAACTTCCTTGGCGGCCTGGTCGCCGGCTTCCTCTTTGGCCTGCAGAACCTCGGCGGCTTCGGCACGCTCATCGCCATGGCCCTTCTGGGCGCCTTCTGGCAGCTCATGGTCGTTGCCGGCATGCACGTGGCCGTGATCATGCTCGCCATCGTCACCATCACCGAGGTGGGCTACGACCCGTTCCTGTTCGTCTCCACCAACTGCGCCATGTGCGCCGTCTGGGGCGTCGCGATCGGTGCCGCGCTCCGTCTCGAGGACCCGGAGGAGAAGGGCCAGGCGTGGGGCGCCGTGGTCGCCGCTGTCCTCGGTGGCGTGACCGAGCCCGCGCTGTTCGGCGTCCTGCTCCGCTACCAGCGCACGATGTACGGCATGTTCGTCGGCGGCGCGGTGGGCGCGCTGGTCTCCGGCCTGCTCGGCGCGACCCTCACCACCCTCGGTGGCGCCACGAACTTCCTGGTCTTCCTCAATTACGCCGGCTGGGGCACGGGCAACCTCGTGGTCTCCGTCATTGGTCTGGCCGTGTCCTGTGTGGTCGCTGGGATCGTGACCTACCTCTTCGGCTTCTCCAAGGAGGAGCTGGGCGAGTCCGAGCCCGAGACCCCGAACGGCGTCCTTGCCGCGTAAACCTCTTTCCGCACGCACGTACAAAACACACCGAGGTCGCGTGGCAGGCGGCCGGGCCCACAGGCTCGGTCGCCTCTTTCCTGCAGAAGGGGACGGAGGACGTGACAAAGGGGCCAGAGCATTTTGTCACGTGGTGAAGGAGTTGATGATGGCTGAGACTTGGCGCCGGACGGTGCTGACGTTTGAAGCGGCCCGCGAGTACGCGGACCCCGTGCGCGACTGCGCGGTGGTGGCGACGTTCGCCGGGCCGTCTGGCGAGGAGATCCTCCGCGAGGCCTATTGGGACGGCGGCCGCACGTACCGCGTGAGCTTTGCGCCGCCAGTGCCGGGCAGCTGGAACTGGTCGCTGGCCGCGCCTGCAGACTCCGGGCTGGACGGGCTTTTCGGTACGTTGGAGGCGGAGCCGTACCGCGGGGAACTGCCGATCTACCGGCACGGGTTTCTCCGCGTGGCCGAGAACCGTCGCTACCTCACGTACGCTGATGGCACGCCGTTCCTCTGGCTCGGCGACACGCACTGGGCCTTCGCGACCGGCGAGCGCTGGGACGAGAGCAACCATCCGGCCATGGGGTCGATGTTCCGCGGCATGGTGGACCGGCGCGTCGAGCAGGGCTTCTCGGTGTGCCAGGCGAACCTCCGCGCCAACGAGGCGGACGACCGGTACTGGCTGGACCCGGACGCCGAGAAGCCCGTTCCCAACGTGGCGTTCTACCAGCAGGAATTGGACCGGCGCATGGCCTACGTTGCCGACGCCGGACTGGTGAATGCCCTCGGGCTTGCCTGGTACGACGAGCTGTTTCAACCCAACGGCATGGAGCAAATGAAGACGTTGGCTCGCTACGTGGTAGCTCGGTACGGGGCACTGCCCGTGGTGTGGACGCTGGCAGGCGAGGTCGCTGGCTACGATTCGGCGCACCGCGAGGAGCTCATCGCTGGCTGGGACGAGGTCGCGCGCGTCATCGAGTCGTGCGACGGCTACGGCCACCTCCAGACGGCGCACTACACCACGCGCCGGCCCATGGAGGAGTACTACCAGGACGCGTCGTGGCACGACCTCACGCTGGGTCAGGCGGGCCACGGCGACTATCTGGTGGGGGAGGGCGACTACCGGGAGTTCTTCTCGGCCCATCACGAGAAGCCCTTCGTGGAGGGCGAGGCCATGTACGAGGGTTGCTCGACGCTCGAGGAGAACGGCAGCCGGCAGGTGACGCCCGCCATGGTGCGACGGGTCGCGTACATGGTCATGCAGCTGGGCGGTTGTGGTTACACCTACGGGGCGCAGGGCATCTGGGACTGCGTCTGGGACGAGGCGTTCTTCGAGGACCCGGCCAACGACGTGCTGGTGGGGATGTTCAACCGGTTCCATTGGACGTGGCGTGACGGAATCGACGCGCCGGGCGCCGTACAACTGGGTCACTGGAAGCGTTTTTACGAGGACGTGCGGTTCTGGGAGCTGGCGCCCTACGAGCGGCCGGGCGCGAACGGGGCCCGGTGGCGCAAGCAGCCCATGGCCACCGTGTCCGAGCAGTGCGACCGGATCGCGGCGTACTACACGGAGGCGGCGCGGAAGCCGCTGCGCGTGGAAGGACTGGCGGCCGGCGAGTGGACCTGGCGCTGGTTCGATCCGCGCACAGGGGAGTGGGGCGAGCCTTGCTCGATCGCGCTGGACGGCACGTGGACGCTGCCCCCGCGCCCAGACTGCAACGATTGGTGCCTCACTGCATCAAAGACGGAACGTGACAAAATGCTCTGACCCCTTTGTCACGGTGACATTGGGGTCAGAGCATTTTGTCACGCCGCTTCATCTTTGATGTTGATAACTCCCGGGCTCTGTAGATTCAAGATTGCATCTAACAAAACCTGTCAGTCCGCAGGTAGGATAGGCAATCTCTGACCTGTTTCAGCAGCTTGTATGCATCGGTATCGATGGGTATATCGCGGGACTGTAGGGTGGGCAACCGGGGCCCTTTTCTTTGAGTCCCTCATTTCCTAGGGTCATGCCTCTCCAAGGAGAGGAGGGCACCATGCCACGAGGGCCGCGACCGCGGAGCGAGGCTGGCCTGTATCACGTGAGCACGCGCGGGACGGGCCGCCACAGCATCTTCGAGGACGACGAGGACAGGGCCTGCCTCAAGCGGCTTCTCGCGCGGGGCTGTGACACCCACGATGTCTCGGTGCTGGTGTGGTGCTTCATGGAGAACCACGTCCACGCGCTGCTCGAGTCGCCCGCAGAGCCGCCGTCGGACTTTATGCGGGACGTCTTTTCGCACTATGCGGGGGAGTACAACCGTCGCCACGACCATGTGGGGCATGACTTTCAGGGGCGGTTCCATGGCAGCCCGGTTGACGACGAGCGGCACCTTCAAGCCGTCGTCCCCTATATCCATCTCAATCCGGCACACGGTGACTTTGATCGTGCGCGGAGCTTTGCCTGGAGCAGCTACCAAGAGGTTCTAAACGGAGGAGGTCTGGCCGATGTCGAGTGGGTTCTGGGCTTGTACGGATCGGTGGAGGCGTTCGAGGACGCTCACCGGGTCGCCTTTGCTCGGCAGGAGGCCATCGTGCTCGCGCACGCGGGGAGGCATTTGACCGATGAGGAGGCGCGCGTCGTGTACGATCAGGTCCTCCTCGGCATGGGTATTGATGGGGAGCTCGGGGCAGTTGAGAAAGGGCTCCGCAATCGTGCGATCGGAGCCCTTCGGGCGGTTTGCTTGTCGGTTCGCCAGATCGAGCGTTTCTCTGGGCTGGGCCGTGGAATCATTCAGCGGGTGCCAGCAGAACCATCAATACTTGTATGACGTGACAAAATGCTCTGACCCCTTTGTCACGCCACGGTCAGGATGACGCGGGCGTAGGTCGTCATGTAGCCGTTCTCATGCGAGACGTCGTCGCTCACGCGGCAGACCAGGTGCACCGTTTGGCCGGCCGCCGCATCGCCGGGCACCGTCACCACGCAGGCGTTCCCGTCCTGCTCCACGGCCACGCTCCGCCCGAGCGTTCCCGCCTCCGGGTAATCGAACCACCGCACCGAGAGCGTGTCACCGTCCGGGTCGCTCGGCAGCGCGGTCAGCCGCACCGCCTCGCCCGGCTCCACGGTCAGGTCGAGCCCCTCGGCCACGTCCACGCTCGGCCGATGGTTGCACTGCCCGTAGTCGCCGCACGTCGCCCAGTCGCAGCGGCCGGCGAACTCCTGCATCCAGTCGCCCATCCAGCGGCTGAACTGGTACGCCGTCGGTTTCACAGCGCCCGACCCCGCCTCGTCGGCGGCGTTGCGCCAGTAGGCCGCATCGGGATTGAACTCGTTCTCCGGGTCGGGCATGAACCGGCCGCCCCAGCCGCCCCACGTGGGGTCCTCCAGCGAGCGCAGGCCCACGTCGATCAGGTGCATGAAGCTCGCCGAGTCGCCCTCGCTGATCATGTCGTACCGCTCGTGCGGCACCTTGCCCCACCAGGCGCCGCCGATCAGCTCGGGGTTCGACCCGAACTGTGAGCGGTCCTCCTCGCCCGGGTACACCTTGCCGTCGCCCCAGGTGTTGTAGCGGGCCATCAAGGGACCCTTGTCCAACAGGTTGGGCTTGAGCCAGTCGCCGGACATCAACGGCAGCGAGTCCGGCGGGTTGAGCTCGTCGTTGAACCAGAACCCAAGGCCCGCAAGCTCCGTGCAGTGCAGCAGCGGCAGGTCCGGCCACGCCTGGCTGATGTACTCCCGGTAGGTCTCGTCCTGGGTCACGATCATGAAGATCCGCGCCTGCCGGCACACGCGCCGATAGACCTCGTCCCACTCGGGCGCGCCCTTGAAGTCCTCCTCGATGGAGCGGAGCGCCGCGGCGATGGTGGACGTGCCGCCGCCCGCGAGCAGCCACACCGGGCGCGGGTTCTCGGCGAGAATGGCGGCCCTGACGAGCTCGGACCCTTCGGTGTCCTCCGAGTAGTCGTTCAGCACCTTGACGTTGCCGGTCTTTGTGACGGCGCGCAGCTCGTCAGTGCTGGGGTACGCCGGGTCGTGGGCGCGCAGATTGGGGAGGATCTTCTCGTAGGCGTCCAGGTCCTCGAACATCCAGTCGCCGCCGGCCCAGCGTTTGGGCTCGATGCCGGCATCCGGGTCGCCCGCGTAGTGAAAGACCGAGCTGCTGAGCACGATTCCCTCGATGTCGATGTCGTTGGCGTACATCAACAAATGCTTTAACGAGTTCATGTCGTCGCACTCGGCGTCGTTGGTGAAAATCGCGCGGGCCTTCTGTCGTTCCATGGGCGGGCTCCTTTGTCGGCGGCTGGTCTTGCACGGTGTGCCTCCATTGTGAAACCGCAGCTCACATCCAGACAGGGCTCGATGGTTTAGTAAATGCGACGCTGCGGTTGAGCGGTGCCCCGTGTCCTTAAGCTGTGCTCAAGGACACCGCAGCGGCAGGCTCGACTCATTGAGTTTGCCTTCAACGTGAGAAAGCGAGGCCCCATGGCGCGCTATTGGACCTACACCCGGTGCGAGGACCCGGGCCCCTTTGTCGGCAAGCTGATCCTGGAGCTGCCGGACCCCGTGCGCGCGGAGGACGTGCGGCCGGAGCAGTTCTCGGTCTACGTGGAGCGCCGCGACCCGGCCACCGGCGGCGTCGTGACCGCCAAGGCCCATCACGGCGACCCGGACGAGACGGCCAGGCCGAGCCGCGGCTACGTGCGCGTCCTTGATGCCTGCGCCTGCGACCCGTCGGGGCGCGCGGTTCTCGGCGAGGGCCGGTTCGTCTGCCTGACGTTGCCCGAGGAGCGCCTCACGAAGCGCATCGACGGCGACGTCCTGCACGGGCACCTGCGTGCGAGCGACTTCACGGTCACGCAGGTGGCGGCGATCCCAGCGGTCGAGTCGGGCGGCGCGCCGCAGGTTGGGCTCGTGTGGGGCGACTGCGCCGGCGACGTGTGCCCCGCGCTCGCCGGTTGGGACCTCGGGCTCGCCGGCACTTTCGACGGCATCGAGATGGGCTACGGGCTCTTCACGCCGGACTTCGACGCCGTGAACGAGCGCCGTGCCAATCCCGGCTTTGGCAACCTCTACGTGGAGCCGCTGCCACCGCTCGAGAAGGTGCCGCTGCTGCTGTGGCTCCACGGCGCCGGCGAGGGCGGGGGAGAGGTCTATCGCACCGTGACCGGCAACCTGGTGACGGCGCTCTCCGGCCGGAACATCCAGGACAAGCTGGGCGGCGCCGCGTACGTGCTCGCGCCGAGCTGTCCCACGTTCTGGATGGACTCCGGCGACGGCGGCATCGACGACGACAACCAGAGCATCTACTCCGCCGCGCTGAAGGAGCTGGTGGACGCCGTGGTGGAGGCCCATCCGGCCATCGACCCCACGCGCATCTATGTGGGAGGCCTTTCCAACGGCGGCTTCATGACAGTGCGCCTCATGGCGGACTACCCGGGCTTTTGGGCGGCCGCCGTGCCGGTGTGCGCCCCGTGGCGCGGGACGGACGCGACGGACGAGGAGTTCGCGGCGATCGCGCGGACGCCCCAGTGGTGGGTGCAGGTGGACGACGACACGCTCGTCAAGGTGGACGACCACATCAAGACCACCTGGCCCAGGCTCATGGCCGAGAACCCGGACGACGCGCACCTCACCTACTACGACCACTTCGAGGACGAGACGGGCCGCTACCACGACGTTGAGGGGCGGCCGACCCGGTACAACGGGCACTTCATCTGGGTGAACGTGTACCACGACACCGTGCGCACGGAGCTGGACGGCACGAACGTCCTGTGGGACGGCTTCCCGGTGACGCTGTGGCAGTGGGTCGGCAGGCACTAGCGATGGGTAATCGCCAATGAGTCACCGCCCGTCGGGTCTTGACTCATGGACGGGAGCAAACATGGGTGCACTGGAGCAGGTGCTGGCCAACGACGCTGGCGGCCACGTGCTGCCGTTCATGTGGGTCCACGGCGAGAGCCACGGGCGCTACGCCGAGGTGATGGCCGCCATCCGCGCCTGCGGTATCGACCAGCTCTGCGTGGAGGCCAGGCCCCATGAGGACTTCAACGGCCCCGGTTGGTTCGACGACCTCGGCTTCATCCTCGACGAGGCCGAGCGCCTGGGCATGGGGGTGTGGCTCTTGGACGACAGCCATTTCCCCACCGGCTGGGCCAACGGCGAGGTGCAGCGCAACCATCCCGAGCTGCGCAAGCGCTTCCTGCGGCTGGAGCAGCGCGACGCGGCGGGCCCCATTGCGGGCGCCGAGCTGATCCTGCGCTACCTGCTCGCCGATCCCGACGACGAGGTGCTCGCGGTGCTGGCGCAGCGGCGCCGCGAGGACGGCGACCTCGAGCCGGGCATCACCATCGACCTCACGCCCACGCTGCACGTCCGCGATGACGGGCTCACGGGCGCACCTGCGATGTTCGGCGCGCCCACCCCGCCGGTCACTGCGGTGGGCCTGGACGTGCCCGCAGGCCAGTGGCTCATCAACGTCCTCTATACCAGCCACGCGGGCGGCGAGAAGGAGACCGAGGGCTATCTCAGCCCCATCGACCCTGCGGCCACGCGCGTGCTCATCGACACGGTCTACCAACCGATGTGGGAGCACTTCTCCGAGTACTTTGGCACCACGTTCAAGGGGTTCTTCTCGGACGAGCCACGCTTCGGCAACATCCATGGTGCGGAGAACGCGTCCATCGGCCGCAACCCGCAGATGCCCCTGCCGTGGCGGCGCGACCTGCTCGACCTGCTCGCCGAACGCACGGGCACCGACCCGGGACAGCTCATGCCGTTGCTGCCGTTGCTCTTTGTGGACCCGGCGGCCGATGCGACGCTCCTCTTCCGGGGCGTGTCGCACCCGGCTGTCGAGGT
The DNA here is from genome assembly GCF_030067705.1 of Kribbibacterium absianum. Lineage (GTDB taxonomy): Bacteria > Actinomycetota > Coriobacteriia > Coriobacteriales > Atopobiaceae > Kribbibacterium > Kribbibacterium absianum. The sequence continues at coordinate 398,028 of NZ_JASJEX010000003.1, forward strand.
CGCGTCGATGCTCCGCTGTGCGTACATGGACCTCGTGAGCGACCTCTATGCCGAGTGCTTCGACGGCGAGCTCTGCCGCTGGTGCCAGGAGCGCGGGATCGAGAAGATCGGCCACACCATCGAGGACAACAACGCCGTCGCGCGCCTGGGCTACGGGTGCGGGCACTTCTTCCGGTCGATGCGGCACTCGTCGATGGCGGGCGTCGACGTGGTGATGCAGCAGTTGATGCCGGGCTACGATGACGGGCTCTACCACAGCTTCCACAAGCCAGGTTGGGACATGGGGTTCTTCACGCACGTGCTGGCCCGGCTCGGCGGGTCGCTCGCGCATGTCGACCCGGCCAAGGGTGGACGGGCGATGGCCGAGGTGTTTGGGGCCTACGGCTGGAACGAGGGCAACCGCCTGGCGCTGTGGCTCGTGAACCACCTGCTCGCGCGGGGTGTGAACCACTTCGTGCCGCACGCGTTCGACTGTGCGGACTTCCCGGACGCCGACTGCCCGCCGCACCTCTGGGCGGGTGGGGCGAACCCGCAGTACCCGGAGTTCGAGCGGCTCATGGGGTACACGCAGCGCCTCTCGACGCTGCTCTCGGGCGGCGAGTGCGCGCCGCTCGTGGGTGTCTGGTTCAACGCGGAGAGCGAATGGTACGGCGCCTACCGTCCGCTCCAGGACGTCGCACGGCCGCTGGCGCGCGCCGGGGTGGAGCACGATTTCGTGCCGACGGACTGGCTCGCGCGGGGCGTGGTGGTCGAGAGGGACGGTCGTGCGCTCTGGCGCTGCGGCGCGCAGGACTACACCGCGCTCGTGGTGCCAGGGGGAGAGGCGGTGCCGCGGGCGGTCCTTGCGGCGGCGTCCGAGGCGTCCGAGGCCGGTGTCCCCGTGTTCTTTGTCGGCGCGATGCCGGAGCGCCTGTGCGAGGGTGGCGCGGCCGGCGCTGTGACGGAGCTGTTGGCGAGCAGCCCTGCCGTGCGCGTGGTCTCGACGGACGAGCTGGCGCAGACGGTGGTGGGTCTCGGCCTGCGCGAGCTGGATCGCGACTCCGAGCAGCCATGGCTGCGCTGTTACCACTACGTGCGGGACGGCCGCCACGAGTACCTGCTGGTGAACGAGCATCCGGCGAACCGCGTGCGGTGCTCGTTGGCGGGCGCGGCGGAGGGCGACCGCTATGAGTACGACCCGTGGGAGAACCGGCTGTTCGCGGCGCCGGACGCCTTTGAGCTGGATCTTCCACCGTACGGATCGAAGCTCGTGGTCGTGAGCGACGGCCCGCTGGATGCCGAGCCGCAGCGGGCGCCGTTCGTGGCGAGCGGCACTCGAAGGCTGGGTCGCTGCGAGGTTGGTTTCTCCGAGGATGGCGGCCGCTCGTGGTCGCGGCCTGTGGAGCTGGACGAGCCGGCCTACGCGAGCGCTCTGCCGGGTCGCGGGTCCTTTGCCGGCCGCGTGCGGTACGTGTTCCGATTCGAGGTGGGGGAGCCGGACGCCCGGCGGCGCGCGATCCTCGGCCTGGAAGGCGTGCAAGAGGCGGCAACGGTCGCGGTGAACGGCGTGGACTGCGGCTGCCGGCTGTGCCCGGACTACGAGTTCGAGGTCACGGAGGCGCTGAAGGCGGGGGAGAACGTGGCCGAGGTGGTGCTCAACACGACACTCGGCCGGGCCATGGGGGATTTCTGCGGCTCCTTCATGCCGACGGCGCCCGCAGGCCTCACGGGCTGCTGGCTCGCGATGGAATAATCAGAAGCGAAACCACGTGACAAAATGCTCTGACCCCAATGTCACCGTGACAATGGGGTCAGAGCATTTTGTCACGTCACAGCACGAAACCGATGATCGCGCTTGCCACTCCCACGGCCACGAGCGGGACCGCCCCGTCGATGAACGACGGCCACGGCGCCAGCTTGTAATAGAGCAGGTAGCACACAAAGCAACACACCCACACGGCCGCCACCATGACCAGCAATCCGGCCGCCGTGGCGCCGCTCACGACTCCGCAGCCCCACGCCACGTCGAGCAGACACAGCGCGTAGCCCAGCCAGCCCACAAAGAGCAGCAGTTCGGTGGTAATCGGCCGGTGCCACAGGCGCGTGCTGATGGCGGCAAGCGCCACGTACAGGGCGACGCACTCGGCCCAGATGGCCCACGTGGGCACGCCGCGTGCCATCAGCGGCTCCAGCTCGGCCACTGTGCCCATGCCGCGCGCGATTCCCACAACGCCCAGGACCGCTGCGATTACCAGGCACCCCGCGCCGAACCACCACAGAGCCCCGGTCGGTTTTGCCGCGCCCGGCAGGAAGAACAGGATCCACCACACCAGGTAGAAGGCCGAGCAGCCCAGGAGCCACCAGCCGCCGGTCGTTGTGATGACAGGGGTCAAGAGGCTCATGGGCTGCTCCTCAGGTCGGGTCCGTTCTCGGGGTTACTCCTCCCCGAGGAAGGCCTTGCCCAACGCGTCGGCCTGGAACATCGCGTACGCCAGCTGCTCGGGCGTGCAATCGCCGGCGAGGTTGTGGATGGACTCGCCCTCCACGCAGGCCTTCTCGGCGGCGACCTTCACGCGGGCCGGGTCGGTGACGCCGATGGCCTCGAGCGTCAACGGCAGCCCCACGGAGTCCATGAAGCTCATGACCTCGGCGATCTCGGCCTCGGGGGCGTTCTCGAGCACCAGCTGCACGATGGTGCCAAACGCCACGATGTTGCCGTGCGGCACCCGCTCGCACTCCTCGAGTGCGGTCGTGCCGTTGTACACGGAGTGCGCCACGCAGAGGCCGGCATTGTCGGCGCCCACGCCGGACAGATAGATGTTGGCCTCGACGACGGCCTCGAAGGCCGGCACCAGCAGATGCTGCTCGCAGGCGGTGAGGGCCTGGAAGCCGCTCTCGAAGAGCGTGTCGCGGCAGAGCGTGCAGAGGGCCATCGCGCTCTTCGTGACGCCGGTGTTCTCCAGCGACGGGCTCTTCGTGCGCTCGCAGGCGCGGGCCTCGTAGTAGGTGCCGAGCGCGTCGCCCATCCCCGCCACGAGGAAGCGCGTGGGCGCGTTCGCGATGATGCGGCTGTCCACGATCACGACGTCCGGGTTCTTGGGATAAAACAGATACTCGGCAAAGGTGCCGTCGTCGTGGTAGATGACCGAGAGGCCGGTGCACGGCGCGTCCGTGGCCGCGACGGTGGGGACGATGACGACGGGCTTGTTCTCGTAGTACGCCGTGGCCTTGGCGGTGTCGATGGCGGACCCACCGCCCACGCCGACGACGACCTGGATGTCGTCGGCCTTCACGATGTCGCGCATCGCGGCGATCTGCCCCTCGGAGCTGATGCCCGAGAACACCTCGAAGCGCCCGTAGGCGTCCGTGCCCTCGAAGCTCTTCTCGACCTTGGGCTGCACGGTCTTCTTCCCGGAGTTGCTGCAGACAAAGAGGAAGCGCGAGCCGTAGTTCTTGACCAGCTCGTAGAATTCCAAGAGGGAGTCGGGGTCCTGGACGTACATCGACGGTGCGCGCATGGCCTTCAGTTTCATCGGGCGGTCCTTTCTATCGCGCGCGGACAGTACCGATGAACCGTTATATCCCTTAGTTCTCGATAGTTGCCCTCACTCCCCAAATTCGACGTGGACGCTTCGGTCAAAGCCATTTGTCCACGCTCCAGCCCGCGACAGCGTGGACAAACGGCTCTCTCCCAAGCGTCCAGGTGTGGACAAACGGCTCTCTCCGAAGCGTCCAGGCTCGAGGTTGAGGGGCTTCGGCGAGGCCGGCTGTGACAGACTGGACGGGCATTCGACGAACCGAGGAGCCTGCCGTGGACCTGCCGTACACCGTTCCCTTCGAGACACCCGCCTGGACCTTCGATGACGCCCTGGCGGCCCTTCGCGCCACCCGGCGCCTCGGCATCTGTCCGATGCTCGAGACCGTGGTGGACATGCTCGACGAGCTCGACCGGCCGGACGCGCGCTTCCGCATCGTCCAGATCGCCGGCACCAACGGCAAGACGTCCACCTCGCGCTACACCGCGGCGATCCTCTCGGGAGAGGGGCTCGAGACGGCTCTCTACACGTCGCCGGAGCTGGTCTCGTACACAGAGCGCATGGAGGTGGGCGGGCGACCGGTGTCCGGGCGGGCCTTTGCCCGTGGCGTCGCTGCGGCCGTGGCGGCGGGGGAGCGCGTGAACGCCCGGCGCGTCGCGGCCGGCGAGCGACCCTATGACGTCACGGAGTTCGACCTGCTCACCGTGGCCGCGTGCGTCGTCTTTGCCGAGGAGGGCGTGGATGCGGCAGTGCTCGAGGTGGGCATGGGCGGGCGCTGGGACGCCACGACGGCCACGCGCCCGGAGCTCACCTGTGTCACGGGCATCGGTCTCGACCACACGGCGATTCTCGGCGACACCCATGCGGCCATCGCGGCCGAGAAGGCCGCCGTCGTCAAGCGCGGCCAGCGCGCGTGCGTGTTGGGGCCGGGCGCATTCGAGCGCGCCGACGTGCGGCGCGTCTTGCTCGATCGCTGCGACGAGCAGGACGTGCCCGTCGTGGCAGTCCTGCCGAGCACCCGAGGGCTCTTTGGAACTGAGCGTCTCGCCGCCACCGCGACCTATTGCTGGGAACGCGACGACGGGTCGCTGGTCCTGAGCGTCGACGGCCCCGAGGAGCTGCACCCGGCCCTCAGGGCTCACAAGCCCAGCTACCAGGCGCGGAACATCGCGACGGCGGTCGCCGTGGCCGAGACGTTCTTGGGTCGGCCCCTGGATCTCGATGCCCTTCGCCGCTCGGTGGCCGCCTGTCCCACGCCCGGCCGGTACGACGTGCTCTGCGCCGAGCCGCTCCATCTGATCGACGCGAGCCACAACCCACAGTCCGTCGGCGTGTTCCTCTCGAGCCTGCGCGAGCAGATGCCGGACCCGGCGGCGCGCCCGACGCTGGTCTGCGCGGTTCTCGCCGACAAGGACGTGGACGGCATCGTCGGGCTGCTGGCGCCCGAGTTCCCGCAGGTCGTGGCCACGCAGACGACGAGTCCGCGCGCCTTGCTCGCCGAAGACCTCGCCGAGAGGTTCCGTGCGGCCGGCGCGACGGTGGCGGCCGTGTGTCCGACGGTGGCCGAGGTGTCGGCGGCCTTCTCGGATGCGCCGTACGTGGCCTGTGGCTCCATCACGCTGGCGGGGGAGTTGGCTGCCATCGAGCGCCCGGGCGTGCAGAACGGCTAGGGGGGCTGGCTCAGATTGCGCTTCTCGATGCACCCTCACAATGCGCTTTTGGTTTCCTGAATGCCTGAAAACTGCCATCTGGGGATCCAAACTGCAGTTTTGACCCCCGCGAGCGCTCAGAATCGCAATCTCAGTCAGAAGCGCATTCTGAATGCGGGCCCCTGCCCCCGCCTTCACACCTGCGCGCATCCTATAGAGATGGCGGGGCGCTCGCACCCCTTTGCTACAATCCCCCCTGTATGCGGCTGAATCGCAGCGCGAACAAACCCCACGCCGACCCTTGAGGAGCCTGACCGTGCAGGACCTTCTAGAACAAATCCTGACGCCCGAAGTCAAAATGGTGCTCTACCTGATGCTCGCGTGCGTTGTGATGCTCTACCTGCTGTCCATCGTCTACGTGATCCGCGACGCGCAACGCCGCGGCGCCGAGCCGTGGTGGCTCTGGGGCATCATCTCCGTGATCCCCGTGGTGGGTCTGCTCGCCTATGTGATTCTGCGGCCGTCCAGCTATCTGGTGGACCGCGAGGAGCAGGACCTCGACATCGCGCTCCGCGAGCACCAGCTGTCCCACTACGGCATCTGCCCCAAGTGCGGCACGCCGATCGACCGCGACTTCATCGTCTGCCCCATCTGCAACACGCAGGTGCGCAACGTGTGCCCCACCTGCCACCGCCCGCTCAACGCGGACTGGAAGGTGTGCCCGTACTGCCGCACGCGCATCCAGTAACGACCCACCGTCAACCAACAGGGCGCCCCGCGCAGGCGCTGCTCCTGATGTGACGAGAACGAGGGGCCACGCACATCGCCTCGCAGGCGAGGGGTGCGTGGCCCCTTTCCTATTCGATGGCCACCGAGTCGAAGACCGCCCACACGTCCGGCGGCATGGCCGCGTCCTCGGGGGCGCCCTTCTCGGTGGCCATGAACACAACGCCTGCGGTCTCGCCGTCCGTGGACGCGACGCCGAGCACCCAGGTCTTGCCCGCGCTGCTCGTTTGCTCGCTGTACACCCACGCGCAGCCGTCCGCGGTCCAGCTGGCGTCGCACCAGTCTGCGAACTCGTCCGGCAGCTGATTGCTCGGCTCGCACACGGCGGCCGTGAGCGTGACGGTGTCGCTGAGGTCCCATTGCACGAGGTCGACCGCTGTGAACTCCGGCCAGCTGGGGTCGATGCGGAAGCGCGCGTTGCCGAGGTCCGCGATGCCTGTGAGCGTGGGCGCGTCGGCCGGGGTCTCGACCTGCTGCGTGAAGCTGCTGGCGCTCGCCGCGTCGCCGGTTGTTCGCGGCACGGGCCCTTCTGCGCACCCGAGCAGCGCGCACGACAAGGCAACAATGGCCGCCAGGGCAACGGGCTTCTTCACGGTTCTCCTTCCGGAGCCAGGTCGCCCGTGATTGTTCCCCGGCCGTCCTCCCGCGAGCCCGACGGTCGCTGGACCCTTCGGCGTACGCTACGAGCGACCCCGCTCGTGCTTGCTACGCTGCGGGCGGCCGACGCGTGAGGAGGCCCCGTGGGCAACCCGGACATCGATGCACGGAAGAAGGAGCTGCGCCGCCGGCTCAAGGTGCTCCGGCATGACCTGGGCGCCGAGAAGCGCGCCGTCGCTGACGGCGCCATAGCCAACAAGGTCGCGGCGCTGGATGTCTGGCGCGACGCGCCGGTGGTGCTCGTGTACCTGTCCGTGGGCGACGAGGTGGACACGCGCGTGCTGATCGCGCGGGCCTGGGAGCGGGGCAAGCGCGTTGCGGTTCCGCGCGTGACGGGGCCGCGGCAGATGGAGTGGCGCGTCATCGAGGACTTCGAGGCCTTGGAGCGCACGAGGATGGGCGTGGTGCAGCCACTGCCGGACGCATGCCCACGGATTGATGGGGCGTGCGTGGACGAGAAGGCCGTCGCGCTGGTGCCCGGCCTTGCGTTCGACCGCGCTGGATACCGCATTGGCTATGGCGGCGGGTTCTTTGACGCGTTCCTCGGCCGGTTCGTTGGCACATCGGTTGGGCTCTGCCGCAGCGTGGCGCTGGTGGACGACCTGGGCGAGCTGGGTGTGCTGGACGTGTGCGACGTCGCAGCGGACCTGGTGATCAGTGGCTAACGCGTGTGCATTTGGGGATAGTCCCCAAATGCACACGCGAGCCCCATGCTGTCCCTGTGGCTGTCTTCTCGGAACCGTGGCTCTGGCTGGCGCTGGGCCCGGCGTCGCTCGTGGTGCCCATCGACAAGCTGTCCATCGTGGGCGGCACGCTGCTGATGCTCGTGTGACGCGGCTCGGTAAAGAAACGCGAGACGGATACGGCCCAAAGCCAGGGGGATAGACCTTTCACTGTCGATGGAGAGGAGTCGACCATGGCTTCCGTTCGCGTGATTCAGACCGGCGGCGTGCTGGTCTCGCCGGCCGTGCCGGATCGCGGTAGCCGCAGCAACCCGCTGGCCTACACGGGGCTCTTCCAGAGCCGGAAGAACCGCATCGAGGTGCCGGTCAAGTGCTTCCTGGTGAGCAACGCCGGGCACCTGACGCTGGTGGATGCAGGCTGGTCCGCGAGGGATGCCCACGATGCCGTGAAGCACATGGGTTTCCCGTTGTGGTTCTCGTCTGAGCCGGTGCTGGCCGAGAAGGACGCGGCGGATCGTCAGCTGGAGGCGCTGGGTATCAAGCCGCAAGACCTTGACGCCATCGTGATGACGCACCTGGATTGCGACCATGCGGCAGGGCTTGACGCGTTCACCGAGGTCATACGCGTGCTTGTGGCGCCGCAGGAGCTGGAGGCGGCGGCCGCGCCGCTCGACCCGCGCTACAACCCCGGTCTCTGGGACGGCATTCAGTTCGAGACTGTTCAGTGGGTCTTTGACGACAAGGCGCCGTTTCGGCAGTCGGCCGACCTGTACGGCGATGGGTCGCTCGTCGCGTACTGTGTGCCCGGCCACTCCAAGGGCTCGCTGGTTCTTATCGCGACCGATGCCGCGACGGGCGACTTCGTCGTCTTCACTGGCGACACCGGCTACGAGCAGAAGAGCTGGGACGAGCTGATGCTGCCCGGCGTGCAGACGGACGCCAGGGCGCTGCGCGAGGGGCTCGCGTGGATCCAGAGCCTGCGCACCGACCCCCACTGTGTCGGGACGTTCGCCGCCCATGACCCGGCGGTCAAGCCGGGCGTCTACGAGTTCTAGCCGTGGACGTCTCGCTGACTTTCTTGTCTCGGTGCTGGCCGGCCTCGGCGCGGGGATCGGCGTGGGGTGCGGCGGCATGAGCTCGGCCGTCGTTGTGACGCCCGTGCTCGTGACGTTCCTGCACCTGGACGCGTTCCGGGCCATTGGCGTGGCGTTGTGCGCGGACGTGCTCGCGAGTCTGGCCTCGGCCGTCGTCTACGGCAAGAACGGCAACCTGCACCCCAGGAAGGCGCTGCTGCTGATGGCGTCCGTCATCGTGTTCACGATCGTCGGCACGCTCATCAGCCGCGTGGTGACCGACCGGTCCATGGGTGGCCTGTCCGTGGTCATCACGTTGCTCACAGGCCTCAAGCTGCTCGTGCGGCCGGTCACGGACGGGCGGCCGCGGCCGGGTCTCACCGAGAAGCGCCGGGTTGTCGAGTCTATCATGTGCGGCGCGGGCGTGGGGCTGGTCTGCGGGTTTGTCGGCGCCGGCGGCGGCATGATGATGCTCTTGGTGCTTGTGACGTTCCTCGGCTACGCGATGAAAGAGGCCGTTGGCACGAGCGTCTTCATCATGACGTTCACGACGGCCGTAGGAGCGATTGCGCACTTCACAGAGTTCGGCGTGCCGAGCTTGTGGGTGCTGATTCCCTGCGTTCTCGCGACGCTGGTGAGCGCGCACGGGACGTCGACGCTGGCCAATCGCGCCAAGCCGAAGACCCTGAGCCGCGCAACGGGTGCTCTCGCGGTGACGCTGGCGATGGCGGTTTTCATCTTCGATGCGGTGAAGTGACACCGTAGGCACCTGTTTCACCACCCAAGCCCGTCCGTGAGGAGCGCTTTCGGGTCCATCTGGGACAGGTTGGGGGGTAACTCTCGCTGCCACCACCACCCAGCCCTCTTCGAGAGGTCTGCAGAGAAGCATCCGCGGTGGGGTTGGGGGGCGGTGGCACTCGATCCTGCCACCCAAACCGGCTCGGAGAGCCTCCGAATCGCGTGCCCGGAGAAGGTTTGGGTGGTATGGCGCGGTCAATATGTGGCTGATGGCTCCACGCACACCCGCACGGCCTGCTCGGCGTCCGCCGAGAGACGCGCCATGAGCCGCCACACCTGGAGGTCCGGCTCCACGTGGTAGTAGTTGCGCGTGCCCACGCGGTAGACGCCCACCAGGCGCGCGTCCTTCAGGATTCGCAGGTGGTGGGACGCAGCCGGCCGAGACAGCCCCACCGCCTCAGCTAGCTCGCCCACGCGCAGGCCGCCGTAGTTTCGCAACAGCTCCAGCAGCATAAGCTGGCGCGTCTCGTCGCCCAGTGCCACGAACAGCGGCCTCGCGGTCGCGAAGTCGTCGGCCAGCGACTCCATGTCTTGAGCCAGCTGTCTCTCGGCAGGGGAGCGGGGACGGATCGGCTCTTCCTCAACACGCATCGCCAACTCCAATGGTTCGTTCTTTTGAACCAATGGTACCCGTGCGCTACATCCCAAACATCTTGTCGGCGGTCACGTTCACGTACCGGCCGTCCGCTTCCATCTTTGAACGCGTCGCGTCGGTCACGGGGCGCTTGGTGAACAGGTAGAGGCCAACGACCTCGTGCCCCTTAATGAGGCGGCTCCGGCGCTCCAGGTCTCGCAGGGCCTGCGTCTCGTCAAACTCGTTGCGCCACTTGCACTTGCCGATAATGGCTTGGCTCGTGAACGAGTCGCCCACCACGACATCGATGTCGCACAGCTCGCGTGCCTGCGGGTCGGCGTGCAAACGGGGACAGTCCCTAAATGCACATCGGCGGCCGGGTCCTGCAGGCTCACGTGCCGCTCCACCATCATGCGGTCCAGGCGCAGCACGATGCGGCCGTTCTGCTCGGTCATGGTCACACCAGCCCTTCCACATCGTCCTGCAGCCGGTGCCCGTAGGCGAACATGGTCGAGAGCCAAAGCACCACGAGGCCCAGGAGCAGGCCCATCTGGCTCCAGGAGGTCTCGACGGCGCCCCCAGAGACGCCGAAGACCACCCACGTCGCCACGAGCCCCCACAGGGAGATGCTCACGCAGTGCATTTGGAGACGACCCCTAAATGCACAAAGGAGCGGTGGGACGTGAAACGCGAGGCCGTCTCATCGTCCTGCAGAAGGCGCCCCTATACTGAACGTGTGGGACTCGCGAGAAGGGCCTTCCAATGATGCATCCGTTCATGACCTATGCTGACGGGTCCGAGCTGATTCGATCGGACCTCAAAGAGGGCGGCCGCGTTCTGGTTCGCATCGAGTCTCCTAATGCCGATGACTTCTTCCACTCGGTCGATGCATGGCTCCCTGACTACCTCTTTGAGAACGTCAACGGCTTTTCCGACCAAGACCTTGATGAGTGGAACGCGGAGCTTCACAGATTGGCGCCGGCAATCCTTGGGCTCGCGATGGAAGAGGCGGGCCTTTATGCCGAAGCTGTTTGAGATTCTCGGCTGGACGGTCTTCTTCTGGTCCAACGAGGGCGACCCTATCGAGCCGGTTCATGTTCATGTGGGCAAGAGGCCGTCGCCGGATGCCACAAAGGTCTGGGTCACCTCGGAGGGCGCGGCGCTTCTTTGCTCCAATGGCTCTCGTGTCCCCAGTAAGGACCTGCGCGTCATTCTGCAGGTGCTGGGTGCGAAATCGGACGAGATCGTCGAGCGCTGGTGCTCGTATTTCGACGTGGCTCCGGGAGAGGAACGCTACTACTGCTGAGGGCGTTGGTCTGAGTCAGCCGCACGATGTATGTGCATTTGGGGACTGTCCCTAAATGCACGCGCGTGCAAACGGGGACTGTCCCTAAATGCACATCAATCGTCGATGTACTCGAGCAGGTCGCCCGGCTGGCAGTCCAGCGCCTCGCAGATGGCCGCCAGCGTCGAGAGCCTCAGGGCCGACACGCGGTTGTTCTTGATCTTCGACAGGTTGGCCTGCGTGATCCCCACCTGGGCCGCCAGGTCCTGCAGGCTCACGTGCCGCTCCACCATCATGCGGTCCAGGCGCAGCACGATGCGGCCGTTCTGCTCGGTCATGGTCACACCAGCCCTTCCACATCGTCCTGCAGCCGGTGCCCGTAGGCGAACATGGTCGAGAGCCAAAGCACCACGAGGCCCAGGAGCAGGCCCATCTGGCTCCAGGAGGTCTCGACGGCGCCCCCAGAGACGCCGAAGATCACCCACGTGGCCACGAGCCCCCACAGGGAGATGCTCACGCAGAACAGGCCGATCTCGCGCACCATGCGCACGTTGTCCGGCGTGAACGGCGTGTTGGTCTCGCTGAACTCGGGCTGTGCGGCCAGCGAGCGCGAGATGAGCGTGATGTTGCGGGCCACCATGGCGGAGAGGCCGAGCGCCACGACGCCGTAGCCCAAGATCGTGCGGAAAGCGGCAAGGCTGCGGTCGACGTGCTCGACCGAGACGCCCATCATCTCGATGGAGCCGCCCTCGATTCCACCCACAAAGAGGCTGTCGGCGACCTCGGGCACCACGAACGTCCAGATCAGCGCGCACGCGACCAGGGCGGTCCCCACCCAGAGGAGGATTTGGACGACCATGGCGATGATTGAGACGGGCTTGGAGTAGTTCTTCATGGCGATGCCTTTCTCGGGCAGGGGAGGGTTCTGCGGCGCCACCACCGTTATACGGGACAGAGATATCGTCTGTCAACTAGAACTTATCGCAAAACGATAAGAACGCATCGCAGCACGAGAATCGAAGAACTCCTAGCAAGCCGCCGGCCCGCATCATGGTTGCCGTTGTTGCCCATTCACGGCCTCTCAATAGTTGACGTTTGGCAACTATGGGTCGTGGGCACACTGTCCTCTGAGAGCAACGGCCGGCAATGTGCCGGCGCGATCGGCAAAGGAGGGCGTCCATGTATTACGGAGCAGGCACCTATGAGGCGTACGCCAGGCCTGCGGGGCATGCGGCCACAGAGGGTCGGCAGGCCTATCTGGTGGGCACGGGGCTCGCATCGCTTGCGACGGCTGTGTTCCTCATCCGCGACGCGGAGTTCGACCCCCAGAGCGTGCACTTCCTTGAGCGCGACCCGCGCGCCGGCGGTGCCTTGGACGGCTGGGACTATCCCTTTGGCTTCACGATGCGCGGCGGCCGCGAGATGGACAACCACTTCGAGTGCATGTGGGACCTGTTCCGCTCCATCCCGTCCATCGAGGACCCCGACCTCTCGGTGCTCGATTACTACTACCGGCTCAACAAGCGCGACCCCAACTACTCGATGTGCCGTGCGACCGTCGGCCGCGGCCAGGACGCGCACACCGACGGCAAGTTCAACCTCTCCGACAAGGGCGCGATGGAGGTGCTGCAGCTCTTCTTGGCCCGCGACGAGGAACTCTTCGACAAGCGCATCGACGAGGTCTTCGACGACGAGGTCTTCACCAGCGACTTCTGGCTCTACTGGCGCACGATGTTCGCGTTCGAGAACTGGCACTCGGCGCTCGAGATGAAGCGCTACATCCAGCGCTTCGTGCATCACATCGGCGGCCTGCCGGACTTCTCGGCGCTGCGGTTCACTCGCTACAACCAGTACGAGTCGATGGTGCTCCCGCTGCAGAACTGGCTCACCGAGCAGGGCGCGCAGTTCCATTTCGACACCCAGGTGGACAACGTGCTCTTCAACGTGCGGCACCTGGAGCCGGGCGCGTCCACGGACGAGCAGCCCGAGAAGGTGGCCGAGTCCATCGAGGTGTCGCACGCGGACGGCACTCATGAGTCCATCAAGCTGTCGCCGGACGACCTCGTCTTCATCACGAACGGCTCCTGCGTGGCCTGCTCCACGTTCGGGCGACAGGACCAGCCGGCGCCCTGGGACCCCACCATCAAGGAGGGGGACTGCTGGAGCCTGTGGCGCAACATCGCGGCCCAGGCGCCGGACGGCTCGTTTGGACGCCCCGATGTCTTCTGCGGCGACCCGGCCCAGTCCAACTGGATGAGCGCAACGGTCACGACGAGCGACCCGGACATCCTCGCGGCCATCGAGCACATCTGCCGGCGCGACCCGCTCTCTGGGGGCGTGGTGACGGGCGGCATCGTGACCGCCAAGGACTCGAAGTGGCTGCTGTCCTGGACGGTGAACCGCCAGCCGCAGTTCCGTGACCAGCCTGCGGGGTCGTGCTGCGTGTGGGTCTACAGCCTCTTCTGCGACACGCCGGGCGACTATGTGAAAAAGCCCATGCGCGACTGCACCGGCCGCGAGATCTGCGAGGAGTGGCTCTGGCACCTCGGCGTGCCGGAGGGCCAGATTGGCGAGCTGGCTGACAAATGCGACACGGTCCCCTGCATGATGCCGTACATCACGTCGTTCTTCATGCCGCGCAACAACACGGACCGTCCCAAGGTGGTGCCGGACCACGCCCGGAACTTCGCGTTCATCGGGCAGTTCGCCGAGACGCCCCGCGACACCATCTTCACAACGGAGTACTCGATCCGCACCGGCATGGAGGCGGTGTACACGCTGCTGGACGTGGACCGCGCGGTGCCGGAGGTGTGGGGCTCGGTGTACGACGTGCGTGACCTGCTCAACGCGACGTATCGCCTGCGGGACGACCAGCCGGTGACCACGATGCCGATGCCGGCGGTCGCCCGTCTCGTGCTGAAGGGCCTCATCGACAAGGCGGACAAGACCGACGTTGGCCTCTTGCTCCAGGCCTACGGCGTGGTGCCGGGCGGCGAGCTTCACCCCCAGATCATGTAGCCGCGCGCCGATGTGCATTTGGGGACAGTCCCCAAATGCACATCGGCGCGCGGTTGGGCACAATCCCTCCCATTGCCACAAGAAGGGATGCCCGCATGAAGCTCTCCGTCCTCAACCTGGTGCCGCTCCGCGCGGAGTGCTGGTTCGGCGACGCGCTCTCCTCGATGGTGCGGCTCGCCCAGGGTGTCGAGGCGCTGGGCTACGGGCGCTACTGGGTCGCCGAGCACCACAACACCAGGAAGTTCGCCAGCTCGGCGACGGCGCTGCTCGTCCAGGACGTGCTCTCCAAGACCAGCACCATCCGGGTGGGCGCCGGCGGCATCATGCTGCCCGACCATGCGCCGTGCCTGGTGGCCGAGGACTTCGGCACGCTTGCGGCGCTGTATCCGGGTCGCGTTGACCTGGGCGTCGGACGCGCGCCGGGCACCGATCCGCGGACCGCCCACGCCATCCGGGGCGGTCGCGACGCGTGCGACAAGTTCCCGCAGGACGTTCAAGAGCTCCTCGGCTATTTCGCTGGCACCGAGCCGGTGCACGCGTACCCGGCCGAGAACCGCGACGTGCCGGTGTGCGTCCTCGGCGCCTCGACCCTCTCGGCACATCTCGCCGCGACGTTGGGCCTGCCGTTCGCCTTCGCCGCGCACATCGCGCCGCAGCAGATGGTCTCGGCGTCCGTGGTCTACCACGCGGAGTTCCGGCCGAGCGGGCGGCTGTCCGCTCCCTACCTGATCCTCAGCATGAACGGCATCGTGGCCGAGACGGACGCCGAGGCCGAGCGCCTCTCCACCACGCAGGTCATGAGCTGCATCGATGCCATGCGCGGCGAGCAGTGGCCGCTGCAACCGCCGATGGGGACCCCGGAGACCGTGTTAGAGCGTGCGGTGCCACCCGAAGGAGCGCCCTCCCACGGTTCTTCGGCATCGGTCAATCGCGATGCGCTCCTCAACCAGTACCGCCAGGCGCTGAAACCCTTGATGGCCGAGTCGCTCATCGGCAGCCCCGACACCGTGCGCGAGCAGTGCCGGGCGTTGCGCCGGCGCGTGGAGTTCGACGAGCTGATGGTGAGCACGCTGGTCTACGACGAGGCGGCCCAGCTGGAGAGCTATCGCCTCCTGATGGAAACCCTCGGCTGACGGCGTGACAAAGGGGTCAGAGCATTTTGTCACGTCATTGGAGGTCTGATGATTCTGTTCTTCACCGCCACCGGCAACGACCAGTACGTGGCCGAAGCCATCGCCGAGCGCTGCGGCGAGAACGAGCAGGCGCTGTCCATCACGGAGCTCCTCTGGAGCGAGCGCCGCGAACTGTCGCTGCAGCCCTTCGAGCGCTTCGGCCTCGTGACGCCCACCTACTTCTGGGGGCTGCCGGCACCCGTGGTCACGTTTCTCGAGGGCCTTGCGCTCGACATCTCTCAGGACCCCGACCCGTACACCTTCGTCGTTGCCACCTACGGCACGACCACCGGCGGCCTCGGCGCCCAGACCAACGCCCTGTTCCAACGTCTCGGTGCGCCGCTCAAGGCGCGCTTCTCGGTCAAGATGCCGGACACGTGGACGCCCATCTTTAATCTGTCTGACAAGACCGCCGTGGCCGAGAAGGTGCGCCGCGGCGACGAGCAGGCGCACAAGGTCGCGCATGCCATTGCCGCGCACGTCACTGGTAACCACATGGGCCTCTCCGTGCCCTGGGCCATCGCCCAACATGCCTACGCCCGGTACGCCCCAGCTCGCCAGTGCTATCACCTCGCGGTCAACGACGCTTGCATCGGCTGCGGCCTCTGCGCCCGGCAGTGTCCGGTGCGGGCCATCCAAATGCGGGACAACCGGCCGGCCTGGGTCAAGGATCGATGCGCGATGTGCCTCGGCTGTTTGCACCGCTGCCCGGTCAACGCGATTACCTACAACCATGCGACCCAGGGCCGCGGCCAGTATGTGCATCCAGGCGTGAAGCTGCCAAAGTGACGTCAGGCGTCCACGGCTTCCAGCACGTCCATACGCGCCGTCATGTCTTCGTCCAGCCGGTCGCCCCAATGGGCGACCCCCGTGTCCCCGCAGCGAGCTTGCAGCTCATGCAACGCCCGCCGCGCCTGCCTCGGCAGTTCGCGGGCCATCTTGGCAACCGTCTTTCGCGGCAGCCCGACGGCGTCCGCCACGAGCAGAATGTCTCTGGGCGTCTCGCCGTCGATGGAGCCGAGAAGGACCAGCCCGTAGGGTGTGACGCGATGGACCTTCAGTGCCTTGCTCACGACCGCTCCTTTGCTGTGAGGTCGATTCCGAGCATGGCGGCCACATGCAGTGCTTTGCCCAGCTCTGCGGTGGCCTTGCCGCGCTCGAGCTCGCTGAGATAGGTCACGCTCACCCCGCAGAGCTCGCACAGCTCCGCCTGTGTCATGCCCTGGCGTTTCCGAGCCCGACGGATGGCAGCTCCAAAGTCCTCAGGCGTGCGGATGGGCATGGAACCTCCCGAATTCGTGCGCCCGCACCAGCGAGCCGCCACCCGTCGGGCACCGGCTCATTGACCTCTCTCGCAGTTTCAGGGACCATTGGGTGCAGTCAACGCCCGGAGGTGCCCATGAACCCTGACAAGAAGCTCGCCTTTGGCCTCATGCGCCTGCCGCAGACCGACCCGAGCGACCCCACGTCCATCGACGACGCCCAGGTCTGCGCGATGGTGGACCGCTTCCTCGGCGCCGGCTTCACGTACTTCGACACCGCCGCGCCCTATCACGGCGGCGCGAGCGAGGAGGCGTTCCGGCGGTGCGTGGTGGAGCGCCACCCGCGCGACGCCTACACCGTCACCGACAAGCTGAGCCTCTGGATGGTCGAGAGGCCCGAGGACCTGCGGCCATTCTTCGACGCGCAACTGGAGCGGCTGGGCGTCGACTACGTGGACTACTACCTGCTCCACGCCATGGACGCGGCGCGGCTCGAGAGGGCCGAGGAGTTGGGCGCGTTCGATGTGCTCGCCCAGCTCAAGGCGGACGGGCTCGTGCGCCACGTGGGCTTCTCGTTCCACGACACGGCGGACGTGCTCGAACGCATCCTCGAGCGGCATCCCGAGATGGAGTACGTGCAACTGCAGCTCAACTACGCGGACTGGGAGGACGCGGAGGTGCAGTCCCGCGCCTGTCACGAGGTCTGCGAGAGGCACAGCAAGCCGGTGCTCGTGATGGAGCCCGTCAAGGGCGGGCAGCTCGCGAACCTGCCGCCGGACCTGGAGGAGCGTCTGCGCGCGATGGGCCCCGAGCGGTCCGTCGCCAGCTGGGCGATCCGTTTCGCAGCGTCGCAGCCGCAGGTGGCGATGGTGCTCTCGGGCATGAGCGACGAGGCCCAGGCGGCCGACAACCTGGCCACGATGCGGGACTTCCAGCCTCTCACCGCCGAGGAGCAGGTGGAGTTGCTCGACATCGCCGAGGAGATCCGCTCCCGCGCGTCCATCCCGTGCACGGCCTGTCGCTATTGCGTGGACGGGTGCCCCCAGAAGATTCGCATCCCGGACTACTTCAAGCTCGTGAACCGGGTCGCGATGTTCGGCGAGGGGAGCCTGCCCAAGGCCCGCCGCGATTACGCGGCCCAGGCGCAGTCCGCGGGCAAGGCCAGCGACTGCGTCCACTGTCTCCAGTGCGAGGAGCACTGCCCGCAGCACTTGCCGATCACGGAGCTGCTGGAACAGGTGGCGGAGGTGTTGGAATGACGGACCTCGAACGCGCGGTCGCCCTGCTCCATGAGGGCGACCATTCCGTGGTGCTCGTGCGCGGCGACGATGTGTTGGTGAGCGATGACCGCGGCGTTGCACCGCTCGTGAGGTGGGTCGATTCTGGCGACGACCTCTCGGGCTTCTCTGCGGCGGACCGCGTGGTGGGGCGTGCGGCCGCGCTGTTGTACGTGCTGCTCGGCGTGGAGGCCGTGTGTGGTGACGTGATGGCCCGTGGGGCGGTGGACGTGCTCAGCGCCCACGGCATCACGGCGAGCCATGGCACCCTGGCCGAGCAGATCGTCAACCGCGCGGGCACCGGTCCGTGCCCGATGGAGGCGGCGACGGCTGGCATCGATGAACCGAGCGAGGCGCTTCGGGCCATCAAGGCCAAGCAGGCCGAGCTGAGGGCACACGCGCGAGCGTGACGGCGCACGCGGGGCTTGATCAGGTTGCAAGAGTGATGTTTCCGGTCTCGATCTCCGTTCGCCTGCCGGAGACTGCGCTCGGCGCCGGCGGCGTCCTTCTCGTAGCATGCGAACGGACGGCGCCCACAGGGAGGCGGCGCGGTCCTGGGCGCCTCGGGGACTTTGTGTGAACGCGCCCCTCCCATACCATCGACAGTGGAGAATCCTAGCGAGCAGCTGGAGCAGAGGAGAAGAACATGGCCGAGTACAAGTCGGATATTCAGATCGCGCAAGAGGCCGAGATCAGGCCCATCAAAGAGGTGGCGGAGACGCTCGGCCTCGACGACGAGCAGCTGATCCCCTACGGCCACTACATGGCCAAAGTGGACGTCACGAAGATCCAGGACCTGCCCGAGAAGGCCAAGCTCATCCTCGTGACCGCCATCAACCCCACGCCGGCGGGCGAGGGCAAGACCACCACCTCGGTGGGCCTCGCCGACGGCCTCAACCGCATCGGCAAGAAGACGGTGCTCGCCCTTCGCGAGCCGTCCCTCGGTCCCGTGTTCGGCGTCAAGGGCGGCGCGGCCGGCGGCGGCTACGCGCAGGTCATCCCGATGGAGAACATCAACCTGCACTTCACCGGAGACTTCCACGCGATCGGCGCCGCCAACAACCTCCTCGCCGCCATGCTCGACAACCACATCAAGCAGGGCAACGAGCTCAACATCGACCCGCGGCGCATCACCTGGAAGCGCGTCGTCGACATGAACGACCGCCAGCTCCGCTCCGTCGTCGACGGCCTCGGCGGCGTGGCCAACGGCATGCCGCGCCAGGACGGCTTCGACATCACCGTGGCCTCCGAGATCATGGCCGTCTTCTGCCTCGCCACCTCCATCGAGGACCTCAAGCAGCGCCTCGGCCGGATCGTCGTCGGCTACACCTACGACCGCGAGCCCGTGACCGCCCACGACCTCAAGGCCGAAGGCGCGATGACCGCCCTGCTCAAGGACGCCATCAGCCCCAACCTGGTCCAGACCCTCGAGCACAACCCCGCCTTTGTGCACGGCGGGCCGTTCGCGAACATCGCCCACGGCTGCAACTCCGTGAGCGCCACCAAGGCCGCCCTGAAGCTCGGTGACTATGTGGTGACGGAGGCCGGCTTCGGCGCCGACCTCGGTGCGGAGAAGTTCTGCGACATCAAGTGCCGCCTTGCCGGTCTTGAGCCGGACGCCTGCGTGATCGTCGCCACGGTCCGCGCCCTCAAGCACCATGGCGGCGTGGCCAAGGCGGACCTCAACGAGGAGAACCTCGCGGCGCTCGAGGCCGGCCTGCCCAACCTGCTCCAGCACGTGGACAACATGAAGAACGTCTACGGGCTGCCTGTCGTGGTCGCCATCAACGCGTTCCCCACCGACACCAAGGCGGAGCTCGACCTTGTCGAGCAGAAGTGCAAGGAGCTTGGTGTCAACGTGGCCCTCTCCGAAGTCTGGGCCCGGGGCGGCGAGGGCGGCGAGGCGCTGGCTCGCGAGGTGGTGCGCCTCTGCGAGGAGCCGCACGAGTTCCACTTCTCCTACGAGACCGACGGCACGCTCGAGGAAGAGATCGAGGCCATCGCCAAGCGCATCTACCACGCCGATGGCGTCGACTTCACCCCGGCCGCCAAGCGCGACATCAAACAGCTCACCGAGCAGGGCTTCGACCACATGCCGGTCTGCATGGCCAAGACGCAGTACTCCTTCTCGGACGACCAGAGCCTGCTGGGCGCCCCGAGGGACTTCCGCGTCACCGTGCGCAACGTCAAGGTGTCCGCCGGCGCCGGTTTCGTGGTGGCGCTCACCGGCGACATCATGACGATGCCCGGGCTGCCCAAGCGCCCGGCCGCCGAGAAGATCGACGTGGACGCCGAGGGTAAGATCTCCGGCCTGTTCTAATTATCAAACCAGCAACGTGAATTTAGGGACTGTCCCTAAATTCACGTTGTACTTCTGATGTCATAGATGAGGAGTGAGAGCCATGGCGGACAGCCTGGTGGGACGTTCCTGCGCGGACTTTGCGGACGCGCTCGCGGCCAAGCTGCCGGTGCCCGGAGGCGGCGGCGCCGCGGCCCTGGTGGGCGCTCTGGCTGCCGCGCTCTGTTCCATGGCGGGCGAGTTCACCGTCGGCAAGCCTCGCTACGCCGATGTGGACCAGGACGTGCGCAACGTGCTGGCGCAGGCCGCCGACCATCGTGCGCGCCTGCTCGCGCTGGTGGAGCAGGACGCGGCCGGGTTCGAGCCGCTGGCGGCGGCGTGGTCCATCCCGCGCGACGACCCCTCGCGGCGCGTCGCCGTGGAGCAGGCCACGCGCGATGCCTGCGACGCACCGCTCGCGATTATGCGAGAGACGGCGCAGGTGATCTGCCTTTTGGAGGAAATGCGCGCCAAGGGCACGCGCCTGATGCAGGCGGACGTGGGGTGCGGGGCGCTTCTCGCCGAGGCCGCCCTGCGCTCGGCTGCCGTGAGCGTGTTGGTCAACACGCGTTCCTATCGCGAGCGTCAGTGGGCTCGCGACGCCGAGGCCGAGGCCAACGGCCTGCTGGGCGCGTATCTGGCGCGCGCCGAGGCCGTGGGCTGCTCGGTGGAGGCGGACCTGCGAAAGGGGGCCTAGTCGTGGAGGAGCCCATTGCGACCCTGCTGTTGGGCAAGCCGGTGGCAGATGCGCTGACCCAACGGGTGGCGGCCCGCGTGCGGCTGCTGCGCGAACAAGGCACCGTGCCAGGCCTCGCGATTGTCCGCGTGGGCGACGCCCCGTCCGACCTCTCCTACGAGCGTGCGGCGCTCAAGCGGTGCGAGGCCGTGGGCATCGAGGCGTGCGTCGTCGCGCTGCCGGCGGACGTGTCCCAACGGGAGCTGCTCGACGCCATCGACCAGGTCAACGCCGACAACGGCATCCACGGATGCCTGTTGTTGCGCCCGCTGCCCCCGCACGTGGACGAGGCGATGGCGTGTGAGCGTCTGGACCCCGCCAAGGACGTGGACGGCGTTACGATGGCGTCGCTCGCGGGGGTGTTCTCGGGACGCCCTGTGGGCTTCGCTCCCTGCACGGCCGAGGCTGTGATGCGTGTGCTGGGGCATCACCAGGTGCCACTGGACGGCGCGAACGTCACGGTGGTGGGGCGCTCGCTCGTGGTGGGCCGGCCGGTCTCGGCGCTGCTCCAGGCCAAGAACGCCACGGTGACGATGTGCCACAGCCACACGCGCGACCTGGCGGCCAGCTGCCGTGCGGCGGACGTCGTCGTGGTGGCGGCGGGGCGCCCGGGACTGCTCGGCAAAGAGGCCGTCCGAGCAGGGCAGGTGGTGATTGACGTGGGCACCAACTGGGACGACGAGGCGGGCCGTCTGACAGGCGACGTGGCCTTTGACGAGGTCGCGCCCCTTGTGAGCGCCATCACGCCCGTGCCGCGCGGTGTGGGCTCGGTGACAACGGCCGTGTTGGCGGACCACGTGGTGACGGCGGCGGAGCGATCGGCCCGATAGCGCGGGCACTGGCAGAGAGGAGCCGCGATGGCGGTGGACAGGCCAAGGGTCGAGGCAGCGGTGCGTGAGCTGCTGTTGGCCGTGGGGGAGGACCCGGACCGTCCGGGCCTGCAGGGCACGCCGGACCGCGTGGCGCGAGCCTGCGAGGAGGTCTTCGGCGGCCTCACGGAGGACCCCGGCGCGCACTTGCGCACGCAGTTCCAGGAGGAGCGCAACCAGGAGATGGTGATCGTGCGCGACATCCCGTTCGCGTCCATGTGCGAGCACCACCTGCTGCCGTTTGTGGGAAGCGCGAGCGTGGCGTACATCCCGCGCGACGGCCGCATCACCGGCCTTTCGAAGATCGCGCGCTGCGTGGACGGCTTTGCGCGGCGCCCGCAGCTGCAGGAGCGCCTGACCTCGCAGATCGCGGACGCGATGGTGCGCGAGCTGGACCCCTTGGGCGTTTTGGTGGTGGTGGAGGCCGAGCACACCTGCATGACCATCCGCGGCATTCGCAAACCCGGCGCCCGCACGGTGACATCGGCGGTGCGCGGCGGCTTCAAGAACGACCCCAAGACCCGCGAGGAGGCCCTGCGCCTCCTCAGCGCATGAGAGCGATCGAGACACTTCACTCTCAGTGAACTGTCTCACGAGACGACACGGGAGGCCCCATGGCAGAACCGATGCCCACACCCGCCCAGATTGAGCAGCGCGCCGAGGCCGCAGGCACGAGCAAGGCGACGATGCCCCTTGGCCGCACCTGGGTGCTGGCGATGATGGCAGGCCTTTTCATCGGCCTGGGCGCGGCCTTTATGGTGCTCGTGAAGTCGGACGCATCGTTGGGCTTCGCCGCGTCCTCCGTGCTGGGGGGCCTGTGCTTCTCGGTGGGTCTGTTCTGCGTGCTCACGGCCGGAGCGGAGCTGTTCACCGGCAACTCGCTCATGGTGTGCGGGCTTCTCTCGCGCCGTTACGGCTGGGCGCGGCTGTTGCGCAGCTGGGGCCTGGTGTGGCTTGGCAATCTGGCGGGGTCTCTGGTGCTGGTGGGTCTCTTGCTGGTCGCGGACTTCGGTTCGCTCAACGGGGGCGCCGTGGCGCAAACGGCGGCAACGATCGCGGCGACCAAGGCCGGCCTGCCATTGGGCACCGTGTTCGGCCGCGCCGTGCTCTGCAACCTCTTGGTCTGCGTGGCCGTGTGGATGGGCTTCGCCGCCACCAGCGTGCCGGGCAAGCTCTGCTGCGCCGTGATGCCGGTGATGGCCTTTGTGGCCTGCGGTTTCGAGCACTGCGTGGCCAACATGGCTTTTTTGCCCTACGGCATGGCGTGCGCCGGCACCTGGGACTGGGCGGGGCTGCTTGGCAATCTGGCCGTCTCGACGCTGGGGAACCTAGCGGGCGGCGTGGTGCTGGTGGGGTGCGCCTATTGGCTGGCGTATCGCGACGCATAGGGGCTCGCGGCAGGGTTCACGCGAAGCTTAGGAACAGGAGGCGCCAATGTACGGCCTTAAGACTGAGAGCTGCTTCGATTCCGCGCACTTTTTGACGGACTACCACGGCAAATGCGAGAACCTCCACGGCCACCGTTGGCGCGTTGTGGTGTATCTGCGCCAAGAGGAGCTGGGCATCGAGGGCACCGAGCGCGACATGGTGCTGGACTTTGGCGCGTTTAAACGCGAGGTGCGGGCGCTCACGGAGTCGCTGGACCACACCTTCCTGGTGGAGGAGGGGTCGCTCAAACCCGCCACCATCGCCGCGCTGAAGGATGAGGGGTTCTCCCTCACGGTGCTGCCCTTCCGCACCACGGCCGAGAACCTTGCGAGATGGTTCTTCGACCAGCTGGCGGCCAAGGGGCTCCCGGTGAGCCAGGTGGACGTCTACGAGACGCCGCTCAACTGCGCGACGTACCTGAGGTAACAAACCCCAACCCTCGTTGCGAAGCGCTCCCAGAGCGGTTTCAAACGAGGGTTGGGGGTTTCGGACGCATGGCACCTACCCCCAGCCCTCGCTCTCGGGCCCTTTTGAGGAGCACCTAACGAGGCTTGGGGGTTGATGGGGTCCGACTGTGCCCCCAACCCCGGCTGGAACCTGCCAAAATGGGCTGGCACATCACGGTTTGGGTGGCGTCGGCCGCCGAGAAAGGACCCCTCCATGCCCCGAGAGCTTAAGGCCGACAAGGTCGCCCGCGCCGCCGCCATCGAGGAGCGGCTCTTCGAGGTCTACGGGGAGGGCAAAGCGTCCCTCGAGTACGAGAACCCCTTCCAGCTGACGGTCGCCGTGGTGCTTTCGGCGCAATGCACGGACGCGGCCGTCAACAAGGTGACGCCGAAGATCTGGGAGCGCTGGCCGGAACCTGCGGACCTGGCGGCCGCCGACATCGCCGACATCGAGGACACGATTCACAGCCTGGGCTTCTTCCGATCCAAGGCCCAAAAACTCCAGGCGCTGGCGCAGATGTGCGTCGCCGAGTACGACGGCACCGTGCCGCACGACATCGACGAGCTGCAGAGACTCCCCGGCGTGGGCCGCAAGACCGCCAACTGCGTGATGTGCGAGGCCTTCAGGGACCCTCAGGGCATCGCGGTGGACACGCACGTGTTCCGCATCTCGCACCGGTTGAAGCTCGTGGGCCCTTCGGCCGACACGCCGGAAAAGGTGGAGGCACAGCTCATGCGGCTGTACCCGCGGCGCGACTGGCAGTTCCTGAACCACCAGCTCGTATGGTTCGGCCGCGAGACGTGCAGCGCCCGCAACCCCAAGTGCGGGGCCTGCCCCATCGCGGACCTGTGCCCGAGTGCCGGCTTGGTCTAGAGCACCATCGCCAGGATCAGCAGCACCAGCACGAGCACCACGCCCACACAGAGCAGCCCCAACGCCACGAGCATCAAGATGCGAACGGTGCGCAGTGCGCCCTCCTGCGCGTCGTGTGCCGCCTTTGCCTGCGCTGCCAGCGATTTCTGGGCGGCGACCACATGGGCCGCCAGCTGCGTTTTCGACGTGAACGCGAGCCCTGCCGCGTTGAGCACCTCGCTCGGGTTCGCGACCGCGGGCGCCGAGCTGCCCATGCCGCTCACCACGCACAGGATTGCCGCCGCGAGAAGGCACAATAGTGCGGCCGCCATCACGCCGAGCACAGCAATCGCGGGCCACTCGGGCGCCAGCGCCGCGACGCTCGGCACCGTCGCCAGCACCGTCGCCACGCCCAGCGAGGCGATGCCGCTCAGCAGCCGCGCGGCATCACAACGCAGCCCGCGCCCGCGGGCGTTCTCGGCGTCCAGCGCCCGGTCGGCCGCGCAGAGGGCCCGCTCGGCCGCCAAGCCCTCGGGGGTCTCGGTCGGCCTGTTCTTCTTCTTGCTCACAACGGGTCCCTTCTTTCGTGCCGGCTCCTCGAATTCCTGAGGTTACTACCCGCGCGCCGCTCATCGGGCGCCCATGAGGGGTAGGCTGGTTCAGTCCATCCGGCCATCGTAAGGCCGACGATAGAAAGGGAAACCACCCATGTCAGACCAGATTCACGTGTCCCTGCCCGATGGCTCCGCCAAAGAGGTCCCGACCGGCGCCACCTGCGCCGACGTGGCCGCGGCCATCGGCGCCGGGCTGTCCAAGGCGGCCCTCGCGGCCCGGGTCAACGGCGAGCTTTGTGACCTCGCGACCCCGGTGCGCGACGGCGACGCGGTGGCCATCGTCACGCCTAAGGACCCGCAGGGCGTCGAGGTCCTGCGCCACTCCACCGCGCACATCATGGCGGAGGCGGTCGAGGAGCTCTTCAGCGACGTCAAGCTGGGCATCGGCCCGGACATCGAGAACGGCTTCTACTACGACTTCCGCACCCCCGACTCCATCTCCAGCGACGACTTCCCGCGCATCGAGGAGCGCATGCGCGCCATCATCCGCGAGAACCAGCCCTTCGTGCGCGAGGTCGTGAACCGCGCGGACGCAGAGAAGCTCTTTGCGGACCAGCCGCTCAAGCTCGAGCTGCTCGGCGACATCCCCGAGGGCGACGACGTCACCGTCTACCGCCACGGCGACCACGTCGAGCTCTGCCGCGGGCCCCACGTGCCCTCCGCCGGCAAGGTCCCGGCGGACAGCTGGGAACTCTCCAAGGTGGCCGGGGCCTATTGGAAGGGCGACGCCGAGAACGAGATGCTCCAGCGCGTCTATGGCGTCGAGTTTGCCACCAAGAAGGAGCTCAAGGCCTACAACCACATGATGGAAGAGGCCAAGAAGCGCGACCACCGCATCCTGGGGCCCAAGCTCGGGCTCTTCGAGCTCATGGACGAGGTGGGCCCCGGCCTGCCCCTCTTTTTGCCCAACGGCGCGCGCGTGGTGCGCACCATGCAGGAGTGGCTGCGCAAGCAGCTCTACGAGCGGGGCTACCAGGAGGTCATCACCCCGCACGTGTACAAGTCCGATGTCTGGAAGACCTCTGGACATTACGACTTTTATAAAGAGAACATGTACTTCTTCAACATCAACGAGGGCACCGACGAGGAGCCCAAGCTGTCGGAGTTCGGCGTCAAGCCGATGAACTGCCCCGGCCACGTGCTGCTCTACAAGAGCCGCCTGCACAGCTACCGCGACCTGCCGCTGCGCTACTTCGAGTTCGGCACCGTGTACCGCCACGAGCTGTCCGGCGCCGTGCACGGCCTGTTCCGCGCCCGCGGCTTCACCCAGGACGACGCGCACGTGTTCTGCCGCGAGGACCAGGTGGTGGACGAGGTCGAGGCCATCATGGACCTCGTCGACATCATCATGGGCACCTTCGACCTGGAGTACTCGGCGGAGATCTCCACCCGCCCGGCGCACTCCATCGGCACGGACGAGATGTGGGAGAAGGCCGAGGCGTTCCTCAAGGAGGCGCTCGAGCGTCGTGGCATGGCCTACGACATCAACGAGGGCGACGGCGCGTTCTACGGCCCGAAGATCGACATCAAGGTCAAGGACTCCATCGGGCGCACCTGGCAGTGCTCCACCATCCAGGTGGACTTCAACCTGCCGGAGCGCTTCGACATCACCTACCGCACGGCCGACAACACCGTCGAGCGCCCGTGGATGCTGCACCGCGCGATCTTTGGCTCCATCGAGCGCTTCCTCGGCATCCTGATCGAGAACTACGCGGGCGCGCTCCCGCTGTGGCTGGCGCCGGTCCAGGCCGTCGTGGTCCCCATCACCGACCGTCACCTGGAGTACGCGGAGGACGTCGCCAAGCGCCTGCGTGCCGTGGGCGGCCGCGTCGAGGTGGCCTCGCAGTCCGAGCCCATGCGCGCGAAGATCGCGAAGGCCCAGGACCAGAAGATCCCGTACATGCTGGTCGTGGGCGACAAGGAGGCCGAGGACGACACCGTTTCCGTGCGCGAGCGCTTCGAGGGAGACCAAGGCGCGCGTCCGGTGGAGGAGTTCGTGAAGGTGCTGGCCGCCGCTCAGGTGTAGTGGACATCGGTAATCAAGCTACCTGCAAAAATGCTCCGTCCCCCTTTGCAGCTGCAATGGGGGACGGAGCATTTTTGCAGGTCGTTGCAGGGCTGATTACACCGGCACCACTTGTCCGAGGCCCTTCTTCTCGGACTTGAACTTCTTGGGGCCCTTCACGAGCTTCTTGCGATGCTGCCGCACCGCGTCGAGCGCCTCGTCCACGGTGTAGTTGCCGGGGAAGGACGCGACCGCGATCTCGAGCACCGGCAGCCCCTGGCGCTGGCGCGACTCGATGGCGGAGCGCATGAGGGGGTGCCGCTCGGCGAAGCCCTCGGGGTCCTTGAGGTCGATCACCAAGTAGTGGCCGAGGCGCACCCGCAGGTCGTACACCCCTTTGATGTCGTCCCAGGGGATGAGCCCCGCGTCGAGCTGCGACGCGTGGTCCCAGATGCCGTCCTCGTCGATGACGAGCGCGTAGGGGTCGTCGGGCATCCGCTTGATGAAGAGGGCGAAGCACAGCGAGCCGGCCACCAGCCCGACGACCGGGCCCCAGACCAGCCAAGGGGCCGCGTCGTAGGAGCCGAGGTTGACCACGAGCAGCACGAGCGACGCCACGGCCACGGCGGCTCCGATGACGATGAAGATGCGGTTGCGGGCCTGCTCTTTCTTGATGCGGAAGGGTTGGGCTGCCATGGTGTTCCTCTCGGTCGATGTCTGAGGAACAGTGTAGCGACCTTTTCGAAAATTAGAGCGCTCTTTTGTCAGCGCTCGCGGTTTGCCGGCGAACGGTAGAATCAACGAGTCCGGAACCACTGCCAAGGAGACCTTATGAGCAAGTCCCAGAAGAAGTCCAGCGCGCCGCGCACCACCTACCGCTTCGACGACGAGACGATGGGGCTCGTCGAGAAGGTCGTCGACGCCACGCCGGACGACAACCTGCTCGCGCTCTACGATCCCGCGAGCGGTCTGGGCTACTTTGGGATCCCGGGGCCCCTGCTGAAGCGCAGCCTGGTGGGCGGCCGCGACTCCAAGCGCTACACCGTGCGGGCCAAGGACTTCGGCCGCGGCGTGGTGGGTCATGTGTACAAGGCCTGGATGCCGTCGCAGCACGCGGCGCTCGAGCACCTGGTGGAGGTCAACGACCGCGACGCCGCCGAGGGCGAGAAGAAGGACGAGAAGGAGTCCCTGCTCGACAAGGCCGTGGACGTCGCGGCGGAAGAGGGCGCCGCGACAATGGTGGACAGCGAGGAGTAGCCGCTCCGAAACGGGCGATCTGGTCGACACGTGAGGGGTCGGGGCGAGCGCGCGCCCGGCTCCTTTTTCGTTCAGAAGTGCCAGGTGTCCTTGCCGAGCTGTTTGAGGTGGCTCCACGAGTACGGCACGGCCGACACGATCAGCATGCCGAACAGCAGCATGCCCGCCACGGCCATCGCGGTCGCGCCCCATTCGAGGCCCTTGCTCCACTCGCCCACGAGGAACGCGCTCATCATGCGGTAGATGTCGCCGCCGGGGACGAGCGGGATCAGCGCCGGCGCCTGGAACATGATGACCGGCTCGTGTGTGAAGTGGCTCGCCGCCCACGCGGCCAGGCTGAAGACGACGGCGCCCACGAAGCTGGCCTCGGGCTCGCCGCCGCCGAGGTCCACCACGATTTGGTACGCCACGCAGCCGAGGGCCCCAACACCGCCGGCCAGCGCCAGCAGCAGGGGGCTCTGGATGTTGTAGATGAGCCCGAAGGCCCCGCAGATCAAAAACGCGCCGAATGCCGCGATCAAGAGGGAGACCATGTGAGCACCCCCGAGTAGTGCAGCACGATGGACGTGCCGATGGCGATGGAGACCCCCACCAGAAGCGCGACGGACAGCCGCGCCACACCGGAGAGGTAGTCGCCGGAGAGCGTGTCGAGCAGCGAGTTCGTGAACGTCATGCCGGGCACGAGGAGCATGAGGATGGGGATCAGCATCGACTCCATGTCCGTGGTGGGGAAGAAGCGGTGGAACAGCACGCAGACGCCCGTGGCCACGCCTGCCTGAACGATGATCCCCACATAGGGGTTGGGGAGCAGGCGGTCCGAGAGCAGCCCGGCGCCAAAGGTGGCGAGGGCGCCGACGGCCACCGCCGCGAAGGTGACCAGCATCGGCCCCGTGTAGCCGTAGAAGATCGCGCAGCCCAGGGCACCGACTGCCCAGGCGAGCGCCATCGTTCGGTTCCCGTGGAGCGGGGCGTTCTCGATGTTCTGGATCTCGGCCATCACCTGGTCGGGCGTCATCGGGTCCTTCTCGCAGCGGTGCGCCAGGTGCAGCGTCCGGGCCACGGCCCAGAGGTCGTGGCTCACGCTGTCGATGCGCACGATCTTCGTGACGGTGTCGTCGTCGGCCGTCACGCTGACGATGATGCCGGTGAGCGTCACGTAGGCGTTGCAGTCGTCGACGCCCTGGAACGTGCGGCCGAACCTCACCATCGTGTCCTCGACGGTCCGCACTTGGCAGCCGCTCACCAGAAGGATCGCGCCGCAGCGCAGGATGGCCTCCGCCACGGCGTAGGCCTGCTTGTTCATCTCGGCCTTTGAGAAGCCCGGCCGTCGGGCGTCGCTTTCGTCAAGGGCGGCCGCTGCTGCGTTGGGCGGCGGCGTGGGCGCCGACGGGGCGCCGGGTGCCGGTGTGGCCATGGCCCTCCCTAGATTGTCACGGTGTCGATTGGTCGGTACCCCGGTGCGGCGGGGAGTTTCGGCGCACCCCTTCCTCCGAGGCGGTCAGAGGATCCGTCCAAAGTCAAGGGCCCCGCAGCCGAACATCTGGGCCTATGCTACGAACAACAGTTTTTAGGAACACCAGTTCTTTTTGAGGAGGGGCGCATGGGGGCCACGCCGTGCTTCTGCTGCATCGACCTCAAAAGCTTCTATGCGAGCGTGGAGTGCGTGGAGCGCGGGCTGGACCCGCTCGCCACGCGCCTCGTGGTGGCGGACGCCTCGCGCACGGACCGCACCCTGTGCCTCGCCGTGTCGCCGCCGCTCAAGGCCCTTGGCATCAAGAACCGGTGCCGGCTCCACCAGATCCCGCGGGACGTGCCCTACCTGGTGGCCAAGCCGCGCATGCGCCTCTACATGCAGCGGTCGGCCGAGATCCACGGCATCTACCTGGAGCATTTCGCCGCAGAGGACGTGCACCCCTACTCGGTGGACGAGGCCTTCATCGACCTCACGGGCTACCAGCGCTACTACGGCGCCTCGGGGCTCGAGCTGGTCGAGCGGCTCCGGCGCGAGGTGTTGGAGCGCACGGGCATCACGGCCACGGTCGGCGTGGGCCCCAACCTCTTCCTGGCCAAGGTGGCGATGGACGTCGTGGCCAAGAAGAGCCCGGAGGGTGTGGCGGAGCTGGACGAGGAGTCCTTTCGGCGCGAGCTGTGGTTCCATCGGCCCATCACGGACATCTGGCGGGTGGGCCCGGGCATCGCGCGGCGCCTGGAGCGCTACGGCGTCCGCGACCTGGCCGGTGTGGCCGCGATGGACGAGCGGCTGCTCCTCGCGGAGTTGGGGCGCCCGGCCCGGCGCCTCATCAACCATGCCTGGGGGCAGGAGCCCTGCACGCTGGCCCAGGTCAAGGCCTATCGTCCCCAGGCCAGATCGCTCTGCAACGGCCAGACTCTGTGCCGCGACTACAGCCACGCCGAGGCCGCGCAGGTGCTTGGGGAGATGATCGACGAGAGCGTCTGGGACCTGGCCGGGGAGCGCCTCCTGTGCGGCTCGGTGTCGCTCCGGGTGGGCTATCAGGCGCCCCCTGGCTCTCAGGACCGCAGCCACCACTACCTTCACAGCGGGGGAGACCGGCGGCTGCCCCTGCTCACGGACCGCGCCTCCCTCATCAAAGGGGCTCTCCTCGACCTCTACGAAGAGACCACCTGGCGCGAGGTGCCGGTGCGGCGGCTCGTGTTGGCCCTGGGCGACGTGAGGCCGGCCGACGGCGTGGCGCGGCGCCTGTGGGAGCCGGGGCCGGGCGGCTGGACGAGCGCCGAGGGTGCGGAGCGCGAGCAGCGCCTGGAGCGCACGGTGGCGGCCGTGCGGCGTCGATACGGGCGCGACGCGCTGCTCAAGGCGACGAGCTACGAGCCCTGCTGCACGGCGCGGGAGCGGGCCCATCAAGTGGGAGGGCACCATGAGTGAGGAGAGGGGCCGGGGGTTCACGCCCTGCTGTTGTTCCAACGAGACCCGCGCGGCGCTGCTCGGCCCCGACGTCCCGCCTCACGAGCGGGAGCACCGGGCGCGCCTGTTGGCGCGCCTGGACGAGAAGGTGGCCCGGGAGGGCCGTTACCGAGCTCCCGAGGACCCCGACGGGGCCGTGCAGTTCCTGCCGTACAAGTCCCTCAAGGGGTGGGACCTGCTGGTCCGGGAGGAGGTGAGGCGAGCGAACGAGACCGAGCCCTAAGGGTGGCTGCCGGCGACGTGGGACGTCCGGGCGGCGTCGGCGCCCGTCTGCCCCGGGACTCCGGGTATAGTGCGACCTATGGACACTATCGACGTCATCACCCAGACCATCGGCCGTTGGCTCGGCAAGCGCTGTGCCCGCACGTGGCTCATCGCGCAGCCCGCCGACACGCTGCGCCCACGCCTCGCGACGGTGGGGCACGTGTCGGCGCCCACGCCGAGCATCGACCCCGGTGGCCTGAGCGTCACGGACCTCAAGGCCGCGAAGGGTCTGCTGGCCCCGGGCGAGTGCCTATGGGTGGAGAACAGCCTGGCGGGCCCCGTGACGTGCCCGGCCTGCGTACGTGGCGCGGACCTCGTGACCGACGACCTGGAGACGTTCCTCGGTCCCAATGCGCCCCTCACGGCGGTGTCGGTGAGCCCCGAGGGCCTGCGCAACCACGAGCTGACCGACATCCTGAACGCGCTGTCCCGCGAGTTCGCTCCCGGCCCGTCCCTGGTCGCCGTCCTTGGGTCCGCCCTGGAAAGCTATGACGCCCGCCAACACAAGCGATGCGACAACGCCCAGGTGCTGGCAGAGGACCTCGCCTGCCATCCGGCTGTCGCTCGCACGCTCTATCCGGGCCTCAAGCAGAGCCTGTCCCACGACGTGGCGGCCCGGGTGCTGGAAGGCGGCTTCGGCGCCTCCGTGGAGCTCGTGCCGGCGGCCGAGGAGCCGGGCGCCATCGTGGGCCGTGCGGCCGCACTCCAGACCGGGGGGCAGCGCACGGTGTCGACGCGCGTGATGCTCCAGCCGGTGTCGCCGGCCGACCAGGAGCGGCTCTCGTTGCCGCCGTTCGTCGTGCGCGTCGTCTGCGGCGACGAGGAGGCCCTCGCGCTCGTGATGTGGGCGGAGCCGCTGCTCGGTGCGGAATAGGGCCCAGCCCCCGTCAAAAACCAGAAGAATCCTGTCAGGTTCTTTGTATCAATGGGGGCCGTTCTTGCGGAGCACAGCGACCTTTGATCCAAAACTTGCGTTTCAAATGACCTCTGTTTGATAGCCAATTACATAAGTATCGGTATTGAAAACCTGTGAAGGAACGGGGATTACACCAGCTATGAACCAATAAGAATAAAGACGAGACCCCATCAGCAAGCTACAGAACGACCCATGCGCTAGCATGAGTGGCATTCATGGGGACGAGATGTCCCGCCAAGGTCACATCGACCAGATGGAGGTACGAATGGCAGACGCCACCCAGGAGGTGCTCGACACCGTCGAGACCATCGACAGTGTCGACGCCCTCAAGGCAGCGATCCAGGAGATGCGCACCGCTGAGGAGGTCTTCGCGACCTTCGACCAGGAGCAGGTGGACAAGATCTTCTACGAGGCCGCGATGGCCGCGAACAAGGCCCGCATCCCGCTGGCCAAGGACGCCGTGGAAGAGACCGGCATGGGCGTCGTGGAGGACAAGGTCATCAAGAACCATTACGCCTCCGAGTACATCTACAACGCCTACAAGGACACCAAGACCTGCGGCGTCATCGAGGAGGACATCGCCGGCGGCTACAAGGTCATCGCCGAGCCCATCGGCATCGTCGCCGCGGTCATCCCGACCACCAATCCCACCTCCACGGCCATCTTCAAGTGCCTGCTGGCCCTGAAGACGCGCAACGGCATCATCATCAGCCCGCACCCGCGCGCCAAGAAGTGCACCATCGACGCCGCCCGCATCGTGCGCGAGGCCGCCGAGGCCGCCGGCGCTCCCAAGGGCCTCATCCGCTGGATCGACCAGCCGACCCTCGAGCTCACCAACGAGCTGATGTCCGACGCGGACATCATCCTCGCCACCGGTGGCCCGGGCATGGTCAAGGCCGCCTACTCCTCCGGCAAGCCGGCCCTTGGCGTCGGCCCGGGCAACACCCCGGCCATCATCGACTCCACGGCCGACCTCAAGCTGGCCGTGAGCTCGATCCTCCACTCCAAGACCTTTGACAACGGCATGATCTGCGCCTCCGAGCAGTCGGTCATCGTGCTCGACGACATCTACGACGCGGTCAAGGACGAGTTCCAGAAGCGCGGCGCCTATTTCCTCAACCCCGAGGAGCTGGACAAGGTCCGCAAGACCATCATCATCAACGGCGCCCTCAACGCGAAGATCGTGGGCCAGCCGGCCTACAAGATCGCCGAGCTTGCCGGCGTGACCGTGCCGGAGAAGACCAAGGTCCTCATCGGCGAGGTGGAGTCCGTCGACCCCTCCGAGGAGTTCGCGCACGAGAAGCTCTCCCCGGTGCTCGCCATGTACCACGCCACGGACTTCGACGACGCCGTCGCGAAGGCGGAGCGCCTGGTCGCCGACGGCGGCTACGGCCACACCTCCTCCCTCTACGTGGACGTCAACGAGAAGGAGAAGCTCGACAAGCACCAGGCGGCCATGAAGACCTGCCGCATCCTCGTCAACACCCCGGCCTCCCAGGGCGGTATCGGTGACCTGTACAACTTCCGTCTCAAGCCCTCGATGACCCTGGGCTGCGGCAGCTGGGGCGGCAACTCCGTCTCGGAGAACGTGGGGGTGAAGCACTTGATCAACACCAAGTCGGTGGCCGTGCGCCAGGAGAACATGCTCTGGTACCGCACGCCCGAGAAGATCTACTTCAAGCGTGGCTGCCTGCCCACCGCCCTGGACGAGCTCAAGGACATGGGCAAGAAGCGCGTCTTCATCGTCACGGACCAGTTCCTCTACACGAGCGGGTTCAGCCGCCAGATCGAGGAGAAGCTCGACCAGCTCGGCATCATCCACGAGTCCTTCTGGGACGTCGCGCCCGACCCCACGCTGCAGTGCGCCCTTGAGGGCACGAAGCAGATGAAGGCCTTCGAGCCTGACTGCATCATCGCCCTCGGCGGCGGCTCCGCGATGGACGCGGCAAAGATCATGTGGGTCATGTACGAGAACCCGGACGTGCGCTTCGAGGACATGGCCATGGACTTCATGGACATCCGCAAGCGCATCTACCGCTTCCCGGAGATGGGCAAGAAGGCCTACTTCGTGGCCGTGCCGACCTCTTCCGGCACCGGCTCCGAGGTCACCCCGTTCGCGATCATCACCGACGCCGACACCGGCGTGAAGTGGCCGCTCGCCGACTACGAGCTGCTGCCGGACATGGCCGTCGTGGACGTCAACAACATGATGACCCAGCCCAAGGGCCTCACCGCCGCCTCCGGCATGGACGTCTTGACCCACGCGCTCGAGTCCCTCGTCTCCGTGATGGCGAGTGACTACACCAAGGCCAGCTCGCTCCAGGCCATCAAGCTCGTGTTCCAGTACCTGGCGCGCGCCTATGACGACGGTTCCGACCTCGAGGCCCGCGAGCACATGGCCAACGCCTCCTGCATGGCCGGCATCGCGTTCGCGAACGCGTTCCTCGGCGTGAACCACTCCATGGCCCACAAGCTCGGCGCCTTCCACCACCTGCCGCACGGTGTGGCCAACGCCGTCATCCTCACCCGCGTCATGCGCTACAACGCCGCCGACGTGCCGGTGAAGATGGGCACCTTCCCGCAGTACGCCTACCCGCAGGCCAAGGAGCGCTACGTCGAGGCCGCGCGCTACGTGGGCATCCAGGGCAAGGACGACAACGAGGTCTTCGAGAACTTCCTCAAGGCCATCGACGAGCTCGGCGCGCACGTGGGCATCAAGCCGACCATCGCCGATTACGGCGTGGACGAGACCTACTTCAACGACACGCTCGACAACATGGTGGAGCAGGCCTTCAACGACCAGTGCACCCCGGCCAACCCGCGCTACCCGTTGATGAGCGAGATCCGCGACCTCTACCTCGACGCCTTCTACGGCCGCGAGCCGAGCAGCTACGAGGACTAACCGTTCGGATGTGACGGACGGGCGCCCACGGGGGACGGGGCGCCCGTCCGTGAGCAGATTGCCCATGGAACCAGCTAAGACCTGAGGAGAGAACCATGGAAGAGGTCGTGACCCGCGGCAACAAGGTCGTCTATCGCGACGGCGACAGCCTGGTGAAGGTGTTCAACGACGCCAAGCCGGCGTCGGACGTCTTCAACGAGGCCCTCAACCTGGCCCGCGTGCAGGAGACGGGGATCAACACCCCGGACCCGGTGTCCGTGAGCCAGGTGGACGGCGATTGGGCCCTCGTGACCACCTTCATCCCCGGCCGGACGATGGCCGAGCTGATGGACGAGAACCCGGACAAGGAAGACCAGTACCTGATGCAGTTCGTGGACTTCCAGCTGGACATCCACGCGCACACGGCGCCGCTGCTGCAGCGCCAGAAGGACAAGTACACCCGCATGATCCAGAGCCTCACGGACGTGCTGGACGCCACCACGCGCTACGAGCTGGAGATGCGCCTGGACGGCATGCCCAACGAGACCCATGTGTGCCACGGCGACTACAACCCGAGCAATGTGATCGTGGCCGAGGACGGCACGTTGTACGCCTGTGACTGGGCCCATGCCACGCAGGGCTCCGGCGCCTGTGACGCCGCCATCAGCTACCTGCTCTTCGCGCTGACCTCCAAGGAGCGCGCGGAGAAGTACCTGGACCTCTACTGCAAGAAGTCCGACACCCCCAAGCAGATCGTCCGCACCTGGATGTCCATTGTGGCCGCGAGCGAGTTGTCGCGCCGCCGCCATGAGGCTGACGAGTTCCTGCTGCAGTGGGTCGATGTGGTGGACTACCAGTAGGAGCGCTTCCGTTGCACACGAAGGGGTGCCGTGCCCGGCCGGGCACGGCACCCCTTTTTCGTGGACAGGGACTGGGCCTCACATGAGCCGGCGGTAGGTCCGGAACTGGTACGGAACGCCCTCTTCCGTCACGCCGCCGTCCACGCAGCCGTCCAAGCGCCAGGCCGGGTGTGCGTCGAGGTCCGGGAACCACGCGTCAACCTCGGGGACCGCTACCTCGTTCATCGTCACCAGGCATTCGTCGCACAGGGGCAGCAGGCCCCGATACACGGACTCGCCGCCGAGGACCCACACGTCCTCGTCGTCGCGGAGCAACCGCTTCAGCGCCTTGATGCCCGGCGCGGTCTCCACGTTCTCCTGGGAGAAGCGCTCGTCGCGGGTCAGCACGAGGTTCCGCCGCCCCGGGAGCGCGCGGCCGCCGGGCAAGCTCTCAAGCGTCCGTCGGCCCATGATCACGGTGCCGCCCCAGGTGAGTTCTTTGAAGCGCCTCATGTCCGCTCTGTTGCGCACCGCAAGGTCCCCGTGGGCGCCGATGCCCCAGTCGTCGGAGACCGAGACGATGGCTCGGAAGCTCTTTGGCATGCGTCCTCCTCGGGATGTCCGATGGCTAGACCGCGATGGGTATGCCTTTGACCTGCGGACCGGTCTTGTAGCCCTCGACGATGAGGTCGTCGGTCGTGAAGTCGTAGAAGTTCGTGACCTCCGGATTGAGCGACACGTGCGGCGCGGGGAACTGCTCGCGGGTGATGAGCTCCTTCACGATGGGCACGTGCCGGTCGTAGATGTGCGCGTCCGCGATCACGTGGAGCAGCTCGCCCGGCACCATGCCCACGCTCTGGGCCACCATCATCAACAGGATCGCGTACTGGCACACGTTCCAGTTGTTCGCCGCGAGGATGTCCTGGCTGCGCTGGTTGAGCACGAGGTTCAGCACCAACGGGCCGCCGGGCTCGCCCTGCGTCACGTTGTAGGTGCAGCTGTAGGCGCAGGGGTAGAGGTTCATCTCGGAGAGGTCGGCGAAGGTGTAGGTGCTCGTGATGATGCGGCGCGAGAAGGGCGTGTGCTCGAGGTCGTAGAGCACCTTGTCCATCTGGTCCATGTCCCCTTGCGGGTAGTGCGACATCTGGCCGATCTGGTAGCCGTAGGCCTTGCCGATTGAGCCCGTCTCGTCCGCCCAGGCGTCCCAGATGTGGCTCTTGAGGTCGTGGATGTTGTTGGACTTCCGCTGGTAAATCCAGAGCACCTCGTCCATCGCGGACTTGAGGGCGGTGCGGCGCAGCGTGAGGGCCGGGAACTCCTCGCGCAGGTCGTAACGGGCCACCGCGCCGAACTTCTTGATGGTGTACGCGGGGGTGCCGTCCTCCCATCGGGGGCGCACAAGCTCGCCCTCGGTCGTGGTGCCGTGCTCGATGATGTCGGTGCACATATCGCAGAAGATCTGGTCGGCTCGGCTCACCGGGCCTCCTTTCCGGGGTGGGGCGTTAGCTCTGCTGCGCCGAGAGCGCCAGGGCGTTCAGCAAACAGGCCGCCCCGTCGTAGAGCAGGTCCTCGGTCGCGTCCTCGGCGTCCCGGGCGAAGCGGGAGCTCAGGGTCTGGGACCCCTCAACGGTCTTGATGGCCTCGGCCACGGCCGTCCAACGGTCGCTCACGTAGTCGGCGGCCTGGTTGAGGTCGTCGAGGAGCGCAGAGTCGGAGGTGTCGTTCGGCTTGGCGAGGGTCTGCGCGTCCTGGGCTGCCTGCTGGGCCTCTTTGCGAGCTGCGGCCAGGTCCTTCTCGGCGGCCTTCGCGTCGCCGGCGGTCAAGGCGCCCGCCGCCGTCGAGAGCAGCGACGTCGTGTCGGCCGACGCGCTCGCGTCGCGCGAGCAGAGGTTCTTCACGTACGCGCGCACGGACGTCGGCGCTCCCGCGTAATTCACGGCACTCACATAATCATTAAGGTTCTCAACACAGACCTCGCGAAGCGTCTCCGCTGCAGCGGCCTGGGTCAGCGTGCGCCCCGTGTCGTCCGTCGGAGTGCTCGAGTGCTGCTCGTCGAGCCAGTCGAGCCATTCGTCGCCGTAGCCGTACTCGTCGTCGTAGTCGAAGCCGTTGCCGTAGTCGTTTCCGAACGAGTCGTAATAGGAGTAGCCGTAGATGGCGTTCTCCGCGATGGTGCCGAGGCAGCCGCCGAGCGACGTGGACAAAAGGACGAGCACGCCGAGGCAGATGGCCGTGATGACATAGGCAAACGCGCCGCCCTTGTTGGCGGCGTGGTCGGTGGTGGCCGACGCGGACTCGATGGGAGGCTCGGCCTGGGGCGTCGGCTGCTTGGGGGTAGGCTGGGTGTTCATAGGGCTCCCTTGGGTCGGTCGGGCACAAGAGTCCCATCAGTGTAGGACACGTGAGAAACCGGGGGCGCCCATGGCCGAGCGACGAGAGGTGCTGCACCGGGTGGAGCCGATCTGGGCGCCCGATGCCCGCGTGCTCGTGCTCGGGACCATGCCGAGCCCGGCCTCGCGTGAGGCCGGGGTGCCCTACGCTCACCCTCACAACCGCTTCTGGCCGGTGCTCGCGGCGCTCTTCGGCGAGAAGGACCCGAAGGACGGCCCGGGGCGTCGAGCGCTGGCTCAGCGCCATCACGTGGCCCTGTGGGACGTGGTGGGCTCGTGCACCATCGAGGGGGCGAGCGACGCGTCCATCCGCGACGTGGTGCCGAACGACATCGCGGCATTCGTGGAGGGGACCGACATCGCCCACGTGGCTCTGACCGGCTCGACGGCTCTTCGTCTGTACGAGAGGGACCTGGCCGAGCGGGTGGGGCTGCCATACCGAGGCTTCCCCTCCACGAGCCCGGCCAATGCCCGCTGGCGGTTGCCCGAGCTCGTGGAGGCCTATCGTCCCGTGGCCGACTGGGCCACCGGCTCGAGCAACGGGCAGTAGCCCATTGCAATGTTGATGCGTTCCCACTGTGCGACAATCGAGGGCGACTGTGACGGGTCGGGAAGGGGAGCGCACGTGGGACGCACACGCTGGCACACGCCCGGTCGCGACTGGCCCCTCTCGGCGCCGGCGACGGACTTCCTGAAGGGCGCTCTCGAAGTGGAGCCCTCCTCCGACGGATGGGTGCGGCCTCAGCGGTTCACGGCCGCACAGCGCCGGGCCCTTGGCAGCTGCGCCGCGTGGCACCCGGCGCTGTACCGCCAGATGGCGGTGGCCACGGCCGGCGTGCGCCTCGAGCTGCGCACGGATGCGCAGGAGGTAGGTCTCGAGCTGTGGGTGGACGAGGAGCCCTCCGGCACGACGGCGCAGGTCGAGCTTGCGGACGGCGGTCCCTCGGATGACCCGCACGACGGCGTGTCGGCGGACGTGGACGGTCATCACGTCGGCGCGATGATGCCCCCGGCCGAGCCGGTGGAGCTGGTCGTGGACCTCAACGACGGCGTGAGCGCCGCACCGCTGCCGGGCATGGCACCGGTGCGGCAGGTGACGGTGTGGCTGCCCTGCCTGCGCGGTTGTCGCATTCGTCGGCTCTGGTCGGACGGCTCGCTGATGGAGCCCGTTGCCGCAGGGCGTTCGCTGCTCGTG
The DNA here is from genome assembly GCF_030067705.1 of Kribbibacterium absianum. Lineage (GTDB taxonomy): Bacteria > Actinomycetota > Coriobacteriia > Coriobacteriales > Atopobiaceae > Kribbibacterium > Kribbibacterium absianum. The sequence continues at coordinate 437,752 of NZ_JASJEX010000003.1, forward strand.
GTGGGCGACTCGATTGCCCAGGGCTTCCTGGCTGGGGACCCGGCTGAGGCGTGGCCTGCGCGCGTCGCGCGCGACCAGGGGCTCGACCTGCTCAACCAGGGGCTCGGCGGCCAGGTGTTCCAGCCCACGGCGATGGCGGACCTGGCGTCCCACGTGGACCCCGAGCTGGTGTGGATCGGGCTCGGGGCCAACTACCGTTTCCAGCGTTGCGGCCACTCGGAGCTGGTGCGCGACGTGCACGGCGTGGTGGACTACGTGGTGCGCGCGTGGCCGGGGGCAACCGTCTTTGTGGCGAGCCCCACGTGCCATGACGAGGAGGCCTATCCATCCCATCCGCGTTCCTGCTGGGAGGCGGTGCCGCAGGTGCTCGCCGCCGAGGTGGCGCGGCACCCCGGCATGCACCTGGCCGACGGCGCGCGTCTCTTGGAGGACCGGCGCCGCTACTATGCCGACGCCGACCATCCGAGCCTGCGCGGGTCTCGGCTCATGGCGCTGAGGATCGGGCGCGTGCTCCGCGGCCAGCCGCCGATCGACACCCATGAGGCGCGGGCCCTCCGCATCGCCGAGCGCGAGGGCGACGCCGGACGGCTTCGCCGGCGGGCGGAAGAGGCCCAAGGCGAGCTGGAACTGACCGAGGTCGAACAGCCGGTCGCTGTGGACGGCGAGGGTCTCGTGCCGGAGAACGTCCGGCCCATCGACGTGGATGCGCTCGGCGCTCATGGCGGGAGCCCGACGGTGCCTATCGCGCCGGCGGTCACGCGGCAGGCGCCGGGGGCGGCCCCGTCTGTGTCGGACCTCGGTCGCCGCGGCGCCACCGCCCACGACATCGCCGCGCTCGTGGACCGTATCGCCGCCGGGCCGGCTTGGGACCGGCCGGTGGAGCAGGCCATCGTGCGCGGGCTGGGGGAAGTGGTGTTCGCCTCTCCGGGGTTCGCGATGGTGGAGCTGCCGGGCGGCGACGCGCTCATCTGGGGCGAGGACGCCGAGACGGCGCTCGAGGTGATGGCCACCCGGCCGCGACCCAAGATGGCCCTGTTCAGCAGCCCGGCGCTGATTGACGCCCTTGGCGCCGTGTACGAGGGGGTGGGGGAGCCCGAGTGGCACCGCATCGTCGCCTATGACAAGGACGAGCCCGTTGCGCTGCGCACGCCGATCGTCGTGGCCCCGCTCGGCCCTCAGGACCTGGCGCTCGTGCGGGACCACTACTCGCACCCGGAGTTCTTCTCCGACGAGCAGCTCACGGCGCGCCTGGAGGACGGCCGGGTGTTCGGGGGGTCGCTGCCGGACGGTCGCATGGTGGGGTTCATCGGGCTCCATGACGAGGGGTCGATGGGCATGCTCGAGGTGTTCCCCCGGCACCGGCGCAAGGGGTACGGCCGCGATTTGGAGGCGTGGCTCATCAACCGTCACCTGGAGCGGCGCGAGCTGCCCTGGGGCGAGGTGTTCGAGGAGAACGCCCCGTCGCTGGCCCTGCAGGAGGACCTCGGCCTCGTGGTCGGGCCGGCGCACAGGGCCGGCTTCATCGACTGCCGCCCCTGGGAGCAGCTGCGCTGACCACCCCGTGAGACACTTCAAAGAGACAGGACTGTCTCATCGCATGAGGTGAGACAGTCCAAAGAGACAGGATCGTCCCATCCCGTGATCGTGGGAATGGGACGATCCTGTCTCTTTACGACGTCAGGCCATCGAGAGGTAGCGCTCGCCGGTGTCCGGCAGGACCGCCACGATCACGGCGCCCTCGTTCTCCTCACGTCCGGCCAGCTCGACGGCTGCGGCCACCGCCGCGCCGGCGGAGATGCCCACGAGCAGCCCCGCCTCCTCGGCGAGCCGCTGCTTAGTGGCGACGGCGTCCGCGGACGCCACAGGGAGGATCTCGTCCACGACCTCAGGGTCGAAGTTCTTGGGCACGAAGTTCGCACCGATGCCCTGGATCTTGTGCGGGCCGGCCGGTTTTCCGGCGAGCACCTGGCTCTCCTCGGGCTCCACCGCCACGACGGTCACATCGGGGTCCATCTCTTTGAGGAAGCGCCCGGCGCCGCTCACGGTGCCGCCGGTGCCGACGCCGGCCACAAAGATGTCAACGGCCCCTTCGGTGTCCCACCAGATCTCAGGGCCCGTCGTGCGGTAGTGCGCGAGCGGATTCTCCGGGTTCGAGAACTGCCCGAGCAGCACGGCGCCGTCCGTCTCGGCCACGATCTCCTCCGCCTTGGCCACCGCTCCGGCCATGCCGTCGGCGCCGGGGGTGAGCACGATCTGCGCGCCATAGGAGGCCGCGAGCTTGCGGCGCTCGACACTCATGGTCTCTGGCATCGTCAGGATCATCTGGTAACCGCTCTCGGCCGCGATCATCGCAAGGCCGACGCCGGTGTTGCCGCTCGTGGGCTCGACGATGGTGCCGCCCTCGGGCAGCGAGCCGTCGCGCTCGGCGGCGTCCACCATCGCGCGGGCGACGCGATCCTTGATGGAGCCGCCGGGGTTGGCGGCCTCGTACTTGCCGAGAATGGTCGCCGTGCCGTTGACGAGGACGGAAAGGTCGATGAGGGGGGTCTGGCCGATGGCCGCGCTGACACTGGTCGCGATGTTCATGGTTCCTCCTGGTTCGCTCAGCGCGAGATTGGGTCCCGGTGCGGGCTCCCTTGCAGTATGACGGCGAGGCGCCTTCGCCGTCCCTCCGTATCTTGCGCTTAATTCCCACCAGAGAGGTAGGAATTATCTGTTGAGAAACAAACACGAGTGGCACCTGGGCTTCTCGGTTTGGAGCGTACCGTTGTCGCGCTCCACACCTCGTGCACTGCGGCGCAGCTCCGCCCGGACACCCCGGGAGCGCGCGCCGTCGCGCGAGCCCTACTACTCCTCCAGCGTGTCCTCGCTGATGCGGGCCTGCAGCTCGCGGATGCCGGTGCCCTTCGCGCTCGACGTGACGTAGATGTCGTCCGTGTCCACCCCTAGGTCCTCGGCCACGCGGAGCTTGGTGTTGCGCGCCTTTTGGGCGGAGATCTTGTCGGCCTTGGTGAGGGCGATCACAAAGGGCAGCTCCCGCTCCTTGAGAAAGGCGACCATCTCGCGGTCGAGCTTCTGGGGCTCGTGGCGGATGTCCACAAGGCACACGACCAGGTTGAACGAGCGGTCCTGGTCGAAGTACCCCGCGATGAGGTCCGCCCAGCGCTTGCGCTCCGCCTGGCCCACCTTCGCGAAGCCGTAGCCCGGAAGGTCCACCAGGTACACGCCGTCCACGTCGTAAAAGTTGATGGTGGCCGTCTTGCCGGGCTTCTGGCTCACCTTGGCGAGCGCCTTGCGGCCGAGCAGCTTGTTGATGAGCGACGACTTGCCCACGTTGGACCGGCCGCACACCACTACCTCGGGAGCCTCGGCGGCGGGGATTTGAGAGGGGAGGCCGTAGGCGGCCTTGAACTGGGCCTTGTTGAAGTTGATGCCGGCCATGGCGCTCCTTCTTGTCGCGGGGGCTTCCGTCGCGGGGACCTGAGCATTCTACGGGAAGCCCGTGGAGGCCCTGCGCCGGCGTGGACGCTTCGGTCAAAGCTCAATGTCCACGCTGCGGGTGCCTGAAGCGTGGACAAACGGCTCTCTCCGAAGCGTCCGGGCGCCATTGTCCCGACCCGTCAGAGTCAGCGTGGGGAAACCGTGCACAGGGCGCCGCTCGCGAGCCCAACCCTTAAGCCGCCTGAATCGGCGCCCTACAATGGGACCGTCGTGCAGCAGAGGAGCTGGGGAGCTTCAAACCTCGAAGGAAGGACCCACACCATGGACCAGAAGATTCAAGAGCGCGCGCAGCTGTGGCAGGAGAGCATCGACGAGCCGGCGCTCGTCGAGGAGCTGTCCGACCTGCTCGCCAAGAACGACGAGGAGTCCATCGTCGACGCCTTCTATCGCGACCTGGAGTTCGGCACGGCCGGCCTCCGCGGCGTCCTCGGTGTGGGCACCAACCGCATGAACGCCTACACCGTCTCGCAGGCCACCCAGGGCCTCGCGGACTATCTCAACGCCCACAAGGGCGAGGAGGTCCCCACCGTCGCCATCATGCGCGACTCCCGCAACAAGGGAGAGGACTTCGTCAAGGCCGCTGCCGGCGTGCTCGCCGCCAACGGCATCAAGACCTTCGTCGCGCCGCGCATCGAGCCGGTGCCGGTCCTCTCGTTCACGGTGCGCCACCTCAAGACCGACGCCGGCATCGTGATCACCGCCTCCCACAACCCGGCTCCGTACAACGGTTACAAGGTCTATGGGCCCGACGGCGCCCAGATCGCCAACGAGGCCGCGGACGAGATCCAGACCGCGATCAACAACACGGACATCTTCAACGACGTCAAGAAGATGGGCTTCGATGAGGCCCAGGAGAAGGGCTTCGTCACCTGGGTCGAGGACGCGGTGATCGAGGCCTACCTCGACGCGATCCAGAAGGTCTCCGTGCCTGACTGCGTGGCCGAGGACGGCTCCTTCAAGGTGGTCTACAGCCCGCTCAACGGCACCGGCCTCGAGACGGTCACGGCGATCCTCTCGCGCGTGGGCATCGATAACGTGACCGTGGTGCCCGAACAGCGCGAGCCCAACGGCGACTTCCCCACGTGCCCGTATCCCAACCCCGAGGTGCGCGCCGCTCTGCAGAAGGGCCTCGAGCTCTGCGACCAGGTCAAGCCGGACCTCATGCTCGCCACGGATCCCGACGCCGACCGCGTGGGCATCGCCGTGCCGCACGACGGCGACTACAAGCTGCTCTCCGGCAACGAGGTGGGCGTGCTCCTCATCGACTGGCTCTGCCGCGTGAAGCAGGAGGCCGGCGAGGACGTCTCCACCAAGGTGTGCGTCTCCACGATCGTGTCCAGCTCCATGCCGGACGCGCTGGCGGCCCACTACGGTTTCGAGATGCGCCGCGTGCTCACGGGCTTCAAGTACATCGGCGAGCAGATCGAGATGCTCACCGACAAGGGCGAGGGCGACCGCTACCTGCTCGGGTTCGAGGAGTCCTACGGCTACCTGGCCGGCACGCACGCCCGCGACAAGGACGCCGTCGTCGCGTCGATGCTCATCTGCGAGATGGCCGGTTGGTACGCCAAGAAGGGCATGGACCTGTACGAGGCCATGGACGCCCTCTACCAGGAGTTCGGCTTCCATCTCAACGGCATCGTGAACGTCGAGTTCCAGGGCGCGGCCGGCGCCGACAAGATGGCGGCCATCATGAAGGGGCTGCGCGCGCAGCAGCCGCTCACCGTTGCCGGCTACGACGTCGAGGGCTACACCGACTACGCCGATTGCGTGGCGATGCCGATGGTCAACCAGAAGGACGGCGACCTGGATCAGACGCTGCCCGCAGCCAACGTGCTCGAGTTCCGGCTCTCCGGCGGCCACAAGGTCATCGTGCGCCCGTCCGGCACCGAGCCCAAGATCAAGGCGTACCTGTTCACGGCCGGCGCGACCCGCGAGGAGGCCGAGGCCGTGCAGGACAAGCTGGCGGTCTTCGCGAAGGAGTCCCTGCTGGCCTAAGTCCCAGCTGGCGTAGGGAAACGTCCCCGCGCACGCGTGGCCCGTTGGGTTGCCTTGACGGTGCCCGACGGGCCTTTTTCGTTGCGGGTGGATGTGGCCTTGATTCCGAGATGGCCACTTCGCGCGAAGGGTCCATCTGGGGATCAATGGTCGAAGCGTCGAGCCTCCAGGGAGCCTCGAGACGCGGTTCAGAGCCTTCTCGGAGCGCAAATCCCGAGAATGGAAGGCGGTTTTTGACCCTCTGCGTGCCGCCATCCCGCCAATGGTTCAGTAATCGATCCCCGCATGGCTCGCTGGCGCAAAAGGGTGACCTGGGAATCATCAATGCAAGGAGTCATCTGGTTGCGCCCCTCGGGTGTGGAGATTGCGCGGAGGGGAGTCTCGCAGGTAGGACGCCCGACTTCGTGACCTGCGGATTGACAGGATGTGTGACGCCCGGCCAGATTCCGAAGAATCCCTGCGACTGACGGGCCAGGGCCCTTCGGGATGATGCGCCCATGGCGGTCATCGTTTCACATCTCACAGCGCTTCAGGCGCTGCGCCGAGGAGCGGGCCTGGCTCCTTTGGCGTCTCAGGGGCTCGCGGGGGCACTGAGGGAGGATTCCGCCGCGCCACGTCTCCCGAGCCCTCGGCCGGAGGAACTGTGGGCCGCTCGCAACCTCCTGGTGTGGTCCGGGCTCCTCGATGGCGGACAACCCATGGACGTGATGCGGCTGCCCTGGCAGACGGCCGTGTTCCGAGAGGGGTTGGTGCAACACCGCTGGAGCGTCGCCGGACTGCTTCCAGTTTTTCGGATGCTGGTCACCCCGGGCGTCGCAGGAGAGCCGAGGCTGCTTGTCCCACCTCCGGAGCTGCTGTTCCTCCAGTTGGCGCGTCAGTGTGCCTTGACGACGACCCTCATGCTCGGCTGGGAGCTCTGCGGCCACTATGCGAAGCTGACCGAGCGCGACCAGCGGACCCGTGGGACGTCCCAAGGGTTCATCGGGCGCGACCCACTTTGCACCAAAGCCGAGATTGACGCTCTGTTGGCGCGGATGCCTCGGGGCGTGCCGGGGAGCGCACGAGCGAGGAGGGCCGCGAGGCTGGTGCGAGATCGGTCCAGGTCGCCGATGGAGACCGCCGTCGCCCTGATGCTCTTCGCGCCGCAACGCCTCGGCGGCTTCGGGATGCCGGAGCCCGTCGTGAACGGCACGGTGGAGCTGCAGCCTCGACGCGATGCCCTGATGCGCTCGCGGCTTGAGCTAGATCTGCACTGGCTCGACCCGCTTCGGGTCACGGAGTACAACGGTTTCGACTTCCACGAGGGGAAGTCGAAGGCGCAGGCCGCCAAGGACGCGATCCGCCACAACGAGCTGGAGATCCGACAGATTCCGCATCTCACCCTCGTCGGCAGCGAGGTGATGGACCGTCTCCGCTTCCAGCTCAACGCTCGGAACATTGCCCAGATGCTCAATCACCGGCTCAGGCTGGAGACGCGGGACTGGAACCAGCGGTACGAGCGGTTCCATGCGGACCTGCTCGGGCTTGATTACACGCCACCCGAGGCATACGAGAGGCTCTGAGCTCGCGGTGGTTCAGTCTGCGGTTCCCATGGGCAATGGTTCGATTCTCGATGCCCAGATGAGGCGTTCGCGCGAACAGCTCGGCTCGGTATCAGAAAAGCAACCGAGAAGGCCGAGCGGGGCACTCTCGGCGACAGGGGGGTGCTCACGACTGCCATTCTCGACCTCGGAATCGGCACTCGTGGATTCAAGGGCGGGTTTCTTCTCCCACGAGCCACCTTTTCGTACAAAAGATGATCCCCAGTCAGCCCTCTCGCGCAAAGAGGCCAACTGGGGATCATCAATCGAACCTGCTGGCGCCTAGGACTCGCTCGGCGTCGTCACCACGAGCGCGCTCGCCAGATCGCTTGCCACGGTGGTCGGGTCCCAGGCGTGCGAGCTGTTGTCGGTGGACGTCGGGTCGTGCACAGTGACCGCGCCGTCTTCGCCGGCACACACGAGTACCCAGTGTGTCGTCGACCCGAGCGCGCCGCCCGAGGTCTCGACCAAGAGATAGGTCGTGGCGCCGAGGGTGCTCGAGATCCTCGAGCCCAGGTCGGCGTTCGAGAGGCGCGAGCTGCTCGCCGAGGAGCCCGTCTCGTTGTCCTTCGTGCCCTCGGTAGATGCATCGGTAGATGCATCGGCGCCCGAGGCGTCGTCGGAGCCCTGGTCATCGGCGCTCGCTGAGGAACCGGAGTCGAGTGGCTTCGAAATGTCGAGCGCCGTGACGGACATGCCGAGGTCCTTGGCCTTGTCCGTGAAGAACGACGGGTCGGTGCCGGCGTTACCGGTGGCCTTGCCGGCGTCCGCTGCCGCCTGCGCGATGGTCGCGGGCGTCTGGTCCGTCTCGCCGGTGAGCGCCATGCGCGCCATCGCGCAGGCAACGGGGCCCGATCCCGTGAGGGCGATGAGCGAGTCGCCGTAGCCCAGGTAGCCCCAGCGCTCGTCCCAACCGAACAGGGCAGGGACCTCGCCCTTGGTCACGGTGCCCGTGTACTCAGCGGCCGTGTCCCGGTTCGCGGAGGGGTAGTCGTACACGAAATCGATGGAGGCCGGCTCGGCCAGCGCCAGCGACACGAGGGCCTCGGGGTATTCCTCGGCGTGCTCGGCGATGTACTTGAGGCGGTCCGCCGTGGTGACGGCGGTCGTCAGCTGTTGCTGCAGGTCGTCCGAGACCTTGGAGGAGACCTCGGCCTTGGGCTCGTTGGCCGAACCCGCGCAGGACACGACGTTGAAGACGATCACGATCACGAGCACGAGGGCCACGGCCGCGAGCACGATGAGCCGCGGGTCGAGCCGGTTGGCCATACCGCGACGTCCGGCGAAGTTGATCGGGTGGCGCTGGAGCTGGTAGCCGTTGGCGTTGCGGCGCCGTTGGCCGGGCGTCTGGTACCCGCGCCCATGCAGCTGCGGGCTCGTGGCGCGCACACGCCCCTGGCCCTGGGCGCCGCGGCGGGTCGAACCGGTGCGGCTCCGAGCCCGACCCTGCTGGCTGCTGCGGTACACCGGGCGGTTGTTGCCCATGTTCTGTGACTCGTTCACTGCGGCTCCCTCGTGAGGTCGGGGTTCTCGACCCTCTGACCGGCGCTTTTGGGGCTCATGGGCCCGGCGCTTCAGACCGGCTCCATCATAGCCCCAGACTGGCGCGCGCTTTCAGCGAGGGGCGCGCCGAGTTCCCTCTCAGGCCGTCTGCACCCCTCTGAACGCCACATGCCGGAATGTCCGGCGTTCCCTGTTGACTTTGTTACGAACCCGTCAATACAGTCGAGCCTTTGCATGGGAGTCCGCCGAATTGGGATGACACTTGCCAAGCGAACCGGCGCCTAGTCCTGCTTTTTGTGGGTCAAGGCGCGCCGAGGGATCACCGGCGTGCATCGAATCGGGCATAGTATTCGAGAACCGCCGCCACGACAGGGAAGCGAGGTGCATGGGTTCATGGTCAAGGGGCGCAACGATCGCCAGGACGCGATTCGCGAGATCGTCCGGGGGCGCTCCATCCGCACCCAGCGCGCCTTGGTCCAGGAGCTTGAGGCAGCGGGCTTTGCCTGCACCCAGGCCACCGTTTCCCGTGACATCGCCGACATGGGTCTGCGCAAGCTCCCGGAGGGCGTGTACGTCCTCGCGGAGGACCTGCACCTACAGCGGATGGTGTCGGAGCTGGTCGTGGACGTGAAGCGCTCCGGGAACCTCGTGATCATCAAGGCCCAGCCGGGCACCGCCTCAGGTATCGCCGCCGCCATCGACGCGGCCGAGCTGCCCGAGGCCATCGGTTCCCTTGCCGGCAACGACACCATTCTGGTCGTGGCCGCCAGCCCTGAGGCCGGCGAGGCCTTTGAGGGCCATCTCAACAAGCTGCGCAACTTCCGATGAAAGCGGCCATTCGGGTCCGATGAACCCGGGTGTCCGCGCCTCAAAGACCCGCCGGGCGGCCTTTGTCTGTCGCCGGCGGTGGACGCATACGTCGCGTCAGTCCTTAAGCAACGACCTCCATCAATTGAAAACACCCCTCGCAGCCGCACGCGGTGCGCGCTGCCGCACAAGGAGCAACCATGACTGCTACTGCCGCTCAGACCGCCAGCCCCACGTCCGCCACCGCTCCCAAGGGCAAGGTCGTCCTCGCCTATTCCGGCGGCCTTGACACCTCGTGTCTCATCCCCTGGCTCCAAGACGAGGGCTACGAGGTGGTGTGCGCCATCGCCGCCCTTGGTCAGCCCGGCTCCTCCGACATCGACGCCATCGCCCAGAAGGCCGTCTCCCTTGGCGCGACCGCTTCCTACGCCATCGACATGCGCGACGAGTTCTGCGAGGACGTCTGCACCTGCGCCATCAAGGCCAACGGCATGTACGAGAACAAGTACCCGCTGCTCTCCGCGCTGTCCCGCCCCGTGATCTGCAAGCACATGGTGGACATCGCCCACAAGGAGGGTGCCGTCGCCATCGCCCACGGCTGCACCGGCAAGGGCAACGACCAGGTGCGCTTCGAGCTGGAGTGCAAGGCGCTCGACCCCAACCTCGACATCTTGGGGCCCGTGCGCGACTGGGACCTCCTCACGCGCTCCCAGGAGATTGACTACTGCGCCGACCATGGCATCTTCATCGAGGTCACGAAGTCGTCGCCCTACTCGATCGACGAGAACGTGTGGGGTCGTGCCATCGAGTGCGGCGTGCTCGAGAACCCGTGGAACGAGCCTCCAGCGGACGCATGGGTGATGACGGACGACCCGCTGGCCGCGCCGGACGCCCCGACGGACGTCGTGATCTCCTTCGAGGAGGGCAAACCGGTGGCCATCGACGGCGAGGTGCTCGGCATGTTCGACCTCGTGTGCAAGCTCAACCAGATCGCCGGGGCGGCGGGCGTCGGCCGCATCGACATGATCGAGGACCGCGTCATCGGCATCAAGAGCCGCGAGTGCTACGAACAGCCCGCCGCGATCACGCTGATCACCGCCCACAAGGCCCTCGAGAGCCTGTGCCTTCCCGGCGACGTCCTCGCCACCAAGCTGCAGCTCGAGCACCAGTGGGCCAGCCAGGTGTACTCGGGCCTCTGGTACAGCCCGCTCAAGGACGCGCTCGACGCCTTCTTTGAGAGCACGCAGGGCACCGTCACCGGCGAGGTGCGTGTGCGCCTGTACAAGGGCTCCTGCGTGGTGACCGGCGTCAAGTCCCAACACTCGATGTACGACTTCGGCCTCGCCACCTACGACGAGGGCGACACCTACGACCGCTCCGCCGCCAAGGGCTTCATGGACCTCTTCGGCCTGCCCAACAAGGTGTGGGCGCAGCGCACGTTGGGCGTGCAGGGCGAAGAGGGCCCCGACGCGCCCGAGGTCAAGCCGCGCGTGCTCGTTGCCGTGCCGTCCGGCGCGGTCGCGAAGGTGAAGGTCTTCAAGTAGCCCCGTGTGAGATGCCACGCACCGGATGAGGTCGTGTTCCGTTCGGGCTTCTCGGCGACGCCGTCTTTGACTCGGCACGGCGGCGCCGAGGGCCCCGTCTTTTGAGGAGGGTCCCCGTGGGGGAGAACCAGGCCACACAGCAATCGGCGCCGCTTTGGAGCGGTCGCTTCTCTGACACCCCGACGGGTGAGCTCGAGCTCTTCGGGGCGTCGCTCGGCTTTGACCAGCGGCTCTGGCCGCAGGACATCCAGGGATCCATTGCCCATGCGACGATGCTTGGGCGCCAGGGGATCCTCTCGGCCGAGGACGTCGACGCTATCGTGGGCGGGTTGCGCGGGATAGCCGCCGACGCGGCCGCCGGCGCGATCGCCTTCGACCCGTCCGTGGACGAGGACGTGCACATGTGCGTCGAGCGCGTGCTCACGGAGCGGATCGGCGAGGCAGGCGGCCGCCTGCACACCGCGCGGTCGCGCAACGACCAGTCCGTGACGGACTCCCGGCTCTTTGCCAAGGAGCAGGCCGCGACCCTCTACGAGGCCGCGCTCGACCTGTGCCAGGCCATCCTCGCTGTCTCGCGGGAGCAGGGCGACGCGGTGATGCCTGGCTACACGCACCTGCAGCCCGCCCAGCCGGTGCTCTTCTCGCACCACCTGATGGCCTACTTCTGGATGTTCCTGCGCGACACCGTGCGCTTCAAGGCGGCGTGGGAAGCGGCGGACGCGTCGCCGCTCGGGGCGGCGGCCCTGGCGGGTACCACCTATCCCCTCGACCGGCGCTACTCGGCGGACCTGCTCGGCTTCTCGCACGTGATCCCCAACACGATGGACGCGGTCTCCAACCGCGACTTCATCATCGACCTCGTCTACGCCTGCGCGGTGTGCCAGATGCACCTGTCGCGCCTCTGCGAGGAGCTTGTGGACTGGTCGAGCGCCGAGGTGGCGTTCGTGGAGATGGACGACTCCCATGCGACGGGGTCGTCGATCATGCCGCAGAAGAAGAACCCGGACTTCGGCGAGCTGGTTCGCGGCAAGACCGGCCGCGTGTACGGCGACCTGGTCGCGATTCTCACCGTGATGAAGGGCCTGCCGATGACCTACGACAAGGACCTCCAGGAGGACAAGGAGCCGATGTTCGACGCCGTCGACACGGTGACGGGGTCGCTCCACGCGCTCCGGGGCATGGTCTCGACGATGACGGTGAAGGCCGACCGCATGCGCGAGTGCGCCCACGAGGGCTACATGGCCGCGACGGACCTGGCCGACTACTTGGTGGGGAAGGGCATGCCCTTCCGCCAGGCCCATGGCGTGGCCGGGCGCACGGTGGCCTATTGCGTGCAGGCGGGCGTGAAGCTGCAAGAGCTGACGCTCGACGAGCTGCGCGCCCAATGCGACCTCTTCGACGAGGACGTCTTTGACTGGGTGGACATCGACAACGTCGTGGCCCGTCGCGACACCTACGGCGGCACTGGCCACGAGGCCGTCGCGGCGCAGATGGACCTCGCCGTCGAGAAGCTCGCAGCCGCCCGTGGGGCGCTGGGCTAGCGCGAAGCGGCAGGACACGAGAGACAAGGAGCGGGCCCGAGCATACGCTGCTCGGGCCTGCTCAGCTTACGGTGTGCTTGGTGGCGTCTCTCCATCGCCGCCGGTCTCCGCGCCGCCTCCTGCATCGCCGCCGGTGCCTCCGCCGGTTTCGCCTCCGCCGGTTTCGCCTCCGCCGGTGCCGCCGCCATCCGACGGGCCGTCGCCGCCGGAGCTGCCTCCGGTACCACCGGGGTTGCCCGCGTCAGAGGTGCCGCCGCCCGACGTGCCCCCGCCGCCGGTTGTGGCGCCGGTTCCCGTGTTGTCCGTGGGAACGGCCGGGGCCTCATTGTCCGCGTTCGGGGAGTCCGTGTCGGACGAGTTGGAACTGCTCGACGAGTTCGTGTCGTCATCCGAGGTACGGCGGCTGTAGGCGTTCACCGCGAAGTCCCACTTGCTGTTGGGCACATAGTCCGGCTCGCCCGGGTCGGTGAACTCTGCGCGGGCCGTGTCGCCCAGATAGGACTTCACAAAGTTCGCCCACATCGGGCACGAGGTGTTGGAGGGGTGCCCGGAGGAGCCGTTGACGTAGACCTCCTTCGAGGATTCCGGGTAGCCGGTCCACACTGCCACGGCAATCTGCGGGGTGTAACCGCAGAACCACAGGTTGTCCGCGTACTCGGTGGTGCCCGTCTTGCCGGCCATGGGCTGGTTGATGCCATAGTTCTGAAGCACCGAGGCCGTCGCCCCGCGGCCGCCGTTGATGACGGTCTCGAGCACCTGGGTCGCCGCATAGGCCACCTTGGCGTCGATGACCTGCTGGGGGTTGTCCTTGTGCTCGTACACGGTGTTGCCGTTGCGGTCCTCGATCTTCGTGATCGCGACGGCGTTGCGGTGCACGCCACCTGCGGCCAGCACGGAGTAGGCCTCCGCCATCTGCACCACGGGAACGCCGATGGTGCCGAGTGTGATCGAGTCATAGGCCGGCAGGTCCGCCGTGATGCCCATGGACTTGGCCGTCTTCACGATGTTGGCCGGCCCGACCGCTTCGGCCACCTGCACGTAGCCGGTGTTCGAGGAGCGCATCGTCGCCTGCTGGAGCGTCAAGGTGCCGTAGCTTGCGCCGCCGTAGTTCTTCACGATCCAGTTGGACGAGACGCGCAGCGGCGAGTTGCAGTCGATCTGCACGTTCGGGTTCATGCCCTGGGACAGCGCTGCGACGAGCGTGAACATCTTGAACGAGGAGCCCGGCTGGCGAGCGGCGTCCACGGCGAGGTTCATCTGCAACGTGTTGTAATCCCGGCCGCCCACCATGGCCTTGATGTAGCCGGTCGAGGGGTCGATGGCCACGAGCGCCGCGTTGAGGCCGTCCTGGCCGATGGCGTTGAGCTGGTCGGTCACGGCCGTCTCGGCGGCGGACTGGGCGCCGGGGTCGAGGGTCGTGTAGACCTTGAGGCCGCCCTTGAGCACCGTGTCGCTCGAGAAGTCCTCCGACAGGAGGTTCTTGATGTACTGCGTCCAGTAGGGGTAGGTGCCGGTGGAGTCCATGACGTTGGAGCCGCGGTTGAGCTCGAGCGGCGTGTTGACCGCCTGGTCGTACTCGGCCTGGTCGATGTCGCCCGCTGTGAGCATGCGGTTGAGCACCAGGTTGCGACGCTGGACCGAGGCGTCCGGGTTCACGGTGGGGTCGTAGAGGGACGGAGAGTTGGGGATGCCGACGAGCAAGGCCGACTCCGCCAGTGTGAGGTCCTTGGCGTCCTTGTTGAAGTACGTCTTCGCCGCGGCCTCGATGCCATAGGCGCCGGAGCCGTAGTAGATGGTGTTGAGGTACATGTCGAGGATCTGGTCCTTGGAGTACTTCTTCTCCATCTGGATGGCGATGTAGGCCTCGCGGACCTTGCGCTGGATCGTGTCCTCGAACTGCTCGGCCGAGAGCACGGTGTTGCGCACCAGCTGCTGCGTGATCGTGGAGGCGCCCTCGTGGCCGCCGGCGACGTTCACGAGGACGGCGCGGATCATGCCCTGGGGGTCGACGCCGTTGTGCTGGTAGAAGCGGATGTCCTCCGTGTCGACGGTGCCGGACACCACGTACGGCGATATCTCGTCCAACTCCACGGCCCGGCGGTTCTCGGCGTAGTACTCGGCGATCACGGTGCCGTTGGCGTCGAAGACCGTGGTGGGCTCGCTGACGAGGTAAGCGTCGGCGGAGTCGTAGTCCGGCAGGTCCTTGAGCCAGGAGTCCACGATGGAGCCCATGGACACGGCGAGCGCGATGACGAGCAGTGCGAGGAAGCCAAAGACCCCGGCGATGCCGAAGCCGACGATATGGGTGCGGGAGTGGCGATGGGCCCTGCGGGTCCTAATTCCCATTGAGTCCTCCTTTTACAGCCAATCGGAATCCATTATGGGACAAGCGTTGGAGCCTACCTACCCCCACACGGTCGCTCCACCGGTTCTTGAGGAGCGGGGCGGGCGGTTGACACGTCGGTGTTGGGGTCTCCAAATCCCTTGAATTGTTGTGAGCCAGAAACGCTGCGTCATAAACATGAAAGCCGTCTTGGAGACTCGCTGCAGGAGCGTCGCGGTGCGATAGTGTCGTGCCGCTAACTCTGCACTATGTGGCCTTTGCGGCCAGTGATATGAGGGGACGGGCGCGCGTCGGGCGCCTCCGTTACCATGGACGGACGCTTTGTGCGTGCCCGCGGTCCACTTGTGCCCTAACTGAACCATCGACCCGGAGGTCACTTTCTTGGCTACTCCCAAGCACATCAATCGTCGTGCCTTTCTCGCGCTCTCGGGCGCGGCTGCCGCGTCCGTGCCGACCACGGCCTTGGCGGACGAGGAGGTCCCGCTCAACGACGAGACGGTCGCCGAGGGCACGGACGTCGACGAGACCGTCGAGGTCACCGACGACGTGACCGAGAGCCCCGCAGCCGACGAGAGCGGCGTGGGCCTCATCGTCGCCGAGCTGGCCCAGGTGGAGCTGGGCGAGACGCAGAACATCGCGGTGTTGGGCGAGGACTCGTTCGGCACGTTGGCGTCCGTTGTCGTCACGGTGGGGGAGACCTCCACGGGCCAGGAGCGCGACCTGCCCTCGACCCTTGTGGCCGAGAACGCTGCGCTGGTTCCCTTCGCGTATGACGACGCCGTGCTCGGGGGCGAGTGGCGGGTCGAGACGGCGCAGGTCAGGTGGGAGGACGGCTCGGAGACGGCCTATGTGCCCCAGGGAGACGGTGTGGTTCCGACCTTCGCGTTCCTGACTGCCGGCGTCTCGCGTGACGAGCAGAACGACTCCTCTGCCGAGGACCCGGCCTATGTGGCGCAGGACGCGGACGGCAACGTGGTGAAGTCAGACACCATTGAAGAGGCCGCCCAGGTCGCGGAGGAGACGGCGGCCTCAGAGGACGCGACGATGACCGCGGCGGTCTTCAGCGCGAGCGCGGTGCGCGTGGAGCGCATCGCCTCGCGCACGTCCGGGCCCGTGGCGCTCGACCCTGGTCATGGGGGAACTGATTCCGGCGCCACCGGCAACGGGCTGCGCGAATGCGACCTCAATTGGAAGATCGTCCAGTACTGCGCCGCCGAGCTCCAGGCCAAAGGCTACGACTACTACATCACGGTGACGGAGGCGGAGTTCAAGGACGAGAAGCGCGCCGCCCTCTCACGCAAGGAGCGCATCGACCGCGCGTGGAACGCGGGCTGTCAGGCGGTCGTCTCGTTCCACATCAACTCTGGCGGTGGCACGGGCGCCCTTGTGATCGTCCCGACCAACTCCACGCTGTACAAGGACGTCTACCAGGACGGCCAGGCCTTCGGCAACAGCGTGCTCACAAAGCTCCAGGCCGTGGGCATGACGGGCGCCAACAACCGGTTGCTGTCGAGCTCCGATTACGACGGGTACGGCATCCTGCTGTACTCCGGCCAGTACGGCATCCTCGGAGTGATCATCGAGCACGGCTTCATCGACAACGCGTCCGACGCTGCTAAGTTCAAGAGCGAGACTGCGCTCAAGAACATGGGCGTCGCGGACGCCCAGGCCATCATGGGCAAGTGGCCCACGTCCAAGAAGCAGACCTCCGGGACGCCCATCATGGGGAGTTCCTCCACCAACCGCGAGGGCATGGCCCGGTGGTTCGCCGCCACGTGCCCGAGCAACTGGTCGTGCAGGTTCTCCAGCTCGAGCCCCTACTACGCAAAGGACGCCGAGTCCTTTATCAAGAAGGTCTACGCGAGCAAGGGCGTCTCGTCCTTGAAGGCGTTCGCCTATGCGGTGTGGGACCAGGCCACGTCCGAGGGGGTGCGCCCGGAGGTGCTCCTCGCCCAGGTGATCGTGGAGACCGGTTGGCTCAAGTTCGGCGGCGACGTGCAGCCGGACCAGTGCAACTTCGGCGGCCTTGGCGCCACGGGCAACGGTGTGCGAGGCGAGAGCTTCTCGACGGTGGCCACCGGCCTTTTGGCGCAATCGCAGCACCTCAAGGGTTACGCGACGAGCGCCAAGCTCAACAACACGTGCGTGGACAGCCGCTACAAGTACATCAACCCGCTCGGCAAGGCCAACAACTCGGTCGAGGGCCTCGCGGGCACGTGGGCGGCTGACAAGGAGTACGGCACGAAGCTCGTGAAGCAGATCAGCGCGATCATCTCCGGTGCGGGGCAGTACGGCACCGACACCTCTGTCTTCCGCTATCAGGCCCACCAGCAGTCCCATGGCTGGGAGAGCGTGGTCTCCAACGGAGAGCAGGCAGGCTACACCGGCCAGTCCAAGCGCCTCGAGGCGTTCAAGATCTGGCTGCCGTCGAGCCTCTCCGGCGCGGTCTCCTACGCAGCGCACGTGCAGGACGTGGGTTGGCAGCCCTACGTGAGTAACGGCGCGCAGGCAGGCTCCACTGGCCAGCAGCGCGCGGTCCAGGCCATCAAGGTGAAGCTGGACGACAAGCTCGCGAAGTCCTACGACGTCTGGTACCAAGTCCACTGTCAAAGCTATGGCTGGACCGGTTGGGCCAAGAACGGAGCGCCGTGCGGCACCCAGGGCCTCTCGAAGCGCGCCGAGGCCGTTCGCGTGAAGCTCGTGGCCAAGGGCTCCGCGGCCCCGGGCTCGACCGCGAACGCGTTCCGCCCCGGACACCTCGTGAGCTACCAGACCCACGTGCAGGACTTCGGCTGGCAGTCGGCGGTCTATGACGGCGCGGTCGCCGGCACCACCGGCCAGTCCAGGCGGCTCGAGGGCCTCAAGGTCTCGCTGGCTGCGTCCGGAGCCTTCTCTGGCTCCATCCAGTACCAGACGCACGTGCAGAGCTATGGCTGGGAGAGCGCGTGGAAGAAGGACGGCGAGCTTTCCGGCACCGCGGCGCAGTCCAAGCGGCTGGAGGCTGTGCGCATCAAGCTCACCGGCGAGATCGCCAACGTGTACGACGTCTACTACCGCACGCATCGACAGACCTTTGGCTGGTCCGGCTGGGCCAAGAACGGCCAGGACTGTGGCACCTCCGGTCTCTCGAAGCGCCTGGAGGCGCTCGAGGTGCGGCTCGTTCCCAAGGGCGGTGCGGCGCCCGGGTCCACGAGCGACCGCATGCGCACAGCGTAGGGCTCATCGAACGCGCGGGGGCGCCCGGGGCATTGGCTCCGGGCGCCCTTTTCCTGTGCGGCGTTACACAACGCTTGCCGCCGAGGAATCCCGCCCATTCCTCTCGGGGTCTCCCGTATACTCGTCGAATCCACAGACGTTAAACGGTTCTGAACATATGCTCGGCAAGAGAGGATCGGTGGTTCTCGTGTCCCAAAGACCCGTGCCCAAGAAACTGTTGAGGGGTGGCCGCGCATTGCTTGTGGCGCTGCTGTGCGCATGTTTGTTGGCGCTGGCGCCTGCGATTGCAAAGGCGGAGGGGGAATCGGCCGCTGCCGCCGATGCGGCAGCGGCTACCGAGGCGTCCACGGAGGGGGTCCCTGCTCAGGAGCCCTCCGAGGAGGCCTCTGGCTCGAAGGCCGACGCTGACGTCGATCCCGAGACGGCCGCCGATGCTGGTTCTACGGGCGATGTTGAGGCGGGCCCCGAGGCGGGTGCCGGCGTTGATTCTGGTGCGGACGCTGATGCCCCCTCTGGAACGGGCACCGAAGAGGACGAGCCGAAGGAACCCGTCACGGTGGAGCGACCGCTGCCCACCATCGTGTCGTGGGCTCATGTGCAGTCCTCCGGCGATCAGGGTCCCCTATCGGGTGCTGACGGTGTGAGCGGGCTTGTCGGCACATCAGGCCTCTCCAGGCGGCTCGAGGCCTTCAAACTGTCGCTGCAACAGGTCGCGGACGTGGACGGCGTCGCGCTTGAGGCTCTCAGCGGGTCCATCGAGTATCGCGCCTATGTGAACGGGGCGTGGCAGGCCTTCATGGCCGATGGGGCTCTGGCCGGGACGATCGGGCGATCCCTCCCCATCGAGGGCGTGGCCGTTCGTCTGACCGAGGAGTTGGAGCAGGAGTACGACGTCTACTACCGCGTCCACATGCAGTCGTACGGGTGGCTCGCGTGGGCCAAGAACGGCGAGGACACCGGCGCACTGGACTTCGGCAAGCGCGTCGAGGCACTGCAGGTGGTCATCGTCAAGAAGGGTGACGCCGCCCCTGCCGACGCGCCTACGACTGGTTCGGTGCTGCTCGTCAACGGCGGCGTGTTTGGCACCGCCCACTGCCAGACCTACGGGTGGCTCTCCTCGGCGTTCCCCGGCGAGTGGATCGGCACGTCCGGCAAGTCCAAGCGCCTGGAGGCCGTGCGGTTGTCTGTGAGGAACCTCGAGGGCGTCGGCATCGCCTACCAGGTACACGGCCAGAGCTACGGCTGGAACCAAAGTTGGGTGTCGGACGGTCAAACCGCCGGCTACACCGGCCAGTCCAAGCGCATCGAGGCCATCCGGATCAAACTGACCGGCACGAACGCTGGCAACTACGACGTGTACTATCGCGTGCATTGTCAGACGCTCGGTACGCTCGGCTGGGCCAAGAACGGCGAGACGGCCGGCACGACGGGTCTGAGCCTTCGCGCCGAGGCCATTCAGGTGGTCGTCGTCCCCAAGGGCGGCGCTGCGCCGGGGTCAACGTCCGGGTGCTATTACAGCTCCGCGGCTATCGCCTATGCGTCCAACCTGGCCGGTACCGGGTGGCAGTCGGCCACCTCCGGCACGTCCGGCACCACTGGCCAGGGCCGTGCCATCTACCAGCTCAAGATGAACCTGTCCGGCTCCAATCGCGTGAACGGCACCGTGCAGTACCGTCTCCATATCGCGGGGACCGGTTGGACAGGCTGGTACAACGAGGGCACGACGGCGGGCACCTCTGGCAGGAACGTGCAGGCCATCCAGGTGCGCCTGACGGGCACGATGGCCGGGCTCTATGACGTGTACTACCGCGGGCACGTGCAATCCTTTGGGTGGGGCGGCTGGGCCAAGAACGGCGCGAGCGCGGGCTCCACGGGCATCAGCAAGCGCATGGAGGCGTTCCAGGTGCAGCTGGTGCGCAAGGGCAACGCGGCGCCCGGTTCCACGGCCAACGCCTGTCGCACCGTTGTGATGCCGAGCGACGACATGGGCAGGAGGGCCTGGACGCAGTCGAGCAGGACCTCGTACCTGATCATGGTGGACCGCAACAACTGCAAGGTGGGCGTGTACACCGGCCACACCCGCAACTGGAAGCGCATCCAATACTGGACAGTGAGCGTGGGCGCCCCGAACACCCCGACGGTCAGGGGCACCTTCTCGGTTGGCAGCCGCGGGTACTCGTTCGGCAGCGGTTACACGTGCTACTACTGGACGCAGTTCTACGGTGACTACCTGTTCCACTCCATCAAGTACAACCAGGGGACCCGTCGTGTCCAAGACGGCCGCCTGGGGATGTGGATCAGTCACGGGTGCGTGCGCATGGACATCAACCATGCCAAGTGGATCTACGACCATATCCCGACGGGGACGCGGGTCGTCGTCTACTGAGCCACAGAGCCGTGCGCAGCGGAGGGCCGCCCTTCTCGGGATGGAGAGGGGCGGCCCTTTCCTTTGACGGGCTCGCGCGGTTATCGGCTAGCATAGGAGGGCTGCGAACCACTGCCGGCGCGCCTGCGCCGCGAAGGAAGCGAGAGGTCCCATGCTCAGCGTCGACGAACAGATGAAAGTGATCGCCTCGGGTGCCGCCCAGATCGTTCCGGAGGACGGCCTGCGCAAGAAGCTCGAGAAGGGCGAGCCGCTCAACATCAAGCTGGGGGTGGATCCCACGAGCCCGGACCTGCACCTCGGCCACGCGGTGCCGCTCCGCAAGATGCGGCAGTTCCAGGACCTCGGGCACCACGTGACGCTCATCATCGGCAACGGCACCGCCCTGATCGGCGACCCCTCCGGCAAGAACACGACGCGCCCGCAGCTCTCGCAGGAGGAGGTCGAGGCCAACGCCGCCACCTACGTGGAGCAGGCGATGCACATCCTCGACCCCGAGAAGACAACCGTGGTCTACAACGCCGACTGGATCCTCTCGCTGGACCTCAAGGGGCTGCTCGAGCTCTGCAGCAACTTCACCGTGGCGCGCATCCTCGAGCGCGACGACTTCACCAAGCGCTACCAGTCGCAGACGCCCATCGCGCTCCACGAGTTCCTCTATCCCGTGATGCAGGCCTACGACTCCGTGGTGATCGGCGCCGACGTGGAGATGGGCGGCACCGACCAGCTATTCAACCTGCTGGCCGGGCGTCAGCTCATGGAGAAGGAGGGCATGGAGCCGCAGATCGCGCTCACGATGCCGCTGCTCGAGGGCACGGACGGTCACCTCAAGATGTCCAAGAGCTACGGCAACTACGTGGGGCTCACCGACGAGGCTGCGGACATGTTCGGCAAGGTGATGAGCATCCCGGACGAGCTGATCGGCAAGTACTACCGCCTGGCCTCGACGCTGACAGTGGACGAGGTGGACGCCATCGACGCCGCGCTGGCCGACGGGACCGGCGACCCCTATGCGCTCAAGCGCCAGCTGGCGGCCAACATCGTGGACCTGTACCACGGCGAGGGCGCGGGCGCTGCGGCCGAGAAGGAGTTCGACCGCGTGTTCAAGGCCCACGAGCGTCCCGAGGCCGAGGAGGTGGCCTGGGAGGTCGAGCTCAACGACGACGGGCTCGTGTACCTGCCCAAGCTGCTCGCAACGGTGGGACTGGCGCCGTCCATCGGCGAGGCCCGGCGCCTGATCGACGGCGGCGGCGTCAAGGTGAACGACGTGGCCGTGGAGAAGAAGACCTACAACGTGGACCCGGCGCTCGTGGACAAGGCCTTCCTGCAGGTGGGCAAGCGCCGAGCCGTGCAGCTGGTGTAGACGGGCCACCACGCAGTGTTGAAACGAGACATTGCCCGCAGGGTAATGTCTCGTTGTGGTTTTGATGAGGAGGCTCCCATGCGCGTTCCCGAGGTGCTGGCGCCGGCCGGCTCGCTCACGGCGTTCAAGGCGGCGCTGGCGGGGGGCGCCGACGCAGTCTACTGCGGCCTTGGGGACTTCAACGCGCGGCGCGGGGCCGACAACTTCGACGAGGGCCAGCTGGCCGAGGCCTGCCGCCTCGCGCACCTGGCCGGCTCGCGGGTCTACCTCACCGTGAACATCGCCATCCAAGAAGGGGAGATGCCCCGCGCCCTCGCGCTCGTGGCGCGTGCCGGCTGCGCCGGTGTGGACGGCGTGATCATCCAGGACTGGGGGCTGCTCGCCGAGGTGCTGCGCCGGTACCCCCAGTTGGAGGCGCACGTCTCCACCCAGGCCAATATCCACGACGCGGTCGCCGTGCGCTGGCTCGGTGAGCAGGGCGCCACGCGCGTGACGCTCTCTCGCGAGCTGTCCCTTCCCGAGATCGCGGTGCTCGCGGCCGCCGGCGCCGAGGAGGGCTGCGAGGTCGAGTGCTTCGCACACGGGGCGCTGTGCTTCTGCTACTCGGGTCTGTGCCAGATGAGCGCGCTCCGCGGCCCGCGCTCTGCCAACCGCGGCCTCTGCGCGCAGCCCTGCCGGTTGCCCCACGAGCTGGTGGACGAGAAGGGCAGGCGCGTGGGGCCCGCGGCCTGGGAGCGCGGGCTCTGCCCCAAGGACGCGAAGTCCACCGACCATGTGGTCGAGCTAGCGGACGCGAACGTCGCCGCCCTCAAGCTCGAGGGCCGCATGAAGGCGCCGGAGTACGTGTACGAGGTCACCGCGTCCTATCGCGAGGCGCTCGACGCCGCGCTCGGCCGCGACTCCGGGATGCCGCCGGTTCCCAGCGCCGGTAGTGTGGAGCGGCGCCTCAAGCGCGCGTTCAACCGCGACTTCACGGACGCGTACCTGCTCGGTCGCTCGGACAACGAGATGATGAGCTACGAGCGCTCCAACAACCGCGGCGAGCTGATCGGCTCGGTGAGCAAGGCGCAGGGGAAGCGGGCCCTCGTGGTCGCGGACGCCCCGATGGGTGCAGGGGACCTGCTCGAGTTCCGGCCCGTGGCGGAGCCGGACCAGTTCCTGACGGCGCTCTGCCCAGAGGATGTCTCGGCAGGAGGCACGGTGTGGGTGGACCTCAAGCGTCCGATGGCGCCGGGCACTCCTGTGCGGCTGCTGCGAAGCCAGGCGGCGCTCGATCGCGCAGCTCGGGCGACGTCGCGCGATGTGCCGCGCAGACGGCTGGTGGACGTGGAGGTGCTTTGCCACGTGGGCGAGCCGCTCGTGGTGCGGCTGACCGCGGTGGCAACGCTGCATGGCGAGTCGGTGAGCGCCGAGGCGCAGGGCCCGGTCGTGGAGCCGGCACGCACGCGCGAGCTCACCGAGCAGGATGTGGCCGAGCACGTGGGTCGCTTGGGCACGTCGCCGTTTGAGGCGCGACGGGTGACCGTCGCTATGGGCCCGGGGTGCGGGATGGGGTTCTCCACGCTGCACAAAGTGCGCGCGCAGGCGGCCGACGCGCTGGAGCGGGCGATTCTCGCGCCCTTCGAGGCGCGGGCCGCGTCCATCCAGCCGGCGCCGGGCTTTCCCGCCATCGCGCAGGACCTGGCGACGCGCCGTCAGTCGGCCGGCGTCCTCGAGCCCGCGCCTGTGCGGGGTGGGACGGCGCATCGGGCGGAGGAAGCGCAGGTCCGGGTGCTCGTCTCGTCGCCGGAGGCCGCCGTTGCCGCGACCGCTGCGGGGGCGGACGTTGTGTACGCGACGGTGGACGACCTCGCCCACGCGGTCTTCCCGGCCGGGATGGTCCCCGTGCTGGACGAGGTGTGCCGCCCCGGTGACACGGCGCGTCAGCTGGCTCGCGTCGAGGCCGGCGCCCCGTGCGCCGTCGGGACCCTGGGCGAGCTGCTCCAAGCGGCCGAGAAGGGCGCGCTGCCCGAGGTGCGCGACTGCGTCCCTGTGCACAACCCCTCCGCCGTGGTGGCGCTCGAGTCCGCGGGCGCCCGCGCGTTCTGGCTGTCTCCGGAACTGACGGTGCCCCAGGTCGCCCGTGTCGCGGCCGCGGCCTCCGTGCCCGTCGGTCTCACCGTGTGGGGCCACACCCGCGCGATGACGAGCGAGCACTGCGTGTTGCAGATGGCCGACGCCTGCATCCATGACTGCGAGCGCTGCGGCCTTCGCAAGCGGAGCCTCTTTCTTAAGAACATCGACGGGCGCCGACTGCCGGTGCGCACGGACTCCCAGGGGCGCAGCCGCATCTGGTGGAGCGAGCCTCTGGACGCGGTACCGCTGCTCGACAAGCTCCTGCAGGCGGGCGTCTCGTGGCTCGGGGTCGACGCGACACTGCTCGACGCGGAGGGAACGGCCCGCGAGACGGCGCGAGTGGCGGCCGCACTGGCGGCCCTGCGCGAGGGGCGCCCGTTGCCGGCCGCAGAGCCCGGGTCGAACCTCGGGCACCTCAAGCGGGCAGTGGACTGATGCGCGGGACACCGGCGCCAATTTGCACCCTGGGAACGGGTATTTGCTAGGCTAGGCCGTTGGACAACGATCGCGCCCGTCCGGGCGCTGAAAGGAGCGGACCCATGGCGGTTGACGAGGAGCTGCTCGAGAAGGTGCTCGACGCGGTGCGCCCGAGCCTGCAGGCCGACGGCGGCGACTGCGAGCTGGTCGGCGTGGACGAGAACGGCGTGGTCTCTCTGGAGCTCACCGGCGCATGCGCCGGCTGCAGCCTTTCGAACATGACGCTCTCCATGGGCATCGAGCGCGTGCTGATGGAGCACGTGCCCGGCGTCACGGCGGTTCGCGCCATCTAGGGCGGACATCGCCGAACGGACATCGTCGGTTTTATTGCACGACTGATCCCCGGTTGAGCCGCCCGCGCGAAAGGCCCAGGCGGGGATCAAACACGCAGCTAACCGGGCCCTCTGGGCCGCCGAGACGGGCGTCGAGGGCCTCCAAGGGGTCTCGGATTCGTGCAGAGGCGTCCATTCGGGCACCGCGAGCCGGCGTAGGCGCCGCGTCCTTTGAATCTTTGATCCCGAGTTGGCAGTTTCGCGCGAGAGGGTTGGCCCGGGATCAGTGTTCCAATGAAACGAGCGGCAACGGTTCTGAGCGGTTTGCATCGAGCCGGTCGACGCCATCAGAGCCCGCGCTAGACTGGAACGCGTCATCGAACCGACGCTAGGGGGAGGGCGCAGGCCTATGAGCGGCTTCAAACGGTTCTGCATGATCGCATTCGCGCTGCTCGGGGCGCTCGTCTTGGGCGCCTTGCTGTTGCCCTGGACGGGGCCATGGGCAACGTGGGCCACGGGCATGTTCGCGCTCGACTGGTTCCTGTATCTGGTGGAGGGCTTCGCGCTCTGCGCGTTCGTGGGCTTCGTGTGCGTGTTCGTCACCGGGGTACGCAGCCGCGGGCAGCACGACGTCAAGGTCGAGGTCGGCGACGGCGCCACGGTGACCATCGCGCGCTCCGCCATCGCCTCCCAGGCCACCTACCTCGTGGAGGAGGACGGCACCTGCATCGCCACCAAGGTCAACGTCAAGAGCCACCACGACCGCGTGGACGTGTCCATTCAGGTGGAGCCCTACGAGTCCTTGGACGTGCGCGCCGAGGCGGCCAAGCTCGAGAAGCGCCTGCGCTCCGGCCTCACGGTGCTCGTGGGCGACCGTCTCGGCGACCTGACGCTTCGGTTCCTCGAGCCGCGCAAGACCGGCGACATCACGCCGGGCGCCGATGTGCGCGAGGACAAGGACGGCGCCTACACGCCCACGGTGGTGCACGAGGCCGACCGCGAGCTTCGCCATGCGACGGGCCAGCAGCCGGAGGCGGCCGCCGATTATGGTGTGTCCGTGCCGCTCGACAAACCTGTGGCCCCGGTCTCGCCGGACTCCACGGGCCCCGTCTCAGTGCATGTGGAGCCGAGCTCGACTTCCCCCACGACCGGGAAGGAGGCGTGACATGGCCAAGAAACCCCAGGTCAAGGTTGACACGGCGCCGGAACTCGAGCCCGCTCCCCAAGGGCAGGCGAACCCCGTCGACCTTCGCGCGTCCGGTCGGCGCGCACGCAACGCGGCCGGCAACGCGCGTCGGCAGGCGAGCGCGTGGCTCGACGGCGTCGCGCCCGGGCACGGCAACGCGGTGCTGTTCGGCATCGCCGGCGGCGTCGTGGCCCTCGTGATTCTGTATGTGGGGTTCTTCCAGGCCCTGCTCATCGCCATCCTCGTTCTCGCCGGCGTGGCCTTTGGCCAATGGCTCGACGGCGACCCGGTGATCATCAACGCGCTGTCCCGCCTCCTGCGGTCCGGCGACAACTCGTAACGGCCTCATCGAACCTCTAAGGAGCACCCATGACAGCCAAGAAGACCAGCCCCGACGGTCAGCAGACCGCGCCCGAGGCCGTTCTCGCGAAAGTGGACGACGGCGCCCTTGTCGAGGACGTCGACGCCGTCGAGGGCGACGATTACGAGAGCGAGGACTCCCTCACCTTCTCCAATGGGGTCATCGAGAAGATCGTCGCCATCGCCTGCGCGGACGTGCCGGGCGTGGTGGGCATGAAGGGCGGCTTCATCAACCGCATGCAGGAGACCTTCACCGGCGCGGCGCCCACCAAGGGCGTCTCGGTGGAGGTCATGCCGGACAACTCCGTGCGCGTGAACATCTCGATCCTGATGGAGTACGGCGCCTATGCCCCGCAGGTCTTCGAGGACGTCAAGCGCGCCGTCGTGGCCGAGCTGGGCGGCATGACCGGCCTCGAGGTCTCCGGCGTGAACCTGCGCATCGAGGACGTCGTGGTGCCGGGGGAGCAGCCGACCCCGGACGAGGACGACGCGGTCGAGGGCGAGGAGTAGACGGTGGGCCTTCGTTCAGCGGTCGCAACGGGCGTCGGGCGCGTCTCCGCCTGGGGCCTGCGCTCCGTGCTCCATCGTTCGGGCTCACAGCTGCCGGGTCGCATCGCGCTGACGCTCGACCCCGGGCTGCTCGGCGAGCTGGGCGCGCGCCTCAAGAAGGGTGCCATCGTCGTCTGCGGCACCAACGGCAAGACAACGACCACCAACGTGATGGCGGACGCCGTCGCGGCGAGCGGCCAGTCGGTCGTGTGCAACCGCGCGGGCGCCAACATGGCCGCTGGTGTGACGGGCGCCCTGCTCGGTGACCCGGACGCGGACTGGGGCGTCCTCGAGTGCGACGAACTGTCCACCATCAACGTGCTGCCCGCGCTCAAGCCCCGCTACCTCGTGCTGCTCAACCTCTTCCGCGACCAGCTGGACCGTGCCGGCGAGATCGACCGCGTGCAGGACGTGATCGCCGAGGCCCTCAGGAGGTCCCCCGACACCACGCTCGTGACCTGTGGCGACGACCCCCTCTGCATGGGCGTCGCACACCGCGTGGCCGGCTCGAACCCGGTGCTCACGTTCGGTATCGACGAGGCCCTCTCGCTGCCCCCGGACCGCGTGCCCGAGGCGCGCTTTTGCCAGGTGTGCGGCGCCGAGCTGGTCTACGTGTACCGGCACTACGCGCAGCTCGGCAACTTCGCGTGCCCCAACGGCGACTTCGCGCGGCCGGAGCTGGACTGGACGGCCACGCAGGTGGACGTGGGCCGCCAGGGCGTGGGCTTCACGGCGAGCGGCCGCGGCCTGGCCGCGCCTGTGCGCGTCGCTGCTGGTTTTGGCGGGGTCTACATGGTGTACAACTTGCTCGCCGCGTTCGTCGGCGCGACCCTTGCCGGCACCTCTCCCGAGCAGTTCCAGGCGGCCCTTGCGGACTTCCATCCCGAGAACGGCCGGCTGCAGCACTTCGTGGTGGACGGGCGCGAGGTGGTGCTCAACCTGGCCAAGAACCCCACCGGCTTCAACCAGAACATCTCCCTGATGCTGGCGGACGAGCGCCCCAAGGCCGCGTTCTTCGTGGTGAACGACGACTACAACGACGGCAAGGACATCTCCTGGATCTGGGACGTGGACTTCGAGCGCCTCGGCGCCGAGGAGGGTCTCGACCTACAGGTGGGCGGTCATCGCGCGAACGACCTCCAGGTGCGCATGAAATATGCCGGCCTTGCCGCGCCGATCGCCGCCACGGTGCAGGAGGCGCTCGGCCGCTGCGGGAGGCTGCCGCTCGACCGTCCCCTGTACGTGCTGACCAACTATTCCGCCCTCTGGCCCGCGAAGGCCGAGCTCGAGAAGATGGGGGAGCGCCGTGGCTGAGACCGTGACCTCGGGCGGCCGCGGCCGCTCGGTGCGCATCGCGCACCTCTACCCGGAGCTGCTGAACCTCTACGGCGACGGCGGCAACATCATCACGCTCGCGAGGCGCCTCGAGTGGCGCGGCCTGCGCGCCGAGGTGGCCGAGGTGGCCATCGACGACCGCGCGTCCTTCTCGGACGTGGACCTCGTCTTCATCGGCGGGGGCTCGGACCGCGAGCAGCGCATCGTGTGCGAGCGGCTCCTGGAGCAAAAGGCCGAGCTCTCGGCCTTCGTGAGGGACGGCGGCGTGCTGCTCGCCGTGTGCGGCGGCTACCAGCTGCTCGGCCACTCCTACCTGATGGGCGACGAGAAGGTGGAGGGGCTCGGCCTCGTGGACCTCTACACCGACCGCGGGGCCCCGCGGCTCATCGGCAACATCGCCATCGAGAGCGCGGTCTCGCCCCAGCCCATCGTGGGCTACGAGAACCACGGGGGCCGCACGCACCTCGGTGCGGGCGTGCAACCCCTGGGCCGGGTCCTGTTCGGCCACGGCAACGATGGGAAGACCGGCGAGGAGGGCTGCCTCGCGGGCCACGTCGTCGGCACCTACATCCACGGCCCCTTGCTGCCCAAGAACCCGGGCGTGGCGGACACGTTGCTGGGCTGGGCGCTCGAGCGCCGGTACGGGGACGGCACGCTCGAGCCGCTCGACGACGCGGCGGAGCTGGCGGCCAACCAGGTGATGTTCGAGCGGCTCATGTCCGGGGAAGAGAAGGAGTGACTACTCCTCCAAAAAGTCCACCGCGTACTGCGCCCCGAGGAGCGTCCCGTTGACGAGCACCCCTTCGTCGGGGTTGTAGTGCGGCGAGTGCTGCGGCCACGTGCTGCCCGCCGCAGGGTCCGAGCAGCCGAGGAACACGAACACGCCGGGCGCCTTGAACAGGTACTCGCTGAAGTCCTCGCCCGGCATCGAGCCGCGGTAGCGCCCGATGGAGTCGGGGCCGAGGACCTTCCGTGCCGCGCGCCACGCGAGCTTGGAGGCGTGCGCGTCGTTCACGACCGCCCAGGACCCCAGGTCGTACTGGGTCACGTGGGCCTCGCAGCCGAGCGCCATCGCCGTTTCCTCGGCCACGCGCTGCATCAGCAGCGGGATCCGGGCGTGGGTCTCGTCGTCGAAGGTGCGCACGGTGCCCTCGAGCCAGGCGGTGCCGGCCACCACGTTGCGCGCCGATCCGCCGTGGAACTCGCCCACGGTGATGACGGCCGGCTCGAACGGCGAGACGCTCCGGCTCACGATGGTCTGGAGCTCCTCGACAATGGCCGCGCCGGCGACGATGGCGTCCGAGCCGCGATGGGGCAGCGCGCCGTGGCACGTCTTGCCGGTGACGTCGATGCGCCACCAGTCGGTGTTCGCCATGCGGGGGCCGGGCTCGCAAGAGACCTTGCCGCTCGGCACCTCGGACCAGATGTGGATGCCGAAGCACCCGTCCACCCCGTCCGTGACGCCGGCCTTGACCATCGCGCGGGCACCCTCCGAGACCTCCTCGGCCGGCTGGAACACCGCCCGGACCTCGCCGTGCAGCGCGTCGGTCATCGTCGAGAGTCCCTTGAGGGCGCCGAGCAGCATCGCCGCGTGGCAGTCATGGCCGCAGGCGTGGCTCACGCCGTCGTTGCAGGAGGCAAAGGGCAGCTCCGTGAGCTCTGTGACCGGGAGCGCGTCGATGTCCGCGCGCATGAGCAGCCGCCGCCGGGGCGAGCCGTCCTGATCGTACGCATCGGCGGCCGTGCCGCGCAGCGTCGCGACCACGCCCGTCTCGCACGGGCGCTCCCACGGGATGCCAAGCAGGTCGAGCTGCTCGCAGATGTGCTCGGTGGTGCCCGTCTCGTGAAGTGACACCTCCGGATGCCGGTGGAACCAGCGCCGCTGCTCGATGACGTAGGGCTCGAGCTCGTCGGCGAGGGCGAGGAGCCGGTGCGTGACCTCGGTGGGCGAGGAGTGCTCGTCGGATGGGAAGCGAGGGGGCAGCGGCGACGTCATGGGCACCCCTTTGGGCGTGGGCGACAGTTCTCCCGATTGTAGCCCCGGCCCGCCCCGGCCTCTGGCTGCGACCGTTCGCGCGGATCGTGTTCACTTTGATGCCCGTGGATATGCGGCTTGTGGATATGCTAAAGAAGAGGCATCCCGTGCCGGCCCAGTGTGCCCGGAGGGTGGCAGGTGACGACAGAGGGAGGCACCATGACGAACGCGCGCACGGCCGCTCTCGTCAGCCGCCGCGGGCTCCTTGCCCTCGGCGCCGGTCTGGCACTGCCGCTGCTGGCTGGCTGCAGTACTGCCGCTGCGGGTACGGACCCTTATCGTGCGACGCTCTCCGCCGACGACGACCTCTGGGTCGAGACGATCATCGACATGATGCGGCTCGACGACAAGTGCGCCCAGCTGTGCTTCGGGCCCGTGTGCACCGTCGCCGGCGAGATAGCGGTCAAGATGGCGGCGAGGGCTTGGAGAAGGGGCTCGCCCAGACGCCCCTCGGCGGGGTGGTCATCGACACGGGCAACATCGCCTCCCTGGGCCAGACCACGGTCCCGTGCGACAACGTGCGCTTGCTCTCCACCACGTCCGGTGCCCTTGCGACGGCGTTCGTGGCCATGGGGGTCGGGGGCGCCTCCCTGCTCGCGCGGGTCGCTTCGTCCGGTGGTGCACACGCGCTCTCGGCGAGCGAGCTCGTGGAACTGCTCGACGAGGTGGGCGTCAACCTCTACCTGGGGCCCGACCTCGACCCGTCTGCCCCGGACAACGAGGGCGCCACGCTCGAGGGCCTGGCCCAGAAGGGCTCGACCTACGCCGTACAGTGTGGGAGCTCCCTTATCGTGGATTGCCCCCTTGGGTTCCCAGGGGCCGAGGCCGCGAGGCTCGGCCCTACAGACGAGGCGGTGCGCTCGCTCGTCGCACCATTCGAGCGCGCCGTGGCGAGCGGCGCGGCCATGGTGGGCTTCGGCGACTTCGAGGTGCCCGATGAGGGCGTTCCGGCGACCATCGATCCGGCCTGGGTCGCGTACCTGCGGGAGGGTCTGGGCTTCGAGGGCGTGGTCCTCTCGGGCGTGCTCGACTACGCGGCGGACCGGCAGGGGGTCTCGCTCGTCGACGCGGCGCTCGCGTTCATCGAGGCCGGCGGCGACCTGCTCTACGTGGACGACAGCCCGGTGACGGTCGCGGCGGCGCTCGCGGAGGCGGTGTGCGACGGGCGCCTGAGCGAGGAGCGGGTGGACGAGTCGGTGCGGCGCATCCTTGAGGTGAAGGTGTCCCGCGGTATCCAGCAGTTTTAACGCGGGGCGCGCGGCGCGCCGGCCCTGAGGTGGCTCAGCTGCTTGCCGCGTCTCTGTGAAAACACCCTTAACAGACGCGCGCCTGTGGTACCCTGTGCGTCGCGCCACAAGGGGAGCTGGGGACACCCGGCTGAGAGGCGGTTCGTCCGCGACCCGAGAAACCTGATCTGGGTAATGCCAGCGGAGGGACGGCACCGGCGCCCTGCGTGAGAACGCAGGCAGTCCCTCCTGCGAGAGAGGGGCTGTTTGATGAACTGTGCCATGGCCATCCAGGTGCTCCCGATGGACGCTGCGGACGACGACGAGGTCTGCCGCGTGGTGGACGCCGTGATCGACTACATCCGCACCCAGCCGGTAAGCCTCTTCGTGGGGCCGTTCGAGTCCACCATCGAGGGGGACTACGACGCCTGTATGGCGGTGCTCAAGCGTTGCCAGGAGGTGGCGTTCGAGAACGGCTGCGCCAAGGTGCTGACCTACGCAAAGATCGAGTGCCGCCCCGCGCACGCCGAGATGCTCACCACTGAGCGCAAGGTGGGCAAGTACGCCGAGGTCAACCAGGCCTTTGAGGGCACCGAGTGAGCAACGTCGAGCAGCGCGCCGGGCAGCGGGCGCCCAGAACATGGGTCGCGCCGACCGTGACGGTGGTCGCGGTCCTGCTCCTGTGGCAGGCCGTCGTGTCCTTCGGCCTCGTGCCGAGCTTCCTGCTGCCGAGCCCAACGGACGTCGCGCTGGCGCTCGTGACGGACGCCCCTGTGCTCTCCCAGCACGCGCTCGTGACGGTGGGGGAGGCCCTGATCGGCCTCGCGTGCGGCGTTGCGGCGGGCTTTCTCATCGCGTGCCTCATGGAGCGCTTCGCCGTGGTGAGGCGCGCGCTGGCGCCCATCGTGACCGTGAGCCAGACCATCCCCACCGTTGCGATCGCGCCGTTGCTCGTGCTGTGGCTCGGGTACGGGATGCTGCCGAAGGTGCTGCTCGTGGCCCTCACCACGTTCTTCCCGATCACCGTCGCGCTCGCGGAGGGTTTCGCCTCGGTGGATCCGGACACCGTCGACCTCATGCGCACGATGGGCGCGAGCCGCATGCAGGTGTTTCGCTACGCCAAGCTGCCGGCCGCCGCAGGGTCGTTCTTCTCGGGCCTGCGCATCAGCGCGACGTACGCCGTGGTGGGCGCCGTCGTGGCGGAGTGGCTCGGCGGGTTCGAGGGTCTCGGCGTCTACATGACGCGCGTGCGCAAGTCCTACTCCTATGACCAGATGTTCGCGGTGATCGTCATCATCTCCGTGCTCTCGCTCGCGTTGATGGGCCTTGTCGACGCGCTGGAGCGCTGGTGCATGCCGTGGCGCCGCGCCGAGAGAAAGGCAACGTCATGAACCGATCCAGAATGGGAGCAGGCATTGGCCGCCGCTCCGTGCCCGTCAGCCGCCGCGCGTTCTTTGGCGCGTCACTCGGCGCGTCACTCGGCGCGTCCGGTGCCGCGCTCGTGCTGACCGGCTGCTCGGGCAACGCAACGGCGACGCAGGGCTCGGAGGGGCTCACGCCGATCACGTTCGTGCTCGACTACACCCCCAACACCAACCACACCGGCATCTACGTGGCCATCGACAAGGGCTACTACGCCGACGAGGGGCTCGACGTCACGGTGGTCCAGCCGCCCGAGGACGGCGCCGACGCGATGGTGGGCACCGGCCAGGCGCAGCTCGGCATGAGCTACCAGGACACGATGGCCAACTACCTCGGCTCCTCGGAGCCGCTGCCGGTGACGGCCGTCGCCGCGGTGGTGCAGCACAACACGAGCGGCATCATCTCCCGCCAGGGCGACGGCATCACGAGCCCCAAGGGCATGACCGGCAAGCGCTACGGCACGTGGGACCAGGACGTCGAGAAGGCCATCGTCCGCACGGTGGTGGAGCAGGACGGCGGCGACTGGGACGAGGTCGTCCTCGTGCCGGCCAACTCGACCGACGAGGTGAGCGGGCTCCGCGCGGACCAGTTCGACGCGATCTGGTGCTACGAGGCGTGGGCCGGCCAGAACGCGAAGGTCCAGGACTACCCGGTGGACTACTTCGCGTTCCGCGACATCGACGAGACCTTCGACTACTACACCCCGGTGATCGTGGCCAACGACACCTACCTGGCCGAGAACCCCGAGACGGTCCAGGCGTTCCTCCGCGCGACGGCCAAGGGCTACGAGGACGCCGTGAAGGACCCGGACGGCGCGGCGGAGACCCTCGTGGAGATGAACCCGGAGATCGACGCGGAGCTGGCCAAGGCCTCGCAGGAGTACCTGGCCGACCAGTACATCGCCGACGCGCCGCGCTGGGGCTACATCGATCCGGAGCGCTGGGCGCGCTTCTACTCCTGGATGAACGAGGAGGGCCTGACGCCGGTCGAGCTGGACGAGCAGGGCGGCTTCACGAACGACTACCTGCCGAGCGGGTCCTGACATGGGCGAGGCGCTCGAGGCCCGTGGGCTGACGCTCTCGTGGGAGGATCAGGTCGTGGTCGAGGGGCTGTCGCTGACGGTCCCCGCCGGCGGTCTGGCCTGCCTGGTGGGGCGCTCCGGCTGCGGCAAGACCACCGTGTTCCACGCTCTCGCCGGCCTCACCGAGCCGGACGCGGGGCAGGTGCTGCTCGGCGGCCGCGACGTGACCGGCCGGCCGGGCCAGGTGGCGTACATGCTGCAGAAGGACCTCCTGCTGGACCAGCGGACCATCGTGGACAACGTGGCGCTGCCGTTGCTCGTGCGCGGCATGAAGAAGGCCGAGGCCCGCGAGAAGGCCGCCGCAGAGTTCGCGCGCTTCGGATTGGCCGGGTGCGAGGGTCTCTACCCGTGCCAGCTCTCGGGCGGCATGCGCCAGCGAGCCGCGCTTTTGCGCACGCACCTGATGGACTGTCAGGCGGTGCTGATGGACGAGCCCTTCTCGGCGCTCGACGCCCTCACACGGAACGACCTGCGCGACTGGCTGCGGGGCATGATCGACGAGCTCGGGCTCACCTGCATGGTGGTGACCCACGACGTGGACGAGGCGGTCGCGCTCGCGGACGACATCTACGTGCTGGCCGGCGACCCTGCGGCCGGCCGGCCGTCGCGGCTGGTGGGGGAGGTGCCCGTGCCGGCGCCGCGAGCGGACCGCGCGGAGTTCGCACTGTCCGACGAGGCCCTGGCGATCAAGCGCCGCGTGTTGAAATCCCTGGCCTGATGCGGGACCTGCAAAAGGGATCAGACCCCTTTTGCAGGTTAGGCCGTCAGCTCGCCGCGCATGGACACCTGCAGGTACTCCCGCACGTCCTCGGCGGAGAGGCCGCGCCCGAACAGGTGCATCATCTTCGTCAGCGCCGCCTCGCAGGTCATGTCGAGCCCGGAGGTCACCCCCGCCTCGGCCAGCGCGTCGCCGGTCGCGTAGCGCTTCTCCTCGACGCCGCCGGCCGGGCACTGCGTCACGTTGCACACCACGAGCCCTGCCTCGACGGCCTCCTTGAGCGCATGGTCGAACCACGGCTCGGTCGGTGCGTTGCCCGCGCCAAAGGTGCGCAGCACCACGCCTTTGAGGCCCGGCGTCGCCAGCTGCGCCCGCAGCACCGCCTC
This sequence comes from Kribbibacterium absianum, assembly GCF_030067705.1. Taxonomy (GTDB): domain Bacteria; phylum Actinomycetota; class Coriobacteriia; order Coriobacteriales; family Atopobiaceae; genus Kribbibacterium; species Kribbibacterium absianum. The sequence continues at coordinate 472,694 of NZ_JASJEX010000003.1, forward strand.
GGACATGCCGGGGTACACGAAGACCACCGAGACCGCGTCGTCCATGTCGTAGAAGGGCTCGAGCGGCTGGTCGCCGGCCGGTCGCCACAGGCGCTTCCGGTCGAAGTCGATGTGCAGGTCCATGGCCGCCAATGCCGGATAGTTGAAGGACTTGAACGCACCGAAGTCCGTGGAGCTCACCTTGGTGGCGCGGTTGCCGCGCCACAGGAAGCGCCCGAAGGAGATGGCCACCTCCTGCACCATCGGCCGCGCGGTGTCCTCGTCGCGCGCGGCGGCGATCTGCAGCGCCGTGATGAGGTTCTCGGTGCCGTCCTCGCGGATCTCGCCGATGGGCAGCTGCGACCCCGTGAGGATCACGGGCTTGGCCAGCTGGCCGAGCATGAAGGAGAGCGCGCTCGCCGTGTAGGCCATCGTGTCCGTGCCGTGCAGCACGACGAAGCCGTCGTAGCCCTCGTACGCGTCGGCGATCATCCGGGCCACCTGCGCCCACACGCCCGGGTTCATGTTGGAGGAGTCGATGGGCGGGTCCAGCTCCACATGGTCGAGCGAGTAGCCCAGCCGGCCGATCTTCGGCACGTTCTCCATCAGGTGCGAGAGGTCGAAGGGCGCGAGCGCCCCGGTGGCCGGGTCCTCCGTCATACCGATGGTGCCGCCGGTGTACACGATCAAGATCCGCGGGGCCGCGCTCTCTGCCATGGTTCCTCCTTGGGTTTGCTGGCAGGAAGGTACCCAACCCGTGGAGCGCGCCGAGCCGGGCTACCATGTCCCCCCGAGGAATGCGAAGAAAGGGGACAGCTGATGAAGGTCGGCATCATCGGGGCCATGGACAACGAGGTGAAGGCGCTCATCGGGGCGCTCGAGAACGACTTCGTCACCGAGCGCTGCCACCTGGCGTTCCACGAGGGGTTCATCGACGGCGTGCCGGTGGTGGTGGTCAAGAGCGGCGTGGGCAAGGTCTCGATGGCCTCCTGCGCCCAGCAGCTGTGCGACCTCTTCAACGTGGACATGCTCGTGAACACGGGCGTGGCCGGTGCAGTGGACGACACGCTCGACATCGGCGACGTGGTGGTCTCGACCGACCTCGTGCACCACGACATGGACGTGACGGTGCTTGGCTACGCGCCCGGCCAGATCCCGGGCTACCCGCAATCGTTCCCGGCGGACAAGCGCTTGGCCGAGAAGGTCGTGGCGGCGGCAGCGGCCGTGGAGCCGGACGTGACGGTCCGGGCGGGACGCATCGCCACCGGCGACCGGTTCGTGTCCTCGGTCGAGGACCGCGCGGCCGTGCGCGAGACCTTCGGCGCGCTCTGCGCCGAGATGGAGGGGGCGGCCATCGCGCAGGTGGCGTGGCTCAACGACGTGCCCTTTGTGGTGCTCCGGGCCATCAGCGACCACGCCGACGGCACGGGGGCCGAGAGCTACCAGGCCTTCGAGGACCTGGCGGCGGACCGCATGGCACGCCTGCTGATCGCGACGCTGTCGAAGCTCGCCCGCTAACGCACAAAGGGACCGGTCGTGCAGGCCGGCCCCTTTGTGGTGGCTCGTCGCTACCGGCTCGCAACGCCCGAGTAGTTCACCCCGTTCACGGCCTGCTCGAGCGCGGTGCCGCCCTCCACGAAGGCCTTCGCGAGGGACGGCCACGTCTCGAGGGCGCGGGCCCACAGGTCCTGGAAGCTCGCATGCGACACCTCGTGCGTGCCCGGAACGGTCCAGGGCAGGTGGTCCGGGTTGCAGAACGGGCACTCGTCCTCGCGCGTCACCTCGTGCGCCATGGCCTCCACCTGCGAGAACAGCGACCCCAGACGCTCCTCGGCGCGCCCGATGGCCTCGCCGCGCGGCGACCCCGCGGGCTCGATGAGGCGGTACACCGCCTGCATGTCGTCCACGGCGGCCCCGCACTCGCCCACGGAGAGCGAGATGCCGAAGACCTGCCACGCGACCTGCGAGAACAGCGCTCCGGCCACCTTGTCGATGCGCGGCGTGCGGCACAGCTCGAGCGCCGGGTGCGCCTCGAGCACCGTGACGTGGCGCTCGTGCCACAGGAGCCACGAGTCGATGCGCCCCTCGATCACGGCGTGCACCTGGCTGCCACAGCCCACCAGCTCGCCGGCGGAGGCCTCGATGATGCCCTCCTGCTCCGCAAAGATGAACGGGTGCTCGGTGCGGTCCAGGCAGTAGTGGGACAGCACGCCGAGGGCGAACGCGCGCCCGACCGCCTGGTCCTCCTCCACGAGACGGCCCACGCCGTCGCGCAGGCACTCGAAGGCGGGAGCGACCCGCTCGTCGTGCATGCGGTGGGCGAGGGCCTGGCAGGCCTTGATCACGGACGGCGTGGCGCGGAAGCGGAAGAAGAAGGGGTCGGGCCCCTGGTTGCCGAGCAGGAACGCCAGGCGCTGCTCTTGATCGGTCAGGACGCCCTCCGGCAGCTCGACGGAGCTCTTCTCGCCAAAGATGTGATGGGTGATCAGCGCGGGCATGGGGCCTCCCGGACGGTTGAAGGTGCACTTCAGCCCTGAGGATACCCCACCGGGGTCCGGCGACGAGCTGTCCCTCGAATTGACGGTCCTGAATGTTGTGAGCCTAGATTCGCGTCTCTACCCGAACGGTCCCAACACTCACCGGAACGCGTCGCGCTGGGTTCGGGGACCCGGCACCCTTTTGGCGACGGGCCGGACAGGCCGGCCCACGTCGGGAAGGGGGC
>NZ_JASJEX010000004.1 GCF_030067705.1 Kribbibacterium absianum
CCACGCATCCTACAACAGGGGGGACGCGCCCGCCGCGCCCTCACGGGCGCGGCCGGCGCGTCCATCTGGCTGCGGGAACCCGGCCAGCGCCTCAAATGTTCAGATGGCTCTGCAAATCAACCCCGGGGGGGTCGTCGCTCACTGGGCGTCGGCCGCAGGCGCCTCCAGTTTGAAGTTCGCGTAACCTTCTTTGAAGAGCGAACCGTACGAGGAGCCCTCTCCGCGCACCGGCTGCAGGATCTGCGCCCTGTCGGCCTTCGGGTCGCTCGACGAGGCGGCCTGTGTCCACGCGGAGCTCACGATGTCCGAGCGGTTGCGCAGGTAGTTGCCGATCTTCAGCAGCTCCTCGCGGGCCTCGGCATAGGTGCCGCTCGTCACGTCGACGGCCTGGATGTCGGCGATGGCGTTGGAGATCTTGACCGCGAGCTCGGCGGCGTCGCTCCTCCCCGCCTCGCGCTCCGAGGAGTCGCCGGTGATGCCGGTGCCCTCGAGGCGCTCGACAGAGTCGTCGAGCGCGGCAGCGTACTCCCCGAGGGCCTGGTAGTCGGCTTTCAGCGACTCGTAGGTGGTCTCGTCGCCGGACTTGACGTCGTCCGCGTTCGTCGCAGCGTCCTGGCCGCTCAGCGTGGTCACGGCCGCCACCGATCCAGCCTGCGAGGTGTCCGCGGGCTCGGTGGCCCGGGTGGCGAACGCGTCGGGGTCCCAGGGGTGCGTGATGAGGAGCACGGCGCCCCCCACCACGAGGACGCACGCGATGGCCGCGAGCACCACCGAGCGCATGCGGACCGGCTGCTCGTGAAGGTAGGGGTCCTTGAGGTCCTGCTCGGCCGGAAGGGCCGGCTCGATCCGGGGGAGCCGACCGGTCTCCTGGCTCGGGGACGGGCGTCGCTCCTTGGTCTTCACGCTCTTGGGCGAAGGGCTCACCGGCATGCCGCACTTGGGGCACGACTCCGACCCCTCCGGAACCATGGCGCCGCAGCTAGGACAGTACGACCCTTGAAGACGTGGAAGAACGGCCGTGGCCTCGAGCGAGGCATGGCAGGCCGGGCACACGGCGGTGCCGTCGGCCACATGGGTCCCACAATGCGGGCATTTCACCGGTCGTTCCTCCTCCCCGGACGTCGTCGGAAGCCCTCGTATCCTAGCGGACTAATGGGCGATCTGATCCAGAACGTACGGAAGGATACCGCCCTTCCGCAGGTAGCCGGCCTCGGTCTCCGTGTCCACACGGACGCGGCACGGGAACTCGACCGCCTCTCCATCAGCCTTGACGGCGCGGACGGTGACAGTGCCACCGACGGACAGGTCGAACGGCGCCACCGAGAAGGCCTCGGTGCCATCGAGCCCGAGCGCGGCCAGGCTCACGTCCGCGAGCTCGAGCGGCACGATGCCCATGCCGACGAGGTTCGAGCGGTGGATGCGCTCGAACGACTCGGCGATCACCGCGCGCACGCCTTGGAGCACCGGGCCCTTGGCCGCCCAGTCCCGGCTCGAGCCGCTCCCGTACATCTTGCCGGCAACCACCACGAGCGGCGCGTCGCCGTAGTGGTCGGCGGCGTCCCACACCGGGACGACCTCGCCGGTGAGGAGGTCGCGCGTGTAGCCGCCGCGGCGCCCGTCGGCGAGGCGGTTCTCCAAGCGCACGTTGGCAAAGGTGCCGCGCTCCATGACCTCGTGGTTGCCGCGGCGCGAGCCGTACGTGTTGAAGTCCTCCGGCGCCACGCCGCGCTCCTCGAGGTAGCGCGCGGCCGGCGAGTCCGGCGCGATGGCACCGGCGGGAGAGATGTGGTCGGTGGTCACGAAGTCCGGGAGCAGCGCGAGGCACCGCGCCCCATCGAGCGACCACGAGTCGCAGGGGCGCGCGATCTCGAAGTAGGGCGGCCGACGGATGTACGTGGACGTCGGGTCCCAAGGGAACGTGTCGCTCTGCGCGTCCGGAAGCAGGCGCCAGGCCGCGTCGCCGTCGAAGAGCCCCGCCGTGCCCTCCTCGTAGAGGGACGGGGACAGCACCGCGTCGAGCACCTCCTGCACCTCGGCGGCACTCGGGAGCAGGTCGGAGAGCATCACCGGCTCGCCGTCAGCGCCGATCCCGACCGGCTCTGTGGAGAGGTCGACGTCGACGGTGCCAGCCAGCGAGTACGCCACGACGAGCGCCGGCGACGCGAGGTAGTTCTGTGCCACGTCCGGCGAGATGCGGCCGTCGAAGTTGCGGTTGCCCGAGAGCACGCTCGCGAGCTCGAGGTCCTCGGCGGCCTCGTGCATGCCCGGGAGCACCGGCCCGGAGTTGCCGATGCAACTCATGCAGCCATGGCCGCAGGTCTCGAAGCCGAGCCGCGCCAGCGGGGCGGCGAGGCCGGCCCGCTCCAAGAGCAGCGACGCCGCGTGGCTGCCGGGCGCGAGGACCTTCTTGACCCATGGCTTGGGCTCGAGGCCCGCGTCTAGCGCCTTCTGGGCCGTGAGGCCGGCGGCGACCATCATCGCCGGATCGGTGGCGGTGGTGCAGCTCGTGATGGCCGCAATCGCGAGGGCGCCGTGGCCGAGCGCCTCGTCGGACGCCCCCACCGGGACCGTCCGGAGCGTCTGAAAGTCGCCGTGGCCGTTCTGCTCCGCGACCGCACGGAAGCGCTCGCGGAGACCCTCCGGGAACACCTGGTTGTGAGGACGGCTCGGCCCCGCCAGGCAGGGACGCACGGTGCCGAGGTCCAGCTCAACGGTCCTGCCGTAGACGCGGGCGCCCTCGAGCCCCCAGCAGCCCTCTGCCCGATAGTAGGCCTCGACGAAGCGCACCTCGTCCTCCGGACGCCCCGTGAGGCGCAGGTAGTCGACGCACTGTTCGTCAACCGGGAAGAGCACCGCCGTCGAGCCGTACTCCGGGGACATGTTGGCCACACAGGCGCGCTGGGGGACCGTGAGGCCGGCGACGCCGTCGCCCGTGACCTCGACGATGGATCCCACGACGCCGGTCTCGCGCAGGAGCTTTGCGACCGTCAGCGCGAGGTCCATGGCCTGCGCCCCGTCCGGCAGCTGCCCGGTGAGGCGGAGCTCGACCACCTCGGGGACGCGCATCGGGAGCGGCTGACCGAGCGCGGCCGCCTCTGCCTCGATGCCGCCGACGCCCCAGCCCAGGACGCCGATGCCGTTGGCCGTCGTCGTGTGCGAGTCGCTGCCCACAAGCGTGTCGAAGCAGGCCAGCTCCTCGCCCTCGTGCAGGGCGTCGACGGCCACCACCGGCGAGAAGACCTCGACGTTCAGCTGATGGCAGATGCCCTGGCCCGGCGGCACAATCTGCACGTTGTCGAACGAGGCGCCCGCCCACTTGAGGAACGAGAAGCGCTCGGCGTTGCGGCGCGCCTCGATCCGCTGGTTCTCGAAGGCGGCATCGGCACAGCCGGCGACGTCCGCGCACACCGAGTGATCGACGACAAGCACGCAGGGGATGCGCGGGTTCACAAGCGTCGGGTCTCCCCCGTCGGCCGCCACGGCGTCCCGCATGGCCGCAAAGTCCACGAAGATCGGCACACCGGTGAAGTCTTGGAACAGCACGCGCGCGGGCCAGAAGTCCACCTCGCCGCCGGCACGCCCCTCAAGGCCGGCCGACACCACCTCCCAGGCCTGGCGCACCGCCTCCTCATCGGTGGCCGCGCGCCGCACGACGTTCTCCAACAGGCGCACCGAGGCGCGGGGCAGACGGAGCGCGCCCGGTATCCGTGACACGTCGACGATGGAGCGGGCGACGTCACCGGCCGTCAGCGTCTTCGTCCTCCGGGCCTCCAGAACGGAGGTTGCGAACCGCTCGGCCTGTTCGGCGGAGTGCGCGGCGGCGTTCACGTCGGTCATGGGTCCTCTTTTCCACGCGTCGGGCGAATCTCAGATAGGGGCCGGCCGGGTTGTCGGCATCGGCCACAGAGCGGCGGAACAAGGCGAAGAACAGGGCCAGCGCGGCCCCGGCCACGAGGGCCAGGAAACCGGCAAGCGGCCAGGTCAGGGTCGCGACCTCGAAGAAGCTGCCGAAGACCGAGACGCCGAGCACCACCACAGCGAGCATGGCCCAAAAGAGGAGACGGCGCAGCCAGTTGAGCGGTTTGGACACGCACCGGACCAACGCGAGACCCACGGAGGCCGTCACGCAGGTGGCGATCGTGGACACCTGGGCCGCGCTCATGCCCAACGGGTAACGGGCGAAGACCACGATGGCGAGCCCGAGCGAGATGGCGAGGGCCGCAGGCACCGCGTGAGCGAGCACGTTGGCGAGGAACGAGCCCCTCACTCGGTCGTGGTTGGGCTCGAGCGCGAGCACGAACGACGGGATGCCGATCACCGCCGCCGAGACGAGCGTCAGCTGAATCGGCAGGAGCGGGTACGGCGGGACGATGATGCACAGCGTGGCCACGACGATGGAGAAGACCGTCTTCTCCAGAAAGAGCGCCGCAGAGCGTTGCAGGTTGTTGATCGAGCGCCTGCCCTCGGCGACCACGGCCGGCATGTGCGAGAAGTCGTCGTCCACGAGGACGATCTCGGCCACGGAACGGGCGGCGTCCGAGCCCCCGGCCATGGCCACCGAGCAGTCCGCCTCCCGAAGGGCGAGCACGTCGTTCACGCCGTCGCCCGTCATCGCCACCGTGTGGCCCTCGGCCTGGAGGGCGAGCACGAGGTCTCGCTTCTGCTGCGGCGTGACGCGGCCGAACACCCGGCAGTCACGGGCCGCGCGCTTGAGCTTCTCGGGGGTGTCGAGGGTCGTGGCGTCGACGTACTCGTCGGCGTCAGGCACCCCCGCCTCCTGCGCGATCGCCGCGACCGTTCGAGGGTCGTCGCCCGAGATCACCCGCAGGCCGACCCCCTGCTCCTTGAAGTACGCAAGGGTGGCCGGCGCCGAGTCGCGCACCTGGTCCGAGATGGCGACGAAGCCGAGCAGGACGGGGACGCCCGTGAAACGGTCGTCCTTGTCGAACCCCTCCACCCGGCACACGGCCAGGAGCCGCGCGCACGCACCGGCCTCGCGCTCTGCAGCCGCCAACGCGTCCGCACGATCGGGAACCAGGAACTGGGCCGCGCCCACCGCAAGGCCGCCGCCCGTCTCCAACAGGCAGCCCGAATACTTACGGTCGCTCGAGAAGGGCACCGCCCGCGTGATGACACGGGGCTGGAGCGCATGCTCCTCCTGGTAGGCGAGCACCGCCCGGGCCGTGTCGTTGGCGTCGTCGGCATTGGCGGCCATCACGGTGACCAGGTCGCTCACGAGGTCCTCACGCTCGACGCCCGGCTCGGGAATGAGCTTCTCCACCGTCATCGCGCCGCTCGTGATGGTCCCGGTCTTGTCGAGGCACAGCACGTCCACGCGGGCGAGGGCCTCGATGCAGTAGAGCTGTTGGACGAGCACCTTCTGCATCGCGAGCCGGACCGTCGAGATCGCGAGCACCGAGCTCGTCAGCAGCACGAGCCCCTGAGGGATCATCCCCGTGACGGCCGCGACGGTGGTGAGGGCGGCGTCCTGCCAGGACCCGCCGTCGAAGAAGGAGCGCAGGAAGAGCACCGTTCCCACCGGAAGCAGCACCCACGTGCCGAGCTTCACGATGAAGCGCAGCGTGGAGCGGATCTCGGACTCGATGGGCTTGGCGGCGCGGGCCTCGTCGTTGATCTGCGCCGCGAAGGAGGCGGCGCCCACGGCCACGGCCTGTCCCACACAGGACCCGGCCGTCACGAACGACCCCGAGAGGAGCCGGTCGTCGGGGCCCTTGCGCACGGGCTCGGACTCACCGGTGAGGAGCGACTCGTTCATGACCACCTTGCCGGAGCGCACCCGAAGGTCGGCCGGCACCTGGTCGCCCGAGGAGAGCAGCACGAGGTCGCCCTGCACGACCCCCGTCGACGGGACCTCGACCACCTTCCCTCCCCGGCGCACGCGGACCGGTCGCTCCGCAAGGATGGAGAGCTGGTCCACGGCGCGCTTGGACTGCACCTCCTGGAAGATGCCGATGGCCGCGTTGCAGACGACGATGATCATGAACAGCATGTTCCGGTAGCTGCCGGTGAGGAACACCACGACCGCCAGAAGAACGTTCACCGCGTTGAACAGGGTGCAGACGTTGTCCCGCACGATCTGCCCCACCGTGCGCGTGCGGGGCGAGACGTCCACGTTGGACTTGCCCTCCGCCGTGAGCTGCTCGGCCTCTGCCTCCGTGAGGCCCGAATCGGGCGTGGCGACGAAGGGCTGCTCCTCGCACGGCCCCTCAGGGGCTCCTGGAGCCCCGTGGACTGCGTCCGCCACTGTCCCCTCCCCGTCCTCGGCTGCGAAAAAGGCCGGGAGCCAGCGAACGTGCTGCTCCCGGCCTCGACCGTTGCAATGGTGCCGCCTGTGGGGCTCGAACCCACGGCCTTTCGCTCCGGAGGCGAACGCTCTGATCCACTGAGCTAAGGCGGCTAGCGGATGAAAGTATAAGGGAACCGGGCGCCGTCCGGCGTGACATTTTGGTCACGCGCCACGGTCGCGGGCAGACGGGTCACTCCTGCGAGCGGGAGAAGGTCTCCGGGCCGAAGCTCTTCAGGTACCCCATCAGGTGCGCCAGCGTCAGGGCGCTGTTGGGCCCGGTGGAGGTCAGCGCCTTGTGCATCAGGGACCTCAGCAGCCCTGGCGTGGGCTCGGCGTCGAGCACGAGCATCTGGAACAGCGGGTCCTCGTGCAGGAACGCGAGCCACCTCTCCTGCTCCTCCTTGGAGACGTAGTTCTCCAGGTCCGTCAGCCGCCCCAGCTCGTCCATCACGTACTGGGCGTAGAGCGTGCCGAGCCGGTTGCGCGACTCGTCCGTGTCGAGCCCGAACCGCTGCTGGTGATCCTGGATCGCGGCCGTGCGGCGGTGCCGCTCGAGGAACGTGCCCGTGGTGAGGGTCTTCTGCCGCTCACCGCGGATGTGCTTCTCGTAGTGGTAGGGCGTCTCGGGAAGGAGCGCGACGGACCGGGCCCTCTCGATCGCCGCCAACGTGAAGAAGAAGTCGGCCACGTAGGGCTCTCCGCCGCTCTCGAACCGAAGCCCGTCGAGGAGCTCGCGGCGAAAGAACTTCGTGAAGATCGCGCCCATCAGGTGCTCCTCCTCGAGGTCGAGCACCACCGTCTGCACGGCGGGGCCGGTGAGGAAGGCCCGGTGGGGCGTGCGCTCCTCGCTGTAGGCCACGTCGCCGCGCCGGTTGAAGAAGTCCTCGGTGAGACCCTCCACCACGATGTCCGGGTCCTCGACGTCAATGGCGCGGGCCGCCACCTCGAGGAACGTGGGCTCGGCGACGTCCTCGCAGTCGAAGAAGCACACGTAGCGCCCCCGGGCGTGCCGGATGCCCCGGTTGCGGGCCTCGGAGAGCCCCTGGCGCAGGTCGTTGTGGATGAGCCGCACCCGCGGGTCGTCCTGTGCGGCACGAAGCACCCGAAGCACCGAGTGGTCCCGGCACGCGTCGTCCACCACGAGCAGCTCCCAGTCGGGGAACGACTGGGCGCGGACGGATCTCACGGCGTCCGCCGCGTAGTCCTCCGTGGCGTGGACGCACATCACGATGGTGAAGAGCGGCGGCTCCTGCTCGGTCAGAGCGACGGCTGGGTTCATGGCACCTCCGAGACGGGCAACGGGACAGGTTCAAAGCTCAGTGAATTGTGCCCCTTGGCGCCTGCGGCGAGAAGCCCCCGCCGGCCAGCGGCCAAACACAAAAAACGGGGCGGCCGCTCTCCGCGACCGCCCCGCCCGAAGGGCCTAGAGCACGTGCACGTCCTCGGGGCCAAAGGCCACGAACGCCTCGTCGCCCACGTCGTAGATCTTGTGGTTCTTGGGATTGAAGTCGGTGATCTTGACGAGGGTGTCCCCCACCTTCACCTGGTAGTTGTGGTAGTTGCCCATGAAGCGGGACAGCGTCACCGTGCAGGGCAGCACGCCCTCGTCGGCCAGTGCCGCCGCTTCCGGGCGCAGCACCAGCGTGACGTCGTCGCCCACGTTGAGGTGCCCGACGTTGGACACGTCCACCGGGTTGCCCTCGATGGTGGCCTGGCCGTGGTGCCCGTCCTTCTCCGCCAGCGTGCCGCGCAGGAAGTTGGACTCGCCGATGAAGTCGGCAACGAACTCGTTGGCGGGCTCGTAGTACACCGTGAGGGGATCGCCCATCTGCTGCACGACGCCCTTCTTCATGATGATGATGTTGTCCGAGAGAGCCATCGCCTCGGACTGGTCGTGCGTGACATAGACAGCGGTGATGCCGGCCTCCTGCTGGATGCGGCGGATCTCGTTGCGCATGTCCACGCGGAGCTTGGCGTCCAGGTTGGAGAGCGGCTCGTCAAAGAGCAGCACGCCGGGCTCGAGCACGAGGGCGCGCGCGAGCGCCACGCGCTGCTGCTGGCCGCCGGACAGCTGGTTGGTCATGCGGTCTTCCATCCCGTCGAGGCCCACGAGGTGCAGGATGTTCGTCACCTTCTTGGCGATCTCGTCCTTGGGTACCTTGCGGAGCTTCAGGCCGTAGGCCACGTTGTCGAAGATGTTGTAGTGCGGCAGGAGGGCGTAGCTCTGGAACACCATCGCGGTGTCGCGCTTGTTGGGGGTGAGCTCGTTGATCGGCTCCCCGCCCAGGTAGATCTCGCCCTCGTTGGGGCTCTCGAAACCGGCGATCATGCGCAGGATCGTGGTCTTGCCGCAGCCGGAGGGGCCGAGCAGCGTCACGAACTCGCCGGGCGCGATGTCCAGCGACACGTCGTGGACGGCGTAGAAGTCCTTCTTGGTCTTGGGGTCCTGGTAGATCTTTGAGATGTGGTCCAGCCGGACGCCTTTCTTTTCCTTTGCCATGGGTTAGAGCTCCTCCACTTGTCCGCTCTCGACGTAATCGGTGCCGATCGCCTCGGCGGCCTCCTTGTCGGCCTTGGTCGCGCGGCTCGTGCCGAAGCGACGGATGACGGCGTTCATGATGAGGACCGCGCCGTAGGTGATCATGATCAGGATGGTCGCGAAGGCGCAGGCGATGCCGTAGTTGCCCTTCTCGGCGAACTCGTTGATCTGCACCGTGATCAGGTACGTGGACGGCGTCACGAGCAGGATGATCGCGGAGATGGCCGTGATCGAGCGCACGAAGGCCGTCACGAGGCCGGAGAGGAAGCTCTCCTTGATGAGTGGCAGCGTCACGGTGCGAAACACCGTGAAGCTGTCGGCGCCCATGTCGTAGGCCGACTCCTCGATGGACTTGTCGATTTGGCGCAGCGCCGAGATGCCGGAGCGCGTGCCGGTGGGCAGCGAGCGCACGACGAACACGATGATGAGGATCGCGCTCGTGCCGTAGATGCCCTGCAGGAGCCCGGTGTGGAACAGGCCGCCGGAGAAGCCGCGGATGTAGCCCACGCCGAGGACGGTGCCCGGCACCGCCATGGCGAGCATCGAGACGGCCTCGATGAACCCGCGCCCGTGGAAGTCGCGCTTCACCACGAGGTACGAGATGACCATCGAGAGCAGGGCCGTGATGGGCGCCGCGATGAGCGAGAGCAGGAACGAGTCGCCGAAGGCCTGCAGGCCGTGGTACTTGGTGAACACCTGCGCGAACCACTTGCCGGTGAGCGTGAAGTCGTAGCCCCAGGTCTTGAAGAGGGCGCCGAACGGCACGCAGATGTACATCGCGACGACGAAGATGGCGCAGACGGAGCAGAGGAGCGTCAGCGGGATGCGCACGGAGTTGTCCGTGGTGAGCATGCGGGCGCGGCTCGCCTTGCCGGAGAGCGTCGCCGTGGACTTGGCCTCGAGCACGTACTTCTGCACGGCGAACATCGCGAGCGTGATGCACAGGAGCACGACGGCCATCGCGGCGGCGCCCTGCTTGTCATAGGCGCCGGTGATCTGCAGGTAGATCGTCGTGGCGAGGGTGTCGTAGGAGCCGCCGATGATCATCGGGTTCGCGAAGTCGGCGATGGACTCGATGAAGGTGACGAGGAACGCGTTGCCGAGGCCCGGGGCGATGAGCGGCAGCGTCACGGACGTGAAGACCTTCCAGCGGGAGGCGCCCATGTCGCGCGACGCCTCCTCAAGCGACGGGTCGATGTTCCGGAGGAGGCCCTTGAGCATCATGTAGCACACCGGGAAGAACGTCAGCGTCTGGACGATGAAGATGCCCCAGAAGCCGTAGACGTTGTTGTCGTAGATGCCGAGCACGTAGCGCGTGATGATGCCCGCCTTGCCGAACAGCATGATGATGGAGAGCGACAGCACGAAGGGCGGGCTCACCACCGGCAACATCGAGACGAGCGCGAACAGACCGCGCATGAACTTGGTCTTGAGCTGCACGTACTCCTCGACGTAGGCGAAGAGCAAGCCCACGAGGGCGGAGCAGATGCCCACGAGGAAGCCCACCGCCAGCGTGTTGGTGATGGCCGTCGTGAAGCTCCCCATCTGGAAGATGCGGTCGAACACCGCCAGCGACGGGCCGCTGTCGGTGATGAAGCTGTCAACCAAAAGGATGGCCAGCGGGTACAGGATGAAGAGCGTCAAAAGCGCGATAAGGACGACGATGGTCGTCATCATGATGGGGTCGCCGAGCAACTTCTTGCGGTCGAGAGCGGCGCTTTGGTCCTTGGCCACGGACATCCCCCTTTCCTTGAGTCTTGGAGCAAGCCTTCAGCTTGCCCCTCTACAGCGAAGATGCCGGGAGGGAGGACCCCCCGGCATCATGGCTTGAGCCTCCGTCGCCACTGAGGCGACGGTCAGACCGACCTCGCTCCTCTACTCGGTCTGGAAGCGGTCGTCGCCGCCGCCGAGGGCCGCCATGACCTCCTCGACGTAGGTGGAGGTGTTCTTCTTGGCGTCCTCGAAGTCGTAGTCCATCGTGTTGTCCGGGTCGAGGCCGTACTCGGTGGCCACTTCGGGCTGGGTGGCGTTGTCGATGACGAGGAACTGGTAGGAGCCGTTCTGCGCGGCAAGCTCCACGCACTCCGGGGACAGCGCGTACTCGACCCACAGCTTGGCGGCGTTGGGATGCGCGGCGCCCTTGAAGATGGCGGTGGCGCCCACCTCGCAGGTGGTGCCGGACGTCGGGACCTGCATGCCGATGTTCTCGTAGCCGTTGTCCACGATCTGGTAGATGCCGTCGTGCAGGAAGCCGAGGCCGAGCACGCACTCGCCGGTGCCGACGTTCTTGGAGGGGCCGGAGCCGGACTTGGTGTAGACCTGCACGTTCTTGTCGAGGTCGACGAGCCACTGGATGCCCTCGTCGTGGCCGTACTTCTGGATGGCCGTGTTGATGATCAGCTTCGCCGTGCCGGCGGTGTTGTAGTTGGAGCTCCAGATGAGGCCCTTGTACTTGGCGTCCGTGAGGTCCGCGAAGTCCTTCGGCGCGTCGATGCCGAGGCGCTCGAGCTCGTCCTTGTTGTACATGATGCCGAGCATGCCGGTGTAGATGCCGAACCAGTTGTTGTCGGCGTCCTTGTAGATGTCCTTGGTGATGTGGGAGGCATTGGCCGCGTCATAGGGCTCGAGCAGGCCGGCGGCGGCGCACTCGTTGTAGGGGTCGGAGGTGCCGCCGAACCACGCGTCGGCGCTCGGGTTGCCGTTCTCCTCCTCGATCTTCGCCTGAACCTCACCGGTGGACAGGCGCTGGCTCTGGACGTCGATGCCGTAGAGCTCCTTGAAGTGGTCGCACGCGGCCGTCAGGTACTCCTCCTCGCAGGAGCCGTACACGACGAGCGAGCCTTCCTTTTGGGCTGCGGCCACGAGCTCGGCGTCAGCGCCGACGGAGTCGCCGGACTCTGCCTCGGCCTGGGCGCCGTCGCCGGCCGAGCCACCACTGCACGCGACAAGACCAAGACCTGCGACCGCGATTGCGGACCCGCCAAGGAAGTTGCGACGCGTGACGTTCTTCATGGTTCCACCTGTCCCTTCGGAGCTTGTCGGCGCTTCGATCGCGCCTCTTTAAGCATTGTTATGATGGGACACAAAGCAAAAAGCGCAGCGGATTCGCCCAGGGGACGTTCGTAACAGGTAAAAGGCGGGCCAGTGCTTTCCTGTGGACAAGACCGTCAGAAATGGGTATACAGGGTGCCTTTTTTTGGCATGCCAGCTTCGGATGGGCTATGCCTCGTGGGCCATGCGCCCCTTCACCCGGTCGAGGAACCGCGCCGAGCCGCCAACGGCGCCGAGCGCGAGGCCCTCGTAGTACCGACGGTCCGTGGCCTTCTTGAGCCATGGGTGCTCGGAGGCCAGCCAGGAGCGGAACTCCCTGGCACGGGCACGACCGCGCCTCCGGTCGTCGTCATAGACCAGCATGATGTTGTAGTGCGTGTTCACGAGGAGCCGTGCGCGCTCGCGGACATAGGCCGCGCGCGCCTCCTCGAGCCCTGGATCGAGGAGGCGCTCCTCGGCGAACTCGGCGACACGGCGCACGACGCGGTCGTGGTCGGCGAACCGTCGCACGTAGTTGGGCGCCGCAACGCTCTGGGACGCGTTCCCCACCTGGTACTGGTAGACCTCGATGTCCAGGAACGTGACCGTGCGCGCCTGGCTCGTGAGCTCGATCACGTACTGGCTGTCCTCGTAGAAGGTGCGCTCCAGGAGCCTGAGGCCGAGCCGGCGCGCGAAGTCCGTGCTCGCGTTGACCGTGTGTATCTGGGCCGCCGAGCTCCGCGCAAGCACGTCCGAGACCGTCGTGAGAGGCACGCACTCCCCCACCGGGACACCGGCCGGCAGCGGCCGCGGCTCCCGATCGCCCGTGCCCATGCGGACGTCGCAGCGCCAGTCGACGACAAGGTCGGAGCTCAGGCCGGCCAACGCGTCGAGCAGTGCGTCGAGCCCGTCCACGTCCACCCAGTCGTCGCCGTCCACGACGCGGAAGTAGCGCCCCCGCGCGAGGGCGAGCCCGGTGTTCACGGCCCCACCATGCCCGGCGTTCTCCTGCGACACCACGCGCACCACCTCGGGACACCGCTCCGCATAGCGGTCGGCCACCTGGCGCGTGCCGTCCGACGAGCCGTCGTCCACGACGATGACCTCGAGGCGCCCCGCGAAGCGCGACAGCGCCAGCGTCTCCAGGCCCGTCGACAGGCAGCTCTCGACGTTGTAGCTCGGCACGCAAACGGTCAGCTGCGGCTGCACGGTGCCCTCCTAGCGCTCCGATTGGATCTTCGTGACAAGGCCGGGTCCCTGGGCCTTCGCGCGGCTCACAGCGGTGCCGAGTGCGAGCATCGCCGGGACGCACCCGGACCTCAGCACCCCGAGCGAGACGGCCAGCGCGCGAGAGCGCCGTGCCCGCGCCACGGGGATCAGCCGCTGGAAAAGCGGGTCGCGCTTGAGCTCGCGAGCCCAAGCACGGCGTTCCCCCTTCGACAGGCCGCCCACCGGGGCCGCCTGGCGCATCAGGGTCGAGACCACATAACGGCCGTACAGCGCGCCGAGCGTCTGCATGGCCTCGTCGTCGGCGATGCCGTGCGCCTCGAGGAAATCGAGCATGGTCTGGATGCGCGCCCGGTGCACGTCGTAGTAGTCCGGGGTGTAGCGCTGTGAGTCGTAGCGGCCGCCCGTCAAGCTCCCCGAGCGCTTCTGGTAGCGGTACTCGGCCACGTCGAGGACGCAGACCGTGCGGGCGCGCTCGAAGGCGCCGAGGGAGAAGAAGAAGTCCTCGGAGACCGTGAGGCCGGAATCGAACCGGAGGTCGGCCACGAGCGCGCGGCGGAAGAACTTCGTGTGGACATAGCCGAGCAGCGTGCGCTCCTCGAGCGGCAGCGCGAGGCCGGCCACCTCGTCCGTTCCCCGCGCGACCGCGGACGGGGCCGTGACGCGATTCGCGTAGACGAACCCGCCGGCGCCGTCCAGATAGCGCTCCTCGAGCCCCTCCACCACGATGTCGGGGTCCTGGGCCTCAATGGCGGCGGCAGCGGCCGAGAGAAAGTCCGGCCCAGTCTCATCGTCAGGGTCCGGGAAGCAGACGTAACGTCCCCGTGCCACCTCGAGGCCGGTGTTGCGGGCGGCGGAGAGCCCGCGGTTGCTCTCGTGGCGCACGACGCGCACGCGCGCGTCGCCAGCCGCCTCGTTGAGGGCGGTCTCGATCGAGGCGTCCGGCGAGGCGTCGTCGACGAGGATGAGCTCGAAGTCCCCGCAGCGCTGGTCCAGCAGGCACCGGACCGCGCGCGCGATGTACGGCTCCACGCCGTAGACGCAGAGCACCAGGCTGAACAAGGGCTCCGCAGGCGCCATCGTCATGCCCCCAGCGCCTTGTAGGCGTCGCACACTTCCCGCGTCGGGCCCACCATGCGCAGCTCGCCCTTCTCGATCCAGGCGACGCGCGTGCAGATGCGCTCCACGAGGTCGATGGAGTGGCTCACGAGCAGCACCGTGACGTTGTTGGACTCCACGAGCTCCTGGATGCGCCGCTCGCACTTCTGCTGGAACAGGAAGTCGCCCACGGAGAGGGTCTCGTCGACGATGAGGATGTCCGGCTCGGTGATCGTGGCGATGGCGAACGCGATGCGGGCCACCATGCCGCTCGAGTAGTTCTTGAGCGGCATGTCCTGGAAGTCCCGGAGCTCGGCGAAGTCGATGATCTCCTCGTAGTGCTCGTCGATGAACGCCTTCTTGTAGCCGAGCAGCGCGCCGTTGAGGTAGATGTTCTCGCGCGCGGTGAGGTCCATGTCGAAGCCGGCGCCCAGCTCGATGAGCGGCGCGATGGTGCCCTTGACGGTGACGGACCCCTCGCTCGGCTCCAGCACGCCGGCGATGCACTTGAGCATCGTGGACTTGCCCGAGCCGTTGGTGCCGACGAGCCCGAAGGCCTCCCCCCGCTTCACGGTGAAGGAGACGTCGTCCAACGCGCGGAACTCCTTGAAGAAGAGGTTCCGACGCACGAGCGCGATGAAGTACTCCTTGAGGGAGTTGAGCTGCTCGGACGCGATGTTGAAGATCATGCTCACGTTGTTGACGCTGATGAGCGTCTCGGCGTCGGGCGCCACCTCGTGGGCGGTCAGGATGGAGCCGCTGTCGGGCGCGTTCGGGATAATGGCCACTGGGGACTCCTAGATGAAGAGGATGAACTTGTGCTCGTTCTTCCGGAACACGAGCAGCCCGATGGCGAGCATCACGACGGCCATGAGGACGCACATGACGTTGGCCTCGAGCGAGGGCACCTGCTGGTAGAGGACGCAGGTGCGGAAGTAGTCGACGTACTGGTAGAGCGGGTTCCACTTCATGAGCCCCTGCAGGGTCGCCGGCAGAAGGTCCAGGGTGTAGAAGATCGGGGTCGCGTACATCCAGGCCGTGGTCACGACGCCCCACAGGTGGATGACGTCGCGGAAGAACACCGCCAGCGTCGCCAAGAGCAGCGACAGGCCGATGCAGAAGACCAGGAAGTACACGAGGAACGGCACGAGGAAGATCGCCTGCCAGCCGAGCGGGACCTGGCACACGAGCATGACCAGCGCCACGGCGATGAGTGACAGCGCGAAGTTCACGACGGCGAAGAGAACCTTCTCGACCGGGAACACGAGGCGGTTCACGCGGACCTTCTTGAGCAGGGGCGCCGCGTTGATGATCGACCACATGCCGTCGGAGGTCGCCGAGCTCATCAGGCCGAACGTGATGTTGCCGATGATCAGGTACACCGGGTAGACGTTGGCCGGCATGTCGGCGCCGCGCATGAAATGGGTGAACACCACCGCCATCACGAGCATCATCAGAAGCGGGTTGAGCACCGACCACACGATGCCGAGCACGCTCCGGCGGTACTTGAGCTTGAAGTCCTTGCGCACAAGCTCCTGCAGGACGGCGATGTCTCGCTTGGCGCCGGTGTTCCACGTAGCCTGCTGGTAGGTCAGGCGTTGTTCCTCGGTGGTGGCCACGGAACCTCCGTGCTCGAGGGGTCAGGGACAAAGGGGCGGCGTCGGGCGCCGCGAACCCGATGGACAAAGATACCATGGGCTTTCAGGGCGCCCATGGAGCGCCCATGGAACCGGCGCTGACAGCCCAGCCTCTGCATAAAGAAAAAGCCCCACAGGGGGGCTGAAGAATCTGGCTCCTCGGGTAGGGCTCGAACCTACAACAGCGCGGTTAACAGCCGCGTGCTCTACCATTGAGCTACCGAGGAATTCGCGGTGCGCCTTTGGCACGAGAAAGAAGTATAGCGCCTCTCCCCCACCCCGCAAGTGCCAATCTCACGTTTTTTCGCGCCGCCCGTGGACGCTTCCGTCAAAGCGCTGTGTCCACGCTCCAATCGGCTGGAGCGTGGACATTTGGCTTTGACCGGAGCGTCCGCACTCTTGCGGGCACCCCGAAGAAGAGGGGCACCCTCGTGCCAAAAGAAGGGCCCC
This sequence comes from Kribbibacterium absianum, assembly GCF_030067705.1. GTDB lineage: Bacteria > Actinomycetota > Coriobacteriia > Coriobacteriales > Atopobiaceae > Kribbibacterium > Kribbibacterium absianum. The sequence continues at coordinate 16,289 of NZ_JASJEX010000004.1, forward strand.
GCGGCTCGCCGCAGGGCCCCTTAGGAGCCGATGTCCCTTTTCCAGCTAGGCCGGTACCACCATGCAGGCGACGGTCAGGACGACCATCAGCACGAAGAACAGGATCACGAGCAGCTTGGCCGCGAACTTGAGCCAGGTGCTGTAGTCCACGCGGGCGAGCGCGAGGCCGCCCATGATGGCGCCGCAGGTCGGCGTGAAGAGGTTCACGAAGCCGTTGGCCGCAGAGAAGATCTGGACCATGACGGACGGCGAGAAGCCCAGCTCCACCGCGAGCGGGCCCATGATGGGCATGGACACCGCGGCCATGCCGGAGCTCGACGGGATGAGGAAGGACAGGGCCACGTACAGCAGGTACGAGAGCGGCGCGAAGACGATGGCGCTCACGCCCTTGAGGCCTGCGGCCGCCGTGGTGAGGATCCAGTCGGAGAGGCCCGTATTGGCCATCAGGACGGAGACGCCGCGGGCCAGGGCGATGACGAGCACGACGCCCATCATGTCGCCGGCACCGGCGATGAAGCCGTCGACCAGCTCGCGCTCGGAGAGACCGGCGACGATGCCGATGATGATGCCCATCAGGAGGAACCAGCAGGTGGCCTCCGCGAAGTACCACTGGCCGAGCGGCGTGCCGGTGAGGAAGGCGCTCCAGCCCATGGAGGTCTGGACCTCCTCGGTGATGACGGCGTCGGGCTCGGTGTTGAACACCAGCTCGCCGCCCACGCCGGCGTCGTCCCACGCGGCGATGATGTCCTCGCCGGTGATGGCGTCAGAGGTGGTCTCGGTGGCATAGCCGGCGTTGAACGCGTCGACGTGCAGGTCCTCCCAGGGCACGAAGCCGATGATCATCACGATGAAGGTGGTGATGAAGAGGACGAGCACCGCCTTCTGGCGGCCGGTGATCTGGGTGGTCTCAGAGACGGCCTTGGCGGCCTCGCCGTACTCCTTCTGGGCGGCCTGGCGCTCATGGTTGCCCAGGAGCGTGCGGTTGGGGTCGGCCTTGACCTTCTTGGCGTAGTTCATCACGAAGATGATCGAGATGGCGTCGGCCACGACCATCAGCAGCAAGCCGAGCACGATGACCACGGTCTGGTCGACGGGGATGCCCATGTCCGTGAGGGTGGCGGCCGCGATGCCCGTCGCGAACGGGTTCACCGTGGAGCCGAGCACGCCGCAGCCCGCGCCGAGGAGCACCACGGCGGCGCCCACAAGGACGTCCATGCCGGCGGCCATCATCGTGGCGGCGAGCAGGGCGTAGAAGCCCACGGTCTCCTCGCAGAAACCGTAGGTGGAGCCCATCAGCGAGAACACGACCATGATGATCGGGATCAGCCACTCCTCCTTGCCGCCCATCCCACGGACGAGCGCGGAGATGCCGGCGTTGAGGGCGCCCGAGGCGTCCACCATCGCCAGGAAGCCGCCGAGGACCATGACGAAGATGCATACGTCGATGGCGTCGACAAAGCCCTCGTAGGGGGCCATGACGATGTCGGGCAGCGTGGCCGCAGTGATGTCGGGGAACGCCCCGGACATCGCAAGGGAGATGAGCGCCACGGCGATCAAGATGATGATCAAGATCGTGTAGGACGACAGCATCTCCCTCTTCTTCTTGGTAGCTTCAGCCATTGCCAAAGGCTCCTTTCCTCCTCAGGGCTTCGGGCCCTGACCGACAACCGGACCCCCACTCTGGGCGGGGTCGCAGCGGATACAGGGCTCAGTTTACCCAAAGTCGATTCACACGACATACAGAAAGATGAATGGCTCACCGAGTGCCGTTCGGACGAAAATGGCAACCGCCGGCGGTCTTCGAACGCAAGGGAGAACCACGTGTTTCGATGGGTCCCGCTCTCTCGTTCACGGGGAAGCGCGACCCTGAGACGGCGAACGGCAACCGGGTTTCGGCGAAAGACCCCCTCCAGAGAAAACGGATGGAAAAGAAGCCGAGGGGCCAGAGAAAGAGACAGGCCTCCCGATTCACGAGAAGCCTGTTTCGCTTGGCATTATGCACTCGTGCGCATAGGTTATTCAAAGGTCTCGCGCCCGACGGCGACGATGCGTCACGCGACGAACGCAGGGCCAGGACCGGCAACCGGGGCCCGCGTGCCCGGCGCGGAGCTCTAGAGCTCCGCCAGGGCCTCCCCCAAAAGGGTCAGGCCCATGTCCAGCACGTCGGCCGGGCAGCAGTAGCCCAGCCGCACGCCGCCTGGCAGCTCGAAGCAGGAGCCGGGAATCAGAAGGACGCCGCGCTCGCGCAGGATCTTGAGGCAGAACGTGCGGTCGTCCATCTCGGCGGGCAGGTCGAGCGAGAGGTACGACACCGGCACCCCGTTGGGCGCCACCCAGCTGGCACGGCTCTGCTTGGCCAGCCACGCCTCCACGGTGGCCGCCCGCTCGGCCGCGATCGCACGATTGCGGTCGAGCACCTGGTCGGCATGCTCGAGCACGAGCGTCGCGATCACGTCGTTGGGCACGCCGGCGCTGATCAGCGTGTAGTCGCGCACCGAACGGATCTTGTCGGACAGCCCGTCGGGCGCGACGGTCCAGCCGATGCGGCAGCCGGGCACCGAGTAGCTCTTGGACAGCGAGTTGGTGGCGACGCCCCTCTCGTACACGTCCACGATGGACACGAAGCCCTGGTCCTCCACCACCGGGAGGTACACCTCATCCGAGAGGACGTAGGCGCCCGACCACCGGGCGATCTCTGCTATGCGCTCGAGGTCGTCCGGGGACAGCACGGCGGCGGTGGGATTGGCGGCGTTGTTGAGGCAGATGAGCCTCGTGTCCTTGCGCACGAGCCGCTCCAGCGCGTCCAGGTTCGGCTTCCAATCGTTCTCGCGGCGCAGCTCCCAGAGGGATACGTCGGCGCCCAAGGCCCGGGGGATCTCCCAAAGCGGCTGGTAGGTGGGCCACTCGACGACCACGTGGTCGCCGGCGCCCACCAGGGCGGTCAGTGCGCCGAGGTTTGCGCCGGACGCCCCGTTGAACTGGAGGATCTGGGAGTCGGGCACCTCGCGGCGGTACCGCGAGGCGACCGCGCGCTTGAACCCCGGCGAGCCCTCGATCCACCCGTAGTTCATGGGCTCTGCCTCGAGAAGCGCGCGAGCCTTGGCTCCCCCCTCCCCGTCCAGGGCCATGACCTCCGGATAGGTGAAGGACGACACCGACGACTGCGCGATGTCCCACACCGCGTCGCGCTCGTAGTCGTTGAGCCACACCTCGTTGGGAATCGGCACGACGTTCATAGGGCTCCCTCCCTGGGACGAAGGGGCGCTCGAGCCGACCCATGGGACTCGAGCGCCGATTGTAATGCCAGCGGGCAGGCCGTTGTCGATTAGAAGCTGATGATGCCCATCGCCAGGAGCACGAGGGCGATCACGCCGGCCGCGCAGATCACGGCCATGCAGGCCATCTCGGGGCCCGTGAACGGCTTCTCGTGGTGCTCCTTGCGCCCGGCGATGTAGACGAAGATGCCGGGGATGTAGCCCACACAGGTGAGCATGAGGTAGCTCCAGCCGTTGAGCAGCGTGGCGATCACGAGGAACACGGTGGCGATCAGGCCGGCGATGCCCTCGCCCACCTGGCCGTTCCCGAAGGAGTACACCATGTTGTAGGCGCTCGCGAGCGCCCAGGTGATCACGATGGCCACCGTGCACATCGAGAACGCGAAGTTGTAGGCGTCCTCGGTGAAGATCAGCGTCGCCATGAAGACCTGGGTGCACACGCCGACGATGAGCAGCGAGAACCCGGGCGCGCCCTTCTTGTTGAGCTCGCCCCACTTGGCCGGGATCAGCTTGTGGTCCGCCATGAGCTGTGTCGTCTCCGCCGGCAGGATGGTGAACGAGAGCCACGAGCCCGCCACCGAGATGATCATCGCGATCGAGAGGAAGGCGCCGCCCCAGCCCGGGGCGATCGTGTTGAAGACGTACACGGACGCCGGGTAGTCCATCTGGGCCACCTCGGTGAACGGCAGGACGCCGAACGGCAGGATCGACATGCCGATGTAGATCACGAGCAGCGCGACCAGGCCGATGACCGTGGCCTCGCCGGCCTGCGACTTCTTTTTGGCGCGAGCGGAGACCACCGAGGCGCCCTCAATGCCGATGAAGCACCACATCATGATCATCAGGCAGTTGATGATCTGGTCCGAGACCGAGCCCAGGTCCGCCTCTTCGGCCATCTGGGCGACATTGGTCGCCACGTTGCCCCAGAAGGTCTCGGTGAGGATGCCAGCGTTGAAGCTGATCAGACAGAAGAGCAGGAAGAGCGCGATCGCTGCGACCTTTGCCACCATCACGATGGCGTTGATGAACGAGGCGCTCTCGACGCCGTTCATCACGAGGATGGTGATGCCCCACATCACCAGGGAGGCGATCACGATGCACGCTACGGTGTTCCCCGGCAGGAACGGCGCATAGAAGTAACCGATCGTGGACATCATGATCGTCGCGAACGCGACGTTGCCGAGCCACGCCGACAGCCAGTAGCCCCAGCCGGAGACGAAACCGGCGAACGGCCCGAAGCCGGCGGTGGCATAGCTGAAGATGCCGTCGAGGTCCGGGCGCCGGTCCGCGAGGTTCTTGAGCGAGAGCGCCAGGCAGAGGAACGCCACGCCCACGATCAGCCACGCGATGAGCGCCGGGCCGGGAGCCGAGACGCCTGCGATCTGGCCGGTGAGCGCGAAGGCCCCCGAGCCGATGCACGAGCTCACCACGATGCCGATGAGCCCGAACAGCCCGATGCCGTTGGGGTTCACCTTCTCCGTGGTCTCTTTGCTTGCCATGCTTCCTCCTTTGGCCGATGCATCGAACGCACCCCTGATTTCACAGTGCATACAGATGCGAGAGAAAGAAAAAGGAGGGGAGGTTGGAGCCTCCCCTCCTCGTTGCGACTGTTATTTCAGGGTCGCGTAGATGACGGCCTTGATGGAGTGCATGCGGTTCTCGGCCTCGTCAAAGACACGGGAGCGCTTGGACTCGAAGACCTCGTCGGCGACCTCCATCTCCTTGAGCCCGAACTTCTCGTAGATGTCCTGGCCGATGGTGGTCTGCAGGTCGTGGAACGACGGCAGGCAGTGCATGAAGATGGCGTCGTCGGCGGCGTTGTCCATGACCTTGGTGGTCACCTGGTACGGGGACAGCAGCTTGATGCGCTCCTCCCACACGGAGTCGGGCTCGCCCATGGAGACCCAGATGTCGGTGTAGATGACGTTGGCGCCCTTGGTGCCCTCGTCGACGTCGTCCGTGAGGGTGACGGAGCCACCGGTCTCGGCCGCGATCTGCTTGCAGGTCTCAACGAGGTCCTCGGCGGGCCACAGCTCCTTGGGGCCGCAGGCGGTGAAGTTCATGCCCATCTTGGCACAGGCCACCATGAGGGAGTTGCCCATGTTGTTGCGGGCGTCGCCCATGTAGGTGAGCTTGAGGCCCTTGAGGCCCTGCGGGAAGTTCTCCTTGATCGTCATGAGGTCGGCGATCATCTGAGTGGGGTGGAACTCGTCGGTCAGGCCGTTCCAGACGGGCACGCCGGACTTGTCGGCAAGCTCCTGGACCAGGTCCTGATCAAAGCCGCGGTACTCGATGCCGTCATACATGCGGCCGAGCACGCGGGCGGTGTCCTCGATGGACTCCTTCTTGCCCATCTGGGAGCTGCCGGGGTCGAGGTAGGTGACGCCGCAGCCCAGGTCGTAGCCGGCCACCTCGAAGGAGCAGCGGGTGCGCGTGGAGGTCTTCTCGAACAGGAGGACGATGTTCTTGCCCGTGAGGTACTTGTGGGGCACGCCGTTCATCTTCATGTTCTTGAAGTTGATGGAAAGGTCGATCAGGTACTCGATCTCCTGCGGCGTGAAGTCGAGGAGCTTGAGGAAGCTGCGGCCACGAAGGTTGACGCCCATATGCGGGCTCCTTTCTGTGAGCGCCGGACGCGCCGGCGCGTTCCCAAAAACCAAGGGATTGTCGAACCAACTCGACCATGGCCGGGGAACGCGGTTCCCCGGCCATGGAGGAGGCCTATCGAAGGAGCGTTACCACTCCACGTCCTCGCGCCAGAACGGCATGGACATGCAACGGGGGCCGCCACGGCCGCGGGACAGCTCGGCGGACGGGATCACAAGCAGGTCGAGCCCGGCCTTGTAGAGGATCTCGTTCGTGACGTTGTTGCGCTGGTACACGCAGATCTGACCCGGCTTCACGCAGAGCGTGTTGGAGCCGTCGTTCCACTGCTCGCGCGCAGCCGCGATCGGGTCGCCGCCGCCGCACGGGATCAGGGTCACCTGGTCGAGGCCGAGGATCTTTGCGAGCGTGTTCTCGAGGGTGTCGTTCATCTCCTCGATCTTGACGTCGTTGACCTCCTTGCCCGGCGTCAGCTTGAACACCTGGAGGGTGCCCATGATGGCCGGGTGGATGGTGAACTTGTCACGGTCGATCTGGGTGAACACCGTGTCGAGGTGCATGAAGGCGCGGGAGACCGGGATGTTGAACGCATAGATCTCGGTGATCGGGCACTCCTCCTTGCCCCAGAACATGTGGTTCGCCATGACGTCGATGGCAGCGGCCTCGGTGCGCTGGGAGATGCCCACCGCGATGGCGTGGCTGTTGAGGTTCAGAACGTCGCCGCCCTCGGTGTGGTAGGCGCTGTTGCGGCGATACCACAGCGGCACGTCACAGTAGTCCGGGTGGTACTTGAAGATGTACTTGCCGTACAGCGTCTCGCGGTTGCGGGTGACGGAGTACATGCGGTTCAGGTTCACGCCGTTGCCGACCACCGCGAACGGGTCGCGGGTGAAGTACAGGTTGGGCATCGGGTCGACGAGCAGGTCGCTCTCGGTGTCGCCGTCGGTGCCCACGATGGAGCGCAGCGTCTCGTTGGCCTTCACCGGGAGCTGGACCTCCTGCTTGGTGACGCCGGCCATCGTGTGCTCGACCATCTCAAGGTTGTCCTTGAACGAGTCGATGTACTCGCGGATGATCTGCGGCGCGTGCTTCCCGGTGACGCCGGACTCCTCGACCCACTGGTCGAGGAACTCGTCGCGTGCCTCGGGGTGCGCGTCGAGCGCCTCGGCCACCAGCTTCTCGAGGTAGAGGACCTCGACGCCCTGGTCGCGCAGGGTCTGCGCGAAGGTGTCGTGCTCCTCCTGCGCCACCTGGAGGAACGGGACGTCGTCGAACAGCAGACGCTCCAGCTCATCCGGGGGCAGGTTCAGGAGCTCGTCTCCCGGGCGATGCAGGCAGACCTTCTTGAGTTGCCCGATCTCGCTCGAGACATGTAGCCCTTTGGACATAGTGCCTCCTCCTAGGTCGGCGCGGCGCCGTCCTGGAGCGCCGCGTCCCTGCCGGTCAGACCTTCGGGTTGTCCGCTCGCTTTTTATTAGGGGGCGGACGCCCTCAGACCCGTTTTCCGGAACCCATTATGAGTACCGGCCGTGCATATTGTTACAGGTTCCCCCGAACGGTCTCTTAGAACCCCTGAACGGGGGTCACGTGGAAAAAACCTGTCCAACTGTGGAGGAATGAGGGACATGGCGGTATTGACCTGCGGTTTTCTGGATTCTTGGCGGCACATCGGTCGATATCAATTCCTATTGCATCTGCTGACTTCAACATGAATCGAGCAAAAACGCGGCAACTCGTGCATATTCACTGGCAAAACCGCATATATCGATGTCGTTCCACCTATTGCGTACCCGACCGGCCGTGTCCTTTGTCAATGCATGCTGAACCATCACAGAACCGCTCGTCGGCCCACAGGCGCCACTCGCGAGCGGCGCCGCCCCGGCGACCTCGAACCATGGCAGCAAGTCACGCCCGGTGCACGAGCCGGTAACGGAAGCTGAAAGGCGTCGCCAGCCTTCGTGACGTTGCGTTTTAATGGGGAACGACGGCGGGAGGCGGCGGCGCCCGACCCGCTCGGGAAGAACACCGCTAGTCGCCCTCACAGACACCCAACGGCGGGGAACGCCCCGCGGACAAGGACCCACCATGGCCAAGAACCCCAAAAAGGGAAGCGGAAAGGAATCCAGGAAGGCGCGCAAGAAGCAGAAGCGCGCCCAAGACAAGGCCCAGGACAAGAAGCTGCGGCGCGACACGCCCAAACCCCTGCGCGAGAAGAAGGGCTCGGCCTCGGCCGCCTATGCCAAGCAGGCCAACAAGAAGGGCCACGAGCGCTCGAAGCAGGCCAGACCCAAGAACGAGGCGCCCGAGAAGCACGAGCGGGACTATTCCTACACCCAGAACCGCGAGCTCTCCTGGCTCCGTTTCGACGACCGTGTCCTCACGGAGGCCCTGACGCCCGAGGTGCCGCTCTTCGAGCGCCTCAAGTTCTGCGCGATCTTCCAGAGCAACCTGGACGAGTGGTTCATGATCCGCGTGGGTGGCCTCTCCACGCTCACCACGCTCAAGCGACCCCCTTTGGACAACAAGAGCGGGATGACGCCGCAGCAGCAGCTGGACGCGATCTTCGGCGAGCTGCCCGACATGCTCGGGCGCCAGGAGGGGGCGTTCGCGGCGATCGAGCGGCAGCTGGTCCGTTTCGGCCTCGAGCGCGTGGGGCGCGAGGACTTCGACGACAAGGACAACGTGGCGGTCGCCCGGTACTTCGAGCGCAACCTGGCGCCGATCCTCTCCCCGCTCGTCGTCGACCCGCGGCACCCGTTCCCCAACCTCCGCAACGGCCAGCTCTACGTGATGTGCGCGCTGGACGCCGGCGCCGAGGGCGAGCTGCTCGGCATGGTGGAGGTCCCGGCGTCCGCACCGCGCGTGGTGGAGCTGCCGAGCCGCCAGGAGCGGTTCCGCTACGCGCTCGTGGAGGACGTCATCGCGCAGGGGCTCGTGCTGTCCGACTCCTTCAACGCGTACCGCCCGGTCTCGGCGGCCGTCGTGCGCGTCACCCGCAACGCCGACGTGGACCCCGACGGCGAGGGCGTGGAGGAAGAAGAGGACTACCGCGAGCACATGAAGAAGATCCTCAAGCGCCGCATGCGCCTGGAGCCGGTGCGCGTGGAGCTGGAAGGGTCGCTCGGCCCGCGCCTGGAGGAGCTGGTCCGCGAGGAGCTCGGCCTCTCCCCCGACCGCGTGAGCCGCATGGCGATGCCCCTTGACCTCTCGTACGTCTACAGCCTCGAGTCCAAGCTGCCGGACCGCAACCGCCAGGCGTTGCTCTTCGAGCCCTTCGAGCCGCAGCAGTCGCCGATGGTGGACCCGAAGCGCCCGGTGCGCGAGCAGGTGGAGGACCACGACGTCCTCCTCTACTACCCCTATGAGTCCATGAAGCCGCTGTTGGACCTCGTGGCCCAGGCGGCGAGCGACGACAGCTGCATCTCGATCCGCATCACGCTCTACCGCGTGGCCACCCGCTCGCGCCTGTGCGAGTCGCTCATCGCGGCGGCCGAGAACGGCAAGGACGTCACGGTGCTGATGGAGCTCCGCGCCCGCTTCGACGAGAAGAACAACATCGAATGGGCCGAGCGCCTGGACCAGGCCGGGTGCACGGTGATCTACGGCTCCGAGGGGTTCAAGTGCCACTCGAAGATCTGCCAGGTCACCTATCACGACAACGACGGGCTCACGCGCATCACGTGCCTCGGCACCGGCAACTTCAACGAGAAGACCGCGCGGCTCTACAGCGACTTCATGCTGATGACCGCCGACAAGGGCATCGGCGAGGACGGCAACAACTTCTTCCGCAACCTCACCCTCGGCAACCTTCGCGGCTCCTACAAGTACCTGGGCGTCGCGCCCACCGGGCTCAAGCCGCTCATCATGCGCGGCATCGAGCGCGAGATCGCCCGGGCCCGGGCCGGGAAGCCGGCCCAGGTGTTCATGAAGATGAACTCCCTCACCGACCGCGACGTGATCGACAAGATCGCGGAGGCGACGCAGGCCGGGGTCAAGATGGTCCTCATCGTCCGCGGCATCTGCTGCATCAAGCCGGGGATCGCGGGCAGAACCGACGGCCTCGAGGTGCGGCAGATCGTCGGGCGCCTCCTGGAGCACAGCCGCGTGTACGCGTTCGGCCCGAGCGCCGACACCGTGTACCTCTCGAGCGCGGACATGATGACCCGCAACACCGAGCGCCGCGTGGAGATCGCGTTCCCGGTGCTCGACCCCACGTGCCGTGCCATGGTGGTGGAGTACATGGACCTCCAGATGAGCGACAACGTGAAGGCGCGCCGCCTCACGAGCATCGGCACCTGGGAGCGCGTCGAGGCGGCGCCGGACGCGCCGCTGCTGGACAGCCAGGACGTCCTGATCGCGCTGGCCTACCATCACGCGCGGATCCGCTCCCAGGGGCGCCAGGCCCCGCTGGCGCCCGAGCTGGCGTCGCTGCCGCCCGACGTGATCCGGCGCCTGATCTCCCTGTACTCGTCGTACCCGCTGGCGAGCGAGCCGTCGACGCGTCCCACCGGGCCGGCGCCAACGGTGTCCGAAGAGCCCATGGTCGAGGACGAGATGCTCGCGCAGGCCGTGACGGACCACGACGAGCCGCTCGCCGACGCGGACGCCGCCGTGAAGGCCAACACCGCGCCGCTCTCCGGCGCGCCCAAGGACAACGGCGGCGTCGCCGTCGCTGGGTCCGAGGGCGCGGTGGCCACCGACGCACCGCGACCGGAGGAGCCGCTCGCGCCGACGGATCCGAGCCCTGCGCCCGCTGACGCCGGGGCGTTCGTGCGCCCCGACCTCGTGGGCGAGGCCACCGAGAAGGCCGGCGGCGCCCTCGCGACGCGCAAGCCGAGCCGGTTCGCCGCCGCGTTCTCGTTGATCGGATTGGGTATCCGAACGCTGTTCCAAGGGCCGGAGGCCGCCGAGAGGGCGCGCCAGCGCGTGGAGCAGAAGAACGCCGAGCAGCACCGCCGCGAGGCCGAGCGCGCGGCTCGGAGGAGCCGGACGGACACGAACACGAGGGGCACCGATGAGACTCACCGTTGAGCGCATGAGCTACGGGCCCGGCGCCGTCGCGCATGCCGAGGACGGCCGCGTGGCGTTCGTCTCGGGGGCCTGCCCGGGCGACGTGGTCGAGGCCGCCGTGGACAAGGACGGCAAGCGCTGCCTCGAGGCGCACGTGGTAGAGGTGCTCGAGGCGGGGCCCGACCGCGTGCGACCTCGGTGCCCGTATGCCGGCATCTGCGGCGGGTGCCCGTGGGCCCAGCTGGACTATGCCGCCCAGCTCGCAGCGAAGCGCGCGAACGTGGTGGACGCGCTCGTGCGGATCGGCAAACTGGGCGTCGAGCGGACAGAGAGGCTCGTGCGCCCGTGCCGGGACCCGGGCGACCCATGGGGCTACCGGAACAAGATCGAGCTGGCGGCCGCGGAGCAGCGGGGCAAGACGGTCATCGGGCTGCACGCCGCGCGCGGCGAGGGCGTGGTCAAGGTGGACGAGTGCCTGCTCTTCGACCCGTCCCACAAGAAGCTCCTCAAGCACGCCGCGGGGGCGCTTGGCTATCTGGCGAACTCGCACGGCCTTGCGCTCGACCGCGTGGGGCTGCGCGGCTCTCGGCGGACCCGTGAGGCGGAGATCGCCGTGTGGACCTCGACGGGGCCGTTCCCCCGCGCCCAGGCCGTCCGCATGCTCGAGCAGGGCAAGAAGGTGACGAGCATCGTGCGGCCGATGCTCAAGGGCGACAAGGACTCGATGAGGGCGCGCAAAGTGACCCGCGTCGAGCGGCTCGACGGCATCGGTGCCTGGGACGAGCGCGTACTGGAGGAGGAGATGCGGGTCTCGGCCCCGAGCTTCTTCCAGGTCAACACCAAGGGGGCCGACGCGCTCGTGTCGCTCGTGCTGGAGGCGCTCGAGCCCGGCCCCGAGGACGTCGCCATGGACCTCTACTCCGGCGCCGGGACGTTCACGCTGCCCCTCGGGCGCCGGTGCGCCTGGGTCGACGCGGTGGAGAGCTACGGGCCGGCCGTGCGCGACCTCCGAAAGAACCTCGAGCGGGCGAACCTCACGAACGTCGACGCCGTGGGCGGCGACGCCGGGCGCGAGTTCCCCGACGACGCTGACCCCGACATCGTGGTGGTGGACCCGCCTCGCGCCGGGCTTGCCGAGCACGTGGTGGACCTCCTCTCGGAGACGCCGGCACGGGCCATCGCGTACGTGAGCTGCGATCCCGCGACGCTCGCGCGGGACATCGCGCGGTTCGAGGAGCGTGGCGCGTTCCAGGCCGACTGGGTGCAGCCGGTGGACCTGTTCCCCCAGACGTACCACGTTGAGAGCGTGACCCTGCTCCGGCGCCGCTAGGGCGCGCCGCGCAGGACGGGCACCCTCGGCACGGTGCCCGATCCCGCTGATGAGAGGAGATTTGCCATGGACAAGACCTGCGCCATCATGCTCGCGGACGGCTTCGAGACCATCGAGGCCCTCGCCCCGTGCGACGTGCTGCGCCGCGCGGGCGTGAAGACCACGCTCGCGGGCTGCTGCGGCAGCCGCACGGTCACGAGCGCCCAAGGGGTCGTCGTGACCTGCGACGCCACGGTGGAGGAGCTCGACCTCGCCGAGTACGACCTCATGGTCACGCCCGGGGGCGCCGAGGGCGTCAAGCGCCTGGGCGAGAACGACGCCGTGATGACGGCCCTCGCCGCGCGCATGGACCGGGGCGCGCTCGTCGGCTCCATCTGCGCGGCGCCGTCGCTGCTCGCCACGCTCAAGAAGCTGGACCGGCGCGTGGCCACCTGCTACCCGGGCTGGGAGACCGATTTCCCGGCCGGCGTGCGCCCGGCAGACAACGGCGTGTATGTGGACGGGAACCTGATCACCGGGTCCGGCCCGGCCTTCGCCGTGCCCTTCGGCCTTGCGCTCGCGGTCGCGCTCGTGGGGAAGGACGAGGCCGAGAGGGTCGCCGCCGGCATGCTGGTGCCGGACACCGCCTGGGGCTGCATCCATTGACGCACCGCGTTTGAGCGGGACCTCGGGCGCCAGGAGGGCCGATGCGACCCTCCTGGCGCCCTTTCCTTTTGCGGTAGAGTTTTCAGGCACGAACAAGCCATCGATGAAAGGAGCGCCCGTGATCCTGGCCTCCCAGTCGCCGCGCCGCATCGACCTGATGAAGCAGGGCGGCTACGTCTGCCGCACTATCCCGGCGAACATTGACGAGTCGGCCGAGCCGGACGAGGAGCCCGAGGCCCTGGTGGAGCGGCTCGCCACGAGCAAGGCGCTGGCCGTGATGGACCGAGCCGACCCCAACGAGGTGGTCGTGGGCGCCGACACCGTCGTGTGGCTCGACGGCGCCGTGCTCGGCAAGCCGAAGGACCACGAGGACGCCGAGGCGATGCTTGGCCGGCTCTCGGGCACACGGCACCACGTCTCGACGGGCGTGTGCCTGGCCGTCAAGGACGGCCACGGGCGCGTCTCGACCCATTCCTTTGTGGACACGGCCGACGTGGAGTTCTATCCCCTCGAGCCCCAAGAGGTCTGGTCCTACGCCCAGAGCGAGGAGCCCATGGACAAGGCCGGCGCCTATGCGATCCAAGGCCAAGGGCGGCTCTTTGTGAAGGGCATCCGTGGCAACTACGACACGGTGGTCGGGCTGCCGATCGCACGCGTGGCCCGCGAGCTGCGCACCTTCATCAACGGCCTCTGACAACGCGCCGGCACGTGGCGAGGGTCCCTTGCCGCGCACCGACCGAGAAAGGAGCCCGACATGGGCCTCACCCTGAACGACATCCCCGGTTTCTTCGTCGGCCACTGGACCGACCCGTCCGCAGCGACCGGCTGCACGGCCATCGTGTGCCCGGACGGCGCCGTCGGCGGCGTGGACGTGGCGGGCGGCGCCCCGGCGACCCGCGAGACGGACCTGCTCAGACCCGAGGAGATGGTGCAGCAGCTGCACGCGGTGGTCCTCTCGGGGGGGTCGGCGTTCGGGCTCGCTGCGGCCGCGGGCGCCGCCAACGAGCTGGAGGCGCGCGGCATCGGCTTCGACATGCAGGTGTGCCGCGTGCCAATCGTGTCGAGCGCGTGCGTCTTCGACCTCGGTTTCGGCGATGCGGCCGTGCGCCCGGGCGAGGCCCAGGGGGCCGAGGCGGTGCGCGCCGCGCTCGACGGGACCGCGGACGTGACCGCGATGGGCAACGTGGGCGCAGGGACGGGCTGCACCGTCGGCAAGTTCGCCGGCCCCACCCAGTGCATGAAGGGCGGCCTCGGTTGGGCCGTGGAGCAAGAGGGGCCGCTTGTGGTGGGCGCGATCGCGGCGGTCAACGCGGTCGGCTCGGTGCGCGACCCCGAGACCGAGGAGTGGGTCGCCGGCGCACGGGTCGCCGGCGCCTCGCTCGACGTGATCCCCGACCCGCTCGGCGCCATCTCGGCGATGTTCTCACAGGGGGCGTCCCAAGTCACAGCCGGTGACGCACCGCTCCCCCGCAGCAACACGACTATCTCCTGCGTGGTCACCAACGCGCTGCTCTCGAAGGCCCAGTGCACGAAGGTGGCCCAGATGTGCGGCGACGCCTATGCGCGGTGCATCGTGCCGTCCCACACCACCAACGACGGCGACACGGTCTTCGTGATGGCGAACGGCCCCGTGCCGGCGCCGGAGGACGTGGTGGGCATCGTTGCCCAGCGGGCGCTGGCGCGCGCCATCGTGGACGGCTGCCGCAGCGCGGAGACGCTCCTCGGGGTCCCGGGCGCCGCCTCGCGGTAGACGTGCATTTGGGGACAGTCCCCAAATGCACAGGGGACAGTCCCCAAATGCACATTCCTGCTAGGGTTGATCTGGTCCGTCACGAGCAAGGGAGCCCCGCGTGTACAAACTCATCGCCAGCGACATGGACGAGACGTTCATCGGCCACGACAAGACCGTGCATCCGGGCAACCTCGAGGCGGCGCGCCGGCTTCAGGAGCAGGGCGGCCACTTCGTCGTTGCCACCGGGCGCCCGTTCTATAGCGTGCAGGGGACCTTAGCGCAGGTTGGCACGGCAGGGGATCCGAGCGAGGTCACCATCGCGCTCAACGGCGGCACGGTGTACCGCAACGACGGAACCCTCATCGTCGGCCACCCGCTGTCGGGCGACGCGGCGCGGGCTCTTCTCGAGCAGGCTCAGCAGCGCGAGCTGTGTGCGCACGTGTACCTTGGCGACCGCACCCTGGTCACGAACGTGACCGAGGCTGAGCGGGCCTTTGTGGACGGACGCATGGAGATCGTCGAGACGGGTTGGGAGGAGGCCTTCTCGGCCATTGACGTCGAGCCCGTGTACAAGGTGCTGTTCCACGATCTGGACGTGCCGTTCCTCCGCGCGGTCGAGGCGGAGCTGCGGCGCGACCTGCCGGAGCTGCTCGCGACGCTTGAGACGTCCTACTCGAGCGAGCGATACCTGGAGTTCAACCCGCTGGGCGTCGGCAAGGGGTCGGGGCTGCTCGAGGCCGCGAACGCGCTCGGTGTGGGGGTCGAGGAGACCGTGGCCGTGGGCGACTCGCTCAACGACCTCTCGATGCTCGAGGACGCGGGCCTGTCCCTCGTGGTGAGCAACGTGTCCGAGGGCCTCGAGGCGGTCCTTCCCGAGAAGGTCCAGCGGCTCGAGTCCTCGTGCGATGACGCGGCCATCGCCGAGGTCGTCGACCGCTTCTTCACAACGTGCCTGTAGGGACAGTCCCCAAATGCACGTCTCTCGCATGTGCATTTGGGGACAGTCCCGTTTTGCACGTTGTCACGCGCGGCCGATGATGCCGCGCCCAACCCCGGTGTGGCGTTCGATTTGCTTAGCCGTGAGACCGACCGCTTTAAGGTGCCGGAGCGCGGCGTCCCGCTCTTTTCGGCCGAGCTTCCCGATCTGCTCGAGCGGCCGGTCGCCAAGGAGCTCTCGAACGACAGCCGTGGCGTCCACGTCGGTCACGTGGGCTCGGAGGCCCTTCCGTAGCGCGGCGGTCTCTACGGCGCTTGGCATGATTTCGTGGAAGGCCCGGAATCCGTCCGGCCCTCCCAGCATCTCGAGCACGAGGTCGGGGCACACGAGTCCGGGCTGTCCCAGGTACTCTCGGTAGCTCGACCATGGCCAGTCGCAGTCCGGCGACAGCCCGGCCCGCACGGGGTTCTGGTGCACGTAGCGCACCGTGTTGAGAAGCTGCTCGTCGCTCTCAACGGGCACGACGTGCGGGCGATTCTGGTAGACGTGCCCCACATGCCCATGGAGCTCGTTGAACCGGGTCGCGTACGGGCCGGTTATGCGCGCCAAGAACCGATTGAGCGTATCGTGCGGATCCTCGACGACGAAGTGGAGGTGGTTGTCCATCAACACCCAGGCGAAGAGCCTCACGTCCCGCTCGTCGGCCAGCACCAGGCGCACACGGTTGAGGAACGCGAGCTTGTCCTCGTCGCCCTCGAAGATCGCGAGGCGCCCCACCCCGCGGCTCGTGACGTGATAGATTCCGGAACTCGAGCGACGCCGGCCGGTGCGTGGCATGGGTGCCTCCTTTGAGTGACGAAACGTGCATGTGTGCATTTGGGGACTGTCCCTAAATGCACATCACGGGACGTCGTTGGGTTTGAAGGAGCGGCACGCGTCCACCGCGTGGATCCACTGGCGATAGCGCCGGTCCATCTCGGGCGCCGGCCGCTCGGGCTCGAAGACGCGCTCCAGCTCTGCGGAGAGGTCGCCCTCGGCCCAGAAGCCACAACCTAGGCCGGCCAGGTACGCCGCACCGAGCGCCGTCAGCTCGGTGAGCGAGAACCGCTCCACCGGAATCTGGCAGAGGTCCGCCTGGAACTGCAGGAGGAAGTCGTTGGCCGCCGCTCCCCCGTCCACGCGAAGCATCTGCAGCGGCACGCCGGAGTCGCCCTCCATGGCCTCGAGCACGTCGCGGGCCTGGAACGCCATCGACTCGAGGGCCGCACGGACCAGCTGGTCGTGCGTCGTGCCAAGCGAGAGCCCGAGGATGCTCGCCCGCGCGCTCTCGTCCCAGAACGGCGCCCCCAGACCCACGAAGGCGGGCACGATGAACACGCCGCCCGAGGTGCCCGCACGCTGCGCCATCGCGGCCGTCTCGCCCACGTCCTCGATGAGCCCCAGGTTGTCGCGCAGCCACTTCATCAAGGAGCCGGACACAAAAACGGAGCCCTCGAGCGCGTAGGTGGTGCGTCCGTCGCGGCGCCACGCGACCGTCGAGAGGAGGCCGTTGTTGGACCGCACGATGGACCCGCCGGTGTTCATCAGCAGGAAGCCGCCCGTGCCGTAGGTGTTCTTGGCCATGCCGGGCTCGAGGCACAGCTGACCGAAGAGCGCCGCCTGCTGGTCGCCGACGATCGAGCAGATGGGCACCTCCGCGCCAAAGAAGGCGAACGGCTGGGTCACGGCGAGCGCCCCCGAGGTGTCGACGATCCGTGGCAGCACGCAGCGCGGCACCCCAAAGGCCTCGAGCAGCTCCTCGTCCCAGCTGGTGGACGCGATGTCGCACAGCAGGGTCCGGGACGCGTTGGAGGCGTCCGTGACGTGTGCCGCGCCGCCAGTGAGCTTCCACACGAGCCACGTGTCCATGGTGCCGAAGAGCAGCTCGCCGGCCTCGGCGCGCTCGCGGGCCCCGGGGACGTTCTCGAGCAGCCACGCCAGTTTGGAAGCCGAGAAGTACGGGTCGATGCGGAGCCCGGTGCGCTCGCGAACGAGCGGCTCGAGCCCATCCGCCTTCCAGCGGTCGCAGATGTCGGCCGTCTGCCGCGACTGCCAGACGATTGCCGGAGCCACCGGGAGCCCGGTCTTCGCGTCCCAGAGAAGGCACGTCTCGCGCTGGTTCGAGATGCCGATCGCGGCGATCTGCCCTGGGTCGGTGCCGGTCTCGTTGAGGACCTGCGCCACGACGGCCATCGTGTCGAGCCACGCCTGCGTTGCGTCCTGCTCGACCCACCCCGGCTGCCGGTACGAGAGCGCTCCCTCCTTTTGGGCGACGCCGGCCACGGCGCGGTCGTGGTCGAAGAGGATCGCACGGGACGAGGTGGTCCCGTGGTCAATGGCGAGGATCAAGCGCGGGTCAGCCATGCCGCGTCCCTTCTCATTTGCATGTTGATGTGCAAAACGGGACTGTCCCTGTTTGCACATCGACGGGCTTGGTCACGACGACGTCCGCGCCGGTGCCGCACACGTTGGCGACGACCACGTCGCCGATGGCGAGCGGCGCGTCGACGACGGTCTCGGAGAGCGCACGGGCGACGTCGAGCACTGCGTCCTTTGGCACGTCCGGCACGGTCTTCACGCTGGTCACCGGCCACGCCCCGCCGCGCACGGCCACGGTCCCTGTCACCGTGCGGCGTGGGTCCGCCACCTCCGCGCGGGCATAGGCCTCGCCGCGCGAGCACGTGTTGCCCGAGACGCGCACGACGGTGCCGTCCTCCAGCACGGCCGAGAGCTGGCACCCGATGGGGCACCGGATGCAGGTGAGCTCGATGGTCTCAGCCACGGTCACCTCCTTCGACCGAGACGGTCACGGGCCCGGTCACGTCGGCGAGCACCGCAGGCCCCAGCACCGCCTGCTCCATCTCGCCCGGGGCGACGACGCGGCGCTTCCGGCGCACAAGCTCACGGCCGTCCGCGCTGACGACCAGCGCGACGTCGCGCAGCGGCTCTGTCACGCGGAACCGCACGGTCAGCGGCCCGTCGAGCCGCGCCGGGTCCACCGAAGAGGGCACCGTGTAGCGCACATGGCTGCCCGCTTCGATGGCCACGCGTCTGCCGGTCTCCCCCTCGCCGCCGGCCACATAGGCCGCCGCGGCCCGCCCGGCGTGGGCGGCCTCCTCGCTCACATGGTCCACGAGGTCGTGGACGTGCAGCACGTTGCCGCAGGCGAACACGCCCGGCACGTCGGTCATGAGCCGTTCGTCCACCACCGGGCCGCCGGTCACGGACGAGAGCCCGACGCCCGCTTGGCGCGAGAGCTCGTTCTCGGGCAACAGGCCACAGGACAGCAGCAGCGTGTCGCACTCGTAGACCCGCTCGGTGCCGGGAATCGGGGCGCCGTGCCCGTCCACCTGGGCGATCTCCACGCCCTCAACGCGTTCGCGGCCGAGCACCCGCGTGGCCGTGTGGGAGAGCAAAAGCGGGATGCCGAAGTCGTCGAGGCACTGCACGATGTTGCGTTTGAGGCCGCCCGAGTAGGGCATGAGCTCGGCCACGCAGAGCACCTCCGCGCCCTCGAGCGCCATGCGGCGCGCCATGATGAGCCCGATGTCGCCGGAGCCGAGCACCACGACGCGCCGGCCCGGCATGAGCCCCTCCCGGTTCACGAGCCGCTGCGCGGTGCCCGCTGAGAAAACACCCGCCGGCCGGTAGCCCGGGATGTTGAGCGCGCCCCGCGGCCGCTCGCGGCACCCCATGGCCAGCACGACGGCGCCGGCCTCGACCGTCTCGAGGCCGCGCTCGGGCGACAGGCACGTGACGGTCCGCTCGCTGCTCACGTCCAGCACGGTGGTGCCGCATCGACACTCGATGCCCCGCTCGCGGGCCATCTCGACGTAGCGAGCGGCGTACTCGGGGCCGGTCAGCTCCTCCTTGAAGGCATGGAGCCCGAAGCCGTTGTGCACGCACTGGTTGAGGATACCGCCCAGCTCCACGTCACGTTCCAGCACGAGGATGTCCCGGGCGCCCGCGCCATAGGCCGCCACGGCGGCAGCGAGACCGGCCGGCCCGCCTCCAATGATCACGAGGTCGCGCCTCATCGCTCGCCTCCCTTCGCAACCGGGTCGTCCGCGCCGGTCTTGGTGGGACCGTCGACGATCCACGAGCGGGCACCGCTCTTGTGCACCTCGCTCGGCGCCAGGCCCAGCTCCCGCTCGAGCACCTGCATCACAAAGGGCGTGCAGAAGCCGCCCTGGCACCGGCCCATGCCCGCGCGCAGGCGTCGCTTCACGCCGTCCAGCGTCCGTGGAGGCACCGGTCGGCGGCAGGCGTCCTCGATCTCGCCCTGGGTGACCAGCTCGCAGCGGCACACGACGTGGCCGTAGCTCGGCCGCTCCGCCACGAGGCTCGCCTGCTCCTCCCCCGGCAGGTCCGCGAACCGTGGAACGCCCAGGCGCTCGCCCTGGAAATCGCCCCGCTGCGTCGCACAGAGCGCGCGGGACACCGCGTCCGCGACCATGACGCCGATGGCCGGCGCGCTCGTGAGGCCGGGGGACTCGATCCCTGCCGCATTGAAGAAGCCCGGGGCGCTCTCCCGGATCACGAACTCGTGGCCCGCCTCATGGGCGCGCAGCCCCGCGAACGAGGTGATCACGCTCCGCAGGGGCAGGTCCGGCACCGAGCGCACCGCCTTCTCGGCGACGTCGGCCAGCTCGGCCGCCGTGGTCTCGGTGGCGAGCGGGTCCTCGACGTCCACCGCCGTCGGTCCCACGAGCGTGTTGCCGTGACAGGTCGGCGCGACGAGCACGCCCTTGCCCTTGTCGGTGGGCAGCTGGAACAGCGTGACCGAGGGCACCGGCGCCGCAGTCTTGTCGAGCAGGTAGTACGAGCCGCGCCGCGGTGTGATCGAGAGGCGCGGCGCGGCGTCGCCCACAGTGGCGTTGAACAGGCGCGCAGAGTCCAGACCGGCGGCGTTCACCACCGCGCCCGCGCGCCAGGACCCGGCGCTCGTGGTGACGAGCCACCCACCTCTGGCGGGCTCGGCAGCCGCAACGCGCTCGTTGAACGAGAACTCGGCGCCGTTCTCGGCGGCGTTCTCGGCCAGGGCGACCGTGAGCAGGAAGGGGTCCACGATGCCGGCGGTCGGCGCCCAGAGCGCCCACCGTACCTCGGGCGACACCGTGGGCTCGATGGCGCGGGCCTCGTCGCCGCCCACGATCGAGAGGTCGCGGACGCCGTTTCTGAGACCCTGGGCCAGCAGGCGCTCGAGGCCGGCGCGCCCCTCGTCGTCGAAGCAGAGCACGAGCGAGCCGTTGTTGCGGTACGGCACGTCGAGCTCGGCACAGAGGCCGGGCATCAGAGCCGCCCCTTGCACGTTGAGGCGGGCCATGAGGGTGCCCGGCCTCGCGTCGAAGCCGGCGTGGACGATGCCGGAGTTGGCCTTGGACGCCCCGCAGCAGACGTCCTCCTCCGCCTCCACCACGTGCACCGCGAGGTCGCGGCGCGTCAATTCGCGGGCAATGGCGCAGCCCACAACGCCGGCACCGATGACCAGCACGTCGCACTCGCGCTCGATGGGAGCTCTGGGTACCACGGTTGTCTCCTCGTCCGATGGGTCGGTTGGATCGATGAAGATAACCTTAACCGATGAGAATCGGTCGCGGGCCAGGTGTGCCCGTCGGCCAACGGACGCAACGAGACATGTCAACGGCGGCCAACGGCCAGCGCGGCCCGATGTAGCTACCGGCCCTCCTCGAGCAGGGCCAAGAGGTCCTGCGGGGACATCCCGGCGAGGTCGGCGCCCCCTTGGTCCACCAGCTCGCCGGCGAAGCGCGCCTTCTTCCGCTGCAGCTCCACGATGCGCTCCTCCACCGTGTCCTGCGCGATGACCTTGTACACCTTGACGGTCTGCGTCTGGCCGATGCGGTGGGCGCGGTCCGTCGCCTGCTCCTCCTCGGCAAGGTTCCACCACGGGTCCGCATGGATCACCATTGACGCTCCGGTCAGCGTGAGCCCCGTGCCGCCCGCCTTGAGGCTGATCAGGAACACCGGCACGTCGCCTCCGTTGAACCGCTCCACGAGGTCCGCCCGCTGCCGCTTGGACGTCGAGCCGTCGAGCCGGTAATAGGGCACGCCCGCCTCGTCCAGCCGCCGTCCGAGCAGGTCCAGAAAGCCCGTGAACTGCGAGAACACCAGGGCGCGCTCCCCCGCCGCCTGGCCGTTTTGCACCAGTTCGAGGATCACGTCGGCCTTGGAGCTCGGCCCCGTGAACCCGTCGTCAACCAGGCCCGGCCAGCAGCAGGCCTCGCGCAGGCGCGTCAGCTCGCCGAGCACCTCGGCGCCCCGCTCGCCCAGAGGCTCCCCAGCGACACCCCCCTGCAGAGCTGCCCGCAGGCGCTCCGCGTGCTCCTCGTACACGGCCCGCTCCTCCGCCGTGAGCGGCGTCACGACCGTCGACTCGAGCTTCTCGGGCAGGTGCCGAGCCACATCGGCCTTCTTACGGCGCAGCAGGAACGGTGCGACGAGGGTGTGGAGCTCGTCCGCAGCCTCCTCGCTGCCGGCCAGGATGTCGAGGCCGAAGCGCGCCCGGAACTGCCGGAACGAGCCCAGGTACCCGGGCATCACGAAGTCGAAGATGCTCCACAGCTCGGCCGGACGGTTCTCGACCGGGGTGCCCGTCAGCGCAAAGGCGTGCTCGGCCGGGATGCGCTTGATGGCCTGCGTGGTCTTGGCGCCCGGCGTCTTGATGTACTGGGCCTCGTCGAGCACGAGCAGGTACGGCCGCAGGGCCGCGAGGGCGCCGCAGTCGATGCGCGCGATGTCGTACGAGCACACGAGCACCTGCGCGTGGCCGTCCATCTTGCGCCGGCGCGCGTCGGACGCGCCCGTGAGGGTCTCGACGCAGAGGCGCGGCGCGAACCTCTCCAGCTCGCTCGCCCAGTTGTAGACGAGCGACGACGGGCACACGACGACGCACGGCCCGGACCCGGCCGCGTCCTGCTGTCGGGCCAGGATGAGCGCGATGACCTGCACGGTCTTGCCGAGCCCCATCTCGTCGGCGAGCACGCCGCCGAGCCCCATGTCGCAGAGCAGGTTCATCCAGCGGAGACCCTCCTCCTGGTAGGGCCGCAACGTGGCGCAGAGCCCCGCCGGCTCCGGGCACGGCGCCGAGCTCGCGCGCTTGAAGGACTCGACCAGGTCGTCGAGCCCCGCGCCCGTGTCCCTCTGGCCGGCAAGGTACTCGGCCAAAAGCTCGGGGGGCAGCCCCACCGTGAGGTGCTCCTCCATCAGCGGCAGCACCGTGCGGCAGAAGAGCGACCGGTCACAGGCCCCCACGACAAGGGCGTCCGCCTGCATGAAGCCCTGGAGCAGGTCGCCCACCGCCGCGAAGTCGTGGGAGCACTTGTAGAAGCGGCCCCCGCGCCAGAGGTACAGACGCTCGTCCGAGCGCACGATCGGCGCGGGGGCGTCGAGCGCAAGCGCCAGGGACCCGTCGGCCCGCTCGGTCACGGTCACCGTCAGTGCCGGGTCCTCCCGCAGGACGCGTGTGGCTCGCTCCTCGCCGTCCACCGTCAACAACAAGGGCTCGTCGAACTCGCCGTGGATGTCGAGCAGCTCCACGAGGTCGTCCACAGTGAGCGCGGCCTCGCGAACCCCGCTCTCCACCGGAGTGCCGGCTGCCTGCCCAAGGCCTTCGAAGAAGCCCTCGGCCCCAGCCTGACGACGCTGCAGGCCCTCCAAGAAGCCCAGCAGCTCGCGGGAGCGCGCGTCGAACACGGCAGGGTCGTGTATGAACGCCACCGACGGCCCATAGGCGTGGAAGGACCCGGTGCGCACATGGTCCACGAGGTGCCAGAGGTCCTCGACAGGCTCCTCGGTGCCCCCGAGACGCAGCGAGAACCATGCCCACCAACGGCCGTCCCGCTCGGCCACGTGGGCCAGGAGGCTCACCGACCCCGGCTCCACGTCGAGCTTTTGCGTCGAGAAGGCCCGGGCGGCCGGCGCGGTGTCGAGGGACGCCATCAGAGCGGACAGGACGGGCGACGTGGCGGGATCGGACATGGGCGCTCCTCGGGAGACGGGTCGACGGGACGCCCGGGTTTCTATCCATTTGACGGCGCTCGGCGCCCGGCCATCGAGGTCAGTGGGACGCACGGCCTTCGGGCGGTGACGCGCGCCACGGAGACGGGCACGGCGCGCTCGCGCGGCACTTCTGGGGCCCTGCGCCTTCGTGGACAGGAGCACCACAGTTGTTTGGTACTCTTGCTCGGCTTGCCCAGGCCCCGACCAGAAGGGACGTCCCCTCGCCGTGGAGACACCGCAGCCCATCGTCACCTTCGTTGTTCCCTCCTACAACGCCGCCGACTACCTCGAGCGCTCGGTGAGCAGCATCCTCGCCGCCCCGGGCGACTTCGAGGTGCTCATCGTCGACGACGGGTCCCAAGACGACACGCTCGCCCTCGCCCGACGCCTGGCGGAGCAGGACGGGCGCGTGCGCGTCATCGCCCAGTCGAACGCCAACTGGGGCGGCGTTGTGAACCATGCGATCAGCCTGGCACGGGGGACCTACTTCAAGATCGTCGACGCCGACGACCACGTGGACCCGGAGGCGGTGGGCCAGGTGCTCGCGCGCCTGACCGAGCAGCGCGACCGCGGCGAGCTGCCCGACCTCGTGGTCACCAACTACGTGTACGACCGAGTGAGCGACCAGTCCCAGCACACGATCAGCTACCGCGGGTACTTCCCGGAGGGTCGCGTGGCGGCCTGGAAGGACCTCGGACGCCCCAACACCGACCAGATCATCATGGTTCACGCGTCGTGGTTCCGGACCGAACTGCTGCGCGACGTCGCCCTCGTGCAGCTCCCCGAGGGCATCTCGTACACGGACAGCCTCCTGGTGCTGCAGTCCGTGCCCTACGTGCGCACGGTCCTCTACCTGGACCTCGACGTCTATTACTACCTGATCGGCCGCGTGGGACAGTCCGTGGACGTCGAGATGGTGGTCAAGAACATCGACCAGCAGCTCTACGTGACCGAGCGGGCCATCGAGCTCGTGGACTACGAGGAGCTCCACAAGAAGGAGCCCCGTCAGGCACAGGTGATGCTGCGGTACCTGAGCTGCATGATGAGCATCTGCACCATCTACCTGTTCATGGACGGGTCCCCCGGCGCCATCGAGAAGAACCGCCAGATCTGGGCCCGGATGAGGCAGATCAGCCCGTGGCTCACCCGCAAGATCTCGTGGACCAAGGCCGGGCTGGCCAACAGGCACACACGGGCGGGCCGATGGACCGCCGTCCAGGTGTACGGAATTGTGCAGAACATTTTCAAGTTCGCCTGAGGAGGCCGGGACGCAAGCCGCCTCGCGCAGCACCCGAGCATGAAGAACGCCCCACAGGCCACGTGGCGCCTGCGGGGCGTTCCCATTCGACCGCACGTCTCGGTCAGTTGAACTTGAACACCTTGGACGTGACCCGGTAGAGGCCGAGGGAGGTCTTCTCCCCCGCCTTCGTCGGGAGGTTCGTCATCGTGCCCAGGAACGAGTGGCGCACGTGCCGGTACATTTCCGGGTCGTAGACGCGGAAGTACTCCCACAGCGCATGGCAGTCCGCGCGGGCGCTCGGTTCCTCGGAGAGCTTCGAGAAGATGGAGCAGATCACCATAATCATCGTGAGGTAGTTGAACATGTAGTTGCGGAGCTTTGGCTCCTGCACGTCGTCGTAGAGGTGGTAGGCGTCGATCATGATGCGCGTGATGCGCAGCTGCTGGTCGATGCGCCCGGCCATCACCGACTCGTTGACGGACTGGTCCTCGCGGCCGATGAAGTAGCGGTACAGGTCCACGTCCAAGTAGTAGAGCGTCTTCACGCGCGGCATTGGCACGTAGGCGTAGATGTTGTCCACGTAGAACGTGTGGGGCGGCATCGGCACGCCGCCGTCGCGGAGCACATCGACGCGGTAGCAGAGCGAGTGCATCAGCAGGTACTGCGACGGGCCGAAGCGGCCGACCTCGCTCCACGTGAGCACCTTGTTGCGGCGCAGCGCGAACTTGTAGTCGACGACGCTCTCCTTCTGGTCCTCGACGTGCTCGTACACGTAGTTGGTGACCACGAGGTCGACGCGCACGTCGTACTTGATGAACGAGCGCAGCGTCTTGAGCAGGCTCTGGAGCGCGTCGGCGTCGTACCAGTCATCGGAGTCGCAGACCTTGAAGTACACGCCGTCGGCAGCATTGAGCGCCGTCAGCACCGCGATGCCGTGGCCGCCGTTCTCCTGATGGATGGCCTTGACGAGGTTCGGGTAGCGGGCCTCCCACTCTTGGGCCTTCTCCCAGGTGTTGTCCTTGGTCGAGCCGTCGTCGACGATGATCACCTGGATGTCCTCGGCCTCGCCGGATCCCTCGATGATGGAGGAGACGGCATGGTCCATATAGGCCGCCGAGTTGTAGCAGGGAATCCCGACGGTCAGGGTCTTCTCCATGGGTGCGTTGTCCTCCGTGGTCTTCGTAGGGGCGGGTGCGACGGGACGCCCTTAAGCGTGGGCGGCGATGATCTCGTCGGACAGGTCGAGCGCCGAGGCGGTGACCGCGTCCATGTCGTAGTAGCGGTACTCGGCCAGACGGCCCGCCGGATGGAAGTTCGCGATCATGCCCACCCGGTCGCGGTACTGCTGGTACAGCTCCTGGTTCTCGGGCTCGATGATCGGATAGTAGGCGTCCATGCCCGCCTCGCGGTCGTAGGCCAGCGGGTACTCGCGCATGATGGTCGTCACGCCCTCGAGCTCCTGGCCGGTCATGTTCTTGAACTCCGTGATGCGGGTGAAGTCCTCGCTCGTGGTGTAGTTCACGGTGCCCACCGGCTGGAAGCGGTCCATGGCAAGGGTCTCGAAGCGCATGTCGAGGCTGCGGTACGGCAGCGCGCCCGCGTCGCACTGGAAGAGCTCGTCGAGCGGACCGGTGTACACCACCTCGCCGCCGTAGGGCTTGCCCTGCACCACCACGTGGTTGCCCTCGACCGAGAGGATCTGTCGCGCGTCCACCTCCACGAAGACGTCGATGAGGTCGTGGTCGAGCATGCGCTCGAACATGCTCGTGTAGCCCTCGGCCGGCATGCCCTGGTACGGCGCCTGCGGGAAGTAGCGGTCGTCGTCGCCGACGAAGACGGGCACGCGACCGGTGATGGACGGGTCGATCTCGTCCGGGGTCTGGCCCCACTGCTTCATCGTGTAGTACAGGAAGATGTTCTCGTAGACGTAGTCGGCCACCTCCTGCAGGTCCGGGTCGTTCTTCTCGCGGAGCTGCATGATCGGCACCTTCTTGTTCTCGCCGAAGGTGGCAACGAGCTTCTGGTAGAGCTCCTCGCCGCGCTCCTCCCCGAACGCGAGCTTGAGGCTCGCGTGGTTGAACGGAACCGGCATCAGCGTGCCGTGGACGTCCGCAAGCACGCGGTGCTCGTAGTCCGTGAACTCGGTGAAGCGCGAGAGGAAGGAGTTCACGCGGCTGTTGAACGTGTGGTAGATGTGCGGGCCGTACTGGTGGATCAGGACGCCGGCCTCGTCGTAGCAGTCGTAGGCGTTGCCCGCGATATGGTCGCGCATCTCGAGCACGCAGACCTTGGCGCCGCAGCTCTCGGCGAAGCGGCGCGCCACCACGGACCCCGCGTAGCCGGCGCCGACCACGAGCATGTCGTAATCGTCGGCTTTGAAGTCCTCCGGTAGACCGGTTGCGATGCTCATGAATCCTCCTGGTCGGGATGGCGTCTCCGCAGGTGCGGGGCGCCGGTCTGACGCGTCGATTTCTGCGAAATCGTAGCACGCGCCCCTATACTGATGACGTTCGTGGGCGGCGCGCGCGGTGTCGGAACATCATACGCGCACGAGCGAACCACAGAAAGAGCGCAGGTTGTGACAGATCTGCAAGACGAGAGGGCCGCCCGTGCGGGCGGTCGAGAGAGAAAGGACGCGCGCAGCCATGGCAGACTTCCTGAGCCGGATGAAGGAGATGGCGAAGGCCGACGTCAAGACCATCGTGCTCCCCGAGGGCGAGGACCCGCGCACCATCGAGGCGGCCAAGGCCGTCGTCGCCGAGGGCACGGCGAACCTCGTGATCCTGGGCGACCCCGCGACCATCGACGTCCCGGGGGCCACCGTGATCGACCCCAAGGTGGACCCGCGGCACCGCCCCTACGCCGAGAAGCTCCAGGAGCTCCGCGCCAAGAAGGGCATGACGCTCGAGCAGGCCGACGCGCTGATGGACGACAACACCTATTTCGGCACGATGATGGTCAAGATGGGCGACGCGGACGGCCTCGTCTCGGGCGCCTGCCACTCGACCGCGAACACCCTTCGCCCGGCGCTCCAGATCTTGAAGACCAAGCCGGGCACCAAGCTCGTCTCCGGCTTCATGGTCATGTGCGTGCCCGACTGCGAGTACGGCGACCACGGCACGTTCATCTTCAGTGACATCGGCCTCAACGAGTACCCCGACGCCGACCAGCTCTCCGAGATCGCGATCAGCTCGGCCGAGTCCTGGCGCGCCCTCATGGGCTCCGAGCCCACGATCGCGATGCTCTCCTACTCCACCAAGGGGTCCGCGAAGAACGACGCGGTCACGAAGGTGGCCGAGGCGTTCCGCCTCCTGCAGGAGAAGGCGCCCGAGCTGCACTGCGACGGCGAGCTGCAGGTGGACGCCGCGCTCGACGAGACCGTCTGCGCCCTCAAGGCCCCCGGCTCCAAGGTGGGCGGCCACGCCGACGTGCTGATCTTCCCGAACCTCGACGCCGGCAACATCGGCTACAAGCTGGTCCAGCGCCTCGGCAAGGCGGAGGCCTACGGCCCCTTGCTCCAGGGCATCGCGAAGCCGGTCAACGACCTGTCCCGCGGGTGCTCCGCGACCGACATCGAGGCCGTCATCGCGATCACGGCGGTGCAGGCGCAGCTGGAGGGCTAGGCGGCTGGGACTCGAATGTCGAGCGGGCCGACCTGATGCAGGGTCGGCCCGCTCTTTCTTTGGGCCTGACGGGCACCAGGCTGTTCCTGGCAGACGGCGCTCAGCCTGATCTTTTGGGACGTGGCCGACAGGTCGGAAATGTCCCTAGCAGCCATCGAGCATGTCCTCCATGGCCGTCCGGGCCCGCTCCTGCGCAGAGCGGGCCCTTTGTTTTGCCGAGCCAGGCTCGGGCGATTCCAGCGGCGCCCCGACGTGGACGTCGAAACCCGGCCGCCGACGCAGAAGGCGGTTGAGGCAGGCGCGCCGGTGCTGCACGAGCGCGACCGGCACCACAGGCGCGCCGTTGCCGAGCGCGATGCGGAACGCGCCGTCCCGGAACGGCTGCAGCTCTGTGGCGTACGGAACCAGGTTGCCCTCCGGGAAGACCACGAGCGCGTTGCCCTCCTTGAGCACCTGCTTGCAGCGGTGCACCATGAAGCGCGCCTCCCCGATCGTCTCGCCGGTGAAGATCGTGCCAAGGGCCCGGACCACCGGGCCGTAGACGCGCGCCTCGCCGTTCTCGGCCAAGGCGAGGAACCGCGCCTCTGTCGGCGCGATGGCACAGGCCACCATGCAGGAGTCCAGGAGGCAGCAATGGTTGGCGACCACGACGCTGCCGCCAAACGTGTCCGGAGCACCGGGCTGTCGGACCACGCGCATGCCGAACCACAGGGAGCAATGGGCGCGCAGGATCGGGCGGACGAAGCGGTACAGGAGGCTCTGGTGGCGCTGCTGGCGCGGCGTGGGCTCCTCGAAGAGGCGGTCGCGCCGCTGCTGCGACGTCATGACGAGCGCCTCTCGTACCAGGCGCGGTCGTCCTCGATGGCGGCCTCCTCCATGGCCAGGAACTTCTCGACGCAGCGACCCACGCGCAGGCTCTCTGCCTCGGCCAGGTAGCGTCCGCGCCAGGCGGCCTGCTCCTCGGGGTGTTCGATCCACCAGTCCAGGCGCTCGGCCAGCGCGGCCGCGTCCTTCGCGGGGAACAGGGACCGCTCGGTGAGCGCGAAGGCCGCAGGCGCCGACAGAGGCGCCTCGCCGATGACGGGCACGCAACCGCAGGCAAAGGCCTCGATCACCGACATCGCCTCGATGTCCACTGTGGACGCGTGCACGTACAGGGCGCACCGGCGCAACTCCTCCACGAGCGCTTCCTGAGAGAGGAACCCGATGACCGGCGGGTTCGGCAGGCTCGCGCCGGCGCGGCGGAGTGCCCGCTCGCCCGGGCCGGTGCCAAAGATGTGGAGCTGGATGCGACCCGCGTGGCGCGAGCGGCGCACGGCCTCGATGATCGTGACCTGGTTCTTCTCGGGGGCGAGCCGCCCCACGGTGGCGATGTGCACCAGCCCCGCAGTGTCTGATGTGCATTTGGGGACAGTCCCCAAATGCACATCGGGTGTGAAACGGTCCGGGACGCCGTTGGAGATCACGTGCAAGGCGTTCGAGTACCCGTTGCGACGCAGGTCGCGGGCGATCATCTCGCTCGGGCAGTGGACGTGGCGCACGTGGTCATAGAGCTGGGCGCGGAACAGGCGGTGGACGCCGGCACAGAGCAGGGGCGCCTCCCCCATCCGCGCGTTGGACGTGACGTTCTGCGGCTGCAGGTGGAACGCCGCGGAGACCGGGATCGACGCCGCCCGCGCCTGGCGCAACGCCTCGCGCTCGAGCGCGAACGGCAGGAACAGGTGCACCACGTCCACGCCGTCGATTGCCCGGGCCACCGCCTGCTTGTCCGGCTTTGCGAAGTGGAACCCGCAGGCGCGAGACACCGGCGTGACGACCGGGATGTGCCGCTCGTCCACCGCCAACGTGTCGGCGCCGGTCGCGGCCATGCCCAGGAGCCGGACCTCGTGGCCCTTGGCGCGCAGGGCGTCGGCGTAGCGGCGTGCCGTGAGCGAGGTGCCGTTGGAGCAGGTGGAGAGGTCGTCCATGACAAAGGCGATGCGCACGCGGGTCCCTTCGGTTGGGTGGGTCAATCAGGGGATACCCAAGCCGACGAGCCGTAGCCAGCGGCGGGCGCGGGCAACGGTAACGAAAACGGCCGACCCAGGCAATGGCCCAGGCCGGCTACACATGTTGCGTGCGATACGAGGACGGCGCCCGACGGGGTCACTCGCTTGGCACGATGCCGATAGTGGTGCCCGGCTCCACGTCGTGCGAGCCGGCGCACGCGAAGGTGATCGCGCCGCGGTCGCCCTCCTGGAGCGACTCGCCGAAGGAGCAGGTGCGACAGGTCTGCGCCAGGCCCACGACACGGGCAATCTGGCCCTCGATCCGGTCGCCCACGCGCACCTCGCCGGAGACCACCGTCGCGAGCGCCTGCACGGCAGGGCGCCCCTCGAAGTCCACCGTCCGCACATCCGAGACGAACACCCGCGCCATGGCAGCTCCCCCTTCCGAGCGATGGCCTCCACGATACCGGAAACGGCCCCGGCGCCGATGGCAGGCCGGGGCCGCAGCGGCCACGTGAGACAGTTCTGTCTCTTTGGACTGTCCCACCGGGTCGGATGAGACAGTTCTGTCTCTTTGGACTGTCTCAGCGGGTCAGTCCTGGTCCTTCAGGCTGTCGAGGTCGCCCTGGGGCTCAGCCTCCGTTGCCGTGGAGGGAACCTTGGGCCCGCCGGCCTCGGCGATGTCCGTTAGGCCCGGGAAGCGCTTCTCCCAGTTCTCCTGGAACATGAGCGCCAGCTCGAGCGCGGTGCGGTCGTAGGCACAGCCGTCGACCCACGTGCTCTTGGGGTCGAGGATCCCCGGCTCGACGCCCGGGCACGTGAGCGGCACGTCAAAGTTGAAGAGGTCGTTGTGCACAAAGGTGCTGTCCTCGATCGACCCCTCGAGCACCGCGTCCACGATGGCGCGCGTGGCGCCGAGGTCGATGCGGTGGCCGGTGCCGTAGGGGCCTCCGGTCCAGCCGGTGTTGATCAGGTAGCAGCGCACCCCGTGGCGGCCGATCTTCTCCCCCAGCTTGCGGGCGTACACCTCCGGGCGAAGCGGCATGAACGGCTCGCCGAACATCGACGAGAACGTGGGCTGCGGCTCGACGATGCCCTCCTCGGTGCCCGCCACCTTAGACGTGAAGCCCGTGAGGAACTGGTACTTGGCGCCCTCGGGCGTGAGGCGGGCCACCGGCGGGAGCACGCCGAAGGCGTCCGCGGTGAGGAAGATCACGACATCAGGGATGCCCGCGACGCCCGTGAGCAGCGCGTTCGGAATGAACTCGACCGGATAGCTCACGCGGGTGTTCTCGGTGATGGAGGAGTCCTCGTAGTCCGGCTTGCGGGTCTGCGGGTTGAGCACGACGTTCTCGCAGAGGGCCCCGAAGCGAATCGCGCCGAAGATCTCCGGCTCGCGGACTCGCGTGAGGCCGATCGTCTTGGCGTAGCAGCCGCCCTCGAGGTTGAAGACGCCCTCGCGGCACCAGGCGTGCTCGTCGTCCCCAATCAACTGGCGGCGCGGGTCGGCCGAGAGCGTGGTCTTGCCGGTGCCCGAGAGGCCGAAGAACACGGCCCCGGAGCCAGTGGTGGTGTCCACGTTGGCCGAGCAGTGCATCGTGAGCACGTCGTCCTCGACGGGCAGCAGGTAGTTCATCGCAGAGAAGATGGACTTCTTGATCTCGCCGGAGTAGCCGGTGCCCGCCACGAGGATTACACGCTCGGCGAAGTTGATCACCACCGCCGCCTCCGAGTTCGTGCCGTGCGCCGTCGGGTCGCAGGTGAAGCTCGGGCACGCGAGCACCGTGAAGTCGGGGTCGCCGTAGCGCCAGAGCTCGAAGCGATTGGGGCGAACGAGCATCTGCTTCGCGAAGAGGGCCTGGTGGGCCTCCTCGCAGACCACCATGAACTTGCGGGAGTGCGGCCGGCGCGCGCCGGCGAGGCCGCGGATCACGAACGGGTCCTGCTCGGAGAGCCGCTCGCAAATGCCGCGCTTGATGCGGCGGTAGTGCTCCTCGTCCATCGGCCGGTTCACCGAGCCCCAGGCGATCTTGTCATGCACGTCCGGCGTGTCCACGATGAAACGGTCGTTGGGGCTTCGGCCGGTGCGGTCGCCGGTCTTCACCACGAGCGAGCCGTTGGACGCCAGCTCGCCCTCGTGGCGAATCAGCGCCTCCTCGATCAGCTGCGTCACGGAGAGGTCCCAGTGGACGTCCTCCTCCTGGACGCGGACACCAACAGAGACAAGCCTCTCGTCGAACATGGCTCCTCCTCGAGAAGAAGGCCAACGGCCGGAACGCCCCTGAGAGAGGCTCGGCCGGGCGATGGAAACGTCGGGGCACGGCCTGCGCAGCGCGGCACGTCGGACACGGCGCTCCGCGCGACCCCCGAGCGGCGCCGGAGCGCCGCTGAACCTAGGTAGTATCTTGACCCAACATGAAAGTGGGGCACCAGAACGATGGTGTTAAATCTCTCGACTCGGCGGGGCGGCCTATGCGTCGTCCAGCCGCGACAGCCCCGCACCCATGGCACTCTCCCCTATGAATGGGACGGTCACGCGCCGTCTCGTCAGCTTGGACACCCGAGCCGGGAACGCGCGCGATCCACGGAGCCATCACGATGCTCGACTCTTCATGAACAACGCATTCATCCAATCATCGAACCACCCAACCGTTGATGAGAGGGCAATCCCGTTGTTGTAAAGGGCTTCCGAGAGGCGCTGGATGTGCCTGACTCATTCATTGGAGGTCGCAGTGCTCAAGTAGACGGTCGCGGATCAACCATCCACCGAATCATGACGTGGTGCGGCTGGAGGGCCAGGAGGCACATACTTGATGGCCTAAGAATCTGGCAGCCTTGGATGTGTCGACCACCACCGTCCTGCACTCCCAGAAACGGAGGTACCCCTTGACCCCTGAGCGCGCGCTGGCTCTGAGCTACAGCCCCACGGGCACGTCCGCTGCAGCCGCACGACGGTTGGCCAGCGTCTTTACTCATGACCCGGAGGCCGTGGACACGACGCGGCACCCGGTCGCGCTCGAGCTGGCGCCCCAGGACCTGGTGGTGCTGGGTGCCCCTGTCCACGACGCAGGGCTACCCAGGGAGATGGCCGCCCATCTCTCGGGAATTCGCGGCACGTTCACGCCTGCGGTGCTGGTGGTCACCTATGGGAGCCGGTCTTTTGGGACGGCCCTCCAGGATTTGGACACATGGGCACGGCGCCAGGGTTTCCTCCCCTTTGCTGGCTTCGCACTGGCGGGACCCCACAGTCAGTTGACGGCAGCGCCCTGCGCCGGGCCAGCAACGTTGTCAGACGGACAAGAGGCACGGCTCGGCACGTTCGCCCGCAGCGCGCTGGAGACCCTCGACCGCGCCGAGACGGTCTTTGACCTGCCGGGCTTCGAGCCCCCTCTAGGCCCTGCCCTCCCCGACCACCCGGAAAGGGACGTCAAGACCTCCTGCGACCCGGACCTGTGCATCGGCTGCGGCGCCTGTCCGGCCGCCTGCCCTCGGCAATGCATCCCTGCGGAGGAGCCCTATCTCACGAACTTGCGCCGATGCAACGGTTGTGGCGCCTGCGTGCGCATCTGCCCCGTGGGCGCGCGGGAGCTGGAACCCGAGACGGCGCTCGCGGCGATTCGCGCCTCTCTGGGGCTCGACGGCGCCGCGCGAGGCGAGTAGGCAGGTTCGCAGCGCCTGCCGAATGTGCCGGAAGCGCGCTTTCATCACTCAATTGCGCGATTTCAGAGGATACGGAAGGCTCTGAGCACCTGCCTAATCGGAGGCAGACCCCGGCAACCGCACCACCGAGGCATCGAGAAGGCTCACGTCCTCCTGATCATGGCTCGCAACCAACAGCGGGCGCCCGGCCAGATGTCCGAGCACCGCGCTGGCAGCGGCCGCGTGACTCTCCTCGTCAAGACCGGCGAACGGCTCGTCGAGCAGGACGGCAGAGGTGGGGGCGACAAGCGCTCGGGCCACCTCGACGCGGCGCGCCTGCCCTCCAGAAAGCGTGGCCGCCGGACGGCCCGCGGCGTCCTCCCCTACCAGCGAGCGCACGAGCGCGTCCGCTTGGGGCCACAGGGCGCGCGGCGCGACGAGCCGGAGGTTCTCCTCGGCCGTGAGCCCCTCCACAAGCGACGGGGCCTGCCACACCACCGAGACGAGCTCCGGCACGTCGCGTGAGCCGGCCAAAAGCGGGACCCGGCCGCAGAGGGCGTCCACCAGCGTCGTCTTGCCGGCGCCGGACGCCGCCGAGAGCACGGCGCGCTCCCCCGGCGCCAAGGTCAGGTCGACCCCCTGCCACGTCACATCGCCACCGTGCCCGGCCGACGCGCGGGCGAGACCGACCGAGCCTGGCGCCACGGCTCGTTCCCGCGGCGCCAACCGCACGGCCAAACGACCCGTCGCACGGCCGCTCCAGGCAAGAAGCGCCCGGAAGGTTCTCTCGGCCAGCCACGCGAGCAGCACCACGACGACCGTCCACGCGAACAGGTCCGACGTCTCCAGGAGCAGCTTGGCCTGGTACACGCGCTCGCCGAGAGTGCCGTCCACGAGGCCAATGAGCTCGGCCGCAACGCCGGCCTTCCAGCTCATGCCCACCGCCGAGGCGGCCGTGACCGCGAGTCCGGGCGCCACCCCTGGCCATCCGGCCGCGAGGGCCCGGCGCACCGACCCCACGCCCATGAGCCGCAGAGCGTCGAGGCGCCCGCGGTCGAGGCTGCGGACGGCCCCCCGCATCGACGCATAGAACGCAGGGAAGGCCACGAGGAACACGCAGGCCCAGGTCACGCCGCCGGTGCCGACCCAGAGCAAGAGCACCACGACCACGCACGCGACCGGCACCGTCTTGAGGGCGCTCACGGCGGGCTCAAGCAGCACGTCCACCGCCGGGCGCTGGGCGGCGAGGGCGCCGAGGGCGCATCCCAGCGTGAACGCGACAAGGAACCCGCCCACGATGGCCAGCGTCGAGCACGCGACCACGCGCCAGAACTCGGCGGTCACACAGAGACGCGCGAGCGCGGCGACCGTCTCCACGGGCCCGGGGAGGAGCAGGTCGCTCCCCACGAGCCCCGCCACGGCCTGCCACGCCACGAGCCACAGAAGGGCAGCGGCCGCACGGATGCCCGCACGGCCGCGTCCGCTCGTTGTGTGAGAGCGCTCGGGCGCCACGCTAGTCGAGCCAGTAGAAGTCGTCCTCCGGCATCGAGCCGCCCACCGAGGACGGGTCCATGCCGTGGAGCACCGACAGGTACCCCTCGAGGGCCTCCTCCATCTCGTCGCCGGTGGTGCAGACGATGCCGCACTCGGGGATCGCCTTGGCCACGACGGCCTCGTTGTCGATGATGCCCTTCTCGGCCACGATCTTCGCGGCGGCCGCGGGGTCGGCGTTCACGGCCTCCACGCTCGCCTTGTGGGCCTCGACGAACGTAGTGACGGCGCTCGGGTGCTCGTCCAGGAACTCGCTGCGCACGATGGTCACGCCGGTCACGAGCTGCGACCCCTCGGGCGCGTACCGCGTCCACGCGGTGCCGAGGTTGAACGCGAGCACCGCGCCCTCCACCTTGGACAGCGCGACCGTGGCGTAAGGCTGCGGCAGGAGCGCGCAGGCATCCTCGTGCTGCTGCAGCTGAGCCAGGGCCTCGCTCGGCTCGCTGCCGTACTCGAGGGTCACCTGGTCCGCGAGGCCCGCCTGCCCGAGCAGGTACTCCATCGTGTACTGCGGCGTGGTGCCCTTGCCCGTCATGTAGACGGTCTTCCCGGCCAGGCCGCCGAGGTCGGTCACCGTGCCGGTGCGGTCGATGAGGCACAGGACGGAGAGGGTGTTGAGGTCGATGCACCGGACCTTGCCGTCGGTCTTCGCATAGAGGACCGAGCTCACGTTGGACGGCACGAGGGCGATGTCCACGTCACCGGAGATCACCTTCTGGTTCACCTCGTCGGCGGTGCCGAAGATCGAGAACTCGTAGGGTGTGCCCTCTTGGACCATGAGGTCCGCGAGGCCGATGGAGGTGGGGCCCTTCAGGGACGCGACCCGAACGGTGACGTCCTCCTCGGCGGCGGTCTGCTCGGGCCCCTCCTGGCCCTGCGGCTTGTCCTGTGCCTGGCCCGACTGCCCGCAGGCGGACAGGACGGCGGTCATCGGCACGGCGATGCCAAGGGAGCCGAGCAGCTTGAGAGCGCTCCGGCGGTCGATCATCTGGCTCATGGGCCCTCCTTCATGTCTGCAACTGTCAAAGGAATTCTACGCGACCGGGTCTCGCTCGTCGCCCGGGAACTCGATGCCCTCGCTGAGGCGCAGGGCGTCCATGATGCCCAGGGCGACGAGCGTGTTGTGGTTGGCCTGCTCGGGCCAGTGGTTGGCCTTCACGTGGCCCGTGAAGTCGCGGATCTCGAACTCCATGTTGTTGACCTCGTGGTCGGTCCCGTTGTCCCGATGGCGCGCGGGAAGCTCGGTCACCGTGCCGTCGATGGCCACGATGCGGGCGTCCTCCGGCGAGCTCACGTTCGAGAAGACGAGCGTGGCCTTCTCGCCCTCGATGGTGCACGGGCTCGGGTCGGTCGTGACCTTGGAGTACGCGACGTCGGCGATCATCGAGGGGTAGTCGAAGATCGCGGTGCCGCAGAGGTCGATGAGGTCGTCGTCGCCGGTGACGTCGATCGTGTCCGCGAAGCCGGACAGGTCGTCAGGCTCGCCGAAGAGGAGCACGAGCGCGTTCACCGGGTAGATGCCGAGGTCCATGAGCGCGCCGGTGCCCAGCTTGGGGTCGAAGATGTTGGTGTGCTCGTGCTTGAGGACGAGGTCGTAGCGGCTCGAGTACTTGCCATAGTGGAACGACGCGCGGCGGATCCGCCCGAGCTGGCCGCAGGCCTCGCGGATCTGCAGGTACGCCGGGTCGTGGGCCAGGCGCATGGCTTCCATGGCCACGACCCCGCGCTCCTTGGCGGCCTCCATCACGCGCTCGGCGGCCCCTTGGGACAGGCAGAAGGGCTTCTCGACGAGGACGGACTTGCCGGCGGCGATCATCTCGAGCGCCTGCTCCTCGTGACAGGCGTTGGGGCTCGCGATGTAGACAGCGTCCACGTCCGGGTCCCGGGCAAGGTCGTCCAGCGATGACCAGGACTTCTCGGCACCGTGGGCGTGCGCGTAATCCGCGGCCTTCTGCGCGTCGCGGCTGTAGCAGCCGGCGAGCTCGGCGCCGTCCACCACCTCGAGCGCCTCGAGGAACTGCCCTGTGATCATCGACGTGCCGATCGTGGCGAACCGGACCGCGCCCTGCTTGTCTGTGCCCATGGACCCTCCCTGGAGTCGAACGGAATCGTCAGCCATTGTCGCAGATTCCTACCCAACCCCACGGGGCCCTCCTCTGGCGGGTCCGGGAGGGCCCGTCGTGAACGAAGGGGCCGTCGCGGCCTGGCGCGGCGTCAGGCCGCGACGGACACCTCGGCGTGGAGCGTGAGCGGCCCATCGAGAGCCGCGGGGGCGAGCGAGATCGGCCCCTCGTGCTCGGCGCCCTCCTCTGAGGAACGGCGACCCTCGGCGTCAGGGAACCACGCAAGGGAGTCACAGAGGGAGAGGTCGAGCGAACCGCCATGGTTGCAGAGGTCGTCGGCGGCGTCGACGGCGCGGTTCTGCGCGACGACGCCGCCGGTGATCACGACGCACCCGGTGTTGAGGACGCCACCGCCCGTGACGGCCCGGTTGCCCTCCACCACGCCCGCGACGAGCATCATCTCGCCGCGGTCGTTCGCGATGCCTCCGCCCATCTGGGCCAGGTTCCCGGTGACGTCCGTGCCCGCGAGCTCCGTCTCGCCCTTGGCGTACACGCCGCCGCCGATGCCCTCGCACCCGTTGTCCTCGATGGTGCCGCCCGTGCCCTTTAGGCGCCCGTGGCGGCCGATGTACACGCCGCCGCCCGCGTACTGGGTGCTCATCGCAAAATTGCGGGCGATGGATCCGGAGCTCACGGCCAGGACGCCGTCGCCGTTGTAGATGCCGCCGCCATAGAGCGCCGCATTCTCGAGCACCTCGCCGCCGTCCACGGCAAGCGACCCGGATGCGTACACGCCTCCCCCGATGAACTGGGCCGCGTTGCCCTCGATCGCGCCACCGAGCAGCGACACGAGCGTGCGGCGCGGGTCGTCGCCCACCGCGTACACCCCTCCCCCGCAGTAGGCCGCGTTGTGAGAGATCCGTCCGCCGGTCATAGTGAGGCGCGCCTCGCTGAGGTAGACCCCGCCGCCGTTGACGGCCGCCGTGCCGGTGAGGTTGTTGTCGAGGATGGCGCCGCCCTCCAACGAGAAGTGCGCCCCGTCGCGCACCTGCACGGCCGGGCTCGGCGCCTCGCCCAACCCCACGCACATGTTGTCGCGCACCTCGCCGCCGCGCATCGTGAGACGGGCCCGGGCGCCCTCGACGCGGATCGCCGCGCCGCTGGCGGATGGGTCCTGGGCACGTCCGACGACCCATCCGCTCACTCGCGCGCCCTCCTCCAGGATCAGCTCGCCGGCCGTTTGGAACAGGCTCGCGCAGCCGGTGGCCTCGTCGGGCTCGGCGTCGGGGACGACCGCGGCCACGGCGCCACGGATGCACAGGTGGGATCCCACTGCCCCGCAGGCAAAGGCGGCGCCCGTGAGCGCGGACCGCTGGCCCTCGAGCGTCCACGAGCCGCTGAATGTGACCGACGCGCCGACCGCCACGTCGAACTGCCGGCGCTGGGCCGAGCGGACCACGTGCACGTCGCGGCCCTCCACAATCACCGACGAGCCAAGCGGCACCGTCACGGTGCTCGTCTCGCGCACCGTTCCCTCGAGCACGAGCCACTGGGACCCGCCTTGCTCCACGATCGTGCGGAGCTCGTCCCAGTCCGCGACCACGCGGGGCTCCGTCGGCATCGCGTCCCGGGCGCCGACGCCCCGGTGCCGGGATGCCTCCCTTCTCGGTGCGCGTGCCATCCTGTCCCTCCCTCATTTGATATCTACCCTTGTAGATCTAAGATTCAGCACCCGTTAAGATTACAAGACAAACACTGAATCATATCGAGAGACATCAGTCGGTATACCAGCTACCTCCTACCCCGGACGCTTCGGAGAGAGCGAAATGTCCGCGGTTGGACGCTTCGGTCAAAGCGAAATGTCCACGCTCCAGCCAGGCGCAGCGTGGACAAACGGCTCTCTCCCGAGCGTCCGGGCGCGGTATCGCCTGCCACCCGTGGTCGGAACCCGACGGGCGCGGACTCATCGCCGGCGCCGGGCACACCCGTCAAAGCGAAATGTCCACGCTCCAGCCGATCGGAGCGTGGACAAATGGCTCTCTCCCAAGCGTCCAGACGTGGACAAATGGCTCTCTCCCAAGCGTCCGGAGGCGTTAGTCGCAGTTGGCGAATTGAGCGTTATAGAGTTCCGCGTAGAAGCCGTTCCTCTCGAGCAGCTCCCCGTGCGTGCCCTTCTCGACCACGTTGCCGTCGCGCATCACGAGGATCAGGTCCGCGTTGCGGATCGTGCTCAAGCGGTGCGCCACCACGAAGCTCGTGCGCCCCTCCATCAGCCGGTCCATCGCCTCCTGGATCAACACCTCGGTACGGGTGTCCACATTGCTCGTCGCCTCGTCCAGGATCAGCACCGGGCGGTCGGCCAGCACGGCGCGGGCGATTGTCAGCAGCTGCCGCTGGCCTTGGCTCACGTTGCTCGCCTCCTCGTTGATCCGGAAGTCGTAGCCGCCGGCCAGCGTGTGGATGAAGTGGTCGCACCGCGCGATCCTCGCGGCCTCCTCCACCTCCTCGTCGGTGGCGTCGAGGCGCCCGTAGCGGATGTTCTCGCGAATCGTGCCCTCGAAGAGCCACGTGTCCTGCAGCACCATCCCGAACTGCCCACGCAGCTCGCCCCGCTCGTAGTCGCGCACGTCCTCGCCGTCCACGAGCACGCGCCCGGAGCCCACGTCATAGAAGCGCATCATGAGCTTCATCAGCGTGGTCTTGCCGGCGCCAGTGGGCCCCACGATGGCGACCGTCTGGCCCGGCCTCACGTCGCACGAGAAGTCATGAATCACGGTCTGGCCGGGCAGGTAGCCAAAGTCGACGTCCTCGAACCGAACCGCGCCCGGACGCGCCCCGGGCGTCTCGGGACGTGCGGGCTCCGACTCGCTCGGCGCGCCCAGGAACTCGAAGATGCGCTCGGCCGCCGCGGCCATGGCCTGGAGCTGTGCGGAGACGTTGGCCAGCTGGGTGATCGGCGACGTGAAGTTCTGCACGTACTGCATGAACGCCTGGATGTCGCCGATGGTGATCGACCCGCCCGCCGCGAGCCCGGCGCCCACGATGACCACGGCCGCGTAGCCCATGTTGGACACGAAGTTCATGAGCGGCTGCATGATGCCGCCATAGAACTGGCTCTTCCAAGCACTGTCGTACAGGTCGTCGTTGGCGCGGTCGAACTCCGTCGCGCTCTGCTCGCCGCGATCGAAGACCTGGATCACGGACTGGCCGCCGAAGTCCTCCTCGACGATGCCGTTGACCACGCCCAACTCGTTCTGCTGGGCCAAGAAGTAGCGCTGGGAGAAGCGCACGACGACGAGCACGATCACGAGGGCCACCGGCAGCGTGAGCAGCGTCACGCCGGCCAGGACCGGGCTGATGGCGAACATCATGACCGTGACGCCGATGACCTGGGTGACGCACGTGATCACCTGCGTGATGGCCTGGTTCAGCGACTGGCCGAGCGTGTCGACGTCGTTCGTGATGCGGGAGAGCACGTCGCCCTTGGAGTGGGTCTCGAAGTAGCCCATCGGCACCTCGGCGATCTTGGCCGCGATGTCGGCCCGCAGGCGGAAGGTGATCCTCTGGGTCACCCCGGTCATGATGAGCCCTTGCACGAACTGCGCGCCGCAGCTGCACACGTACAGGCCGACGAGCACGAGCAGCACGCGGGCGATGCCGTCGAAGTCGATGCCGCCCGTCCCCTGCACCATGTTCACGAGGCCGTCGAAGAGGAGCGTCGTGGCCTGGCCGAGGATGTCCGGGCCGAGCACGCTGAGCACGACGGACACGATGGCGAACGCGAGCGAGAAGCAGATGCCCACAAGGTGCGGCCTGACGTAGCCAAGCAGCGCGGCCATCGTGCCCTTGAAGTCCTTTGCCTTTTCTGTCGTGCGGCGACGGCCGCCAGGTCCCATCGGCGGCATCAGCGCTCGCCTCCCTTCGTGCGAGAACCGTTCGCAGCGAAGCCGTCCTCCAAGAGGGCCACCTCGCTGTCAATGGCCTCGTCCAGCTTCCGCGCAGGCCTGCCGAGCATACGGTCCACGTCCTCCTCCGTGAGGCCCAGCTCCTGCGCCGAGAGCTGCGACGTCGCGATCTCCAGGTACGTCGGGCAGGAGCGCAACAGCTCCTCGTGGGTGCCCTGGCCGGCCACGTGGCCCTGGTCGAGCACGAGGATCTCGTCGGCGTCCATGATCGTGGCAACGCGCTGGGCCACCACGACCACCGCGCACTCGGGGTAGTCGTGCTTGAGGGCCGCGCGCAGGGCCGCGTCCGTCTTGTAGTCGAGCGCCGAGAACGAGTCGTCGAAGACGAGCACCTCGGGGTCCTTGGCCAGGGCGCGCGCGATGGACAGGCGCTGGCGCTGGCCACCGGACACGTTGGACCCCTTTTGCGCGATGGCGCCCTGGTAGCCGCCGTCCTTCTCGGCGATGAAGTCCGCCGCCTGCGCGGCGCCGGCGGCCTTCTCCATGGCCTGGTCCGAGATGTTAGCGCTCGCGAACTTGATGTTCTCCTCGACGGTCCCCGAGAAGAGCAGCCCCTGCTGCGGCACGTAGCCCACGCGGCTGCGGAGGTCCTGGAGCGCCATGTCCTTCACGTTGACGCCGTCGAGCGTGACGGCGCCCTTTGTGGCGTCGTAGAGCCGAGGGATCAGCTGCACGAGCGTCGACTTGCCGGAGCCGGTCGAGCCGATGATGGCGACGCGCTTGCCGGGCGTGGTCGTGAAGGAGACGCCCTCCACCACGGGGTCGGTCGCGTCCGGGTAGGTGAACGTGACGTCGTCGAACGCCAGCTCGCCGTGAACGCCGGGCGCGGGCGTCTTGGGGTCCTCGGGGTCGGTGATGGAGACCTTGCAGTCGAGGACGTCGGAAATGCGCTCGGCGGACACCATCGCGCGCGGCAGCATCACGGAGACCATGGCAAGGATCATGAAGGCCATCACGATCTGCATCGTGTAGGTGATGAACGCCATCATCGTGCCCACCTGCAGGTTGCCGTTCTCGATTCCGCTCGCGCCGAACCACACGATCGAGGCGACGATCAGGTTCATCACCAGGGTGATAGCCGGCATCGCGAAGGACATCGCGCGGTTCACGAAAAGCTGCGTGTCCATGAGCTCGGTGTTGGCCTGTTTGAAGCGTCCCTTCTCGTAGTCCTCGCGGCCGAAGGCGCGGATCGGCATGATGCCGTCGAGCATCTCACGGGCGACGAGGTTCACACGGTCCACGAGCGACTGCATCCTCTGGAACTTGGGCAGCGTGAAGCCGAGCAGGAGCCCCATGACGGCGCAGATCACGAGGATCGCCACACCGATGATCCACTCGAGGCCCGTGTGTGTGGCCGTCACGCGGAGGAACGCGACGATGCCCATGATCGGCGCGAGCATCACCATGCGCATCGACATCACGCAGATCTGCTGCACCTGCGTGACGTCGTTGGTGCACCGCGTGATCAGCGACGCCTGGCTGAACTGGTTGACCTCGGCGGGCGACAGCCGCATGACCTTCTTGAACAGCCGCGAGCGGGTGTCCCTCGCGATGGCCGCGGCGGCGCGGCTGGCGACCAGGCCGTCGACGACGGTGGTGACGAGCGTGCCCGCGCAGATCAGGAACATGATGAACGCGATGTGGTTGAGGTAGTCGGAGCGCACCTGGTCGAGGTCGATGCCCTGGGCCTCGTACTCCTGCTTCACATAGTCCACGGCGCGCTGGTCGATGATCGTGCCGCCGGTTGAGCCCATGGCGTCGGCCATGTTGTCGGCGGACTCCACGAGTTGGTCGCGCGTCACGAGGCCGGAGTCATAGAGGGCGCGGACGGTGTCGAGGGTGATCTTGCCGTCCTTTTGGGCCTTTTGCATGGCCTCCATGGCAGCCAGCTGCTTGGGGCCCGCTTGGGCCACTGCGGCAGCCTGGGGGTTCGCTGCCTGCGCGGCACCTGCGGCCGGGGCAGCCTGAGCGCCGGACCCGAGCAGGTCCGTGTCCATCTGGTCCGTGGAGATGCCCTGCTCAAGGGCCAGAACCACGCATTCCGG
Source organism: Kribbibacterium absianum (assembly GCF_030067705.1). GTDB lineage: Bacteria > Actinomycetota > Coriobacteriia > Coriobacteriales > Atopobiaceae > Kribbibacterium > Kribbibacterium absianum. The sequence continues at coordinate 59,994 of NZ_JASJEX010000004.1, forward strand.
CAACCCGAGCGCAGAGCCCACAGCGCCGTCGCTCGCGGCCTCCTCGTCCGTGCCGGTGTAGGTGCGGATGCCCTCAGCGTCCGGTGCGGAGTAGGCCGCGTCTACGGTCTTCCAGTCATTGTCGCTCATGAACATGGAAAGGTCGTCCAGCGCGTCGGCGCTGACGGTCTCGGGCGTGGGGCTCTCGATGCCGCCCTGTTGGAGACCGACGTCGACGATGTCGCTCATGTAGGTGGGCAGCGACAGCGTGAGGTTCGCCTGGACGATCAACAACGTGACGCAGACGACCCACGCAAAGACGTGCCCCTGGTAAAAGCGAAGCAGCTTCACTGATGATCCTCCTCGGATTGCTGAGACGCAAGCGCTTCCGCAGTGGAAGCGCCATGACGCTGCTCAATCACGTCGAGCATGCGGTCGAGGATGCGCACGAGCTCCCGGGAGTCCTCTTCGCCCAGGTCCCACAGGAAGTCCGCAACGACGCCACGGACGAAGTCCATCTTGTCCTCGGCGAACTCGCGTCCGGTGGCGGTGAGGGCGATGGTCACTTTGCGGCGGTCCTTGTGGCGGTGGCTGCGCTCGATGACGCCCTTCTCTTCGAGGGCCGTGCAGATGTTTGATACGCGCGCGCCGGACAGGCCGGTGGCTTCGCGAAGCTCGGTGGCAGTTGCCTCACCGCCGCTTGCGACGAGGTGGCTCAGGACGGCCATGGACCCGCGCAGGTTGTCCTGCAGTTGGCGGCGCTCGCGCGAGCTCAGGCCCGGTCGGTCATCGACGGGCAACAAGGGCACCTCGTCCGGGACGGGTCGCGGGGCACCGCCCACGGCCAGGCGGCTCATGACCGAGGCGAGCCGGTCCGCCAGTGAGTAGTACAGCTCCGGGACGTCCTCGCGAATCCTGTGATGGCAGCGCGCGTCGTCATCCATGTGCATCGCTCCTCGAACTTGGTTCTATCCGAACTTTTTTGATCAGCACCCATCCTACCCCTAAACCAAGGGACGAGTCGTGAATCGTTCGGGTGTAACCCAGTTCGCGCACAACCTAACCGTTGGACGCTTCGGAGAGAACGAAATGTCCACGGTTGGACGCTTCGGTCAAAGCGATTTGTCCACGCTCCAGCCGATCGGAGCGTGGACAAACGGCTCTCTCCGAAGCGTCCAGGTGCGGACAAACGGCTCTCTCCCAAGCGTCCAGGGGTGCGATAACGATGCCGAAAGCCAAAACAAAACCCCTCCATCGGAGGGGTTCGCATGAGAGTCAAATGGTGGACCGTCAGGGGTTCGAACCCTGGACCTTGGGATTAAGAGTCCCCTGCTCTACCAGCTGAGCTAACGGTCCGTGCTATGTGCGCACAAGCAGAATGGGGTGGGCGAAGGGGCTCGAACCCTCGACCTACGGAGCCACAGTCCGTCGCTCTGCCAACTGAGCTACGCCCACCATCTCCCACCGATGCGGTGCGAGGGATATTGTGCGACAACGCCCTCGGGGTTTGCAAGCACGAATTCCGACTTTTTCAAGAAGCTGCCTTTCAGGTGCCCGCCTAGCCCGGAAGCGACCCTCTCGTCTGTCAGCACGCACCACCGGGAGCCATACGATGCCACCGTGCGCCGGCCCTCCCCGCTTGGTCTACACTCGTTGCTGCACAAGCGCCTGTAGCTCAGGGGACAGAGCACCGGTCTTCTAAACCGCTGGTCGCGCGTTCGAATCGCGCCAGGCGCACCACAGATACGAGAGGCCAGGTGGCGGAGGTGCCACTTGGCCTTCTTCGTACGCACGGCTCAGCCACGCCCGGCACATCGCCCCGCTGCGACATTTGCGGAGAAACGTTTCCGCGCAAACCATTGCGGAGAACCGGTTCCCCGCAACGACAAACGCCAGGTCGGCATGGCTGGGAGGCCACTTCTCGCCCCGTTTCCCCGCAAAGACCCGCCACATTTTGCGGGCAAACGTTTCCCCACATCCCCCGTTTGCGGGCAAACGTCTCCGCGCATCCCCACGGCCACGAGTCCGGTCCGGCGCCGACCCGCCAACAAAAAGGCGGCCGCACCATGCGACCGCCCATGCACTCCTGCCGCACCCTCGCCTGCTACAGCAGCAGCTCCGCGATCTGGACCGCGTTCGTGGCGGCGCCCTTGCGAATCTGGTCGCCGCAGCACCAGAACGTGAGGCCATTCGTCCCCTCGGGTGCGGAGATGTCCTCACGGATGCGCCCCACATACACGAGGTCCTGCTCGGAGGTGTCGAGCGGCATCGGGTACTCTCGGCAGCTCGGGTCGTCCACCACGCGAACGCCCGGAGCGGCGGCCAAGACAACACGGGCCTCGTCCGGCGTCAACGGGCTGTCGAGCTCCACCGTGATGGACTCGCTGTGGGAACGCGCCACCGGCACGCGGACGCACGTGCAGTTCACGGCAAGGCCGTCGTTGTGGAGGATCTTGCGGCCCTCGTTCTGCATCTTCATCTCTTCGGAGGTGTAGCCCGCCGCGTCGAACCCGCCGATCTGCGGGATCAGGTTGTATGCGAGCTGGTACGGGAACACGCGCGGCGCGGGCACTTTGCGGCCCTCGACGATGGCAGCGTTCTCGGTCTCGAGCTGCTCGATGCCAGGCATGCCAGCGCCGCTCGCGGCCTGATAGGTGGAGCACACCACGCGATTGAGGCCGGCGGCGCGGTCGAGCGGCGCGAGGCACACGAGCGCGATGATGGTGGAGCAGTTGGGGTTCGCGATGATGCCCGTGTTCCACGCTACGTCCTCAGGGTTCACCTCGGGCACCACGAGTGGCACCTCGGGGTCGAGACGGTACGCGCTCGAGTTGTCGACCACCACGGCGCCGGCTTTGACGGCGTGCGGCAGCAAGCGCTCGGCGACGTCGTTCTCGGCCGCACCGAGCACCAGGTCGATGCCCTCGAAGCTCTCGGGCGTCGCCTCCTGGATCGTGATCATGCGGCCGTTCCAGCACATCTGCTGTCCGGCGGAGCGCGCGGACGCCAACAGGCGCAGCTCCCCGAGCGGGAAATGCCGCTCCTGCAGGCACTGCATCATCTGGCGCCCCACCGCGCCGGTCGCGCCGAGAATCGCAACGTTCGGGCCCTGGGGCCCGCGGTCTGCCAGCCCCACGGTCACTCCCCTTCCTCGATCACGAACGCGTCGTAGATGGCCCCCACGGTGCGCTCGAAGTCGTCGTTGTCGACCCCGATGATGATGGTGATCTCCTGGGAGCTCTGAGAGATCATGCGCACGTTAATACCGGCGTTACCCAGCGTCCCCAGCAGCTTACCTGCGGTTCCGGGACGGCGGCTCATGTTGCGGCCCACCACCGAGACGAGCGCGAGACGGTCGATCACCTTGACCTCGTCCGGGTGCACCTCGCGCTGGATGTCCGCGACGATGGAGTAGATGGAGTCCTTCACGTCCGCGCCGTTGACCACGATCGAGAACGAGTCCACGCCTGTGGGAACGTGTTCCACCGAGACGTGGTAGCGCTCGAAGATGGACAGCACCTGGCGCAGGAAGCCCACCGCGTTGGACATGTGCGTCTTGCCCACATAGATGGACATGAAGTCCTTCTTGCCGGCGATGCCCGTGATGATCGGGTCGTTGGCGTGGGGCTCGACGCGCTCGCGGATGATGGTCCCCGTGGCGTCCGGCTGGTTGGTGTTGAGGATCGCGATCGGGATGTTGGCCTCGCGCACCGGGAAGATGGCCTCCTCGTGGAGCACGTTGGCGCCCATGTAGGAGAGCTCGCGCATCTCGTCGAAGGTGATGCGCTCGATGGTGAGCGGGTCGTCGACGATGCGCGGGTCCGCGGTGAGGAAGCCGCACACGTCCGTCCAGTTCTCGTAGAGGTCCGCCGAGAGGGCGTTCGCGAGGATGGAGCCCGTGATGTCGCCACCGCCTCGGTCCAAGAGTTTGATGTCGCCGTCCACGGTGGCCCCGTAGAAGCCGGGCATCACGAAACTGCCCACGCGCACCACGACGTCCCGGACCCGCGCGGCGGTCCTCTCCAGGTCGAGCGAGCCGTCGTGGTGGAAGATGATGGCGTCCGCCGCGTCCACAAAGGGCAGCCCGAGGTACTCGGCCATGAGGTGCGCGGTGAACCACTCGCCGCGGGAGATGACGTACTCCGGCGAGTCGGTCTTGAGGTGGCCGCGCAGCTCGTCGAACTTCTCCTCCACCGGGAACGTGAGGCCGAGCTGCCGCTGGATGTCGAGGAAGCGTCCCTCGATGTCGTCCATCAGACCCGAATAGTCCACGTGATAGTCCTTGTGGGCGTTCACGAGGTACAGCAGGTCGGTGACCTTGTTGTCGCCCGAGAAGCGCTTGCCCGCCGCCGACACGACGACGAACCGGCGGCTCGGGTCCCCCTCGATGATGGATTTGACCTTCGCGAACTGGTCGGCGGAGGCGACGGAGCTGCCGCCGAACTTGGTGATCTTGATCAAGGGAAGCTCCTTTGCGGGGCTCGGGGTGGGACGAGAGGGACGGGCACGCCTCGGCCGGCTACGCCGTCGTGCCAAGCGCGGCCATAAGGGCGGCGGGATCGGCCGCCAGCAGAGCGTCGGCCGCAGCACCGGCCGCCTCGCAGTCCGCGTCGTGCAAAAGCCAGTACGTCTGACCGTCCGGGCCCTCGCCCATGGGCTGCGCGCCCGGGACCTCGACGGAGGAGCGGAACACGTAGTCGCCGGCTAGGAGCGCGGGGTCCCACTGAAGCGTGGTCTCGGTGGCGTAGGCTGGGCGCTCGCCCCCTGCGCAGTCGAGAAGGTCCTGCACGATGGCGTTGCCGGTGGGCAGCGAGCCGGCCCCTTGGCCGTAGAACTTGAGCGTGCCCACGGTGTCGCCCACCAAGGTGGCGAGGTTGTAGTTCGCAGGGACGTTGGCCTCGACGGAGCCCACCGGCAGCAGCACCGGCTCGACGCAGGCCGCATACGCGCCGTCCCGCTGAATCGCCCGGGCCATGAGCCGCGGGGCGCGCCCCAACGAGCTTCGGAAGAACGCGATGTCCGCCGCCGTGAGGTTGCGGATGCCGTGCACCGGGATGTCGCGGCGGCACAGGCTGCCAAAGGCCACCGTGGCGCTGATCACGCACTTGTTCGCGGTGTCGATGCCGTCGATGTCGGCGGAGGGGTCGCGCTCGGCATAGCCGAGGGACTGCGCCTCCGCGAGCGCCGTGTCGAACTCCGTGCCGAGCGTCTCCATCGAGTGGATCAGATAGTTGGAGGTGCCGTTGAGGATGCCGTAGACCTCGGAGAGCGCGTCGATGCGGCGCGCCTTCACAATGGAGGCGATCCAGGGCACGCCGCCGCCAGAGGTGGCCTCGATGAAGAGCCCCGCGCCGCTGGCCTCGGCGGCCGCGGCGAACTCGGGCAGGAACGCCGCCACCACGGCCTTGTTGGAGGTGACCACGGACTTCCCGGCGTTGAGGCACTGCAGAATGAAGGTGTGGGCCGGCTCCAGGCCGCCCATGGCCTCAACCACGGCCTCGACGGTGTCGTCGTTCACGATGTCGCCGATGTCCGAGGTCTGGCGAGGGTCGTCAATCTCGCCCGGGAGGGTCAGGATGCGCACCAGCTCCAGCGAGGGGACCTTCTCGTCCACGATCTTGGCCACGCCGCCACCGACGACGCCGCAGCCGAGCAACGCGAACCTCATGGTTAAATCCAATCTCTCGAAAGGGAGGGAACAGCGGGGCCGATGCGCCCAGCGCGTACGATGCAACGAGCTAACCGACCGAAATCAAAGGGGCCGGCCAATGAGCCTTTTCTACCACAGCACCCGCGGCTTCTCGGAACCCGTAACAAGCAAGCAAGCAATACTGGAGGGCATCGCGCCCGACGGCGGCCTGTTCGTCTCCGACGGCGTGCTGACGCCGTGCCTCGACCCCGCCCAGCTGCTCGCGAACGACTACGACGCCAACGCGCGCCTCGTGCTCGGCAAGCAGCTGCCGGACTTCTCGGAACAAGAGGTGGCCGGGTGCGTGCGCCGGGCGTACACCGGGACCTTCGACTCGCCCGCCGTCACACCGGTGACGGCCGTCGGCGACGACTGGCTCCTGGAGCTCTTCCACGGGCCCACGAGCGCGTTCAAGGACGTCGCGCTCCAGATGCTCCCGCAGCTCATGGGCGTCGCGCGCCAGGGCGACGGCCGCGAGGTCATGGTGGTGACGGCGACCTCGGGCGACACGGGCAAGGCGGCGCTCGCGGGCTTTACCGACAAGCCCGGCACCGGCGTGTGCGTCTTCTATCCCGACGGCGGCGTGAGCGACGTCCAACGCCTGCAGATGGTCACCCAGGCCGGCGACAACGTGGCGGTGTGCGCGGTGTCCGGCACCTTTGACGACGCGCAGACGCAGGTCAAGCGCGCCTTCGGCGACCGCGCGCTCGCCGAGCGGCTGGCCGAGAAGGGCCAGGTGCTCTCGAGCGCCAACTCCATCAACGTGGGGCGCCTGGCCCCACAGGTGACCTACTACCTCGACGCCTATCTGCAGCTGGTGCGGACGGGCGCGCTCGAACTGGGCGACGAGCTGGACTTCTTCGTGCCCACGGGCAACTTCGGCGACGTGCTGGCCGGCTACTACGCCAAGCGCATGGGACTGCCGGTCGGCCGCCTCGTGGTGTGCTCCAACGCCAACGACGTGCTCTACGACTTCCTCCGCACGGGCGTCTACGACAGGCGCCGCGACTTCCACAGGACCATCTCGCCCTCGATGGACATCCTCGTGTCGAGCAACCTGGAGCGCCTCCTGTACCTCGCGAGCGACGGCGACGTGGAGCTGGTCTCGTCCTTGATGCGGGACCTCGCCGAGAAGGGCGTGTACACCGTTCCCGAGCGCCTGATGGAGCAGGTCCGTGCGAGCTTCTCCTGCGGACGCGCCGACGACGAGAGGACCCGCGCCACGATCGGCCGCACCTGGCGGGAGGAGGGCGTGCTGCTCGACCCCCACACGGGCGTGGCCAAGGCCGTAATGGACGAGACAGAGCCAAGCGGCCATGTGCGGGTGGCGCTGGCCACGGCGAGCCCGTTCAAGTTCTCGCGCTCCGTGCTGCAGGCCATCGGCGAGGATGACTCGAGCCTGAGCGACTTCCAGTGCATGGACGTGCTGGCCGAGCGGACGGGGCTCACGCCGCCCGCGCAGCTCTCGGACCTGCGAGAGCGCGAGGTGCGCTTCACGGACGTCATCGCGCCCGAGGAGGTGCCGGCGTACGTCGAGCAGGCCTGCGCCCGCGTCTTCGGGACCGCACGCGAGGTGGCCGCGTCCTCGGAGGTCTGTGAGTGAGCGCCGTGCTGGAAAGGCCGCTGACCGTCGCGGTGCCGGCCACGAGCGCGAACCTGGGGCCCGGGTTCGATTGCCTCGGCCTCGCGCTGACGCTCGAGAACACCTTCACCTTCGCGCCGGCGCCCGAGACGGACTTCTCGGGGTGCCCGCCGCGCTTTGCCGACACGCACAACCTGGCCTGGCGCACGTTCAACGAGACGCGCGCGTCACTCGGACTGCCCCCGCAAACGGTCGCACTGTCGCAGACCGTGGGCGTGCCGCTGTCCGGCGGCCTGGGGTCGTCGTCCACCTGCATCGTGGCCGGAGTGGCGGCCGGTCTCGCGAGCGCGGGGCTCCCATGGGACCGGGAGGAGACGCTGCGCCGCGCGTGCGCCATCGAGGGACACCCGGACAACGTGGCGCCGGCCGTGTGCGGCGGCCTCACCGCGTCCTTCGTGACGGAGGGCGAGGTCACGTGCCTACAGAGCGACGTGGCTCCCGAATGGCGGTTCGTCGTGATCTCTCCCCCGTACGAGGTGCGCACGGAGGACGCTCGGCGCGCGTTGCCGGCGACCGTCGCGCACGCCGACGCCGCGCGCCAGCTGGGTCGGTGCTTCGGGGTGGTGCGCGCCTTGGAGCGCGGGGACGGCGCCCTGCTCGGCCGTGCCTCACACGACCGGCTCCACGAGCCCTACCGGAGGCCACTGATCCGTGACTACGATGCCTGCCGTGAGGCCTGCCTCGACGCCGGCGCCTGCGCGTTCTGGATCAGCGGCTCTGGGTCCTCGATGGTGGCGGCGTGCCTTGGCGACGCCTCTGCCGCGAACGTGCTGGCAGCCGTTCCGGACGGGCTCCCCGTCCGCGTCCTCCGCGCGCAGACCGCCGGGACGTCTATCGCACCCTGCGATGTGTAAAAGGTGTAAAAGGGGACGGAGCGGTTCTTCACGTCATTTCCTGATTGATATCAGGCGCGAAACCACGTGACAAATTGCTACGTCCCCAATTGCACGTGTTTGCGACGCAGCGCCGTGGCCAGCCACGCGAGCAAGAGGCCGGTGGCGCAGCCGCTCATGTCGAGCAGCATGTCCGCGACCATGCCGGCCCGGCCGGGCACGAAGAGCTGAATCGTCTCGTCGGCGACGGGAACGCAGGCGTACACGACGGCAGCGGCGACCGCGCGCCGAACCCGTTCACGCCCGTGCGTCCGCCACGGCCCGAACGCGAGCGACGCCAGCACCCCGAGCACGAGATACTCCAAGAAGTGCGCCGTCTTGCGCACGATGAACGTCATTGTGTCGGCATCGGTCACGCCCAGGGCCTCGAACAGCCACCGAACGCGCTCGACCACCCACAGGCTCTGGCCGGACGACTCGTCGCCGCCGTACAGCGAACGCGACCACACGAAGAGCACCCACAGCACAAGGGCCGCTGCCCACCACCGGGAGCCCGGCCTCGTGCGCGTTGTGTGTCCGTTGCTTCGAGAAACCATGACCTACCGAGACGCCGCCAGTACCTTCAGCGCTCGTGCCCCGACCTTGGGGCTCACAGCGGCGAACTCGCTCGAGACCAAGAAGTCCACATAGCTGCTCGTGTCGGTCACCTCGGGATGCCCGGCGGGCGCGCGGAACCCCAAGTGGCGGGTGCTGCGTTCCAGGCCGTCCGGCTCGTCGAGCGTGTCGCCCCCGCCCACAAGGTCGGCGAAGTCCACCCTGGTTCCCGTCACGAGGTTGTCGTCGAAGTGCTCGTCGAGCGCCTCGAGCGCGATGTCCCAGGCGTCGCGGTCGTACTCGCGCGGCGGCTCCTCGGGGAACGCTTCCGGCTCCATCGTCGGGATGCGCTTGGCGATGTCGGCCGCGCGACGCACGTTCGGCCGCCCCATCGGCTCCTGGCCCTTGGCGTACGAACGCGACTCACCGGTGTTGCCAGCGGTCGCAGATGCGCGCGGGGTCGAACGTTCCGGATACACGAATGGCAGGTCGAAGGCCGCGCTCGAGTCCAGGCCGGACTTCCGGTACTCACTGGCCGTCTGCTCGACGTCCGGGATGGCCTTGCCGAGGTCGCGGCTGATCTCGAGCCCGTCCTCCTCCACCGCGTTCTCCCACCAGGAGGTGCCGACGTCGCCCACCGAGCCATCGGCCCGCTGGATCATCGGCAGGTCTTCCATCATGTCGAAGGAGAGGCGCTCCTGCAGCACCTTCGCAACGCCCTTGGACAGCGTGAGCATCCGCTGACGGAACGTCTCGCGCTCCACGTACTCGCTCGCGACGTCCTCGTAGTCCAGATCCACCGCAGTATGGATCCCCGTCTGGGCGGCCGTCGCCCGTTTCTCGGAGAGCGGATCGGCCACGGGCTGCTGGGACGAAGCCATCGACTCGGCCGGCTCGTCCCAGTCGAGCGTGGGCACGCGGGACTCCCACTCCCGAACATCGGCGAACGGGGCGTCATCCCGGAGCTTCGGCTCCACGAGCGCCTCAAGCCCGGAGCGCTCGAACGTCTCCGACTCGGCGGCCGCAGCGACGTCCTCCGTCGCCGTGGCAACGCTCGGAATGAGGCCGCTGTCCTCCGGGTCGAGGGACAGCGACGACGTGTTCGTGACCTCCTCGTGGGCGCGCCAGGCGGCGACGGCCTCGAGCGTCGGCCTCGCGCCGGAACCGGATGCCGCGTGACGGCCCACCGTCTCGGGAAGCGAGTCCGCAAGGGTCTCGGCGAGCCGCGCCTCGAGCTCGGCCATACGGGCGGCGGTCTCGCGCCGTTCCTGGCGCAGGTACAGAAGCGAGCAGCCACCGGCGACAAGAGCGCCCGCGACGGCGCCCACTGCTCCGGACACGGCCGGCGCGATTACCGACGAGCCCGCGGGCTGGGCCACGGCCACGACAGGCACCGACCACAGGGCGGCGCCCGCCAAGCCGGCGAAGATGGCTCTTGATTTGAAATCGGCGACCATGGGCCTTCCCTCTCGAGCGCTCGCGGGGCGACGCAGGGAAAAACCGGTTCCGGTCGTTAGGCGTCCCCTCGGTGCCCGGGGACGAGAAGAAGCAACGGCTGGGTGGGTTTTAGCTGCGGTTACCGTCGCGCATGATTCTTTTGCGTTGTCCAGCACTATAGCGCAGGTTGCCCGCACGCACGGCCGGCCTGCCTTCTTCCGGGCACTCGCTCTGTACCCATTGACCGCCGGTCGTGGCGCCCGAGACAGCGCGCGGCGATCCGTTCATTCTCTGAAACCTAAGCAAACCGGGGGCGCCGAACCCGGACGCTGGGTACCTGTCGAACAGCGGCGCCTCGTCAACGGCGCCCCGAGCGCCCGTTCGCAGTCAGGAGGAAACCGTGCGAAACATCGCCATCGTCACCGGAGCGTCGTCCGGCCTGGGAGAGGACTTCGTCAAGTTGCTGGACGCCGGCTCGGGAGGGCCGCTCGACGAGATCTGGCTCATCGCCCGCAAGAAGGAGCAGCTCGACGCCGTCGCGGCCAAGCTGTCCACGCCATCGCGCGTGATGCCGCTCGACCTCACGGACCCAGCGAGCTTCACGGCGGTCGAGGACGCGCTCAAGGCCGAGGACGACCCCAATGTGCAGTGGCTCTTCAACTGCGCCGGCTTCGGGAAGTTCGGCGACTTCGAGTCCATCGGCCGGGAGCAGAACGCCAACATGGTGAGGCTCAACTGTCTCGCGGTGCTGGAGATGAGCTACGTGAGCCTGCCCTTCATGCACGCCGGGTCGCGCATCGTGAACATCGCGAGCGCCGCCGCCCTCGTGCCGCAGCCGGGCCTCTCCACCTACGGCGCCACCAAGCGCTTCGTGCTCGACCTGTCCCGCGCCCTCAACTTCGAGCTGGACGGCACCGGCATCCACGTGAGCGCCGTGTGCCCCAAGTTCATGCACACGCGCTTCCTCGACGACCCGGGCAACCAGGCCGAGGTGCGCCACTTCACCTGGATCGGCTTCGAGGACGCCGACGCCTGCGCGGCCACCGCGCTCCGCAAGGCGATACGGGGCAAGGACTGCATCTTCACGAGCCCCGACGTGGCCCTGATGAACATCGCCTGCAAGCTGCTGCCGGTGGACCTGGTCATGGCCATCGAGCGCGCCATCGGCAACTGGTACGCGAAGGCGGCGTAGCCAAGAAGAAACGCCCTGCGATGCCGAGCACCGCAGGGCGTTTCCCATATGACCGCGTCCGAGCGTCGGGCGCCCTAGTCCATGTAGTCCGTCTTGGCGGCCTTCTTCGCGCTCCGGATCAGGAACTCCTCGTTCGTCGCCGTCTGTTTGAGCCCCTTCACGAGCGACGCCTCGGCCCGCTCCGCGTTGTTCATGTTCGCGAGCACGCGGCGCAGCCCCCACACAAACGGGGCCATCTGCGGCGACATGAGCAGGTCCTCGTTGCGGGTGCCCGACGCCACCGGGTCCACGGCCGGGAAGATGCGCTTGTCGGCCAGCTCGCGGTCCAGCTTGAGCTCCATGTTGCCGGTGCCCTTGAACTCCTCGAAGATCACCTCGTCCATCTTGGATCCGGTGTCCACGAGCGCGGAGGCGATGATCGTGAGCGAGCCGCCGTTCTCGATGTTGCGCGCCGCGCCCAGGAAGCGTTTGGGCGGGTAGAGGGCGGCGGAGTCGACGCCGCCGGACAGGATGCGGCCGGAGGCGGGCGCGGCAAGGTTGTAGGCACGAGCCAGACGTGTGATGGAGTCGAGGACCACCACGACGTCCTCCCCTTGCTCCACCAGGCGCTTCGCGCGCTCGATCACCAGCTCGGCCACCTTGGTGTGGTTGTCCGCGGGCATGTCGAAGGTCGAGGCCACGACGTCGCCCTTGATGGAGCGCTGCATGTCCGTGACCTCTTCGGGACGCTCGTCCACCAGAAGGCAGATGAGGTGCACCTCCGGGTTGTTGTGCGCGATGGACTGGCATATGTGCTTGAGCACCGTGGTCTTGCCCGCCTTGGGCGGGCTCACGATGAGGCCGCGCTGCCCCTTGCCGATGGGCGCGACGAGGTCGATCACACGACCGGTGATCGAGGTCTGGCCGTTCTCCATCTTGAGCCGCTCGTTGGGATAGATGGGCGTGAGGTCGCGGAAGCGCGGCCGACCCTTGGCCTCTTCCGGCGCCTTGCCATTGACCGCGGTGATGTGCGCGAGCGGCGGGAACTTGTTGCCGGGCGCCGCAGGTCGCACGGTGCCCTCGACATAGTCGCCGGGGCGCAGGCCCCACTGGCGGATCATGTTCTGCTGCACGAAGGCGTCGTCCTCGCCCTGCATGTAGGCGTCCGTGCGGATGAAGCCGAAGTTGTCGTTGGCTATCTCGAGAATGCCGGCCACGGGGCGGAATCCCTCGGCCCGCGCGGCGGCGTCGTACACGGCGTCGACGAGCTCGGCCTTGCGCAGCCCCTGGGGCGCGACGCCCACCTCGGCCGCCTTGGCGCGCAGCTCGGCCACCTTCATGCCCTCGAGTTCCTCGCGCGTGAGGGACGGCGCGGCCGGCTGCTTCTTGTGCCGGCTGCCACGGTCGTTGCGGTTGTTCTTGTTGCGGTTGTTGCGACCACCCTGGCCGCTCGCGTTCTGGCCCCCGCCGTTTTGCCCACCGCCCTGCTTGCGGTCGCGGCGCTGAGGGTCGGGGCGCTCCTCGTTCTTGGGCCTCTCGTCACGGGGCTTTTCGTCACGGGGCCGCTCGTCGGCCTTGGAGCCGTCGCCCTGCGGCTTCTCGGGCTTCTGGTCTTCCCCGTTGCTCTCCGACGGCGCCGCGGACGCCTCGACACCCGTCTCGCTCTGGGGCTTCTCCTCGTCGGGGCCGCTCTTCTTGCGGGTGCGCCGAGCGCGTTTGGGCTTCTCGGGGGCCGGCTCGACCGGCGCTTCGGCCTCGGGTGTCGCGGCCTCGCCCTCCTGGGCCCCGTCCTCCGCCTTCTTCGCGCGAGGCTTTCGCGCGCGCTTCGGCTTCTCAGGGGCTGCCTCCGCCGGAGCCTCCGAACCCGCATGCTCCACCGGCGCCTCCCCCTCGGAAGGGGTCTCGGCCTTCTTCACCCGAGGCTTTCGCGTGCGCTTGGGCTTCTCGGGCGCAGACCCCCCGACAGGAGTCGGGGCCACGTTCTCGGGGGCCGGAGCGCCCGATGCCTCGTCCAAAGGAAGGGTGGGATTGTCGTCTGCCATCGGGGGATTCCTCTCTGCCGCGGACTGCGGCCGGGACACAAAAGCACGCAAGCAAGCAGGGGGTCGGCGTCACGCACGACGGTTCAGGCCCCCCAAAGAACAAGGAGGGCGCCGCTATGCTCAGGGAAGGAAGGGGCGAACAAGGATGCAACCTCACGTCGCCCGTCGGGGGGATGGTACCACAGCGTAGGATGCCCGTTCCCCGACTTTTCAATCCTGCAGCTCCGCGCGGTCAAAAAAGCGGCGCAACGGACGGCGGCCGCCCCTCCCAAGAGGGGCGGCCGCCGGGGACGTTCTGGCGCGCAGCGTTGCGAGGCCTCTGCGCTAGCCCTCTTTCGAGCTGCGGCGCGTGCGGCGCACCACGATCTGGTTCACGCGGTCCGCAAGCTCGAGCGCGCGCTCCTTGCCGGCCGGCAGCAGGCTCACCTGCAGCGTGCGGGTGGCGTCGGGCGTCGCGCGGTTGCGCTCGACCAGGCCGTTGTCCACCAGGCTCGAGACCGACATCGAGACCGTGGGCTGCAAAAGGCCCAACGTGCGCACGATCTGCGACACGGACAGCGAGTCCTCGCCGCTCATCTGGAGCGCCAGCAGCACGAGGTCGCCGGACATGCAGAAGACGGTGCCCATCGCGTCGATGAACTTGCAGATGCGCTCGGGGCTCGAGCGGTGCAGCGGCGCACCGTTCTGGATGTGGTCGCAGACCTCGCGGGTCAAGCGGTCCTTGACCTCGATGCCCTTCTCGGAGATCGCGCAGCAGACGTTGCGGCGGTCCTGCGTGCCCTCGTGGCGCGTGATGAGGCCGAGACGCGCCAAGTGGTTGGTGCGGTGCGTCATCGTCGGGCGCAGCACGCCCTGGTAGTCCGCGATCTCGGACGTCTTGAGCTCCTCGCCCGCCTCGTAAAGGTGGCAGAGGATAGCCAGCTCCTCAAAGGTCAGCCGCTCCGACGCGGGCGTCTCCTGCCGGACGATGTTGCACGCGCATCGAACGCTCATGAACTCGCGCAGTTCCATGTAAGCCCCTCCCCAAGTAAGGTGCCATCTTCCCAGGAATCAGATAAATGACGATTCCCACTTTACCCAAACACAGCATATCAACCCGATAAAGCGGCGCCCCCGGAAAACGCCACAGCCCCGAGAGCCCTGCAGGGCGCATAGCGTCGTGTTCGCTGGCCGCCACCTCAACAAACCTCATGGTTTTGGTTCCATGGATAATCGCGACAACAGTTGCCCTGTTCTTACGATTAGCATACAGAACCGAACCATAAGGGAATCTTGGCTCAAATAGGCTGCATGTACATAGACATATGGCCTTAAGGTCGGCGGAAACATGGACGAACCGTGCAACCGCTGCACTTTTGAGCCCGCGCCAAGAGGAAGCGCCGCCCCGCTGCACGCGGGACGGCGCCGTTGGGAAACGTGCCAGCCTGGGCGCTACTCGACGACCTCGACGGTCTCCTCGCGATACATGGCGTCGGGAGCGGAGACGCCGATTAGCGTGAGCGCCACCTCGAGGTTGATGCGCACGGCGTCGACCAGGGCGAGGCGCGCCTTGGAGAGGGCCTCGTCCATCGGCTTCCCCTCCCGCGGAAGGATCTGGCACTCGCCATAGAAGCGGTGGAACTCGCTCGCCAGCTCCTGCACGTAGTGGGTCAGACGGAACGGTGCGCGATCGCGGGCGCAGCTGATGATGAGGTCCTGGAACTTGGACATCGTGCGCGCGATCGCGGCCTCCGTGGGCTCCAGGAGCAACGACAGGTCCGGGTCGGGCCCGATCGCCTTGTCGGCGACGGCCTCCATGCCCATCTCCTCGGCCTCCTCCACCGTCACGCCGGCCGCGCGGCGCAGGATCGAGCAGATACGCGCGTGCGCGTACTGCACGTAGTACACCGGGTTGGTGGAGTCCTGTTTCTTGACGGCCTCGATGTCGAAGTCGATGGTCTGGTTGGAGGAGCGGCTGATGAGGGTGTAGCGGGTCGCGTCGGGGCCGGCCTCGTCGAGCAGCTCGTCGAAGGCGATCATCGTGCCGCGGCGCTTGGACATGCGCACCGGCTCGCCGTTGCGGAGCAGGTTCACGAACTGGCCGAGCAGCACCTCGTACTTGCCGGGGTAGCCCATCGCCGCCGCTGCGGCCTGCACGCGCTTGATGTAGCCGTGATGGTCGGCGCCGAGGATGTTGATCTCGTAGTCGTATTCGGTCATCTTGTCCCAGGTGTAGGCCACGTCGGAGGCGAAGTAGGTGTACTCGCCGTTGGACTTCTGGACCACGCGGTCCTTGTCGTCGCCGAACTCCGTGGTCTTGACCCAGAGCGCGTTGTCGTCGGTGCGGTAGAGGAGGTTCTGGTCCTCGAGCATCTTGAAGGTGCGCTCGATGGGCGACGTGCCCGTCTCGTCCTTCACGTAGAAGAGGCGCTCGGACTTCCAGTTGTCGAAGTCGCAACGGGCGTTGTGGCAGGTCTCCTTGATGCGGCCGAGCTGCATCTGGTAACCGCGCTCACGGAACTCCGGCGCGCGCACCTCCTCCTCGACGTCCGCCCACTTGTCGCCGTCGACGTCGTAGAACTCCTTGGCGAGCGTGATGATGTAGTCGCCGCCGTAGGAGTTGCCGCCGAGCTTCTCGTTGAACGCGTCCATGTAGGGGTGCAGCTCGGGGTGCGCGTCGTCCTCGTCGTCCACGTAGGCCTCGCGGTCGGCCAGGAGCAGCTCCACGGCCTCGTCGGCCGTCTTGCCCTGCTCGCGCATGACCTCCACCAGCTGCAGGTAGCGCTCGGAGATGGAGTTGCCGAAGACGTCCATCTGGGAGCCGTGGTCGTTCACGTAGTACTCGCGCTGGACGTCGTAGCCGGCGAAGTCGAGCACGTTGCAGAGCGAGTCGCCGATGGCGGCCCAGCGGCCGTGGCCGATGTGGAGCGGGCCGGTGGGGTTGGCGGAGATGAACTCCACCTGGACCTTCTCGCCGTGGCCGTAGTCGGAGCGGCCGAAGTCCTGGCCCTTCTGGCGCGCCTCGGCGATGATCTCGTTGTGGGCAGCGGTGTTGAGATAGAAGTTGATGAATCCGGGGCCGGCAATCTCGACCTTCTCGACCTCCGTGGACTCCGGCATGTGCTCGACGATGGCCGCGGCGATCTTGGGCGGCGCCATGTGCGCGAGACGGGCGGAGCGCAGCGCGACGGTGGACGTCCACTCGCCGTGGGACGTGTCGGCCGGTCGCTCGACGCCGGCGTCCTTCACCTGGAACTCCGGCAGCGCTCCGGCAGCCTGGGCTGCGGCAATGGCCTGCAGCACAAGGCCTTCGATGGTCTCGGGCATGGAAACGTCCTTTCTGTTGCGCGACACAAAGATGCTTCAGGAGTGTACCACGCGAAAAGCGGCCCCTCCCTCGCAGGAAAGGCCGCCCGTTGCCCGTCGAGCGCGGTGTCGCGCACGCCCCTTGGACCCTCGCCGCTCACGCGGCCGGGTTGCCGCCGCGCTCGCGCTCCTCGCGGGCGAGCCGCTGGCGCAGGTCCGCCAGCCCGGGCTCGAGCCCCACGGGATAGAACTGCGGGTTCAGGAACCGCCTCGTGGCGGGGTCCAGGTACCGGAGCGCCGTGCGGCAGCGGTCGCGCGCCTCGGCGATCGTGCCGCCCTCGCCCGTGTCGCGGCCGTTGCGCACCATGGACACGAGCACGTCCTCGGGCACGGCGCGGGAGAAGTCGTACTCGGTCACCGGATCGAGCACGTCCACGGCATGGCCGGCCTTCTCAGGCATGACGTGCGCGTCGTCGAGGATCACGTCGCCCACGGGCACGCCTTCGACGTCGCGATAGCGCACGAGGCGCTGCACGCCGGGGATGGTGCGCTTGTAGGCCATCTCCGAGACCTTCATCGTGGGCGTCCAAGCCTCGTCGTCCTCCGCCCGGTAGGCCGAGAGCTTGTACACGCCGCCGAGCGACGGCTGCGGGTCCGCCGTTGCGAGCTTCGTGCCCACGCCGAACGAGTCGATGGGCGCCCCCTGCGCGAAGAGGCTCTGGATCGTGTACTCGTCGAGGTCGTTCGAGGCGCTGATCTTGACGTAGCCGAGCCCCTCCTCGTCGAAGCGCCTGCGCGCCATCTTGGAAAGCTTGGCCAAGTCGCCCGAGTCGATGCGCACGGCGCTCAGGCGCTCCCCCGCCGCCTCCATCTCCTTGGCGACGACGATGGCGTCCTCGACGCCCTGCGCCACGTCATAGGTGTCGAGGAGCAGCACGCAGTTCTTGGGGCTCGACTTCGCGAACGCGCGGAAGGCCTCCAGCTGCGTCGGGAAGGCCATGACCCAGCTGTGGGCGTGCGTCCCGAAGACCGGGATGCCGTACACCTTGCCGGCCAGCACGTTGGACGTGGAGGCGCAGCCACCGATGTAGCTGGCGCGCGCCACGGTGAGGCCGCCGTCAGGCCCCTGCGCGCGGCGCAGGCCGAAGTCGCTCACCACGTGGCCCTCGGCCGCCTGCACCACGCGCGCGGCCTTGGTGGCGATGAGCGTCTGGAAGTTCACGAGGTTGAGCAGCGCGGTCTCGATGAGCTGGCACGCAATGATCGGGCCCTCGACGCGCACCAACGGCTCGCGCGGGAACACGAGGTCGCCCTCGCGGACGGCCCAGATGTCGAGGTCCGGCTCAAAGCCGGCCAAGTAGTCGAGGAACCCCTCTTTGAACATCGGGCCCCCGCCGGGCGCCTGGAGGGTGCGCAGGTAGGCGATGGAGTCCTCCGTGAAACGGAAGTTCTCGACCATCTCGCCGATCTGCCCCGTGCCGCAGGCCACGGCGTACCCACCGTGGAACGGGTTCTCGCGGAAGAACACCGTGAAGCAGGCGCGATTGGAGGCCATGCCCTCCTCCCAGAACCCTTGGGCCATCGTGAGCTCGTAGAGGTCGGTGTTGAGGGCGACGTCGGTGGGAACGGTGCCGTCGGTGAGTGACATGGTGCCTCCCGGTCGAAAGGGGCTGGTTCGCGTACGCACAACATGAGACAAAGCTGACTCTTTGTTCTGTCTCATCGGGCGTTGTCTACTTGGGGGCCGTGACCACGTACCAAATGGCGGCGATGAAGAGCACGGCGCAGATGACCAACAGGATCTTCTGGGCCGCGGGCATCCTCATGTCGTCGCCCGGCTCCATCTTCTGACGGGCCGCCTCCACGCGGGCCGCATGGGCCGCGTCGTCCTCGTGCGCGGCCTTCTCGGCGCGGAGCTGCTCCAGCTCGGCGCGCTCGCGAGCCGCGGCGGCCGCAGCCTCGCGCTGCTCCTTCTCGGCGCGGAGCTGTTCCAGCTCGGCGCGCTCCTGGTCGCTCAAGCCATTGTCAGGGCTGGCCATGGCACTCCTTAGGTCGAAGGCGCCCCTTTGGAGGGGCGCAGTGTATGAGCCTAAACCAAAACGGGCGCCGCCGGCATCCCAGCGGCGCCCGTTTCACGGGTCCTCATATGAAGAGACGCCCCGTCGCACGCCTACAGCGCGTCGGTGCCGGCCTCCTCGGCCAGCTCGCGCTTGGCCTCATCGGCCTCGCGAACGTCCTCGAGCCGCTGCTCCTCGACGCCCTCGAAGCGCTCACACTCGTGCTTCTCCTCCTGGTCGTGCATGGTGCGCACGGAGTGCTCCCGCTGCATCTCCTCCTTGCCGCCGATGCCGCTGCGGTTGTTGAGGGGCTCGTCGTAGATACGTGCCATGGTGTGTCTCTCCTCGTTCAGTGTCGGTGGGCGCAGCGCCCGTTGAGCTCTCAGGGGCTGGTACCCCACCTCAGGGGTTGTTAGCTACCGCATCTCGGTCTCGTCGCGGTCGGCCTGATAGACCGAGTCGTACACGGTCTGGCGCAGGTAGGCCTCCTCCTCGTTGTCGACCATGTCGCGCTTGGCGGCCTTGAGGGTCTCCTTCTCCACCCCGTCGGCCTTGTGGCGGTCGTCCAACGCGGCCTGCTCGGCCTCGGTCAGCTCCTTGGGCCGGGTGAGGTGCTTGGACTCGGTCGTCTCTTCCTGACGGTCGAAATAATCGAACATGACTGCCTCCCTGGGTCGTCACAAACCTTGTTGTCGCTGGAGTCCCTATACCCCTCCCTCATGACCCCATCCCGAAGGCTCCCTTGCAAAAGGGCCGCCGACAAACCCGACAAAGCCAGCAGGGTTGACGGTTGACAGGCGCACGCCGTTGCCCGATACTGCATTCCTGCGTTTGCGCCTGGGGACGTAGCTCAGCTGGGAGAGCGCTGCCGTCGCATGGCAGAGGCCGAGGGTTCGATTCCCTTCGTCTCCACCAGGATTGATCAGGGACCCCACGGGGTCCCTTTTTTGTGCGCCGCCGAGAGGAGCCGCCCGTGGACCTGTCGTTCGATGCCTACCGCTCGTGCCGCCTCTGCCCGCGCCGGTGCGGCGTCGACCGCACGACGGGCCAGGGCGGCCGCTGCCGTGAGGGCGCGACGGTCCACGCGGCTCGCTCTGCGCTCCACTACTGGGAAGAGCCCCCCATCTCGGGCGAGGCGGGCTCGGGGGCCGTCTTCTTCTCGGGATGCCCGCTCGGGTGCGTCTACTGCCAGAACCACGAGATCTCATGCGGCCTCGCGGGCCTCGAGGTGACGCCGGCGCGGCTGGCCGCCATGATGCTCGAGCTCCAGAGCCAGGGGGCGCTCAACATCAACCTCGTCACCGGGCTGCACTTCGCCCCGACCGTCGCGGCGGCCGTCGCGCGCGCCCGGGACCTCGGCCTCACGGTGCCCGTCGTCGCCAACACGAGCGGCTACGAGCTGCCCGAGCTGATCCGAGCACTCGCCGACACCGTGGACATCTGGCTCACCGACTTCAAGTACGCGAGCAACGAGCTGGCCCGGCGCCTCTCCGCCGCGCCCGACTACCCGGAGGTGGCCGACCGTGCCCTCTCCGCGATGCTCGAGAACCTCCGCGACGCCGGTGGCCGCCTTGAGACCGAGGAGGGCGCGCTTCAGCGCGGAATCGTCGTGCGGCACCTCGTCCTGCCCGGGCACGCGGACGACTCCTGCGCGGTGCTCGACCGCGTCTGGTCCCTCTGCGGCAACGAGGCGGACCTCTCCGTCATGAACCAGTACACGCCCAACGCGGCCTGCCGTGCGCGCGGGGGCGAGCTGGCGCGCAGCGTCTCGCCCGAGGAGTACGAGGCCGTCCTCGACCACGCGGACGACCTCGGCTTCGAGCGCCTCTGGTGGCAGCAGGGCGGCACCGTGGACGAGAGCTTCGTGCCAGCGTTCGACGCCGAGGGCGTGCGGGGGCCGGAGGTTCCCTGGTAGGGGGCGCTAGCCCGGTCGTGTCCGTTATTTTCAGACAACAACTTATGTTCAACGGACTGTTCTTCCAGCGACTTCGCTGATATCCTGAAGTCCGTTTGAAGCCCTCTCGACCCCCTGCGGGACGCGCAGGGCCGTCGCGGCCAGCAGGTCGCACAGGACCCAAGGAGGACCATGACCGAGCCCGACGTGTCCGTCATCGTCCCGGTGCCTGAGGACGCCTCAGCGCTCCCCGACACCATCGTCTCCGCGCTCAGCTCCTCTGGCGTGAGCGTGGAGGTGATCGTCGTGGCGGGGTCGCTCGCGCCGAAGACCGGGAGTGCCGCGCGCGCCCTCTGCTCGGACCCGCGCACCCTCTTGTTGACGAGCGACGTGCCCACAGGGCCGCTCGAGGCACGCCGACGGGGGCTCGAGGCCGCCCGGGGCCGATGGGTCACGTTCCTGGATCCGGGGCACGAGCTGACGCACGACGGGCTCGCCTGCGCCGTGCGGTGCGCAGAGAGCCATGGGGCGAAGCTCGCGATGCCGTCGTCCGGGGACGACCGCCTCGTGCCCGACGGCTCAGTGGTGCACGCCGTGTTCTCGGAAGGAGCGGCGCCGCTCTCGCTCTCCGGGGCCGTCGCCCGTCGCGACCTCGCGGCCCGCGCCTTCGATGACCTGCCGTGCGCCTCGGTTCCCCGGGAGTCGGGCATCGTCGCGCTCTTCGCGCTCTGCTACGAGGCGCCCGGCCTCTCGCTCTGCTCGGACCCCGTCGTTGCCCCGGTCGCAGCGCCGTCTCGGTCGCGCTTCCCCCTTGAACAGTTCCGTTCCGGGTGCCTGGCCTCGCAGGCCGCAGGCGCGGTGGGGCGCGTCATTAGCCGAAAGAACGACTGGGACTGCCACCGGAGCGACTACCAGGCCCTCGTGCTGCGGCTTCTGGAACCGCTGGTCGCGCCCTTCCCGGGCAACGTCCCCCCTGAGAGCCGGGGCGCGGCGTTCGAGGCGCTCGCGGAGGCGTGGCCGGCGCCGGAGCTTGCAGCCGCCGTGGCCCATTGGAAACTGGGCGCCGGGGCCGACGACGGTCTCACGGCGCTCCTTGAGGCGGCGTCAAAGGCCCGTCTGACGAGCGGCCCCGAGAGCGGCCGGGTGTCCTCCGTCGCCCTGCTCTCCCCTTCTGGCTGCGACCCGGCGTCCTTCGAGCTGGAGCGCCAGGTGGAGAGTTGCGCGCTGCTCGGCGTCGAGGCCTCCGTCCTCGCCGACGCCGGGCTGCCCGTCCCTGACGCACCGGCGGCCGCGCTCCCGGCCTGGAAGGTCGGCGACTCGTACCTTCCACGCGCCCGGGCGCTCGTCCGTGCCGTGCGAGAGCACGGCGTCGACGCTCTCGCCGCGCCGTTGACGGGTTCTCCGACCCTGGCCCTCGACCTGTTGTGCGCCCGCCTCGCAGGAGTCCCGACGGTGCTGCTCGCGCCCCAGGGCGCCGCGTCCCTGCTCGGGACCCCCAGCTGCCCGGAGGGGCCCACGGCGCCCGAGCTGCTCCGCGTTGCCCAAGCGGCCGAAGTGATCGGGTGCCCGACCCCGAGGAACGCCCGGTTCTGGTCCTATGCCGCCCCTGAGGCGGCGGTGGTGCCGGTCGAGCCGGGAGAAGGAGCACAGGAGTACTGGAGCCGGCTCTTCGACGCGCTGGAGGAGTCGCCCGACCTCGACTTCCTGCCGCCGCGCGCGTCGGTCTTCTCCACCGAGGCAGCTGCGGTCGCGCGCGCCTTCCGCCCCTCCGAGCCGACCTCTCCGGCCGCGGCCGCCGAGCGCATCCGCGAGCTTGAGGAACAGGCCGCGCTCCTCGAGGCCCGTCTGGCCGCCGCGCACAACGAGGCCCGCAGTCTTCGCCGACAGCTCGTGGAAGCAGGCATGCTCCCGGCCGGAGCACCGTTCGCCCCGGACCGCCCGAGCGAGGACTGGGACTGACCGCCGCTCCCGCCGGTCCGCCCCTCCCCTCCTGCGAGGCGACGGCCTCGTGGGGTACCATGGCTCACACCCCTCAAAACGCCGCTCAAACACACTCTGCGAGGTGGAACCATGGACTTTGATGTGTCCGTCGTCATCCGTGCCCAGGACTCGGAAGACCTGCTGGTGGAGGCAGCCCGGAGCGCCCTGTCCCAAGAGGGCGTCGCGGTCGAGGTCGCGCTCGTGGACGATTGCTCCCAGGACGGGACGGCCCGCGTGGCGGCCGAGCTCTCGCTCGAGGACCCCGAGCGGGTGCGCGTGGTATCACATCTCGAGCCGCAGGGTCGGCTCGAGAGCTACCGCTCGGGCCTCAGGGCCAGCCATGGCCCCCGCGTCCTGCTGATGGACGCCGAGGACCGGATCGCGCCCGGTGCGTTGGCCAGGATGGTCGCCGCGGCCGACGAGGCGCAGGCCAACGCGCTCGTCGCCTCGGTCGCCTATGTCTCCGATTCCCCCGAGCCCTCCTCCAACGACGAGACCGGCCACCAGGCCCGGGTGGTCTCCCCGCTGCTCCAGACCATCGAGGGCGAGGATGTGGCGCACGCCCTCTTCCGCGACCGGACCGTGCCCGCGACCCTCAAGGGACGTCTCTTCGACACCGAGCTTGCCCGGCGCGCGCTGGCGGAGGTCGAGCGCAACCGCCTCGCCGACCACGACGACGCGGCCGGCTCCTTCATCCTTGCCACGATGACCGAGCGCATGGCCGTGCGCCCCGACATCCGCTCGCTCGACATCGCCGAGGCGCGCCACGAGGGGCCCATGCCGCTCGAGGACTTCGAGGCCATCTGCGCGAACCGAGCCACTGCGGAGGTGGTGGTCGACCACCTCAACCGCACCGAGCAGTGGGAACGGTTCTTCGCGGACTGGGAGGGCCTCGCGCTCATGCTCTGCGAGGAGGCGGTGTCGCGCTTCCCGGACGGCCTGGCGCCCGAGGACCTGCCGCGAGCAGCCGATGCGATGGTGGAGGCCTGGGGAGCGCCGTACCTTGCGGCGGCTGCGGCCGACCTCGGCGACCGTGACCTCGCCCAGCTGGCCATCGGGCTCGGAGCCGCCCCGGGCCTGGCCCCGAAGGGCAGCCGCCCGGAGCGTCTCGGTATCCTCGTGCGCCAGGGAAACGACCTCGCCGACGTCCTGAAGGTCTACGACGCGGTGGCCGGGCGCCGCACCTCCTGCGTGTTCATCACCGAGCAGGACGTGCCGCTCCCTGAGACGCTCACCCGCATAGCGACGCTGCCGGCCCACCAGGCCGTGCTCGCGCGTGGCCGCTCGCTAGCCCACGAGCTGGAGAAGGCCGGCGTGGACGGCCTCATCCTGTGGGAGGGGCCGCGCGAGGGAGCGTACGACGAGCTCGTGGCCCGGGCCCTCCGAATGCCGGTCGCCCTCCTCGCCGCCGGCGAGCACACGTCACCGGCCGAGTACTGCGACGTGGCCGCGCAGGTGGCGCTCGCGACCAACGTCATCCCCGCCAACGGCGTCGAAGGGGAGCTCTGGAACCTCCTCGGCGCCCGCAGTGGGAGCCTGCGCGGGCTGGTGAGCCAGATGGCCCTCGGAACCACCACCCGCGCCGACACGGACTCCCGGACCCTCGCCTCCCGGCTCGTCGCGACAGTGCGCGAGCAAGACTCGCGGGCGCAGGCGCTCCAGACGTCGGCGACCGAGGCCCTCGACGCCAACGAGCGGCTAGAGGCCGAGAACCGTTCCCTTAGGGACCGGGTGGCCGACCTCGAGCGACGCCTCGACAACGCCTGCGCCGAACGCGACGAGTTCCACGCGGCGCTCGACGCCGAGCAGAACGCGGGGGTGCTCAAGCGCGTCTTCAAGCGGGGCAAGGCCGAGAAGACCGGCTGAGCAGACCCCCAACGGTACAGAGCGTGCGCCCCGACGCGAGCGGGTGCCGGGGCGCACGCCTCAGAGGCCGTTCAACGCCGAGGTCTTGGGGTAGGCAAGGTGCGCCTCGTCGATGCCGACGAGCGCGCGGTCCAGGTACCGTTGGGCCTCCCAGCGCGCCATGGGCAGGTTGATGTCAAGGTAGTTGCCACAGTCGTGGGCGTTCGCCCCCGGCACGTCCCCTTCATAGCCAGCGGCCCATGAGAAGAGGTCGGTCACCACAGGCACGAGGTCAGAGGCATCCCACTCGCCGAAGACGGCCAGGTAGAAGCCGGTTCGGCACCCCATCGGCCCAAAGTACACGACCCGCTCGCCCCACTCGGGGTGATTCCGGAGGAACGTCGCCCCCAGATGCTCGAGCGCATGGACGGCAGCCGTGTCCATGGCGGGCTCTCGGTTGGGGGCTGTCATGCGAAGGTCGAACGTCGTGACGCAGACGTCGCCGCACCGGTCACGTCGGGACACGTAGAGCCCCGGCTCCAACGCCTCGTGGTCCACCGTGAAGCTCGCGATCTTCTCCATCGCAGACGTCCTCCTCCGCTCGTCGACCTGCCTCCGGAGAAGTGTAGCCGCCATGTGTCCATCGGTCCTTCAAGGGTCGTGGGTAGGCTGGTGACGAGCAGAGAGGAGCCATCCGTGACGAGCGAGGGACGCCAGGACCACAGGGACGTGCACACGCCCCAGCCGACCATGACCGTACGGCGCGCGCCGACGCCGGCGCCCCCGGCATCGACCGAGCCCGAGAAGCGAGGCGGTTGGTTCAGCGACCTGTCCGTGCCGCAGATTCTGGCCGGCGCGCTCGCGGCCGTGACCTCGATGCTCCTCACGAACCAGATCGGCATCGCCGGCTCGGTGATCGGCGTCGCGGTGGGCTCGGTGGTCTCCGCCGTGTCGAGCTCGGTGTACAAGCGGGCCGTCGCCCGGTCGGCCGACCGCCTCAAGGAGATGGTCGTCGAACGCGAGCCGGGCCAGACGACCGTGCGACCAGGCGCGACCCACGGGACGTCCGCCGCGTCCGACAACCCGTACCTCGCGCCCTCGGGATCGATGGACGCGAGCGGCGCCCGGATCGCGCCCCAAGAGCTCCGCGACCGAGCCCGGAGACGGAGCCATCGCACCGCGGCCAAGGTCACTTTGGAGGCGATCGGGGTCGCCGTCGCCTCCGCGCTCGCTGCCGTGGCCGTCTATGCGGCCGTGGTGAGCGTGGCGACCCATGGCAACGGCATCGGCACCAAGGCCCCCATCGTGTCCACGAGCCGACAGACGACCACGGACTCTGAACCCGAGGATGCGGCCGGCACCAACGGCAGCTCCAAGGACGGGTCGGCGGCCACGTCCAGCGACACGAAGGGGACGTCAAGCTCGACCACGACCAGCCAGGACGTGTCCTCAAATGCCAGCTCCTCGACCACAGGGGGCGGCTCCGCTGGCTCGACGAGCAGCTCCGGCACCACGCCGAACGGCTCGGCGGGAACCGGCAACAGCTCGGGGAACCCCGGCAGTGGCACGACGACCGGCTCCGGGGCCGGCTCGAGCTCCTCGACCGGCTCGACATCCGGCTCGGGCGCTAATCCGAGTGGGAGCGCCGGCGCGGCCGGATCCGGTTCCACGACAGACAGCGCCACCGGATCCGCGGGCGCGTCGGGCTCTGCGGCCACCACCGGCTAGCTCATCCCCAGTCGCCGTCCCGGCGCAGGCCCCCGTCGAGGTCCGCGAAGTAGTCGCGCTGCGGGAAGAGGTCGGGCCTGCCCGGGTTCAAGCGTTCTGCATAGGCCATGAAGTAGTCGTCCGTCATCGACGCGATGAAGTCCACCACGGTCTGGTCCGGGTCCGAGCGCCAGTCATAGGTGCGGCCATAGTGCGCCGCCTCAGCCAAAAGCGGCCTCACGTGGTGCGCGAGAATCGGCGACGCGGGGTTCCCGGACGCCAGGTCCTCGAGGCATGCGCCGTACATCTGCGCGAAGAGTCCCTCCACGTGGCCCTCCATCGGGCCGTGCACCTCGTGCTTCTCGTAGATCTTCTCACCGTTCTCGCGCTTGGCGCGCTTGAGCTCGCGAAAGCCCTCCTGGCTCATCTCGATGCGCGAGCCGCCCAGGCTGTTCTCGACCACGTCCGCGATGAACGCGTCGAGGGCCCAGCTGTTGTACGCGCCCCCGAGGCCGTCGTCGAACGCCGCAGCCGGCACGTGCCCCGCACGTATCGCGTCCTGACGGTCCTTGCCCACATAGGCGATGATGTCGGAGATGCGGACCACACAGCCCTCGAGCGTCATCGGGCGCAGCTGGGCAACAGCCGCGGGGCCCTCCCTGCGACAGCGCTCAACCACCTCGTCGAACTCGTCAAAGGTCGCCAGGCCGCTGGTCTCGAACACCCGCTGCTCGCACTCGCCGTTGTGGCAGAGGACGCCGTCGAGGGTCTGGAGCGTGAGGTTCCGTGGGTAGAGGACGTCGAGGACCCGCACGCTGTGCACGTTGTGGAAGAACCAGCGGCCGGTGCGCTCGTGGTACACGTCGTTGAGGAAGCGCTCGCCGGCATGGCCGAACGGCGTGTGGCCGATGTCGTGGCCGATCGCGATGGCCTCGATGAGGTCCGTGTTGAGCCCGAGAGCGCGACCGATGTCCTGCGCCACCCGGTTCACGAGCTGGGCGTGCAGCCCCCGCCTGGTGAGGTCGTCGTCCGCACGGAAGCTGAATACCTGGGTCTTTCCGGTGAGGCGGTTGTACGCCGGCGTGTGGAGGATCTTCTCCGTGTCACGAAGGAACGCCGGCCGGAGCGGCGTCGGCTCGTCGCGCGCCTCGAGCGTCCGACGCAGGGCGGCCTGGTCCGGTGTCCCGAGGGCTCCTCTCGGCCCCGCACAGATCCGAGCGACACGATCCTGGGCCGCGCCGTCGAGACCGACCGGCAGGTCCGGAGCCATCACGTTGACCGTTCCGGCCACACGCCCATAGGAACGCTCCATGGCCGCCTCCTTCAGTCGTCAGCGCCGTCCAAGGCGTCGTCTTCGAGCACCGGGCTGTGGGGCTCCCCTGGCAGCTCGATGTCCCGGAGCTTGCGCTCCATCGCGCGGGCCCTCGTCGTGATGATCCTGTCCACCGTGTGGCCCGCGCGCTCGATCTGCGCCTTGGCCTGCTCCAGAGCCTTCTGGTACCGGGGGAACTCGGCCTTCACGCCCTGGAGCACCTGGAGCACCGTGTCCGTCTGCCTCTGGATCGCGAGCGTCTGGTAACTGAGCTGCAGGCTGTTGAGGAGGGCCGCCATCGTCGAGGGGCCGGCCACGTTCACCGAGTAGTCGCGCTGCAGCTCGACGATGAGCCCGGGAACGGAGACCACCTCCGCATACAGGCCCTCCACGGGCAGGAACATGAGCGCGAAGTTGGTGGTCTCGGGCACCGAGATGTACTTGCTCGAGATGTCCTTCGCCTCGCGCTTCACGACGGCCACGAGCGCCTTCCTCGCAGCCTCCACGTCCGCCTTCGTCCCCGCCTCGCGGGCCTCCTCGAGCGCAGCGTAGGTGTCCCCCGGGAACTTGGCGTCGATGGGCAAGAGGACCGCCCCGCCGCCCTCCACCGGGATGCGGACGGCGAACTCCACCACGTCCCGCGAGCCGGGCTTGACGGCCACGTTGGTCTCGTACTGTTCGGGCGCGAGCACTTCCTGGAGGATCGCGCCCAGCTGGACCTCGCCCAGGATGCCCCGGGTCTTCACGTTGGTGAGCACGCGCCGCAGGTCGCCCACGTTCGACGCGAGCCCCTGCACCGCCCCGAGGCCTTGGTTCACGGCCTCCAGCTGCTCGTTGATGGATTGGAACGACACGGCCAAGCGGTCGTTCAAGGTCTTCGCGAGCCGTTCGTCCACGGTGGCGCGGACGGTCTCGAGTTGGTGGCTCGTGTCGAGGCGCAGCGCGCTCATCTGGCCGGCCATCTCCTGACGGAGCGCGTTCTGGCCCGCCGCCATCGAAGACGCCGCAACGGAGAGCTGCCCCGAGACGTCCTGCCTCAGCTGGTCCATGCGGGCGTCGACTCGCGCGACCGCCTGGGCCGTGCCGTCCACGGACGCCGACAGCCGCCCCGCGTCCTGCGCCTGCCGGGCGGCCAGCTCCCGCAGATGCGCGTCGGTGCTCGCAAGCGCCTGGTCGACAGGGGCCGGCGCGCCAGAGCGCAGCTCCCGAAGAACCAGGAGCCCCACCACCAGGGCGGCCGCGGCCGCCAAAAAGGCCAACAGGGACAACAGGTCCATCGGTGCTCCTTGCGTCAAATGTTCCAATGTCCCCAGTATGTGTCAGAACGCGCGTTCGTGCAAGCCGCCCCGGCCAGCTAGCGCTCCATGTGCTGGCGGTGAGCCTCCTCGGCGAAGGAGGGGTCGTCCGGGCTGATCAGCTCGTCGTGGCCCTCCGAGTCGTAGTGGTGCAACAGCACCGGCTGGAAGAGCCGGAGCTTCACGGCGAACAACGCCGAGAAGGCCATCAGGAACAGGAAGATCGCGATCCGAGGCCAGAGGCCCACCTGGGTCATCACGATGGCGCCCGCGCACAACAGGAACGTCCACAGGTAGATCAGGAGCACCGCCTGGCGCTGGTTGAACCCCTCTTGGATCAAACGGTGATGGATGTGCCCCTTGTCAGCCTGACCCACGGACACGTGGGCGCGGCGCCGACGCACGATGGCGGAGAACGTGTCCATGATGGGGACCCAGGCCAGCACGAGCGGCAGGAGGATCATCGTGAGGCCGGCGACGCGCGTGACCGAGAGCAAGGAGATGCACCCGAGCGAGAACCCGAGCAAAAGCGACCCGGAATCGCCGAGGAAGATACCGGCGGGGTTGAAGTTGTACCTCAGGAATCCAAGCGTGGCGCCGCAGAGGACGATCGCCAGACCGGCGGCGTCGTACCGGCCGGCGTTGAACGCGAGCACGAAGAGCGTCAGCGACGAGATGCAGGACACGCCGGAAGCAAGGCCGTCCAGCCCGTCGATCAGGTTGATGATGTTGGCGAACGCGACGAGATAGACCACCGTGAGCACGTAGCCCATCCAGCCGAGGTTCACCTCGCCCGGGGCGAACGGGTTCACCACGTTGCCTATCACGAGGCCGCTCGCAGCGGCCACGACAGCGGCGGCCACCTGCAGGCAGAGCTTGGGAAGCGGTCGGAGCCCTCGCACGTCGTCCACCGCACCGGTCAAGAAGATGACCACAAGCGAGAGCCCGAGGACCGGGTAGTTCACGAGCTGGCGCCCCTCCGAAAAGAAGACCGACGACCACACCCCGGCCTTGGCGCCCCACGCCAGGAGCCCAAACGCGCAGGCCATGCCGAGGGCCACGGCGATGCCGCCCATGCGAGGGATCGGGACCCGGTTGACCCGGCGCTTGGCCGGGCGGTCCACGGCACCGAGCGCGATCGCAATGCGGCGGGCCACAGGCGTGCACAGAAGCGTCACAAGGAACGCGGTCAGGAAGGCACAGGCGAACGCGAACCAGTCCATGCCCCCCCCTTTCCTCGTCCTGACCGGCACAAACGCCGCCACCTGTCACCAGTGTGCCAGTCTACTGCATGGGTGCGCGCTCCTCCGCACACACCCCACAGGCACAGACCGTCCGCGGGGTCAAGGCTTTAAGAGCCTGCGAAGAGGGGCAATAATCGTTCTGCCGCCCCCGCGGCACTAACTGGGTGAACCGACAAGCATTCAACGGGAGGCCCCCTGCTTGTCCCAGTACAGGTATCCCCCGTTGTTGGGGAAGCTGGAACCGACGGCATGGCCACCCACCTGTGAGAGGTGGGTTCATTTCTCGTTCCGACGGGGGCGGCGCCTTTTGTGCCGCTGCAACCTCATCGCCCCTGACGATCGCGCAGTTTTCCCGACGCGTGCGGCGCCCGCGCGGCAAAGGACCTACCCTTGGTGCGTCCCCTGCCATGCAGCAACGAAGGGTGCCTATATGAGAATCGCCGTCGCCGGCCTCGGCTACGTGGGCCTGTCCCTCGCCGTCCTGCTCGCCCAGCACAACGACGTCACCGCCGTGGACGTGGTGCCGCAGAAGGTCGAGGCGCTCAACCGCCGCGAGTCCCCCATCCGCGACGCGGAGGTCGAGGCCTTCCTGGCCGCGGACGCGTCCGGCGAGCGCCCGCTGGCCCTGACGGCCACCACCGACGGCGCCGCGGCCTACGCGGACGCCGACCTCGTCGTGGTCGCGACCCCCACCAACTACGACCCGGCACAGAACCACTTCGACACCTCGGCCGTCGAGGCCGTTCTCGACCTGGTCGCCGAGGTCAACCCGGGCGCCCTCGTGGTCGTCAAGTCCACCGTGCCGGTGGGCTACACCGAGTCCCAGCAGCGGCTCCGGCCGGCCATGCGCCTGCTCTTCAGCCCTGAGTTCCTCCGCGAGGGCCACGCCCTCCAGGACAACCTCGAGCCCAGCCGCATCATCGTGGGCGTGCCCCGGGGCGGCGCCGCCACCCGCGGGGACGCCGAGGGCTTCGCGCGCCTGCTGCAGGAGGGCGCGGCGGGGCCGGACGCCCCCACCCTCGTGATGGGCTCCACGGACGCCGAGGCCGTCAAGCTCTTCGCCAACACGTACCTGGCGCTGCGCGTCGCCTACTTCAACGAGCTGGACACCTACGCGAGCGAGCGCGGCCTCGACGCCGCGTCCATCATCGAGGGCGTCGGCCTCGACCCGCGCATCGGGCCCCACTACAACAACCCCAGCTTCGGCTACGGCGGCTACTGCCTGCCCAAGGACACCAAGCAGCTGCTCGCGAACTACGAGGACGTGCCCCAGAGCCTCATCGGGGCCATCGTCGAGGCCAACCGCACCCGCAAGGACTACGTGGCCGAGCAGGTGCTCCAGCGCGTGATGGGCCTCGTGTACCAGGGGGTGCCGCACCCGGTGGTGGGCGTGTACCGGCTCACGATGAAGAGCGGCTCGGACAACTTCCGGGCCAGCTCCGTGCAGGGCATCATGAAGCGCGTCAAGGCCAGGGGCGTCCCGGTCGTGGTCTACGAGCCGACCCTCGACGACCCGGAGTTCTTCGGCTCCGAGGTGACGCACGACCTCGACCGCCTCAAGGAGTGCGACGTGATCGTGGCGAACCGCTGGAGCGACGAGCTGGCCGACGTGGCGGACAAGGTGTACACGCGCGACCTGTTCCGGCGGGACTAGTCTCCCGGCCCCCGTTCGAACGCAGAAGGCCCCTCCCAAGAGGGGCCTTCTCTCATCTGAAAGGGGCGAAGCGGGCCGGTAAGCCGGGTTCTGTCGTGGACGACCATTTATCTCGAGACGCCGTCGCCGGCGCCTTCTCTCGCGCACAACCCGAGCGCGGGTCGGGCCAACCCATCGCGCTCCTATTCGTGCTTGCTCCGGATGGGGCTTGCCAAGCCGCCCTGTTGCCAAGGCGCTGGTGGTCTCTTACACCACCGTTTCAGCTTTTCTCTCACCCGAGCCGAGGCCCGGGCAGCGGGAGTCTTCTTTTCTGCGGCGCTTTCCGTCGGATCGCTCCGCCCAGCCGTTAGCTGGCATCCTGCCCTGTGGAGCCCGGACTTTCCTCACCGGCGCCACGAGGGCACCGGCGCGGCCGTCTGGCCCGCTTCGCGAGGCAGCATTGTAGCAGCTAGAGTGGATGCGTCTACAAACCCCGCGCAATCCCACGAGAAGGACCTATGGACAGCTACCGCACCGTCGCCCGGGGCGCCCGCCCCACCTTCGAGCTGGTCGACCGCAAGAGCCGCTTCATCGCCCAACTGGCGCACGTCGCGACCGCGGCCGATGCGGACGCGTTCGTCGCCGAGGTGCGCGCCACCCATCACGACGCGCGCCACAACGTGCCGGTGTGGATCCTGGCCGACGGCACCGAGCGCGCAAGCGACGACGGCGAGCCCCAGGGCACGGCCGGGCACCCCGTGCTCGACGTTCTGCGGGGCGCGGGGCTCATGGACGTGTGCTGTGTGGTGACCAGGTACTTCGGTGGCACGCTCCTCGGCCCCGGCGGCCTCGTCCGCGCTTACTCGGGGGCCGCGTCCGGAGCCATCGATGTCGCTGAGCAGACAGGCGGCGTCGTGGTGATGACCTTCGTCACCCCGTGCGCGGTGTCGGTGCCTTACGCCTGGTACGACCGCGTCTCACGCCTCGCGGCGGACGCGGGCGGCAAGGTGCGCGACCAGCTCTTTCGAGAGGACGTGACGCTCACCGTGGACTTCAAGGCCGGTGACGAGCGCCCCTTCGTGGACGCGGTGCGTGAGCTGGCCTCGGGCGAGGACCTCGTGCGTGTCCGAGAGCCGCGGTTCGCGGAGTTCTGAGCCAGGGCACACGGTCGGCCATCGCTCACCAGAACGTTCGTGCTCGAACGTCCATTCTTTTTGTGCTAGGATGGAACACAATAGGAACGCAAGTTCCGTCCAAGGGAGCACAGCCGTATGGACACGCTGACCAAGCTCGGAATTCTCGCCGACGCGGCCAAGTACGACGCCGCCTGCACCTCGTCGGGCGTGGACCGCGCGCCCAAGAAGGGGGCCCTCGGCAACGCCAACTCCTGCGGCTGCTGCCACTCGTTCACGGCAGACGGCCGCTGCGTGACGCTGCTCAAAGTGCTCCTCTCCAACGCCTGCTCCTACGACTGCGCCTAT
Organism: Kribbibacterium absianum; assembly: GCF_030067705.1. Lineage (GTDB taxonomy): Bacteria > Actinomycetota > Coriobacteriia > Coriobacteriales > Atopobiaceae > Kribbibacterium > Kribbibacterium absianum. The sequence continues at coordinate 93,114 of NZ_JASJEX010000004.1, forward strand.
TGCGTCAACCGGCGCTCGAACCCGCGCCCCCGCGCCACGTTCGAGCCCCGCGAGCTCGCGAGCCTCACGATGGACTTCTACAAGCGCAACTACATCGAGGGGCTCTTCCTGAGCTCGGGGGTGCTCGGCGACCCGAACCGCACGGCGGAGCGCATGATCGAGTGCCTCCGCATCCTGCGCGAGGAGGAGCGGTTCAACGGCTACATCCACGCCAAGGCCATCCCGGGCGCAGACCCGGTGCTCCTCGACCGGCTCGGACGCTATGCGGACCGGCTCTCGGTGAACATCGAGCTGCCGAGCCGCGCCTCGTTGGGCGCCCTCTGTCCCGACAAGGACGCGTCGTCGATCCTCCATCCCATGGCCCAGATTTCCCGAACCATCGAGGGCGAGCGCCTGCTCGGTGCCGGCGGCCGCGGCAACAAGGGCGCCGGCTCACGGTTCTCCACCGTGAAACCGGAGCTTCCCGAGGCGCCCGTCCGGCCGTTGCTGCCCATGAGCACGGGGGCGCAGACGGCGTCACCCAAGGCCGGTGCCCTCCAGCGCTTCTGTCCCGCCGGACAGTCCACCCAGCTCATCATCGGGGCGAGCCCCGAGAGCGACAACCAGATCCTCAAGCTCTCAAGCTCCCTGTACCAGAGGTTTGGGCTCAAGCGCGTGTTCTTCTCGGCCTATATGCCGGTGGTGGACGACTCCCGGCTCCCCCATCCCGAGACGCCGGTGCCGCTGCGTCGGGAGCACCGCCTGTACCAGGCCGACTGGCTCATGCGTTTCTACGCGTTCACCGCAGACGAGCTCGTCTCGCCAGAGGCGCCGTTCCTGGACCTCGACGTAGACCCCAAGCTGGCCTGGGCACTGACCCACATGGAGCGGTTCCCCGTGGAGGTCAACACCGCGCCGCAGGCGGAGCTGCTCCGCGTCCCGGGCATCGGTGTCACGGGCGCGCGAAAGATCCTCCGCGCCCGTCGGGGGCACCGGCTCACGTTCGACGACCTGGATCGGCTCAAGCTGACCATGAGGCGCGCACGGCACTTCGTCACCTGCAACGGCCAGCGCGACCCACGCAGCCCCGCGAACCCCGAGCTCATCCGAGAGCGGGTGATCGCCGATGCCTCCCAGTCCACGTACAACAAGACCCGTCGCGTTGCCGAGGGCCAGCTCTCCCTCTTTTGACCCCTCCAACCCGTTCCGCGACGCCAGCGAGGCGACCGTCGTGCTCTCTCGGGAGCTGGCGCGTTGCGCCGCGGAATCGACGGTCGCCTGCGTTGCCGTCGAGCCCACGGCGGAGGGGGTGCTCACGGCCGTGGGCGCCGCGTACCTGGCCCGCGTGCCAGCGGACGCGATGCGCTTGGTGCGCGCGGACGCCCTCCAACCGCGCTTGGACGAGCACGTGGTCGCCGTCGAGACGGACACGGCGTTCGCGGTGCGCGTTCACCGAGGCCTCGAGCGCGCGCTTCGCCAGGGGTGTGACCGGGCGCTGTCGGAGAGCCGGTGCCCCTCCTGCCGCCGGAGGTGCACGCGCTTCTTCGCGTATCTGGCCGCGAGCGACGCGAAGGACGTGCCCGAGTGCGGCCATCGGTTCCTCCGGCGCGCCTTCGCGGAGCACCACGCGGTCTTCTGCCACAACAGCGACCCTGACGTCGGCCGAGCCGAGGAGCTTGCCACGGCCGTCTCGCAGGAATGCGAGCGGGCGCGCCAGTTCGTGCGGTTCTCCCACGCGGCGGACGGGTCGTTCGTCGCGGTCCACCGCCCCAACGCCGACGTGGTCCCCTTGGTGGCCGGCCATTTCAAGCGGCGCATGGGAACCGAGCGATTCGCGCTCGTCGACCCTCAGCACGGACGCGTGGCGCTCCATGCCGAGGGGCGCCTCACGCTGGTTCGCGTGCCCCAGAAGGACGCGGAGCGGCTGGCCGACTCCGTGACCCTTGCCGTCGACGAGCCCTATGTGAGGGCGCTGTGGAAGCGGTTCTACGATGCGCTCGAGCTGCCCGGGCGCCGGGCGGACCAGCGCGGGTACGACCTCCGGGGCTCCTTCATGCCGCAGCGGCTCTGGGCCGGCCTGCCGGAGTTGGACCCCCGCACGGACACCGCGTGGTCGTTCGTGCCCGCCGCCTATCGGGGCGCCCCTGACGGCCCGCTGCTCGACATGGAAAAAAGCACCGACTCCCGGGCGGGTTCCGGCACCTGCCCTGTCCTTCCGGCCAGCGGCTCACGTGGTTAGGAACGAAGCTGCAGCACCGTTCCCCACGGCATGTTCAACCCCTCGTGCCGCTTGTCCTCGCACACGATGTACTCGTAGTCCTGGGGGTTCAAGAAGGGGCGCCCAGCCGTTTCGAGCACCTGCGCGCCGACGCTCATGAACCATGCCTCGCGCACAGCGTGCTCCGCCGCCTCGTCGCGCGTCGCAAAGCTCCCTGGGAGCCGGTCCCCGCGCTTGAGCCGTTGATTCACCTCCACCACGCAGTAAGGGCCCATCGTCGCCCCCTCACCTGAAGGCCTTAGGGCGGTGCCATGTGTGCGGCACTGGTTCGGTTCTCCTTTAATATGCAATACTCCACAGACGAATGGCCATAGAGGAACGGCAAGCGGTCATAGGCGCCGTCGCATTGGTCACAGCTGGGTCCGTTGCTCGACGAACCAGCGAGGGTCCTCGTAGAACAACTGGGTCTGGCGATCGCCCACCTGAACGACGAACCGGGTGCCGCCCGACCCGGATCCGGGAGCACGCCATGGCCGCGCGCTCGCCACCTTGTCCACGAGAAAGCGACGACCGTCCTCCCAGTCGACCCACAGCGGGTGCACCCGCCCGTGAACGTCGGTGCGCTCCCCCACGCCGACGTAGCACCGGTCGCCGCCGGCCACCTGCCCTCGACGCACCAAGGCCATGGTGCCCTCCTCGCTGTTAAGAACGTGTGTTCTTATACTAGCGCGAAGCCGAAGGCACGACAGGCTCCGATGAGAAGCGGCCTAGATCCTCCACTGGGACCGGTCGTTCGGGTCAAGCTGCTGCCCCACCACGAGGTTTTGGAAGCGCGGGGGAGCCGGCGCGAGGGGCGCGCCGGGCGCGGGGCCGCCCCCAAAACCTCGCCCCGGCGCCCTAGATCCTCCACTGGGACCGGTCGTTCGGGTCCAGCTGCTGCCCCACCACGAGGTTTTGGAAGCGGTCCTCGATGAACTGGTCGTTGAAGTGGTAGTCCACGTAGGCGTCGATCGGGTTCTGCGCCGGGATGCCGAGCGAGCGTTGCTCCAGACGGTAGAAGGAGTACGCCGTCATCAAGAGGTCCAGCGTCATGAACGCGACGAGCACGCCCACCAGCACCGTCTGCATGCGGCTCGACGGCTCCCCGATGCGCCACACCAGCTCGGGCATGACGAGCTTGGAGTACACGAGGCCGATGACGCCCCAGAGGCACACCGTGGTCCACGACACCCATTGCGTGATGGCGTCCGGCAACCCGATGTACGTCCAGCTCTGCGCGTGCCAGAAGTACTCCATCGCCATGCCGGTGGTCTGCTCGAGCGCGGCGCCGAGCCCCATGGAGACCGGGAGCACCTCGTACCATCGGCACGTGCGGAAGTTCCACAGCACGATCGTGAACATCAGGGCGCCGAACCCGTACAACGGCGAGAACGGGCCCCACACCACGCCCACGCGGCTCTCGGTGCTCCCGAGGGACACCCACATCCAGATCTCCTCCGCGACGAGGCCGATGACGCTGAACGCGATGAAGATGATGATGTAGTGGAAGATGCCGAGGCTCGCGGTCTGCAGGTACTCGTCGCGGGTCTTCATCTCCGCCTGAAAGATGCTGCGCCGCTGCTCCCGCGACAGGTGCGGGCGCCGTTTGACCTTGAGGCCCTCGTAGGCGTCGTCGGACACGCGCACGGCCGCCCCGAGCCGCTCGCGCTCGATGGCGCTGAGCGTGCTCTGGATGTCGTCACCGAACCGCTCGTCGCCCGCCAACGCCCGATAGCTGCGCCCGCGTGCGATCCGGTAGCTCATCGAGCGCATGGCCCAGCCGGTGATGAGCACGAGGAAGACGGCGAGCTGAACGACGAGCAGCGTGTTGGCCACAGGGTGCCTTTCTCAGAGACGACCGGGGCACTCGCACAACGGGAGCAGCCCGGAGGACGAGGCGAATCATACCGGAGGACGGCCCATACGAAAACAGCCGCCCGGAGGCGGCTGCATCATGATCACTGGAGCGGACAACGGGATTCGAACCCGCGACCCCCACCTTGGCAAGGTGGTGCTCTACCAACTGAGCCATGTCCGCGTCACAAGACAAGAACTATACAGAACGTTCGTCGCCGATGCAAGCCTCATCGAGAAAAAGTTCTCAGCCCAGATAGGCGGAGCCGCGGGACCTCTCGATGGCGAGCATCGCCTCGGCGTTCTGCTTCTCCACCGAGGAGAGGAGGTCGTCGCTGAACGCGTCCGGCTCGTAGAGGGGCGTGTACCAGGGCTTGGAGGAGAAGTAGCGCTGGAGCTCGGCGTTCTTGAACCTGCGGCCGTGGCGGGCATAGATCTCGTTGCGGGCGAGGAAGAGCTGGTAGTCCGTCAGCGAGGACAGCTCGGACTCGCTGTAGGCCCGCGAGGCGCTGTCCGCGAGCACATAGTCGCCGGACGCGGCGGAGAGCTTCTCGGGAGCAGGAGCCTCCTCGTTGGCTGGCTCTGTCTCTGCTGCGGGCTCCTCGGCCGAGAACGTGACGCCGCCCGCGCCGGGACGCACGTACAACGTGCCGTCCTGCTCGGCGACGTCAGCCAGGCGAACCGTCACCGTGGGATAGGTGCCCTCGGCCTTCGTGGAGGCCGTGAGGTCATAGGCTCCGGGATCCGAGACGTCGAACTGGTCCAGCTGGATCCCGAACGAGCCGGTCACGCGATAGGACGTCGGCGAGCTGTCCCCGCTCGTGCCCACCGCGATGCTGAAGGACTCCAGCGGCTCGCCCTCCGGGTCGCAAAAGACGATGCGCGTGTCGGCCGCCACGACCGGCACGCTCGCCGCACCATAGGTCACGACCCACTCCTCCTCGGCGGGCGTCACGTCCGCCACCCCGGCATCTGCCGGGGCCGTCCCCTTCGAGAGGAGCCCGAGGCCCCCGAACCCGAAGAGCCATACGCCCACGCCCACCAGGACGACGGCCGCAACACAGACGGCGACGACCGCGCCGCGACCCTGTTTGGGGGTCCGTGCCGACCGAGGCGCAGCCGGGTCGGGAGGTGTGACGCCAGGGACGACCGGAGGCCGTGGCGCCGTCAGGTCGGCCTCCGGCTCGCACCGCTCGATGGGACCCGGGACCGGCACGTCGAGGCCGTCCTGCTCCTGCAGCGGGCGGCCGCACCGGTCGCAGAAGGCCGCGCCGTCGGGCAGCGGCGCGCCGCACTCTTCACAGAACATCTCACACGCTCCTTCTCGCCGGCGGTCAATGGTGCCGGGTCGTCTGGTAGTTGGACAAGTGGCCCGCAAACTCGGCCGAGGTGTCCGAGTTCCCGGTGCGCCAGGCCTTGTGATCGATGATCGGGGCCTCGAAGCCGTAGGCGCCGTCCAGCGCCGCGATCAGCGCGTCCAGAGCCGCAAGCTGGGGTTCAGGATAATCTCCCGAACCGCCCACGTGGACCAGCTCGATGCCGATGGACCACGAGTTCATGCCGTAGTCGCGGGCCCAATCGCCGATAGGGGCCGTGCCCACCTTGTCGTCGCGGCTCTCGTCCTCCACGCCGTAGAAGGCGTTGTGGCCGGTGTCCCCGAACCCCGCGTGGTGCGCGATCTTGTCCACCGGCACGCACTGCACGACGGAGCCGTCCTTGTCGACCACGAAGTGCGCAGCGACGCCCGCGCCGTTGGAGTCCCACCAGTCGACGACCGAGGAGGCGGAGGAGTCGCCCTCCGTGTCATGGAGCACGATGTACTTCTGACAGGAGGAGGGCTTGTCGCCATGCGCGAACGAGTCGCGGAAGTCGTAGGAGATCCCGAGGCCGTCTCCCCCAAGCGCGCCGACGGGCTCGCGGACGACGGCGCTCTCAGAGTCCGCCTCCCCCTCCGCAGCGGGCTCCGCCTCGACCTCGGCAGGCGCCTCGCGCTCTGCCGCAGCCTCGTCCGCGATGGCGGCCGGGGCCTCGGCAGGCGCATCGGCGGGCGCCGCCGGGGCGGACAAGGCGCAGGCGCCCAAGCACACGCAGAGGCCGGCCGCAAGCACCAAGGCCTGGAGCGTCGTGCTGGTCACAGGACCTTACCAGGCCTTCTCGGCGGAGTCGGCAGCATCGGCGTCGACCGCCCACTCCGGAGCGTTCTCGGCCACGAAATGACCGAACGCACGGAGGGACCAGATGGTGCCGAAAACCGAGCAGAACATCAGCACCACAACGACGATGCCCACCAGGGGCCCCAGAATGCCGAAGATCACACCGAGGGCGCCCAACGCCCCGTCAATCCCTGAGGACAGGCCATAGCCGTAGCCGTAGCTCGCGTATCCGACGCTCTTGGCCAGCGCGCTGCACGAGGCCGCACCGAACACCGCGACGACCATGAGCGAGACCAGCACGCCGACGAGGCCGGTCACGAGGCTCGGCACAAAGACGGCCACAAACGCGCTCCCGGGGTTGCGCTTGAGGACCTCGACGATCTGCGACAGGTCGAAGGCAGCGCCGAATCGGCCGGAGAGGGCCATGCGGATGCCGGCAACTGCGGCGTAGCAATTGACACAGAGGAAACCGAGCCATGCCAGGATCGCGCCAAAGACGGGAATCACGTTGAGCACCACGAGCACAGAGGCGGCGAGGCCGCACAGGAACGTGACGACCCAGTAGAGGAAGCCGGTGAGGAACGCCTTGCGGTCGAAGACGCCCTTGGGGAGCGCCGTGCGCGCCCCGTTGACCAGCTCGGCCGACCAGCGGAGCAGATAGCCGTTCACATAGAAGCCGACCACCGGGAAGACGCCCATCAGGGCGAGGAGCGCCGTGCGACCGACCCAGCCCGGGGAGCTGGTGATATCGCGCCAGGCCGCGCCGAGGACGCCCTCTCGAGCCGGCTGCACCGGCGGCTGAGGCCGAAACTGCGGCTGGGGCGGCTCGGGAGACGGAGCCGTTGGGGCATCTGGGGCGCAGGGGCGCTCCGGCGCAGGCTCTTGCACCGTCTCCGTGACCTGCTCGGCCACGACGGTCTCCTGAACGTCCTCGGGAGCTGACTCCTGTGGCAGCGGGCTGCCGCAGCTGGAGCAGAACTTGGCACCGTCACGCGTCGGGGCGCCGCAAGTGGGACACGTCATCGTCTCCTCCTTCGTTGATGGCGACGGACTGAAGCCGTCTCATAGTATGTGCAATCACTCTGAAATCAGGATCCCCTGCACCCCTGCAACGCGCCGGTAACGCGAGCGCCCCGACTGGAATCCCAGCCGGGGCGCTCGAAACCTCCCGTGGTGCGTGGCACCTGGGGAGGAAACCTCCTGGGGTGCGTGGCACCTGGGGAGGGTCAGCGGCGCGTGGAGAGCGCGATCTTCTCCAGGTAGCGACCGTACTCGGTCTTCTTGAGGGAGTCCGCGAGCTTGAGGAGCTGCGCGCGGCGGATCCAGCCGGCGTCGTAGGCGATCTCCTCGAGGGAGGCCACCTTGACGCCCGTGTTCTTCTGCACGACGCGGATGAACTCGCTCACGTTGAAGAGGGAGTCGACGGTGCCCGTGTCGAACCAGGCGAAGTCGCGACCGAGACGCTCCACCTTGAGTGAGCCCTCGTCCAGGTACATGCGGTTGAGGTCCGTGATCTCCAGCTCGCCCCGCGTGGAGGGCTGCAGCTGCTTCGCGAACTCGCAGACGCGCTTGTCATAGAAGTAGAGGCCGGTCACGCAGTAGTTGCTGCGCGGCTCGACGGGCTTCTCCTCGAGCGAGATCGCGTTGCCCTCGTCGTCGAACTCCACGACGCCGAAGTTCTCCGGATGCTCCACGCGGTAGCCGAACAGCGTGGCCTGGCCCTTCTCGGCGTTCTCCTTGGCGTGGGCGAGCTCCTCCGTGAACCCGGACCCATAGAAGATGTTGTCGCCGAGCACGAGCGCGCAGGGCTCGCCGTCGATGAAGTCGTCGCCGATGAGGAAGGCCTCGGCGATGCCGCCGCGAACCGGCTGCGGGCGGTACTCGATGGAGATGCCGAGCTGGCTGCCGTCACCGAGGAGCGCCCGGAACCCGTCCAGGTGCTCCGGCTTCGCGATCACGAGGATATCGCGGATGCCGGCCTCGAGGAGCACGGACATCGAGTAGTAGATCAGCGGCTTGTCATAGACCGGGAGCAGCTGCTTCGACGTGGCACGGGTGATGGGGTACATGCGCTTGCCATGTCCGCCGGCGAGGACGATGCCCTTCACGCTCTCAACCTCCCTCTCCTGCCCTTCGGGGCAGGACTGAAGATGCATATGTCCTGCTGATTATACCGACCCCGCACCGCTCAGCGACGATACGCGACCGCTAACCTTTCTGAAATCCCAACCACACCGCAGCGCTGAAAACCGCCGACAAGAAAGGAGCGCCCGCGAGGGGCGCTCCATCAGGGGGGCGTTCGTGGCGAGAGGCGCGGCCGAGCGCTAAATCCTTCCGTAGAACCGAATCATGTCGATGGCGTCCTCGTAGCCCACCCCGTAGGGCAACGTGACGCGCGTGCAGCCGCCATGGCGCAGGTCGTTGACGCGCTCGTCGAGCGTGTGGTACGCGCGCCCCTGGTTGGTGAGCTCGGTCAGGGGGTCGTCGCCCTTGATGTAGAGGTCCTCCTCCATGCCGGTGTACGGCGTCGTCCGAGTGACGATGGAGGTGGTCTCGTCATTGGCGGCGTAGTCCTTGTTGATGGCAACCCAGGCCATAGGAACCCCTTTGCTCGCAGGGAGGGCGCCCTCGAGAGGCGCCCGTCGGTGGCCTTCAGTCTGGGCGTCTGTTGGTTAAGGGTTTATGCACATCCGTTGAATTGTGCTGAAGGCCCCTGATTTGCCGGCGAGCGGCACAAAAACGGCCGGGACGCGCCCGGCCGTTTGAAGGGACTGTGGTCAGCGACAGCGCTAGTCCAGATCGTCCACGCCGATGCCGGCCACGCCCATGTCGGTCGCGGGCACGTACACGGTGGCGTTCACGTCCACGACGTCCTGGGCCTTCGGAACCTCGTAGCGGGGCTGTGAGCCCGTCGTGCTCGTGAGCATCTGGGCCGGGAACACGGCCTCGGCGTCGTCCATGAAGTGCTGGAGGAGGTTCTTGTACTCGGTACGGAACTCCTCGCGGGAGGCCTTGAGGCGGTCGATCTCGTCCAGCTCGTTCTGCTTCTCGGCCAGCGCCTGGCGAATGACCTCGCGGGCCTTCTGATCCGCCTCGGTGCGGATCTTGTCGGCGTTGTCGCGGGCCTCGGCCACGATGCGGTCGGCGCTCTGCTGCGCGACGATCAGGGCCTGGCTGATCTGGCGCTCGGTGGCCACCACGGCGCTCGAGTTGCTCGGCACGATCTCCGCCTGCGAGCCGGCGTTCTGCAGCTGCGCCTGGAGCTGGGCGATCTGGGCGCGAGCGGCGTCCAGGGCCTGGTCGGAGGCGGTCAGGCGGCTCTTGAGGTCGGCGATCTTCTGCAGCATCGCGTCCACCTCGCCGGCCAGCTCCTCGAGGAAGTTGTCGACTTCCTCGGTGTCGTAGCCGTGCTTGGAGGGGGTGAAGGTGAGCTGCTCGATGTCTGCCGGGGTGATAGCCATAGGTGCGTCCCTTCCTCGGAATGGGGTGCGGTTGGGGTGCGTTGCTCAGACGCTCGTAGGCAGAAGTCTACCGCAGATGCGCCGGCGCGAGACAAAAGGCGGGAAATGTGCGGGCACGAAGGACGCGTGGCCACCGGCAACGGCGGCCGGGTCGCTCCCCCGTCACAGCCGGAAGAGCAGCTGGACCACGACGTTCTGCAGCACGCCGAGCACGAGGATCGCGACAATCGGCGAGAAGTCGATGCCGCCCAACGGCGGGATGAAGCGCCGGAACAGGTTCATGTACGGGGCGACGAGGTCGTTGACCACGGTGGCGAGGTCGTCCACGAAGCCGCCCGGCCTGCGGGGAATCCAGGACAGGATGCACCACGCGATGATCAGGAACTCGTAGATCTCGAACAGCGTGGACACGGCGCGGGCCACTGCGAACATAGAAGGGCCTTTCCAAGAGAAGCGGCGCCGAGGCGCCGCCGGACAATCACGGATTCAGTCTGATGGCAAACCAGTGTAGCAACGGTGCCCCGACCTCGGCTTGGGCTCAGCGGCACCCCTCAGCAAGCTCATAGGTCTTGGCCATCGCCGCGTCCACCGCCTCGTAGCAGGCCTCCTGCAGCAACGGCTCCATGGCGCGGAGCGCGGCCGCCGTGGTGCCGCCGGGGCTCGTGACGCGCTCCATGAAGGCGCGCGGGTGCGTGCCGTCCGCGAGCATCTCCGCGACCCCTCCCATGGTCTCCCGCACGAGGTCGCGGCAGGTGGCGGCGGGCAGCCCGGCCTCGACGCCCGCGCGCGTGAGCGCGTCCACCATGAGGGCGAAGAACGCCGGGCCGCATCCGACGACGGCGCCCTCCACGTCCAGCTGGTCCTCGCGCATGACCGCGGCGGACCCCAGGCTCGAGAGGAGGGTCCGAACGAGCGACGCGTCCTGCGTGGTGGCGTTCTCGCCGGGCGCGATGGCGCAGGCGCCCTTGCGCACCGCCACCGGCAGGTTGGGCATCACCCGGATCACCCGCGCCTTTGCGCCCACAACCTCCTGGAGGTGCGCCAGCGGGACGCCAGCGGCGATGGAGACCACGAGACGATCGGCCACCTGGTCGGCCACGGGCGTCACAACGGAGTCCAGCACCTGCGGTTTGACCGCGAACAGGACCACCTGGGGGTCGAGCGCCAGCGCTTCCGAGGCGTCGGGGAACGTGGTGACGCCGGCGTCGGCCACGAGGTCCTCGCGAACGGACGGGGACGGGTCGGCCACCAACACCTGGCTGGGGGCCAGGGCACCGGACGAGACGAGCCCGCGGGCGATGGAGCCGCCCATGGCCCCGCCGCCCACGATGAGAACCGTGCCGTCGAACACGCGCGCGTCAGCCACCGATTACACCTTCCCGCTTGAGCTTCTCGATGTCCGCCTCGGAGAGCTCGATGCCCTTGGGGAGCACCACGAAGACCCGGTCGGCGACCTCCTCCACGGCACCGTCGATGCCGCAGGTGAGCCCGAAGCAGAAGTCGAGGATGCGCTTGGCGGTCTCGATCTGGGTGTTCTTGAAGCTGATCACCACCGGCTGCTGCGTGCGCACGCGGCGGATCACCATCTGGACATCGTCGTAGCTCGTGGGCTTGAGCACGTAGGGCGGCAGCTTGCCGGAGCTCATGCGCGGCATCGGGGTCAGCCCGATGTCGCCCGGGGTCGGGGTCCTGGAGTTGCCGAGCACGGACGTGGCGCTCGGCGCCCCCTCGCCGGCGCGACGGTGCGTCTCCTGGGTCCCCCAGCTCTCGTCGCCGAAGCGCTGCGAGGTGGAGAAGCCGCCGGCCGACGGCGAACGCACGCCCTCCTCCACCGGCCGCCCCGAGCGCGTGTACACGGACACGGACTCGGCCTCCGGACGGCTCGTGTTGCCGAGCACGCCGCTCGTGGCCCGAGGCTCGTCGTAGGCCCCGTAGCCGTCGTCGAAGCGCTCGTCGTAATCGTCGTAGTAGTCGTCGACCGGCTCGTCGCCGCGCAGGCGGTCGCGCAGGTTGTCCAAAAAGCCCATCTGGCACCCCTCGCCGGGACGCTGCGCGCCCCTTCTCCGATAACCTGGGACTCAGTCCCCCGCAAGCTCGTAGCCCTGGTCAAAGACCACGCGCCCGAGCCGCACGATGGTGGAGCCCTCCTCGATGGCGATCGTGAAGTCGTCGCTCATCCCGCAGGACAGCTCGGGGACTTGAAGACCGCACTGGTCTATCAGGGTAGCACGAAGCTCCCGAAGTCCCTTAAAGGTTTGACGGGCCAGGTCGGGCGCATGGGCCGGGGCCATCGTCATGAGCCCGCGCGGCTCGATGCCCGGCAGCTCGACCAGCCGCTCGGCGGCCTGCTCCAGCTCCAGCGGGGCGAAGCCGCCCTTGGTGGCCTCCCCGGAGACGTTGACCTCGAAGAGCACGGGCTGCACGATCCCCCGCGCTTCGGCGCGGCTCGAGACCGCCTCGGCAAGCGCCAGAGACGAGACGGACTGAATCAGCTGCGCCTTCCCGAGCACGAGGTTCACCTTGTTGCGCTGGAGGTTGCCGATCAGGTCGAACGGCGGCACCTCGCCGCCGTCGGCGGCGAGGGCCTCGAGCTTGCGAGCCAGCTCCTGGGGGCGGTTCTCGCCGAAGCGCCGGTAACCCGCGTCCATAGCGGCGCGCACGGCGGCCACGTCCACCGTCTTCGAGACCGCCACGATGCTCACGTCGCTCTCGTCACGGCCGACGCGCTCACAAGCCGCGCGCACGCGCGCGAGAATCGCCTTCCGGCGGGTGGTCAGAAAGCTCGCATAGGCGTCATCGCGACACGGTTGATCCTGTGGGGCCTGCGCCACAGCGGGTCACTCCCCTTCTGTCTCCGCGTCCGGCTCTTCCACCACGTCGTCGCCCGACTTCGCGGAGCCCTTCTTCGCGGCCTTCTCGGCCTTGTACTGCGCGCGCACCTTCGCGGCCAAGGCGAGCGCCTGCCGCAGGTGCTCGCCCACCTGCTCGTCCAGCTCCCCGTCGCCCAGCTCGAGCTCGGGGATGCGGTTCGCCACGCGGGCCACCGCGTCGGCGTCGATGGTGAACGAGGGCGCCTGGCTCGCGTAGAGGTCCTCGAGCTCCTCCTCGTCCATGTCGGCGAGCACCGAGAGCGCCTCGCGGCTTCCGGTGAGCAGGAACGCGACCCGCTCGCCCACCTCGACGGCGTTGTCGGAGATGCGCTCGAGCATACGGGCGGCCATGATCACGCGGCTCGCGGCGTCGATGTCGTCGTCGGCGTCGAGGCGGCTGAACGTGCGGTAGAAGCTCTTGTAAAGCTCGTCCACCGGCCTGTCCAGCTCCGGCAGCTCCGCCGCCTCGGCGAGGTCGTTGTCGACGATGCACTGGACGGAGGCGCCGAGCACGCGGTACACGAGGTGCGCCTGCGCGTCGAGCAGGTCGAGCAGCCGGCCGGGGACGTTGCGGTCGGCGCAGCGCTTGGTGGTCTTGGCGATGTTGCGCACGTGGTTGGACATGCGCGCCAGGTTGAAGTTGGCGTAGATGAAGAACTGCAGGAGGCGCAGGTCGCTCGCCACGGGGTTCTGGAGCACGATCAGGTTGTACGCGCCATCCTCGAGCTCGGCGCAGCGCCGGTCGATCTCGCGGGTGGCCTTCTTGACCCTGCGCGCCTTGGCCTTGTCGCCCTCCACGAGCGAGTCCACGGCGTCGTGCAGCTCCAGGTCGATGCTCGCGTAGATGGAGACCAGCTCCTGGCGGAGCGTGGCCAGCTGTCGGTCGAACTGCTCCCTCATCGAACACGTCCTTTCAGATACCGAGAAGGGGGCGGGCCCAGTGAGGGCGCCGCGCGTCAAAGCCCACAGAAGAAGATATCAGCCGAAGCGGCCCGTGATGTAGTCCTCGGTGCGTTGGTCGCTCGGAGAGTTGAAGATCTCGCTCGTGACCCCGTACTCGATGAGGGTCGCGGGCTCGCCGGCGTGCTCCTGGAGGAAGAACGCCACGTAGTCCGAGATGCGCGCCGCCTGCTGCATGTTGTGCGTGACGATGATGATCGTCATCTCGGGCGCGAGCTCGTACATGAGGTCCTCGACCTTCTGCACGGAGGTGGGGTCGATGGCCGAGCAGGGCTCGTCCATCAGCAGGACGTCCGGCTGCACGGCGAGCACGCGCGCGATGCAGAGGCGCTGCTGCTGGCCGCCGGAGAGCGCGAGGCCGTTCTTGTTGAGCTGGTTGGAGACCTCTTTCCAGAGGTTCGCGCGCTTGAGGGACTCCTCGACGATGCCGTCGAGGTCGTCCTTGCTGGTGACGCCCTGCAGGCGCGGCCCGAAGGCCACGTTCTCGTAAATGGACTTGGGGAACGGGTTGGGCTGCTGGAAGATCATGCCCACGCGCCGGCGCAGGTCCACCGGGTCGACGCCCTCGCCGTAGATGTCGTTGCCGTCCAGCTCCATGGTGCCGGCCGTGCGCGTGCCCTCGATGAGGTCGTTCATGCGGTTCACGCACCGAAGGAAGGTGGACTTGCCGCAGCCGGACGGGCCGATGAAGGCCGTGATCTTGTTCTGCGCGATGTCCATGGACACGCCGGTGAGCGCGTGGAAGTCGCCGTACCAGAAGTCGAAGTTGTCCACATGGATGCCAGTGCCCTGGTTCTTGGGCGCGTCGCGGTAGACGGTCATGGCTTACTTACCTCCGGACTTCTCCGCGCTCTTGCGCGACAGGTAGCGGGCGAACAGGTTGAACGCGAGGATCATGAGCATCAGGAGCAGCGCGGTGCCGTAGGCCGCCTGCATGTTGATGCCGTCGTTGGCGAGCAGGTACAGGTGGATGGTCATCGGGCGGCCAGAGTCGAGCGGGGTGATGGGCAGGTTGATGGCCTGGCCCATCGTGTAGAGCACGACGGCCGTCTCGCCCACGGCGCGGCCGATGGCGAGCACGATGCCCGTGGCGATGCGCGGGAACGCGGACGGGAGCACGACGCGGCTCACGACCTGCCACTTGGTGGCACCGAGGCCGTAGGCGCCCCAGCGGATGTAACGGGGCACCGCGCGGATGGCCTCCTCGGTGGTGCGCATGACGATCGGCAGCATCATCAGCGCGAGGGCCAGAGCGGCGGAGAGCATCGACAGGCCGAAGCCGCAGGCCTCGACGAAGAGCGCGAAGCCAAAGAGGCCCATGACGATGGACGGCACCGAGGCCAGGGTGTCCGTGGCGTAGCGGATGAAGTTCACGAGGCGCCCCTGCTTGGCGTACTCGGCCAGGTACACGGCAGCGAGCACGGCGACGGGCGTGCAGATGAGCATCGCGAGCGCCGTCACGTAGAGCGTGGAGACGATGGTCGGGAAAATGCCGCCCTCGGCGTTGACGCCCTCCGGCCAGCCGAAGATGAAGTCGAGGCTCATGACCGGCAGGCCGTTGACGGCCACGAACAGGATGATGAGCACGAGCACGACGGCGGTGACCCAGCCGGCGGCGGTGAACACGCCCACCATGCCCTTGTTGGTGGCGTTCTTGGAGACCTTCGCCTGGTTGCCCGACGCGAGCAGGCGCTTGATGCGCTTGCGCGAGGTCTCCTGCTCGGCCACGGCGCTCTCGAGCTGCGCGGTGGTGAGGTCGGGCCCCTCCGTGGCCAGCTCCACCGGCGTCGCCTTGGTCTCGGCCTCCTTGCGGGCGCGGTCCTCCGCGATGGCCTTGGTGTCCACCTTGGCCTCGCGCGGACGGCTGATGAGTCGCACGACGCCCACGAGGCCGGCGGAGATGATGAAGAGCACGACGCCCATGCCAAAGAGCGCGGCGCGGTGCAGGCCGCTCGAGTAGCCCATGTCGAGGGCGATCTGGCTCGTGAGCGTCGAGATGGGGCTCGAGACGGAGTCCGGGATCACCGGCGCGTTGCCGACGACCATGAGGACGGCCATCGTCTCGCCGATGGCGCGACCCATGCCGAGCACCACGGCGTTGACGATGCCGAGCTTGGCGGCCGGCAGCACCACCTTGTAGATGGTCTGCCACTTGGTGGCGCCCATAGAGTAGGAGGCCTCGCGGATGCCCATGGGGATGGACTTGAGGGCGTCCATCGTGAGCGTCGTGATGGTGGGCACGATCATGATGGCGAGCACGAGCCACGCGGTGAGCGCGCCGAAACCGAGCCCGCCGGTGAGGTCGGCGATGAGGGGCCGGAGGATCACGAGGCCGAAGAAGCCGTAGATCACGGACGGCACGCCGGCGAGCAGGTCCACCGCGGAGGACACGATGCCCGAGACGCGCTTGTTGGCGATCTCGGTGAGGTACACGGCGCAGCCGATGGCGAGGGGCACGCCCAGCACGAGCGCGCCGGCGGTCACGATGATCGAGCCGACGAGGAGCGCGGTGATGCCGTACTCGCCGTCGGAGGGCGCCCATTCAAGGCCGAAGAAGTCACCGAGACCGATGTTGGTGAGCACGGGGCCGGCCTTGTACACGGTGAACGCGAAGATCAACAGGACGGCGAGCACGGCCACGCACGCGCAGACGAGGAACAGGACCTCGAGGGCCTTCTCTTTGACGTAGGTGGAGCGGCTCACGAGCTTCAGGCCCTGGTTGTGCGCCTTGGGGCCGTTGGGGTCGATGTCTTCCAAATGCGGCGGCTTTTGCAGCGCCTCTTCCTGCTTGCTCACGACGCATCGCCCCCTTCCTCGGCGCCCGCGGCCTTCGCGCGGGCCTGGTAGCTCGCGTCGCTCAGGGGCAGGTACCCGGCGTCGCGGATGGTCTGGGACATCTCGTCGGACAGCACGAGCTCGATGTAGTCCTCCACCTTCCCGGAGGGGTCCCCCTTGGTGAAGAAGTACAGGTCGCGCGAGACCGGATAGGTGCCGTTCTCGACGTTCTCCTCCGTGGCCGCGACGCCGTCGATGGCGAGGGACTTGACGGTGGAGCTGGTGAAGTCGGACGCGACGAAGCCGATGGAGATGTAACCGATGGCTCCGGCGGTGCGGCTCACGACGTCGCGCACCTGGCCCGTGCCGGGCAGCACGGCGGCCGAGCGGTCGAAGGGGGTGCCGTCCATCACGATCTTCTTGAAGGCCTCGCGCGTGCCCGAGGCCTCGTCGCGGTTCACGACGAGGATTTGGAGGTCGTCGCCCCCCACTTCCGACCAGTTGGTGGTCTCGCCCGCATAGATGGAGCGGAGCTGGTCCATGGTGAGGCCGGAGACCGGGTTGTCGTCGTTGACGATCACGGCGATCCCGTCGAGCGCGACGACGGTGGTCACGAGGTCCGTCGCGGCCTCGGCCTCAGTGAGCCCGCGGCTCGAGGTGGCGATGTCCGCCGTGCCGTTCTGCACCGCCTCGATGCCGGCGGAGGAGCCCAGACCGGAGACGAGCACCTTGGTGCCGGTCTCTTCCTCGAACTGCTCGGCGGCCATCTCGGCGATCGGCATCACGGTGGTGGAGCCGGCGACGGTCAGGACGCCGCCGTCCTCGCTGGACGAGCAGCCGGACAGGCCAAGAGCCGCCATCAGGCCGACGCCCGCCAACGCGAAGGCCCCGCGTCGGGTGACCGAGGCCCCCGGCGCCCCTCTCTTCACGGGCGCGCCGGCGCCATAAACCCGATGGCGCCGTGACGCCCGCAAACCGGCCCCTCCTTTCGATAGGAAAAGAAGCGGCCAGTGTCGGTGGCCGTCGACAGGTCGGCGTTGAGGATTCTCCACGGTCTCACTCCCGAGGAAACGAGGGTCGCTTCAATGGCGCTGGCCAGCGAGAGCCTCCCCTCCCCGGCCTGGACGCACGACCCGAACTCCATCGTGAACCGCTCGATCAGCTCGTCCGAGACTTCGTAGTCCCGTCCTGCGATGTGCGGGCCCAGGTAGCAGTCGACGTCCGATACGTCATTACCCGTTATCGCACAGAGCTGGTTCAGCGCTTTCGCGGCGATTCTCGCATAGGTGCCCTTCCATCCGGAGTGCACCACGGCAAAGCCGCCGTCGGTCACAAGAACTACGGGGACGCAGTCTGCGTACACGAGCAGGACCGGGACGCCCGGCGCCGAGCAGACCACGGCGTCAGCGCCCTCGGCGGCCTGCGCCTGCGCCCGTGCAACGGCCTCGGGCGCGCTGCTCGCGACCGCCACCACGCGGTCCCCGTGCACCTGGTTGGGGCACACCAGATTGGCCGAGAAGGCCTCGGCGCCGATCGCCCTCAGCACACGCCGGCGGTTCTCGGCGACGGCCGAGGCGTCGTCACCCACGCGGTCGCCCAAGTTGAGCGACCCATAGGGAGGACGGGACACTCCCCCGCTTCTCTCGGTGAACGCGAACGTGACCCCGCCCGGGACCTGAGGGTCGCCGAGCAGGGCCACGTCGTCGCTCACCTCGCGTGACAGGGCGGGAGCCGGAAGGCCCCCGCCCGCGCGGGTCTCGGTCATTAGTGCGAGCGCTTCAGGAAGTCCGGGATGTCGAACTCGCGGTCGCCGAAGTTGTTGGTGGTCAACTTGGGCTGCGCGGCCGGCTGTGTGCGCTTGGGCGCCGCGGCGGTGCCAAAGCCGTTCATCGAGAGCTGGGGCTGGACCTGGCCGTCGTTGAAGCCGGTGGCGATCACGGTCACGCGCACCTGGTCGCCCAGCGACTCGTCCACAACGGTGCCGAAGATGATGTTGGCCTCGGGGTCGACGTTCTGCGCGACGACCTCGGCCGCGTCGTTGATCTCCTGGATGCCGAGGTCCTTGTTGCCGGCGATGGAGAGCAGCACGCGGGTGGCGCCGTCGGCCTCCGACTCGAGCAGGCGGCTCGAGATGGCCTCCTGGGCCGCGTCGGCCGCGCGGTTGTCGCCGGAGGCGATGCCGATGCCCATCATGGCCGTGCCCGCGCCGCGCATGATGGTGCAGACGTCGGCGAAGTCGAGGTTGATGAGGCCGGGAACCGTGATGAGGTCCGTGATGCCCTGGGTGCCCTGGCACAGCACGTCGTCGGCCATGCGGAAGGCCTCGAGCATCGTGGTCTTCTTCTCGGCCAGGTCGAGCAGGCGGTCGTTCGGGATCACGATCAGGGTGTCGACGTTCTCGGCCAGGTTGTCCACGCCGCTCACGGCCTGCTGCCCGCGCTTGCGGCCCTCGAAGGTGAAGGGGCGCGTCACGACGGCCACGGTGAGGGCCTTGATGTCGTTCTTGGCGATGTCGGCCACGACCGGCGCCGCGCCGGTGCCGGTGCCACCGCCCTCGCCCGCCGTGATGAAGACCATGTCCGCGCCGGCGAGCGCGGCCTTGATCTCGTCACGGGAGTCCTCGGCGGCCTGCATGCCCACCTCGGGGTTGGCGCCGGCGCCGAGACCCTTGGTGAGGTCGGTGCCGATGTGCACCTTGATGTCGGCGTCCGAGAGGGCGAGCGCCTGCGCGTCCGTGTTCACGGCGACGAACTCGACGCCGCGGATGCCCTCCTCGATCATGCGGTTGACGGCGTTCGTGCCGCCGCCGCCCACGCCCACGACCTTGATCACCGCAAGGTAGTTGTTCGGGGTCTCGGTGTCCTTCATTGGTTCCTCCTCTAAGGGGCGCCTGGCACCTCGTCGTGCCGTGGGTGCGATCCTCCGGTTGCCGTGTTTGAGCTACGTTCCGCCTCGGAACCTGTGCTCGAGGGTGAGCGGGAAAACCCTCAAGCTCAAGTTAACATCAACGTTTCCTCCAAAGCGGCTTATGGTCGCACATTTCACCGGAGCGTCTCATGCCTTCTTCCGGCTCTGTGAAGGGACCATGGAACCCGCAGGTACGTGGTGCTCTTAGGCAACGCATTCAAGTCTCAACCCACACTTGATGGTTTCTCTTGGACGCCCTTGAGGGTGCCCGATGCCTCCATCGACCCCCACGTGAGCCTCACTCGGTGGTCGAGCCTCCCGCGCCCGTGCCGCCGTCGCCCGTGTCGGATGCGGCGCCATCGTCCGTGCCAGAGCCCGCACCGTCGCCCGTGCCGGTATCGGCGTCCGTGCCCGATTCGGAGGCGGCGCCGTCGTCTGGGTTCGGGGCCACGACGCCGGTCCCCTCACCCACCGCGTCGCTGTTCACCTTGCGGTAGGAGGGCTTGGACGGGTTGCGCACGTTGATGTAGGTGAGCTGGTTCGGGTGCTCGGCCATGAGCTTCGTGACCACGGCCTCCTTCGAGGCAATCTGGCTCGGCGAGCCGAGCGATACCTCGATGCCGTTCTTGAGGGAGCAGGAGATGGACGCGGTGCTCTGGGCCGTGTAGGACACGACCTGGGACGCGAACCCCTCGCTGAAGCCCTCTTGGTAGGAAAGGACGGCGAGGACGGCCTCGTCCGTCGTCTTGGT
This sequence comes from Kribbibacterium absianum, assembly GCF_030067705.1. GTDB lineage: Bacteria > Actinomycetota > Coriobacteriia > Coriobacteriales > Atopobiaceae > Kribbibacterium > Kribbibacterium absianum. The sequence goes on from NZ_JASJEX010000004.1 coordinate 113,081, forward strand.
GCCGGCCTTGGGCTGCACCGACGACGGCACCTCTTGGATGAGGAGACAGCCCTCCTTTGCCGCCAGTGCCAACGCGGCATCCGCCGTGGTCTGATCCCCGGTCGTGGAGACGCTCGCCGGCTCAATCCACACCCCCTGGGCCGAGAGGTACCACACCGAAGTGCCCGTCTTCATCGTGACGAGGGCGAAGACCGTGCGCTCCTCCACGGACAACTTGATGGTGTCGGGGAGCACGCGCGTCACGGTGACGTTCTTGACCCACGGGTTCTTGCTCAGGTTCTCCTGGATCTGGCCCACGTCCACGTTGAGGAGCGTTGCGTCGTCCGGCACGGCGGCGAGCCTCACGATCTCGTCCGAGGTGAGGTGCTCCGTGCCGTCCGCCTGGACCGTCCCGACGGTCAGCACCGGCATCTTCGAGACGCCGACGAGCACGGCCACACCGAGGGCGAGCACAGCGGCGATCGCGATGGCCACCTTGGCGAGCCACGGCAGCCCCTGCTTTTTCTTGTGGTCGTGGAGGCCGAGGCCGGAGACCGAGAGGCGCCCGACCTTCTGAGCCTCCGGCGCCCCTCCGAACGTGCGCCGGTTTGAGTCCGTCCGCGGCGGCCGGGGCGCACGGGTCGAGGAGAGGGGCCGCGCGTGGCTCGCGCCGCGACCGCCTGCGGGGCGCGACGACGGGCCCGACCGTGCCGTGGCACGAGGGCGAGAGCCTGCGCGGCCGCTACTCCGAGAAGCCGAGGAACTTGATCTGCGGTTTGAGCTGGACACCGTGCGCCTCCTTCACCTTGTCCCGCATGCCATGGATCACTTCGAGGACCTCCCGAGCCGTCGCCCGGCCGTCGTTCGCCACGAAGTTCGGAGCTCCCGGGGCAACGACGGCGCCTCCCACGCCCCAGCCGGCCACGCCGCTCGTGGCCAACAGCCGTGCGGCCTCCTGGTCGCCGGCGTCGAGGAACACCTCGCACGTGCACGCGCGGGTACCGGGCTGCGACCGCCGACGTTTGGTGAGCTCGCGCTCGGAGCGGTCGCCCACCTCCGGCTTCCCCACCGGGTCCAGCGAGAACGTGGCCTCGAGCACGAGCTCGTCGGACGGCAGCGAGGTGCGCCGGTACCCCCACTCGATGTCCGATCCCTGGCGGCGCACCATCCCCTCTCCGGGGCGGAAGCACACAAGGCTCTGGACGCGCTCGCCGAGCCACTGGCGCCGGCTACCCGCGTTCATCGAGACCGCGCCGCCGAGCGTTCCCGGGATTCCGGTCAGCGGCTCGAGACCGGAGAGCCCGTTCTGGTACGCGGCGTTCGCCACCTTTGAGAGCAACGCGCCCGCGCCGGCGCTGAGCAGACCGTCCCCCTCGCCCACCGAGATCCGGGCGAACTCGCGGCCGAGCCGCACGACGCACCCGGGAAAGCCATCGTCGGAAGCAAGCACGGCCGTCCCTCGGCCAAGGACGACCCAGGGCACGCCCTCCTGTTTGAGGATCTCGAAGACCCGCGCGAGCGCGTGGTACGAGTGCGCGGTCGCCACAAGGGAGGCCGGACCGCCCACCCGCAGACCTGTCAGGCGCGCGCAGGGCACGTCGCGCTCGATGTCCGCGTCGTAGGCTCCCGACAGCGCCAAGTAGGCATTGAAGAGGCTCATGACCCTCCGGGGTGTGATTGGGGTGCGGTTACGGAAGGGAAGGCCGGCCTTAGGACTCGTCGGCCTCGCGCTTGGCCTCGATGAACTCCGGGCCGACCATGGTCACGTCGCCGGCGCCCATCGTGATGAGGAGGTCGCCGGGGCGCACCTCGTCCATCAGAGCGGCGACGATGTCGCCGCGACCAGGGACCGAGCGCACTGTGGGCACGTGCCCGCGCTCGGCCACCGCTGACGCGACGGTCTTGCCGGAGACACCGGGGATCGGCATCTCGCCGGCTGGGAAGACGTCCATCACGAGCAGCGCGTCGGCGCTGTCAAAGGCGGAGCCGAACTGCTCGGCCAACGCCTGCGTGCGAGTGTAGCGGTGCGGCTGGAAGGCGACGACCACGCGGTCGAAGCCCAGACCCTTGGCTGCGGCCAACGTGGCCGCCACTTCCGTGGGGTGGTGCCCGTAGTCGTCCACAACGGTCACGCCGTCGATGTCTCCGACATGGGTGAAGCGGCGCCCGACGCCCTTGAACTGGGACAGCGCCTCTGCGGCCTTCTCGAGGTCGAGCCCGAGGACGGAGGCGCAGGCGATGGCCGCCGTGGCGTTGAGCTGGTTGTGCACGCCCGGGTTGCTCTGGATCGTCACGGTGACGTCCTGGCCAGAGGGCGCGTGCACCACGCAGCGGGAAGCGAGCCCCTCGGTGCCGAGGGGCTCACAGACGAAGTCGTTCTGGCCGCCGAAGCCGTAGGTCACGACGCGTCGGCCGCTCTCCCGGGCCAGCTCCACGGTGTGGGCGTTCTCACCGCACACGACGACGGCGCCCTCCTCGCCCACGGAGGCCATGAACTTGAGGAAGGCCTCCTCGATGGCCTCGAGCGTGCCGTAGTGGTCCAGGTGGTCCGCCTCGATGTTGGTCACCACGGCCACCGTGGGGTCGAGCAGCAGGAACGAGCCGTCCGACTCGTCGGCCTCGGCCACATAGAGGTCGCCCGAACCGTTGCGGCCGTTGGTGCCGTAGCCCTCCACGACCCCTCCGATGAGGAACGACGGGTCGAGGCCCATCTTGTCGAGCATCGTCGCGATCATCGAGGACGTGGTGGTCTTGCCGTGCGTGCCGGCGACGGCCACGGTGGTGCGGCCGATGGAAAGGGCGGAGAGCATCTTCGCGCGGGGCCACACGGGGATGCCGAGCTCGTGGGCCCGGACCACCTCGGGGTTGGACTCGGGCACCGCCGTCGAGGTCACCACGACGTCGGGGGTCTTGGCGTCCACGGTGGCCGCCTCGTGCCCGATGGTCACGTCGACGCCAGCCCGGCGCAGGCTGCGGACGTAGCGGGACTCCTTGAGATCGGAGCCGGTGACCGTGCACCCGCGCTCGTGCAGGACGAGCGCGATGCCGCTCATCCCGGCGCCGCCGATGCCGATGAAGTGTGCGTGCTCAAAGGGAAGCGAGCTTTCAGACATGATGCCCCTCTCGCGCGCAGCGGTTCCGCGCGCAGTACGGTCGTGGATCCCGGCGGGGCGCGCTCGGCCCCGCCGCAGGTAAAACTCTAGGGCTTGAGCGCGCCGCGCGCCCCATTTCCCCGGTATCTCCGTGGCGGAGGCCGGCCTCAGCAGGACGGCCCGAGACGCTCCACCTGGTCCGCGAGATGGCCGGCCGCCTGCTGCTGCGCCAGTCCCTCGGCCGCGTGACGCATCGCGGCGCGCGCCCCTTCGTCATCGAGAAGGCCGAGCAGGAGCCGCCGGAACTCCGGCCGGGAGAGCTCGTCGTCGGCCACGGACTCCGCCGCGTGCGCGCCGACGAGGAACTGGGCGTTGACGGTCTGATGGTCCGCCGTCGCGTAGGGGTACGGCACGAGGATCGAAGGAACCGCGAGGGCCGCGATCTCGGCAATGGAGCTGGCCCCCGCGCGCGAGACCACGAGGTCCGCAGCGGCGAGCACATCCCCCATGTTCTCGATATAGGGCACCACGTGCCAGCGGCGCGCCTCGTCTGCGGACAGCCTGAGGGCGCCCACGACCTCCTCGTAGGAGGCCTTCCCCGTGGCGTGCACCACATGAAGGTTCGGACGACCGAGCAGGTCCTGTTTGAGCCCCGCCATCGCCTCGTTGATGGCCTTGGCGCCGAGCGAGCCGCCGAAGGTCACGAGGAGCGTGGCGTCATCGGGCACCCCATACGTCTCGCGGCCGCGCCGGGCGTCGCCCTCGATCACGGAGCGCCTCACGGGGTTGCCCGTGACGACGATGTTGGTACCAGGGCCAGCGTGGGGCTCGAGCGAGCGCACCGCTTGGGGCAGCGCGACCGCGACCACCTGCGCCTTGCGGGCGAGGGTCTTGTTCGCGAGGCCGGGCACCGAGTTCTGCTCGTGGAGCATCACCGGCACATCGTGGGCGGCGCACCACTCCAGAAGCGGCATCTCCACGTACGCGCCGAAGCCCACAGCGACGTCGGGCGCTCCGTGCGTCCCAAAGTGCGTCCCGACCGTGCGCCTGGCGGACCGGAGGCGCGCAAGCGCCGTCACGGCCGTCCAGGGCCGCGAGCGGTCGATGCCCGACACGCGGATGGGCACGAAGTCGAAGCCGGCCGCAGGGACGAGCGTGCCCTCGAGCTTGGCCGACTGTCCAAAGAAGGTGACGTGGTGCCCCCGGTCCCTCAGCTCCTCGGCCAGGGCGAGGGCTGGGTTGATATGGCCGGCCGTTCCCCCTGCAGCGATGGCGACTTCCATGGCCTACCTCCTCTTGTGACGGTCGGACGCGCCGCGCCGGTCCCGGACCTCCGGCCCGCGCGACGGCCGCAGCCGGTCCGAGGAGCTGCGACCCAGCTCGATCCTCTCGCGACCAGACCCGTCGCGGACCACTCGCGCCTCCGGGTGCGCCTCGAGGCCCCGCTGCCCGAACCCGCGACGCTCGGAACGGCCGGCCCCTGTCGTCGCCGAGCCCTCTGTGCGACCCGGCGCCCCCGACGCGGACCCACCGTCGAGCACTCGGAACGAGCGGGCGCGAGGCTCACCGGCGGTCGAGCCCTCCACGCCCGGCTGACGAGCGGGAGCGGCGACGACAGCGAGCGCCCGGCCCCCTTGCGGCGCCGCACCCTCTTGCACCATGGACAACGAGCGACGGCGACGCTCCCCGTCCGTCTCCGGCAGCCGGGTCGCACGTGCGACGGAGAGGATCATGCCTACGCCGAGCATCGACCCCATCATCGCAGACCCGCCGTAGCTCACGAACGGGATGGCCTTGCCGGACATCGGGAAGAGCCCGAGCACCCCGAGGGCGTTGAGCAGGAATGCGCCCACGAACAGCATCGCGCACCCGAGCACGATCAGCTGTCCCAGCTCGTCCGGCGCTTGCTCGGCGATCTTGAGGGACGACCAGAGGAGCAGCCCGAACAGGGCCATAAGGGCGACGACGCCCACCGCCCCCAGCTCCTCGCCGATGACGGCCAGGATGAAGTCGTTGTGCATCTCGGGCAGGTAGGCGTACTTCTGGCTGCCCATCCCGAGCCCGACCCCGAGCAGGCCGCCGGAGCCGAACGCGTAGAAACCCTGGGTGACCTGGTACCCGTCGCCGTACGGGTCCGCCTCCGGGTTGAGCATCGTCAGGAAGCGCTGGCGCGAGTACTCGTCCCTCAGGGAGATGACAAAGAACAGGACGACCGCAACGACACCGGCACGCGCGAGCGTGCGCCGGTCCCAGGCGCCAGAGTCCCACACCATGCAGAAGAGTGCGGCACAGATGATGAACGTCGTCCCCTTGTCGGGCTGCATGAGGACCATGAGCACGAGCACGAGGATCGGCGCCGCCTGGCGCAACGCCTCGGTCCAGTGAGGCGCCCGGCCGCCCCAGCGGCAGAGCAGCTGCGCCGCAGCTGCGACCACGACGAACTTCACGAACTCCGCAGGCTGGAGGGTCAGCCCCGCGATCGAGATCCAGCGCGAGGCGCCATGGGACGCCACGCCGATCACGAGAACGCAGAGCAGCACGACGAACGAGGCACCCATGATGAGCTTGAGACCGATGCCCGACGCCCACGCGTGGTAGTCGACCTTCCAGGCCACGAGCATGAGGAACAGGCCGATGCCGAGGGAGACGAGCTGTTTGACCAGGTAGTAGGACGGGTCGTCGGCCGCCGTGAGCCCCTTGATGGACGACGCCGAGTACACCATGGCCAGGCCGAAGGCCACGAGCCCGAACACCGAGGCCGCGAACAAGAGGCGCGGCACCATGATCGGCGCCGGAACGCGCCGAATCCTGTCCTCCCACCGGCCGAGCCAGCCGGCCTTCGCAGCCCGGGGGCGCCGGGTGGCGGCCGCAGCCTCGTTCGAGCGCGCCATCTACCGCTCCTCCGCCAGGTCGCGTTCAAGCGAGCGCCGCTCGTCGTCGGCGAGCTCGCGCACGAGGTCCTTGAACCGGTGCCCGCGCTCCTCGAAGCCGCTGAACTCGTCGTAGCTGGAGCACGCCGGGCTCAGGAGCACCACGTCCCCCGGCTCGGCGACGGCGCGGGCGGCCTCGACGGCATCGGCCATGTGCGGGGCGTACAGCACGCGGCAGCCGGCGAGCTCGAGCGCGGCGCCGAGGCGACCCTGGGCCTCGCCGTAGGCGACGACGCACTTCACCTGCGCGGCGAGCACGTCGCAGAAGCTCGTCAGGTCGCCCCCTTTGTCGTGACCGCCCACGAGCACGACGACGCGGCCGGCCGGGAAGGACCCGACGGCCTTCTCGACGGCGTCGGTGTTGGTGGCCTTGGAGTCGTTCACGTAGCGCACGCCCGCAACGGTCGCGACCGGCTCGATGCGGTGCTCGAGCGGCGCGAACCCTACGAGCGCCCGGCTCACGACCGCAGGGTCTGCGCCCACAAAGAGCGCGGCCGCTGCGGCCACCAGGGCGTTGGCGTAGTTGTGCGGCCCTTCCAGCCCAAGCTCGTCCGTGCGCGGCAGCTCGTCACGCTCGCCGTCGAGCTCCACGATGAGACGGCCGTCCTGCAGGTAAGCGCGGTTGGGGCTGTCCGGGACGCGCGTCACGGACACGCGGCACGGGGCGAGCCCCCTCTCGTCCAGCTCGTCCGCGATACGCGCGCACTCGGGGTCGTCGACCACGAGCACCGGCAGGTCGCCCACGCCCAGGTTCGCGAAGATGCGCTCCTTGGCGGCGATGTAGTTGGCGTGCGTCCGGTGCCACTCCGCATGGTCCGGCGTGATGTTGAGCAGGCACGCCACGCGGGGCTCGAGCCTCTCGGTGGTGGCCAACTGGAAGCTCGAGAGCTCCGCGACGATCCACTCGTCCGGGCGGCGGCGCGCCACCTCGCCGATCACGTTGGGGCCGATGTTGCCTACCGCTGCGGCCGGCATGCCGCAGGCGTTGAGGAGGTGGGCCGTGAGGGACGTGGTGGTGGTCTTGCCGTTGGTGCCGGTGATGCCGATCCAGCGCTCGGGGCTCTCCTCCCAAGCGAGCTCCGGCTCGCCGATGACCCGGCGGCTCGCGGCGCGCGCGTTGCCGAAGAGGTCGGAGAACTCGGAGATGCCCGGGCTCGCGACCGCGAGGTCGAAGGCGCCGCTCACGTCGTCGGTGCCAAGCACGACGGTGGCCCCCAGCTCGGAGAGCCGTGCCGCGCGGTCGCCGGGAGCGCTCTTGGCGCCCCCAACGACGGTCACGCTCGACACCCGATCCGCCCCAAGGCCAAGCAGGTACCGCGCCACGGCCTCGGCCGTCTGGCCCATGCCAAGCACCACAACGTCGCCCAGGAAGCCCTGGTCACCCATAGCAATGTCCCTCCCCCGCCCGCGGGGGCGGAAGTCCTCAAACTAACCCAGCTGGAAGTACAGCGCGAACCCGAGGGCCGCGAACGCGGCCGAGACGATCCAGAAGCGGATCACCACCTTGGTCTCGCTCCAGCCCTTCTTCTCATAGTGATGGTGCAGCGGCGCCATCAGGAACACGCGCTTGCCGGTCTTCTTGAAGCTCACCACCTGGATCATCACCGAGAGGGCCTCGACAATGAAGAGGCCGCCCATGATGAGCGACGTGACCTCGGTCTTCGTCAGGACCGCAAGGGTCGCGAAGCCGGCGCCGAGCGCCAGGGACCCCGTGTCGCCCATGAAGACCTGGGCCGGGTAGCAGTTGAACCAGAGGAAGCCCACGCACGCGCCGGCGATGGCCGCCGCGTACACGGCGAGGGACAGCTCGTTGTAGCGGTAGCACACCATGGCCATGAAGACCATCACGGTGAGCACGCAGCCAGAGGCGAGCCCGTCGAGACCGTCCGTGAGGTTGACCGCGTTGGACAGGCCGGCGAGCAGCAAAAAGACGAAGACCACGTAGAGCCACGGGATCTGGAAGTCGGACCCGTTGACCGGGATCGTCGTGGTGAGGACGCCGAGGTCGATGGTGAACCCGCCCGGGAAGCGCACGGTGGGCTCGATGCCCACCCAGTTCACGGCGGCCAGACAGAACGCCACCGAAATCGTGGTGAGGCCGATCATCTTCTGCGTCGGCGTGAGGCCCAGCGAGCGCCCGTGGGACACGGACTCGATGTCGTCGGCCAGCCCGAGGAACGCGGTGGCGTAGGTCGCGAGCACCGCAAGGACGAGCGCCGGCGTCCAGTGCGCGAAGAGCGCGACGGTCACAAGAATGGAGAGGAGGATCACCACGCCGCCCATCGTGGGGGTGCCCTGCTTCACCAAGTGGGTCTGCGGGCCGTCTGCCCGCACCTGTTGGCCGATGCCGTCGCGCTTGAGGAACCGGATGAACGGCGGCATGAGCAGGATCGCACAGACCACGGCGCAGCCGAACGTCAAAAAGACGGTGTAGGTGGGGTACGCGGGAGTGCCGAGCATCAGGCGTGCACCTCCTTCACAAAGCGGTCAAGGCCCACCGAGCGGGAGCCTTTGACGAGCACCACGTCCCCGGGCTCGAGGATCGGGGCGACCACGCGGACCGCCTCGTCGACATCGGCCACGAGGACGCAGCGGTCCTCCGAGAAGCCCATCGTGCGGGCCGCCTCCTCCATCGTGGCCGCGTCCTCGCCGCCCACGAAAACCGCGAGGTCGACGGGCTTTGCCGCCAGGTACGCCCCCATCAGGCCGTGCAGCACGCGCGCCTCGTCGCCGAGCTCGCCCACCTGGCCGAGCACCGCCACGCGGCGACCCTCGCAGGCCATCTGGGCGAGGAGGTCGAGGGCGGCGGCCACCGAGGCCGGGCTCGCGTTGTAGCAGTCGTCGATGATGCGGAACCCGCGGGCCCCTTCGAGCACACGGGAGCGCATCGGCGACGGCTCGAGAGCCTCCGCGGCGCGGGCGGCCTGGTCGAGCGAGACGCCCACCCGCTCGGCGCACCCGGCGCAGAGCAGGAAGTCCGGCACGTTCTGGCGCCCCGTGAGCCGAAGCGTCACGCGAGCGGACTCGCCCTCGGACGCGACCGAGAAGCTCGGGTGCCCATGGTCGTCGACCTCGACGTCGGACGCGCGCACCGCGTCCCCCTCATGCTCGCCCACGCGCACCACCGGCACGCCCTGGGGCGCCGCGAACGTCTCCGCGATGAACGGCGTGAAGTCGTCGCCCGAGCAGAGCACGAGCGCCGGGTCCACAGGCTCAAAAGCCGGGAGAGGGTCGGCGAGCCACCGGACGCACTCGGACTTGGCCCGGGCGATGTTCTCACGGGAGCCCAAAAAGCCGATGTGGGCGGTGCCGATGTTCGTGACGCAGGCCACCTGCGGGCGCGTCACACGACAGATGCGGTCGATCTCGTGCCAGTGGTTCATGCCCATCTCGCACACGAGGGCCTCGATGTCGTCCGGCGCCTCGAGCACGGTGAGCGGCGCCCCGATCACCGAGTTGAAGTTGCCTTTGGTGCTGTGGACCCGGTAGCGGGTCGCAAGAGCCGCGGCGAGCATGTCCTTGGTGGTCGTCTTCCCCACCGAGCCCGTCACGCCCACGACCACCCAGTCCTGCCGCTCGCGGTACCAAGCGCCGAGCCGCTCGAGGAACCCCTCGGCGTTGTCGTCGGCTGCGCGGAGGAGGCAGCGGCCGGGCTGTTCGGCAAGGGTCACGACCGACGCCTCTGGCTCCCGGGTCATCACGACCACCGCGGCGCCGGCCTCGAAGGCCGCCATCGCGAAATCGTTGCCGTCGACGTTCTCGCCCGGGAAGCAGACGAACGTGTCGCCGTCGCTCACCGTGCGGGAGTCGATGCAGAAGGCCGAGACGGCGACCGAGCCGTCCCCGGCCACCAAGGAGGCGCCCGCTATCCGGGCCGTCTCCTGTGCGCTCTCGTGGTACATGTCGCTCCTCACCCCGGCTGGCCCCGAAATAGGCCACCGGGATCGCTTATGGCCTTCTCAGCTCACGACTCCGGGCTGACGCCCATGTCCAACAAGGCCTCGCCCATGATAGCCGAGAAGACCGGGGCCGCAGAAACGGAGGCGTGGTAGGGGACGCCGTTGAACGCAACGTACACGAGCACCTGCGGGTCCTTGGCCGGCGCGAAGCCCACGAGCGACGAGAGGAAGCTGTCGCTCTTGTAGCCCCCCGACTCGTCCGCCTGCTCGCCGGTGCCCGTCTTGGCCGCCACGTCGTAGCCATCGACGGCGGCGTTCTTGGCGGTGCCCTCCGTGACGACGGTCTCCATCACGTCGGTGACGGTCGCGGCCGTCTCAGGCGAGCAGGCCCGGGTGCCCTCGGGCCACTGCACCTTCTCGGTGCCCTTGTATATGAGGAAATGGGGCGTGGTGAGGACCCCTTTGTTCGCGATGGCCGCGACGGCGCGGGCGGTCTGGATCGTCGGGATCGCGAGGCCTTGGCCAAAGGCCATGACCCCGAGGTTCGTGACCGTGAAGCTGGGGCCGGCGGTCACCAGGCCCGAGACCTCGCCCGGATAGTCGATGCCCGTGGCCTGGCCAATGCCGAACGAGGCGAGGCCCTTCTGGTACGCGTCCGTGCCAATGGCCCGGCCCATGAGCACCGCACCGACGTTCGAGGACCGGCGCATGATCTCGCGGGGCGTCATCGACATCGCGTAGTCGCGGCCGTCGTCGTCCGTCACCGTGTCGTCGCCCACCTGGGTGGAGGCAGGCACGTCGAAGCTCGTCTCGGCCGTGAACGACCCGCTGTCGATGCCCACGGCCGTTGTGACCACCTTGAGGACGGAGCCCGGCTCGTAGGAGTCCGTCACGCTTCGGAGGGTGAGGGCCTCCGTGGCGGCCTCGGACGTGTCGGTGAGGTCGAGCAGCGGCGTGGTGCACGCGGCGAGGATCTCGCCGGTGCTCGGGTCGAGCGCGATCACGTGGCCGCTCTCCGCCTTGTAGGTCTCTTGGCCTTCGACGATCTGCCTCTCGGCCATCTCCTGCACGTCGATGTCGAGGGAGATCACGATGTCCGTGCCGTCCTGGGAGGCCGTCTCGCGGTACGCGCCACCGGCGATCGGGGTGCCGTCGCGTCCCATCTCCATCGTGCGCTCGCCGTCCACGCCCGAGAGGATGTCGTTGTACTGCAGCTCGAGGCCCGTCAGGCCGTCCCCGTCGGCGCCCACGACGCCGAGAATCTGGCCCGCGACGGCGCCATAGGGGTACACGCGCTTCATGTCGGGAAGCTCGTAGACGCCGGTGACCCCCGCCTTGGAGAGGGCGGCCACCACCTCGTCGGCCACCGAGGTGTCGACCTTCTTCTTGAGGTACACGAACGTGGTGTCCTGGGTGAGCGCGGAAAGGTAGTCCTGCGCGGTGCCCCCGAGCTGTTCCGCGAGCACCTGCGCGGCCGCATGGGCGTCCGAGACCTGCTTCGGGTCGCAATAGAGGGTCCGGCACTCCGCGCTCATGGCGAGCACGTTGCCGTTGCGGTCGTAGATGGTGCCGCGCTTGGCTTGGAGCGTCACCGTGTTGGTGCGGTTTGCCTCGGCCTTCGCCGCCAGACGCGGGCCGTCGATGACGGTCAGCCACAAGAGCTTGCCCACCGCGAGCACCGCGAGGGCCGCCACGAAGAGGAGCGGCACACGCATGCGCTCGAGGAAGGAGGCCCGGCGGCGGGACGGCTCCTCGTACGAGGAGCCCCGGAGGCGGCGGTCGCCGCGCGGGGCCCTTCGGCTGGTTCTGTTCTGTGGGTCGTGGTTCCTGCTCACAAGGCCCCTGTCGTCATCGGCGGGACCGTGCGGCCCGTCGTTCCTGTCCGGCTAAAAGGTCCGCCGGCGGGCCGCAACCAGGGCTCCTATCCGGCGTCTGGGACGTTGACCGTCAGCGTCTCCCCGGCGCCGACGTACACCATCCCGTAGTTCTGCGTCGCGATGGTCGTGATGCGCGACGCGTTCGAAAGCACCGAGGCCTCCATGCGGAGCTGCTTGCCCGTGTCCTCGGCCTCGCTCACCTGGGAGCGCAGCGTCGTGTTGTCCTGGAGCGTCGTCACCGTGCAGGCCGTGACGGCCACGCGGGCGAGCGCCAACACGAACACGAAGGCCACTGCGGCCAGGACGAAGACAAAGCCCTGAAGGAAGCGGGGCGTCACGCCCTCGCGCGCGCGGGCGTCGAGCCCCTTGCCCTCGACGACCTCGAAACGTGGAGCGACGGAGCGCCCGTGCGAGCGCTCCCGGCCGGTTCCTGCGTACAGGTCGACGGCCTCTGAGCCAAGGTAGTGCATGGGTGCCCCCAATGGTGCGGTGCGTTGCTGGTGCGGTGTGGTGCGTTTAGGCTGCGGTGGTAGTGCGGGTCGAGTGCGTTTGTGGTGCCCGCGCCTTTATCTCTTCGAACGGCCTCAGCCGCCCGTAGATAAAGCTGGAGTACATGGTGCGTTGGCCTCGCAGGGAGGCCGGTCGAAGCGGTCAGTGGGTGCCGAGTCTCACGGCGGCGCGGAGCTTCGCGCTCCTCGCCCGAGGATTGGCCTCGACCTCGTCGGCGGTCGCGACGACCGGCCGTTTGGTCAAGACCTCGATCGCCGGCACGTTCCCACAGACGCAGACGGGCAGGTCCGGAGGGCAGGTGCACCCTTGGGAGAGCTCGCCGAAGAGCCGCTTGACGATGCGGTCCTCGAGGGAGTGGTAGGAGATGACGCAGATCCTGCCGCCCGGGTTGAGCCACCGCACCGCTGCCTCCAGGCCGCGCTGGAGCACGTCCAGCTCGCCGTTCACCTCGATGCGCAGCGCCTGGAAGGCCTTGCGCGCCGGGTGTTTCGCGCGGCGGTCGCGGGCCGGGTACGCGCCCGCGACGATGTCGGCCAACTGGAGCGTGGTCTCGATCGGGGCCTGCGCGCGCCGGCGGCACACCGCTCTCGCGATGGCCGCGGCGTGGCGCTCGTCCCCAAAGGTCCGGAGGATTCGGGCGAGGTCGGCTTCGTTGTAGGTGTTGATGACCTCTGCTGCGGTTAGGGTCTGTGTCCCCGAATCCATCCGCATGTCCAGCGGGGCGTCCTCGTGGAACGAGAAGCCCCGCTCAGGCACGTCCAGTTGCGGGCTCGAGACACCGAGGTCGAAGAGGAAGCAGTCGACCCCGGGCACCTCGGCCTCAAGGAGCAGGTCGTCCAGGTCGCCGAAGTTTCCTTTCAGGAATCGGTGGCGACCGGGGTGCCGTTGCTCCGAGAAGCGCTCAGTGGCAGCGGCCAACGCCGCGTCGTCCTGGTCGATCCCAATCGAAAGGCCGGTCGGTGCGACCTTGTCGGCGAGGGCCAGCGTGTGGCCGGCCCCGCCCAGCGTGCAATCGCACACCGTGTCCCCCGGCTGGGGATCGAGCAGCTCGAGCACCTCGGGAAGCAGCACGGGAATGTGCCGGTATTCGTCTGTCAACTGGGTCACTCCCTTGGAACGCCTCAGGCCTCGCCGAACATCAGGAAGTCAAAGTCCTCGGCGAAGTCCGCCTGAAGCTTCTCCCAGGCCTCCACGTTCCAGACCTCGAAGTGGTCGTCGTTGCCCACGACCATGACCTCCTGTCCCAGGCCGAGCTTCTCGCGGACGTCCTCGCGAACCTTCCCGAGCGCGATGCGCCCGGCCGAGTCGATGTCGACCCGGATGGAAAGGCCGTTGAGGTACCGCTTGAGCTCCACCTGGCGCTTGTCCCCGGGCTTGAAGCCATCCGGGAACATGCTCTCCACGTACGCCCTGTGCCCCTCAGGGGTGAACCCGTACAGCGCGTCTTTGGTGGGCAGGAGGACGACGGTGCGATCGAACTCGCGACGGAACTCAGCAGGAAGGGTGAGGCGCACCTTGGAGTCAAGGCTATGCTTCTTGCTTCCTGTCAGATACATCGACAATCCCCCGCGTTAACCGCCGTGCCCCGGCTCCCCCGCCAGCGCACGCTTGAGATTCTAAGAGCAGCTGCCCCTTTTCGCAACACTTCCCCCCACCTTGTCCCCCCTACTCCCCCTTCCGATATTTTGTGCGTCTTCCTAGGGCAACACACCGCATCTGGTACGGGAACAAGCGTTGCCTAGATATGAGGATTACAACTTTTTGCCAGCGAAAAGGTGTTCTGAGAATTGAGAAACCCCGGCTCACAAAACTGGGGACATGAGCGCACAGTTGCTTTGTTGATGTATCATTGACAACGTTTTTTTAATTACATTCTTGTCGGTATTCGCTCCCAGGTTTTTCTTTTCCGACCGGTTTCTATGCCTGAACGGCACCTGTCTGACTATGAGCGGCACTGCGCCATAACCGAGCGGCCACTCGCCTGGGCTGGGGAAAGGCAAGGAGTTACCCGCGCTCCTTTACCTCTCACATCGACGAGCGTGCGCTCAGGTTCCGTATCGGCCTATGGACGCGCCTCCACAATTCGCTTCAGACTGAAAGGAGGCCGTGCCGAAGCACGAAGAACAACGCCCCTCCCGTGCAGGAAGGGGCGTTGGATGCGAATGGAACGGCATGCAGGCACCAGGTGGGACAGAGTGGGAGGTCCTGGTGGGAGAAGGTGTGACACCCAGCCGCCAAGCTACGGGGTCTCCCCCTTGGGAAGCACCCTCAGCTGGACCGCCTCGACGCGCCTCGACTGCCCGGTGGTCCCCGCGATGCCGTTCTTCACCCAGCCCTGCCAGCCGATGCCCTGCACGTGGGCGCGAACCCACACGTCGTAGTTCTTCGCCATCTCCCCGGTCAGTCGCACCTGGACCGCCTCGACGCGCCTCGACTGCCCTGAGGTGCCGGCGGTCGCGCCGTCCTTCACCCAGCCCTGCCAGCCGATGCCCTGCACGTGTGCGCGATACTCGATGGACCCCGGAACCGGCTGCGTGGCCAGTCGGATGCGCAGAGCCTCGACGCGCAAGGAACGCCCGCTCGTCCCACAGAGCATGCCGTCCTGCGCCCAGCGTTGCCACCCGATGGTCTGCACGTGACCCTGGTAGGTCACCGACGGCACCACCGTGGGCGTCTGGCCTTTCGGAAGCACCTGAACCTGGATGTCCTCGACGCGCCTCGACTGCCCGGTGGTCCCCGCGATGCCGTTCTTCACCCAGCCCTGCCAGCCGATGCCCTGCACGTGGGCGCGAACCCACCCGTCGTAGCGCTCGGCCATCGTGCCCGTGAGCCTCACATGGACGGCCTCCAGGCGCTTGGACTTGCCGGTGGTCCCAGCGTCAGCACCGTTCCGAACCCATCCAGTCCAACCGAGACTCTGCACGTGCACCCGGTATTCCACAGAGCCGTCGTAGGGCTGCGACGTGAGCTTCAGGCCGAAAGCCTCGACGCGCTTGGACTGACCTGGCGTGCCGCACAGTGCGCCGTTCGTGACCCAGTCCATCCAACCATAGCTTTGGACGTGCCCTCGGTACGCGAGGTTCACCTTGTTAAGCGCCGCTCCCTTCTTGAGCACAGCGCCGCAGGAGCTGCACACTTGGTCGCCGGTGGAGCCGGGCAGCTTCGTGGTGGCCGTCACGACGTTCTTGGTCACGGGCGTATGGGCAAGCTTGGCCACGGCCTCGGTGGCCAGGGTGGCCCCGCAGCCCTTGCAGAGGGTGGCCTTGGCCCCCTCGGAGCGGCAGGTGGCCGCCTTGGTGACCCGGGCCTCGGTGCCGCCGGCGTGGGCGGCCGGGTCCTTGGCCACGGCCTCCCCTCCCGACACCGTGGTTCCGCAGTCCTTGGACACCTGGGCCTCGGTGCGCCCCTCCTTCTGGCAGGTGGCGGCCTGAGCAGGTTGGGTCTCAGTCTCATGGGCCAGGACCACGGCGGCGCCCTGTTTCGTCACTGCCTTGCAGCCCAAGCAGACGGTGTCGCCGGTGTAGCCGTCGCTCACGCAGGCCACGCGCTCCACCACGGTCGAGGCGTCCAGCTGCTGCGCCTTCACGCCATGATTGTTGGGATCCTTGGCCAGCACCAGCTCGTCCGATCCCACGGGAACAGCGGCGACCGCGTCCAAGAAGGACGCCCCACACCGCGCGCAGACCCAGTGATGCTTCAAGCCCGTCGCCGTGCACACGGGCGTGACGCCCGCGACCTCGATCAAGGAGTGCGAACCGCACTCATAGGAGAGTCCCAGCTCCAGCCCATACCGCATCTCATACGAGCCGGTCGACTCGTTCCACGCGTACACGTCGCACAGCAAGCGTGCGTCCTTGAAAGAGATGCCCGTGATGATGTAGTCGCTCGACACGTCCGGCTTGACCGTCTGGGCGAGCGTGCCGTCGGAGCCGTAGACATTGACCTGCTGGGCTGAGTTTGAGTAGATGTGCTCGCCGTCCGCCAGGACACGCCGGTAGGCGGAGCAGGTCCATCGACCGACCTCCTGCGCCTCGCTTCCAGGCAATGCCTCGGCCGTCGAGGACCCAACGGCCCGCTTCATCACCGCAGTGCCGTCAGCGTAGTAGAGGGAGCCGTCCAGATAGGCGAACGCACGGTTCGGGACGCTCGAGGACGACCACCACGGGTCGGCGATGGCGGTCGCCGTGGCGACCTGGCCGTTCGCCGCGCTCCACTCGGTGCCGTGCGCGCTGGTGGTGGTGGCGATCTGCTCGTTCGTGAGCAGGAAGTTCTCATGCTTCACCGTGTCCGCCGACAGGTTCATGGTGTCGTCGTCCCAGCAGCAGTCCACGTGGTACCACGAGCCGTTCACCCGTACGAGATTCCATGCGTGGTTGGGGTTCGTCGCCGACACCACGGTGCACTCGAGCCCCGCCTCGAGGCACAGCGCGCGATACGCCTCCGCGTAGCCCTGGCATGCCGCGCGGCCTTCCACCAAGACCCCGTAGGCGTAATCGGCATAGGTGGCGGACGCGGAGTAGTTGCAATGGGTCGCGACCCAGTCGTGCAGCAGCAACGCCTTCGTGACCTCGTCCGTCACCCCGTCCACGCAGGCCAGCGCCTGTGTCAGGCGCTCGAAGTACTGATCGATGTGCTCCTGGGTCCCGATATAGGGGCTGAACTCCACGGTCACCGTCTGCAGGTACCCGCCGGACGCTGCGACTGTGGGCGAGAGCGGGATCGCCATCCGGTAGAGCGGATGCGTCGTGATGATGTCCCTGCGAATGATGTAGGCCGTCGTCGAGTCGGGCACATGGAGGTCCGAGACGTCGACCGTCTCCTCGTGGTTGCGCCAGGCGCCATACAGCCGCTCCTGCAACGGCGTTTGGCCGGTGGCCGCCTCGGCAGCGCGAGGTGCGGGCAGCGCGCCCACGGCCAGCGCCACGACGAGCAGGACGACAAACGAGACGACAAGACGGCCGCAGCGCTTCATCGGGGTCCTTTCAAGGTATCTTAAGCCTTCGAGAGGATTATTCCATAGACGCGCGACAAAAAGGGAGGGCGCTCCAAGAGCGCCCTCCCCTGCAAGATCGAGCCTCTGATGCGCCGTCAGTAGCCGCGGTTTTCCGGCTCCTCGACGTCGCGCCGATCGACGCGGTCGTGATAGGCGATCGCCGCGCGCATGAACTCCCGGAAGAGCGGCTGCGGATGGGTCGGGCGGCTCTTGAACTCCGGATGGAACTGGGACGCCACGAACCACGGGTGCACTTCCTCCGGCAGCTCCACCATCTCCACGAGGCGCTCGTCGGGAGATAGGCCGCTCAAGCGCAGGCCGGCGCTCGTAAGGCGCTCGCGGAACGCATTGTTGACCTCGTAGCGATGACGGTGCCGCTCGTAGATGAGGTCCTCCCCGTAGGCCTCGCGCGCCAAGGTGCCCGGCATCACCTTGCAGGGGTACGCGCCCAGGCGCATCGTGCCACCCTTGTCGGAGACGTCCTCCTGGTCCGGCATCAGGTCGATGACGGGGTACTCGCAGTCCGGCACAAACTCCGTGGAGCTCGCGTCCGGCATGCCTGCGACGTTGCGCGCGTACTCGCACACGGCCACCTGGAGGCCGAGGCAGATGCCCAGGAACGGCACCTTGTGGGTGCGGGCGCGCTCGGCCGCGAGGATCTTGCCCTCGAGGCCCCGGATGCCGAAGCCGCCCGGAACGAGGATGCCGTCCGCGCCGCCCAGCACCTCCTCGACGTCGTCCTCCGAGAGGTTCTCGCCGTCGATGAGGTCGATGTCAACGTGACGACCGAAGAACACCGCCGCATGGTGCAGCGCCTCGATGATGGAGAGGTAGGCGTCGGGCAGCTGGGTGTACTTGCCCACCACGGCAATCCGCACGGGAGCGCCCTCGTGGTCCGCCCGGTGCATGGCCTTGGTGAACGCGTTCCACGGGCCGAGCTCGCGCTCCCGCGGGTCGAGGCCGAGGCGCTCGCAGACCTCCACGTCGAAGCCCTGGTCCGCCAGGTGCGCCGGCACGTCGTAGATGGACGGGCAGTCGGAGTTCTCGAAGACGTGGTCGGCCGGCACGTCGCAGAAGCTCGCGATCTTGGAGCGGATGGCCTCGTCCACCTCGTGGTCGCTGCGGCACACGATGAAGTCCGGCTGGATGCCCATGGACCTCAGCTCCTTGACGGAGTGCTGCGTGGGCTTCGTCTTCACCTCGTGGGCGGCGGAGATGTAGGGCACGAGCGACACGTGGATGAAGCAGACGTCCTCGGGGCCCTTCTCGTTGCGGAACTGGCGCATGGCCTCGACGAAGGGCTGTCCCTCGATGTCGCCGATGGTGCCGCCGAGCTCTGTGATCACGACGTCGGCGTCCGTGTGCTCCTCGATGCGGCGGAAGCGGTCCCGGATCTCGTTCGTGACATGCGGGATCACCTGCACCGTGCCGCCGAGAAAGTCGCCGGCCCGCTCGCGGCGGATCAGCGACTGGTAGATGAGGCCGGTGGTGAAGTTGGACTCGCGGGTGAGGTTCTCATTGATGAAGCGCTCGTAGTGCCCGAGGTCGAGGTCGGTCTCCTTGCCGTCCTCCGTGACGAACACCTCACCGTGCTGGAACGGGCTCATCGTGCCCGGGTCCACGTTGAGGTACGGGTCCGCCTTCTGCATCATCACCTTGTAGCCCCGGGATTTGAGAAGTCGTCCGAGGGAGGCCGCCGTGATCCCCTTGCCGAGAGAGGAGACGACGCCGCCGGTGACGAACACGTGCTTGGTCATGCGGACACCTGCGCAATCTGTACGAATGGACCGGCCAATCGTTTTTCGATTGTAGACCGCGGCGACTCCCCGCCTTTTGGTGGGCGCCCATTTATGGGATCGAAACGGGAAGGTCCAAGGGGGCTGAAACGGGCGCCCGACCCACCAGGTGCCCCGACGGGGCGCCTGAACGCGCTTCCCGGGTTGTGAGGGTCGCCCGCTGGGCGCCACGCGAGCCGGACGTTGGCCGATAATCTCACCCGAGAACGCACCAGGACGGAAGGACCCCCGTGGAGCAGCCCGGCACCGCACCCTTTGACAACGCCCGCTACGTGGCACTCCAGGCGGAGCGCATCCGCGACCGCATCGGACAGTTCGGCGGGAAGCTCTACCTCGAGTTCGGCGGCAAGCTCGCCGACGACCACCACGCGAGCCGTGTGCTGCCCGGTTTCGCGCCCGACGCCAAGCTGTCGATGCTCCTGACGCTCCGGGACATGGCGGAGGTCATCATTTGCGTCTGCGCCAAGGACATCGAGAAGAACAAGGTGCGCGGGGACCTCGGCATCCCCTACGAGGAGGACGTGCTGCGCCTGGCCGACTTCTTCGAGAGTCGGGGGCTCCCCGTGGCAGGGGTCGCGCTCACGCGTTTCGCCGGCCAGCCCAAGGCGGAGGCGTTCCGGCGGCGTCTCGAGACCCTGGGCATCCCGTGCAAGCTGCACTACCCCATCGAGGGCTATCCGAACGCGGTGGACCGAATCGTCAGCCCGGACGGTTTTGGCAGAAACGAGTTCATCGAGACGGACAGGCCGCTCGTCGTGGTCACGGCGCCCGGCCCCGGTTCCGGCAAGCTCGCCACCTGCCTGTCGCAGCTCTACCACGAGCACGAACGGGGCGTGGAGGCCGGCTACGCGAAGTACGAGACGTTCCCCGTCTGGAACCTGCCGCTCGCGCACCCGGTGAACATCGCCTACGAGGCCGCCACCGCCGACCTCGGCGACTACAACTGCATCGACCCCTTCCAACTGGCGGCCACCGGCGAGACCGCCGTCAACTACAACCGGGACGTCGAGAGCTTCCCGGTGGTGCAGGCCCTGATGGAGCGCATCCAGAGCGAGAGCCCCTACGCGAGCCCCACCCAGATGGGCGTCAACATGGTGGGCTTCGGCATCGTGGACGACGAGGCCTGTCAGGAGGCGGCCAAGCGCGAGATCGTGCGCCGGTACTTCGCCGCGGCGTGCCATGTGAAGCGCACCGGCGAGGGCCAGAACCAGGTGGGACGGCTCGAGACCCTCATGCGGCAGGCCGGCGTGACCCCCGACTACCTGCCCGCCCGCGAGGTGGCCCTCGCCAAGGCCGCCGCCACGGGCGCCCCGGCGGGCGCGCTCGCGCTCCCCGACGGCCGCATCGTGACCGGCCGGACCTCCGAGCTGCTCGGCGCCGCGAGCTCGACCCTCGTCAACGCCTGCAAGGCCGTCACCGGCCAGGACCCGGACCTGCCGGTGCTCGACCAGGACGCCCTCGAGCCCATCTGCGAGCTCAAGACCGACTACCTGCAGAGCAAGAACCCGCGCCTCCACTCGGACGAGACGCTCATCGCGCTCTCCTACTCCTCCGCGACGAACCCCATGGCCGAGCGGGTCATCCAAGGGCTGCCACGGCTGCGCGGCTGCGACGCGTTCTTCTCGGTCATCCTGTCGCCGACGGACGAGGAAGTGTACCGGCGCCTCGGGATCAACGTGTCCTGCGAGCCCGCCTACGAGGGCCTGGGCTACTACCACCGGTAGGGGCCTCCGGCAGAGTTCCGAACCGTCGAGAGGAACAGGGCGCCACCGAACGCCCCGTAGCGCCTCTCCGGCCGCGCTCCGTTGCAGACCGCCGAGGCCGCGCCCACGTCAGTGCCCCTGCGCCTCCAGCATCTCGCGCGCATGGTTCAGGCTCGCGTCACTGGTGTCGCCGGAGAGCATGCGGGCGACCTCCTCGACCCGCTCGTCACCCGTCACCTCGTGGATCTGGGTCTCGGGGATGCCGTCGTCGCCGGGACGCTTCGACACCACGTACTGACGGTCGGCGAACACCGCCACCTGGGCGAGGTGCGTGACGCAGATCACCTGATGTGTCTTCGAGAGGTCACGGAGCACCTCGCCGAGCGCCACGGCCACGGAGCCGCCCACGCCGGCGTCGACCTCGTCGAAGACGAGCGTCTCCACGTCGTCGGCGTTGCCCTGGACCACCTTGGTCGCGAGCATCACGCGGCTCACCTCGCCGCCGGACGCGATCTTCCTCAAAGGCCGCGCCACCATGCCGGCGCCCGGCTGGTACAGGAGCTCCACCGATGTGGGGCCCTGGGAGGCCGTCCACTGTGCGCGGGGCAGGTCCCGAACCTCGACGGTCAACCGGGCGCCGCCCATCTCCAGACGGGCCATCTGCGCCGTGACGGCCTCCGCAAGCCCCGGAGCGGTCTCCCGTCGCAACGCCGAGACGGCGCCGGCGGCAACGGAGAGCCGCTCCTCCGCTTCGGCCATCGCGGCCTCTGCCTCGCGTTCGGCGTCGCCCGACCCTTCGGCGGCCTCGATGACCTCCTCGGCCTCGGCCTTGCGTTCGAGCACCCGTTCCATGCCGGGGCCCATCGTGCGTGCCAGGCCTTGCAGCGCAGCCTGCCGGGCCTGTAGCACGGCCAGGCGCTCCGGGTCCACGTCCACCGCATCTCGGTAGGCACGGAGCGAAGAGGCGGCGTCCTCCGCCTCGATGGCCAGAGACGCCAGCGTCTCTGCCACCGACGCGAGCTCCGGATCGTCCACTGGTGCTTGCAGCAGGTACTGACCGGCCTCGGCGAGCGCGTCAATCGCGCCCCCATCGTGCGAGAGCGCCTGTCGGGCGCCCTCGGCCGCCTGCCTCAGCGCCTCCGCGTTCTCATAGCGCGGCAGTTCCTCCTCGAGCGCCTCCAGCTCGCCAGGCTGCGGGTCCACCGCCATGATGCGGTCGTAGGTGAACCGCGCCTGGTCCAGTCGCTCCCGCGCCGTCGCGCTCAGCTCCTGGAGCCGCGCAAGCTCCTTGGCGGCGGCGTTCGCCTCTTTGAGCGCGGCTCGGTACTCGTCGAGCGCGACGGCCCCTCGGTCGCCGGCGAAGCCGTCGAGCAGCGCGACATGGCTCGCCACCGAGAGCAGCCGCTGGTGCTCGTGCTGGCCGCAGAGGTCCACCGTGTCACCGAGGGTCGCCGCCAGAGCCTTCACCGAAGAGAGCGAGCCGTCGATGGACACGCGCCCGCGGCCGCGCCCATCGACGCGGCGCACCGCCACGTGGCCGTCCTCGTCGCCGTCGTCCACAAAGAACCGCCCCTCCACGGACAGCTCGTCGGCCCCCTCGCGGATCAGCGACGCGTTCGCCCGCTCTCCCACCAGCAGCTTGAGCGACCCGAGCAGGGCCGTCTTGCCGGAGCCGGTCTCGCCCGTGATGACCGTGAGGCCGTCGTCGAAGGCGATGGCCGCGTCCTTGATCAGGGCGACGTTCTTGGCATGGAGCTCGTCGATCACGGGGTCTCCTCGGAAGGTGCGTTTCACAACAAAACGGACGCCGGGGCGCCCGGCACTCAGCCTACCACAGGATGACAGAACACCCGTTTGAAGTGCTGGGAAACCACCGGTCAGCAGAAACGGCGCCCGCGTCAGACACGACCGTCGCGAAGGGCTTGAGGCCGCGTCAGAAGGACCGGGGGCCGCCGTAGAACACGCGGGAGACGCTCCGGTAGAAGCTCTGGTCGTCCCCGTCGAGGAGCACCATGTCCCCCGGGCCGCGGCGCGCCGCGATCTTCGTCGGGCGCCCGAGCCCCTCCCCAACCAGCTGTCCGTCACAGAACACGCAGCGGTCCACCGGGCGCTCCGGTGCGGTCGTGATCTCCACCACGTCGGAGGCGCCGGTCAGAAAAGCGCGGGCCTGGATCGTGTGCGGCGCGATGGGCACGCACACCATGCCGTTGAACTCGGGCGTCACAATGGGGCCGCCGGCCGACAGCGCGTACCCGGTCGAGCCGGTGGCCGTCGCCACCACAAAGCCGTCGGCCCGCAGGCGGTCGATGTGGCATCCGGAGACCTCCACGTCGAACGACACGATGTCGCCCCTCATCCCCCGGGAGAGCGCCACCTCGTTGAGGCAGAAGCGGTCCTCGAGCACCACGTCGCCCTCGTCGGACTCGAAGGTCACGTCCACGGCGAGCGTCGCGCGGCGCGACACGTGCATCTCCCCTGCAAGCGCGCGCCCCACGGTCCTGATCACCTGGTCCGACCCTGCGCCGGTGAGGAACCCGAGGTGCCCATAGGACAGCCCGAGGACCGGCACCTCCGAGAACTGCACGATCGAGGCAGCCCGCAAGAGGGTGCCGTCGCCTCCGAGCGAGATCACCAGGTCGCACCCGTCGCACGTGGTCCGACTGAGGGGCGCCTTCTTCTTGTCGTGCGCCCACGCCACGTCGATGTCGTTGGCCTCGAGATAATGGGCGATCATCGTCGCGCCCTCCACGGCGGAGGGACGGGAGTAGTTGGGGACGAGCAGGACCCTCACGAGCGCACCTCTTCCTGGAACGATCCGACGACTTCAGTATCGCAGCAACCCCTGCCGGGAACGGCGGCGCGTCAGCACCGAAGCGTGGGCACCGTGTCCAGGTCCAGAGGTGCCGGGGGTGCCGCTCGGCTCCCGATCACGAGGTACTCGTGGTTGCCCTTCGCGCCGGTGACCGGGCTCTCGGCCACCCCCTGCACGGCCAGCCCGACCTCGGAGAGCGCCCTCGCGACCTTCTCCACGGCAGCGCGACGCACGGCCGGGTCGCGCACGACGCCTCCGTGGCCCACGTCGCCCGCCGGCGCCTCGAACTGCGGCTTCACCAACGTGAGGAACGCGCCCGTGCCGGTCAGCAGCCGCCCCACGGCCGGCAGCACCGCGAGGACCGAGGTGAACGACACGTCGCAGACCGCCAGGTCGTAGCGGGCGTCGCGACCAGGGCCTCCCAGGTCGCAGGCGTTCGTCCGTTCGAGCAGCTCGACCCGCGGGTCGTTGCGAAGGCTCCAATGGAACTGGCCGTAGCCGACGTCCACCGCCGTCACGCTCGCAGCGCCCCGGCGCAGCAGCACGTCGGTGAACCCGCCGGTGGAGCAGCCCACGTCGAGGCACCTCAAGCCCTTCGGCGAAAGACCGAAGCGATCGAGGCCGGCGGCCAGCTTGAGGCCGCCGCGGCTCACGTAGGGGCGGCGCCCGCGCACATGGAGCGGCGCGCCCGGCTCCACGAGGGTCCCGGGCTTCTCATATCGAAACGACGGCCCAGAGACCTCCCCGGCCAGGACCGCGCGCATCGCGTCGTCCCGGCTCTCGAAGAATCCCTGGGCCGTGAGCTCGGCGTCCAGACGCTGTTTGTGCTTGCTCACCGTCGCGCGCTCACTCGCGCTCCGCCGGATCCGGGCTCCATGCCCCGTCGTCGGCGTCGTGGATGGCACGGTCCAGTGCCTCCTGCTCGGCGGTCCCGCCATCCGGGTGCCCCGGCGTCGCCATGCCGGCACCGTCCGCGACAACCTCCGCGCCCTGCTCGGCGAGAAGCTCGTCGGCGAGGTTCTCGCCCTCGCGCTCTTGCGCCTCCGTGGCCTTCTCCTCGGAGAGGTCGGCCATGCGCTCCTTCTCCTCGGGCGAGAAGTCGGTCTTGTCGACGAGCTCGACGGCCTTCGACCCGAGGCCAATGGCCTCGTCAAAGAGATCGAGCGAC
This sequence comes from Kribbibacterium absianum, assembly GCF_030067705.1. Classification (GTDB taxonomy): domain Bacteria; phylum Actinomycetota; class Coriobacteriia; order Coriobacteriales; family Atopobiaceae; genus Kribbibacterium; species Kribbibacterium absianum. Next base: position 137,840 of record NZ_JASJEX010000004.1, read on the forward strand.
TTCTCGAGCGAGGTGTCCTTGGAGCGGACGTCGCGCACGATCTGGTCCATGCGCTCGGTCACCTCGTGGAAGCTGTTGTACGCACGGGAGTCGCGGCTCATTGGGAGGCCTCCTCCGACGAGGGCTCCGGTTCGGCAACGGGCTCCTCCTCGACGACGGTCTCCTCAATCACAGCCGGCTCGGGCGCCGGCTCGGGCTTCGGCTGCGACTCGGCGAGCAGGTCGACGCCGGCGTCGAGGTCGCGGGACACCCGTCCGAGCACGCCGTTGATGAAGACGTAGGAGTCCTCGCCGCCGAACACCTTGGCCAGGTTCACGGCCTCGGAGATCGCGACCGCGTGGGACACCTCGTCCGAGAAGAGCAACTCGTACAGCGCGACCCTGAGGATGTCCTTGTCCACGTGCGCCAGCCGCTCCAGGGACCAGTTGTTGGCCACATGGGCGATGACCTGGTCCAGCTCGCGACGGTGCTCGTCCACGCCGAGCGCGAGCGACGTGCCGAACTCGTCGATGGGCCCGCGCGTCACGACGTACTCGCCTTCGAGCACGTTGGCCGCCGGGCGCCCCGCGGACTCGGCCTGGAACAGGACCTGCACCGCCTGGGCGCGGGACAGGAGCCTCCCGTAGAGGCCGTCTTTGCTGGACACTCGCTACTCCTTCGGGAAGATGAGCTCGTCGATGCGAACATCCACCGCACCCACCTCGACGCCCACCTGGGTCTGGATGGCCTCGGCCACCGCAGCGCGGATCTGGTCCGCCAGCTCGGTGAACGTGTAGCCAAAGAAGACGGCGACCGGCACGCTCACGACGAGCTTGCCGTCCTCGACGTCGCAGGCGATGGTGTCGACGGCGACCGTCGGGGTCTGGGTGAACAGGGACACAAGGCTTGTGGCGACGTTGTGGCCGTTGACGTAGGCGACACCGTCCACCTTCTCCGCAGCGATGGTCACGACGGTCGCGATGACATTGCTCGATACGGTGATGCCTCCGATGGAGAGTTCATTGGGCATGGGTTCGTCCCTTCGTTCGCTGGCACCTGGTGAGCAGATTCCCCGCCAGCGGTGGGTGCCGTGCGCCTTTACCAAAGACCCATGGTAGCCGAGGCCGGGATCTCTGCCGCAAAGAAGGGTTTCAGCGAACGAGAGGCGCACAGAAAAGCGCACCCCGAAGGATGCGCTCCGTGTGCATTTGGGGACTGTCCCTTTTTGCACGCCTAGACGCGGCCGACGAACTTGCCGTCACGCGTGTCGACCTTGATCTTCTCGCCCACGTTGAGGTACATCGGCACCTGAATCTGCGCACCGGTCTCGATCGTGGCCGGCTTCGTGCCGCCCTGCACGGTGTCGCCCTTGAAACCGGGGTCGGTCTCGGTGATCTCCACTTCGATGAACATCGGCGGGGTCACGCCGAGCAGCTCGTCGTCCGCGTACAGGAGCTGGACGGTGTCGTTCTCGAGCAGCCACTTGGCGTTGTCGCCGATGTACTCCGCGGACAGCGGGAGCTGGTCGTAGGTCTCGTTGTCCATGAAGTAGAAGTCCTGGCCGTCGTTGTACAGGTACTGGTACTCCTTGGTCACCAGCTGCACGTTCTCGAACTTCGTGCCCGCGTTGCAGGTCTGGTCGATCACGCGGCCGTTCTTGAGGTCCTTGATCTTGTAGCGGACGAAGGCGCCGCCCTTGCCCGGCTTCACGTGCTGGAACTCCACCAGCGTGTACACCTTGTCCTTGATCTTGAGACCCATGCCGTTCTTGAAGTCCGCAGTGCTGATCGTTGCCACGAAGCGCTCGCTTTCTATCTCACGCGGGCGCCCGCCCGCACGTACACATAACCACACGACTATAGACCCTCCAGGGTTTGAACTCCCGAGAGGCACACGCCCCGCCACAGGGCCGTCAAACCGGGCTCTCAGGCACCGGCGCCGTCGCCGCCTTTGTCCTTCTTCTTGAAGATGCCGGTCACCTTGTCCTTGACCGTGACGGCGGCGTTCTTGAAGTTCTGCGGGCCGCGCTCGAGCCGGTCGCGGCCCACGTGGCGATTGATGGCCCTCAAGACGTTCGCCCCGTCGCTGATCACGAACTGGAGCGGAGCCGCCTCGTCGGTGTGGACCGTGATCGCGTGCACATAGCCCTTCGTCGGCATGTCGACGACCACCTTCTCCACGGAGCGCCACGGGATCTGCACGTAGCCCACCCCCGTGTCGGCCCGGAACTCCATGCCCACGTCGCCGAGGGTCAGCGTGCCCGCCGTGGGGAACACCGGGTTCGCGAAGCTGTTGGCCCGCGCCTCGAGCTCCACCTCATGGTTGAGCGCGGGTGCCATCTCGCGCGTGTTGACCGAGCTCCCCGCACCGGTGATGTCGGTCTTCTTGTCGAACAGGCCCATGGATCCTCCTTGCTGGTCCGGCGTCCCATTATGGGACAAAACGTCGGGCGCCACGGCCTCCTTCCCGCCGCGACGGGAGTGGGTCCGCACAAACGAGAGGCCCGGCCCCGCAGGAAACGGGGCCGGGCCTCTGCCCTGCTCGATGGGGAACAGGGCGCTGCTTCTCAGAAGAAGCGATTACCAGATGCCCAGGAGGGCGCCGAGGATACCAACGCCGAAGAGGGCGAAGATGATCACGATCGGGTTGACGCCCTTCTTGAGCAGCCACATGCAGAGCGCGGTCAGGCCGAGGGGCAGGAGGCCCGGGAGCAGCTGATCGAGCACGGACTGCAGGGTGGTGGTGCCGACCATGCGGTACTGCTCGGCGCCGGTGTAGGCGTTGCCGGCCTGGTCAGCCATCTGCTGCACGACGGAGTAGCCGCTGCCAGCGACGCTGCTGAAGGAGTTCAGGCCGTTGGACAGGATGTCCGGGGTGATCGTGGCGCCGTTCGCAACGCCGTTGAGGGCGTTCACGAGCTCGGTCGCCGCAGGGTACGCGGAGTCGACGCTGCCGTAGTCCGTCGTGGCGAACACGATGGAGCTCATGTCGATGGAGGTCCAGCGCGGGATCAGCACGCCCATGATGAACATGCCGAGCACGGAGGCGCCCATCGTGACCTTCTGCAGCAGGCCGCCGCCGAGGTCCTTGGCGATGGAGGCGCCGGCCTGGTAGCCGAACTCCTGCGTGTACCACAGGAAGGCCATACGGACGGCGTTCCAGATCACGAAGAACAGGATCGGGCCGAGGATGGAGCCAGCGAGCGCCAGGGAAGCGGCGAACGCGCCGAGCACCGGGCGCAGGGTGCCCCAGAAGATGGGGTCGCCGACGCCGGCGAGCGGGCCCATCATGCCGATCTTGACGCCCTGGATGGCGGCGTCGTCGACGGGGGCACCGTTGGCCTTGGTCTCCTCGAGGGAGAGCTCCACGCCCCAGACGGGGGCGGCCACGTACGGGTGGGTGTTGAAGAACTCGAGGTGGCGCTTCAGGAACGCCTTCTGGTCCTCGGGATCCTTGTACAGCTTGCGCATCGCCGGGATCATGGCGTAGCACCAGCCGACGTTCTGCATACGCTCGTAGTTCCAGTTGGCCTGGAGCAGCCACGTGCGCATAAAGACGGCCTGGCGGTCCTTCTTAGTGAGGACGATCTTCTCGGTCTCAGCCATTGTCTATGCCTCCAATCGGGTTACTCGTAGTCGTTCAGGATGTCGTCGAGAGCGTCGCTGCCGCCACCGGCGGTCGCGACCGCAGCGCTGCCACCGTTGCCGCCGCCGTTGAACTCAGGCGAGAGGTCCAGGTAGACGAGCGCGAGGCACACGCCGATGATGCCCATGGCGATGAGGCCGAGCTCAGACAGCGAGGCGAGAGAGAAGCCGAGGAAGAAGAACGGCCACACCTTGGGGGAGGCCATCATGTTCATGACCATCGCGTAGCCGACGACGACGATGAAGCCGCCAGCGGTGGACAGGCCACCGGTGATCCAGGTCGGAATGGCCTCAAGGCCGGCCTGCACGGCCTCGGCCGGGATGGCCATCAGGATGCCGGCCGGGATGGCGATGCGGAGACCCTGGCACGCGACGGACAGCCACAGCCAGAGCTCGATGCCGCGGGCGTCGTTCTTCTCGGCGGCGCCGTCGGCGGCGTGCGCGAAGCCCACGGTGATGGTGCGGACGAAGATGGTCAGCACGGTGCCGGCGACGGCCAGGGGGATGGCCGTGGCGACGGCCACGTCAGCCGAGATGCCCTGGATGCAGGCGAGGATCGCAGCGCCGACGCCGGCGAGAGCGGCGTCCGGGGCCACGGCGGCACCGATGTTCATCCAGCCGAGGGCGACAAGCTGCAGGGAGCCGCCGAGCAGGATGCCCGTCTCAATGTTGCCGGTGAAGATGCCGATCAGCGTGCAAGAGAGAATGGGCTGGTGGAACTCCCACTGGTCGAGAACGGACTCCATGCCGGCCACGAAGGCGACAATGAGAACCAAGATGACTTGAAAGATATTGATGTCCACGAGACTCCTCCTTTACGTGTACGAGTGGGTTGTTAGGGCATCATGTGGTTCTCTTCAATGAGCTTGAAGAGATCCTCGGAGTTGTCGGTCGGCACCTTCTTCGTGTCGAAGGTGATGCCGTCGTCACGCAGGGCGATGAACGCGTTCACGTCCTCCTCGGACACGGCGATGGCCTGGGAGACCATCGTCTTGCCGGCGGAGTGCGCGAGGGAGCCGACGTTGATGTGCTTCAGCGGCACACCGGCCTCCACGAGGGCAAGCGCGTCCTCGGGGTTCTCGAAGATCAGGAAGGCCTTGACGCCGCCGAAGCGCGGGTCCTTGTAGACCTTGGCCATCTGGGCGATGGTCGTCACGTTGGCCTTGATCCCCGGAGGCGCGGCCTGGGTGATCAGCGACTTGCGCAGGTCGTCGTGGGCGACGGCGTCGGACACGACGATGATGCGGTTGCAGTCGACCGCCTTGGACCAGTACATGGCCACCTGGCCGTGCAGCAGGCGCGAGTCGATACGGGCATGGACGATGTCCATCGGCTCGCCGTTGCCGGTCATGACGGCAGCGTCGGCGGAAGCGGCCGCAGCCTTCTTCTTGGGCTGGGGCACCAGGCTCTCGGGCTTGACGCGAACGCCCTTGCGGCCCTCGATGAAGCACTCCGTCGCCACGTCATGGGCAGTCTTCGCCGCGTCGAACCGGGCCGTGTAGGCCTGGATGAGCATCGGCAGGTTGAGGCCGGTCACAATGGCCCAACTGTCATGCCCGTCGGCGAACGCGCTGCTCTGGTTGAACGGCGTGCCGCCCCAGAGGTCCACGAGGAAGAGCACCTCGGTCTGGTCGTCAAAAGAGGCGACCGCGTCCTCGAGCTTCTTCCGGAAGTCGTCGGGTCCTTCGCTCGGCATCAGGGTCACAGCCGCGACATTCTCCTGGTCGCCGAAGACCATGGAGCCGGACTGCATGATGCCTTCAGCGAACTTGCCGTGACTTGCCAGGACAATCCCTACCATCACATAACCTCCTAAGTTTCTCCTAGACTTTTACACGTACAAAACACGGGCTGAACTATAACGCATCCCTCTCTGTCAGGGGCGATCGCCCGCCGGCTGGCCAGTTGGGGCACCTGACAAAAAAGTGGTTGCTCCTGAACGATCGTTTCGCTATCGTTATTCGTTTTTTGGCTGCTTTGAAGATGCTTAAAGGGCCATAGGATTTCAGCTGGGGAAACGCAGCCAAACGGCTCGATCTAACGGGTGCGACAGGGGGTTCTTAAGGGAGCCTGCCAAGGGCGTCGGGCTCTCTTTTGGCGGCTGTTTCAGCTCCGTCGACAAGGGACAAATCACATTTTCGGCAGGAATAGGAAAAAGTTGACCGGTACAAAACGGTCAACTTTTTCTTTCAAGCTATCATCAGGCGGCGGTTTCATGTAGCTGAATGCCACCCAATCCCATTAGCCTACCGTTCGCAGTTCATGGCCGAGCCTCGTGAACGGGACGTACCCTTCCTCGGTGACCACGCCGGTGTCCTCAAGACGGATACCGAACTCGCCGGGAAGGTAGATGCCCGGCTCGATGGTGACCACCGAGCCCGCCGGGACGGGCTTGCCCCAGTGCGGAGAGAAGCTCGGGCTCTCGTGGATCTCGATGCCCACGCCGTGGCCCACGCCGTGGCCAAAGTAGTCGCCGTAGCCGGCCTCGCCGATCACGTCGGCAGCGACGGCATGGACGTCCGCGCCCTTCACGTCCGGGCGCACGGCCGCCGCCGCGTCCTCGTGGGCCTTGCGGACCACCTCGTAGACGGCCTTCTGCTTCTCGGAGGGCTCCCCCACTGCGACGGTGCGGGTCATGTCCGCGTGGTAGTCGCAGTAACCGGCGCCGAAGTCCATCACGATGAGGTCGCCCTCACGGATGACCGTGGGGCCAGGCTGGGCGTGCGGGTTCGCGCCGTTCGCGCCCGTGGCGATGATGGAGCCGAAGGACACCGCGTCGGCGCCGTGGGAGAGCATGTAGTTCTCGAGCTCGGCGCGCACCTCCTGCTCGGTCATGCCCGGCTTGATGAAGCCGCAGATGTGCTCGAAGGCGTCGTCGGTGATCTCCTGAGCGCGGCGGAGCAGCGCGAGCTCCTCGTCGTCCTTGACCATACGCAGGGCCTGGAGGTCGCCATGGAGGCGCGGCAACAGGCACGCGGCGCTGCTCTCGAGGAGCCCGGCCTCGAGGCCGTCGACGAAGCCCACCGAGGCGGTGTCCTCGACGGCCACGACGCGACAGCGGTTCTCGGCCGCGAGACGGGCGACGAACCGCTCGGCGCTCACGCGGTCCATGTCCACCTGCCACGGCGAGTCATCGCCCAGGCGGTCGAGGAACGCGTGGTAATAGCGGGAGTCGGTGTGGAGCCAGAGACCGTCCTGCGTGACGAACGCGACGTGGGCGGTCTCGTCGTCGAGGACACGCTCGGCGCCGGTCAGCCAGCGCAGGTCGGCGTTGCAGCGAATCGCGACGGCATCGTAGCCGCGCTCTTCCATCAGTGCGCGAAGGCGCGCGACGCGCCCCTCGGTTTGTGCCATAGGCCCTCCTCGGTCGTTCATTGGTCACCGAGGGACAGTGTGCCACTCCGGGCCGGCCAAAAGGCGAGACGCGGGACGGAAGAATCGACCAGCAGGGGCGCCTACTGCTGTTTGGAGGCGCACCACCCGGCCAGGTTGTCCATCAGCACGTCCTCGGGCGCGGCCGTCAGGCGCACGCGGCCCACGGCGTAGGGGACTGCGAAGAGGTACCGGTTGGAACGGCGGAAGGCCGCCGCCCTGATGGCCGCTTCGAGGGCCTCGGGGTCGAGCGCCTCCCTCGGCAGGTCGGCGCCGTCCACCGCAGGGAGCCCCAGACGGTCGAGGAGCGCGTCCTGCGTGAAGACGAAGTCCACGTCGCCGTTCACGATGCCCACGGCAAGGCGCGCCGAGAACCGCATCCCCTCGCCGAGAAGCGCCCATTGCGGCAGGTTCGGGGCCAACGTCTGCAGCCCCTCGGCGAACGTCTCGCCATAGGCGAGGGACTGGCGCACCGCAACGGATGTGGACGAGCACACACGGCCGATGCCCCGGGCACTGTCGAGCGCCTGGCGCCCGATGGCCTCGATGTCGCCGGTCGCGATGGCCTCGCTCCTCATGACGAGCCCGTTGAACCCCTCCTTGCTCTCACAGACGGCCCCCGAGACCTCGTAGGCGCGCGCGAGCAGCGACGCGTCGTCGACGAGCCCGGCCCCGACGGTGGCGGGCGTCGCGTAGCAGAGCGACATCCGGGGACGTCCCGACACCATGCGCGCCACGGTCCCCACCCCGAGCGCCAACGGGCGCGCCGGGCAGCGCACGAGGGCGTCCATCGAGGTGGGGAGGGCCGCCAGCGTGGCGCCGCCGCACCAGGTGGAGGCAGCGAAGGCGCAGAGGGACAGCGCGTCGGCGCCCCCCACGGCCACGATGGCGTCCCCACCGGTTATCGCGTTCTCGGCCAGTGCCTCGAAGAGGCGCTGCGCCTCGGCGACAGTGGCCGCCCGCGCGCCGGAGGGCACGGAGGCCTCGGACACCGTGAAGCCGGAGTCGGTGGCCTCGCGCCGCACCTTGGTGACGAGGTCCCCGTCCGCGCCCTCTTCCACCACAACGAGCGCCCGGCCCGGGCGCCCGACGGCGACCCGCAGGTCCCGGCCGAACCGGTCGAGCACCTCGTCGCCGAAGCGGCAGTCGCACGAGGCGCCGTTGAGCGAGACGGTCTGGCGCAGGGCCAGGGGTGCCGGTGGCTCCTCGACCTCACCGGCATCGGCGGCGACCTCCTCGGACGCGCCGTCCTGAGGCCCCGGCACGTCCGTGGCCGGGGCCGCCAGCTCGGACTCCACGAGGGAGGCCTCCTCCCCCAGCTGGGCCTCGACGCCCTTCGGCAGCTCCTCGTGGCTCATAGCAGCCCCTCCTCCCACAGCAGCTCCGCGCAGTCGCAGGCCACCTCTTCAAAGCTCTTCCCGGTGATCGAGACGCGGTAGTCGCAGACCTCCTCGTAGAGGGGGCGGCGCCGCTCGTACACACGGGCCGCCTCCGCCAGACCGCCGAGGTCGGGGCGCCGGCGCAGGCTCCGCATCTGGGCCAGGGAGTCCTCGAACGTGCCGTCCAAGAAGACGACGCTCCCCAGCTCGTGCAGCAGCACGCGGTTGCGCGGCACCTCGACGGTGCCCCCGCCACAGGCCACGAGCAACGACTTCTCGCGAAGCAGGCCCTCGAGCGCTAGGGTCTCCTCGGCGCGGAACGCGCCCTCCCCTTGCGTGTGCCACACGTTCGGCAGGCTCGCGTGCATCGCGCGCTCCACCAGACGGTCGAGGTCCACATGGCGGCGATTGAACATCGCGCCCAGATTGCGGGTGACCGTGGACTTGCCGGCCCCGGAGAACCCCACGAACAGGATGTGGTCGCATCCCTCGTGCTCTATGACCCCGGGGATCCCCACGTCCGCTCCCTTGTCGCCGCCGGCCGCCGCATTAAGACCATAGCAGCCCCGGGGCCGCCCACGAGACAGCGCACAGGCCGGCGCACGCACCGTTCATCCATGGGCCGAGCGGGAACGTCCGCTGGCGCCGGATGAGCGAGAAACAGGCGCCAAGGCCGCAGCCGAGAGCCAGGCCAGCGAGCGCGAACACAGGGCCGGTCACCAGACCCCAGCAGCCGAGCAGCTTCACGTCGCCGAGCCCGAACGCCACTGAGCCGCGGCGTCGGCGCCAGAGGAGCTCGCCAAACAATGCCGCCGCCGTGACGGCGAGGCCGCCAACCACGCAGGCCGCCGGCGACGGTAAGGAACGACCGAGCAGCGCCCAAAGGGGCGTCCAGGCCAGAGCATCGGCGCCGAGCGCACGCAGGCATTGCCCGACCACGGCCAACGCGGCCATTGCGGCGAGGATCGGGTTCGGCAGGCGCCGTTCCCGGGCGTCGACGACGGACGCAGAGGCGGCGAGTGCGAGGAACAAGGCCATCAGGCCTCGGAAGCACCGGTATAGGAGGGATCGGGCATCGCGCCCTCCTCGAACAGGCGGAACACCTGGGTGTACCAGAGGTCCTCGTCGCTTTGCGGGTCCACGAGGATCGGGCGCACCCCGGCCAGGTTGGCCGCCGCCACGTCCGTGAAGACCTGGTCGCCGATCAGGACGGCCTGCTCGCGCGGGACGCCCATCTTGTCGCACGCGGCCCAGAGGGCGAACGGGGCCGGCTTCATCGCATGGTCGATCTTCTCAACGCCGAGGTCCTCGGCAGAGGCGGCCACCTCGGTCCCGTGGAAGTTGTTGGACACGAGGCACAGCGCGAGACCGGCCTTGCGGGCGCGGTCGAACCAGGCGCGCACGGACTCCGGCGGCGCCGTGCGGTCGCGGGGAACACAGGTGTTGTCCCGGTCGAGCAGGACCAGGCGCACGCCCTGCGTCCTCAGCTCATCGACGTCCACGTCCTCGACCCGGTGGTACCGGCGCCATGGCTGCGCGAGGGCGTTCTTCAGTGGATTCATGAGATGCCTTGGTCCTTCTTGGCCTGCTCGATGGCCGCGAGGTGCTGCTCGTAGGTCTCCGAGAAGGTGTGGTTGGAATAGGTGCCGTTCTCGATGATGAGGAAGTAGAGGTAGCCCGTGCTCGCCGGGTTGAGCGCGGCCTCGATGCAGGCCTTGGAGGGCGAGCAGATCGGCGTCGGCGGGAGCCCCTTGTGAAGGTAGGTGTTGTACGCGTTGTCTTCCTTGAGGTCGTCCGGGGTCACCTCGCGACCGACCACGTACTCGGTGGTCGCGTCCACTTGGAGCGGCATCCCGGCCTTCATGCGGTTGTAGCCCACCGAGGCGACGTTGGGACGGTCGGCGTCCGTGGGGGTCTCGCGCTCGATGATCGACGCGAGGATCACGATGTCGTAGTCGTCCATGTCGATGCCGTAGGTGTCCTTGATGGACTGCTCCCCTGCGGCGAAGTCGATGGACGCGGTCTGCTTCTGGTACTCGTCGAGCATCGCGCGGATCACGGTGTCGGCCGTCACGTCCTGCCCCGTGAAGTCGTAGGTGGACCCCCAGAGGAAGCCCTCGAGCGAGTCGTCGGCCACCGCCGAGAGGAACGGGTAGGCGTCCACGTAGTTGGAGGCCTTGGCCTGGGCCATGAAGTCCTTCGCAGGAATGCCGAGCGCGGCCTCCACCACGTCGGCGGTCTTCGCGACCGTGAGCCCCTCGGCCACGGTCACGCGGCCCTTGGCGCTGTTGGGGCCCTTCACCAACTGCGCCACAATGTCCTCGACGCTTGTCCCGGCCTTGAACTCGTACGTGCCGGCTTGGATCGAGTTGTCCGCACGCGCCGCCGAGACGGCCGCGTAGAACGTCTTGAGGTCCTTCACGAGGCCCGCGTCCACGAAGGCCTGCGCGATCTGGTCGCCGCTCGACCCCTCGGGAACCTCCACCTCCACCGTTCCCGTGGCCGCAGGGGCATCGTTGGCGGGTTTGTTCGGGGCATCGCCGGGCGCCGAGCATCGGGCGATGCCGAAGACGGCGAGACCCACCGCAGCCACTGCGGCGACGCCGATCACGACGAGGGCGAGCACGCGCCGCGAAGACGGGCCGTTCGACCCGCCGCCGGAACGCCGTGCCGTGGCGCCCCGCGTCGCGGCAGCCGTGCGCGACGACACGCGGCGCGTCGTCGCGCCCACCGTCGTGCGAGCAGTCCCCGACCCCTGCGAGCGGCCCCGCTGCGTGCGGGGGGTCGGCCGCCTCGCAGTCGAACCACTGTCATTGCCCATGTGTCGTGCCACTGGTGCCCCTCACCGCAGAGGCATCGCGCCCCCGACGTTCCGGCCGCCCGTCTGAGGGTCAGCATACGTTTGCTGTGGCGGCTCACTCCCCCGCCTGCGGAACCGACCCTGTGCCGGCCCGGGCATCAAGAAACGCCTGAAGGAACAACGACGCCGCGACCATGTCCACCTTGCCGCGCATCTTCTTCTCGCTCAGGCCTTCTTGTCGCAGGATACGCTTGGCCTCGGCGCTGGATAGACGCTCGTCGGTGAATTCCAGAGGAACACCGCAGGTGGACGCCACGTTCTGCGCCACGGCGCGCACGCGCTCGGCCTGGGGGCCCGGCTCGCCGGCCATCGTGAGCGGCAGGCCGGCGACGAGGACGTCCGGTTCCAGGTCCTCGACAACGCGCCGCCACGTGACGGCGTTGCTCTCCACCTCGACCGCCGGCAGCACGCACACGGGCGAGGCGACGCGGCCGGAGCTGTCGCTCACGGCCACGCCGACCCGCTTCTCTCCTATGTCTAGTGCCAGGTACCGCACGGTTCCTACTTGAGGAGCTCGCGCACGCCGGTCAGCGCGCTGTCGATGGCCTCGGCCTTGGTGAGGCCGCCCTGGGCCATGTTCTTGCGGCCGCCGCCGCGACCACCGAACCTGCCGGCGATGTCCTTGATGACCTTGCCGGCGTCGAAGCCCGCCTCCACTGCGGCATCGTCGCCCGCAGCGAGCATCGCCACCTTGCCGTCGTCCCCCTGAGAGAAGATCACGCAGGCCATCGGCTTGTCGGACTTCTGCTTGATGGTGTCCCACACGGCGCGGAGGTCCTTGCCGGAACGGCCGTCCATGCGGGTCACGACGCAGTCGTAGCCGTCCAGCTTGAGGGACGCGGCCAGGGCGTCCATCACGGTGTTGGACTGGGCGCCCGAAAGGGCGTGCTTCAGCTTCTCGCGCAGCTCGTGCTGGCGGGCGATGGCGTCCGCGACCGCACCGCCGATCATGGCCGGGGCCACCTTGAGGGCACGGGCGGCGGAGTCGAGCGCGTCGAGCCGCTGGTCCACGTACGCGAGGGCGCCGAGGGAGGTCACCGCCTCGACGCGGCGCACCGAGCTGCCGACGGAGCTCTCGGAGACGATCTTGAAGAAGCCCAGCTCGGCGGTGTTACGGGCGTGGGTTCCTCCGCAGAGCTCGGACGAGAACGGCAGGAAGCCGGACCCCACGGAGACCACGCGGACCTCGTCGCCGTACTTCTCGCCGAAGAGCCCGATGGCGCCGGACTCCTTGGCCTCCGCGAGGCTCATCTCGCAGGTCGTCACGGGCAGCGCCTCGAAGATCTTCTGGTTGACGAGGTCCTCGACCTCCTTGACCTGAGGCTCCGTCATGGCCTCGGGGTGCGTGAAGTCGAAGCGCAGGCGGTCGGGGCCCACATGGGAGCCGGCCTGGTGCACGTGGTCGCCGAGCACCTTGATGAGGGCGGCGTCCAACAGGTGCGTGGCCGTGTGGTTGCGACGGATGAGCTCGCGTCGCTTCTCGTCGACGGTGGCGGTCACGACGTCGCCAACGCGGACGAAGCCGCCGGTAATCGTGCCGATGTGGCCGACGAGGCCGCCGTCGTGCGCCTTGGTGTCGGTGACCCGCATGCGCACCTCGATGCCGGAGATGTCGCCGGTGTCGCCCACCTGGCCGCCCATTTCCGCGTAGAACGGCGTCCGGTCGAGCACGACCTCCACCTCGTCGCCGAGGCCCGCGCGCATCACGGACTCGCCCTCGCGCACGATGGAGAGGACGGTGCAGCCGCCGAGCTTCTCGTCGTCGTAGCCCTGGAAATCGGTGGGGCCCACCTGGTCGGAGAGCTCGGTCCACACGTTGACGTTGCTCCACGCGTCGTTGTCGGTGGCTCCGGCGTTGCGGGCGCGGGTGCGCTGGGCCTCCATGTCCTCCTCGAAGGTCTCCATCTCGACCCCGTGGCCCTCGCCCTCGGCGATCTCGCGCGTGAGGTCGATCGGGAAGCCATAGGTGTCGTGGAGCTTGAAGGCGACATGGCCGGAGAGCGGCGCCCCTGCGTCCAGGGACGCGAGCGCGTCCTCGACGAACTGGCGGCCGCGATCGAGCGCGACGCCGAAGCGCTGCTCCTCGGCACGGACGGTCGTGTCGATCATCGGGCCGTTCTCGACGAGGGCCGGGTAGGTCTCGCCCATGAGGCGCGTGACCTCGGCCACGTAACGGTCGAGGAAGAGGCCGTCGATGCCGAGCAGGCGCCCATGGAAGACGGCACGGCGGAGCAGCCGGCGCAGCACGTAGCCGCGACCCTCGTTGGAGGGCAGAATGCCGTCGCCGATCATGAAGGTCACCGCGCGGGAGTGGTCGGCGAGGATGCGCAGCGACACGTCGTCCTTGACGCTCTCGCCGAACTTCTTGCCCGAGAGCCGCTCGCCCAGCTCGATGAGGCTGTGCAGGATGTCGCCGTCGTAGTTGGAGCTCTTGTGCTGCATGATCGCCGAGATGCGCTCGAGGCCCATGCCGGTGTCGACGTTCTGATGCGGCAGGTCGACCAGGGTGCCGTCCTCTTGACGGTCGTACTGCGTGAAGACGAGGTTCCAGAACTCGAGGAAGCGGTCGCAGTCGCAGCCCGGCGCGCAGTCCTCGCGCCCGCAGCCCACGTCCTCGCCCTGGTCGAAGTAGATCTCCGAGCACGGGCCGCACGGGCCGGTGGGGCCGGCGGCCCAGAAGTTGTCGTCCTCACCGAGGCGCGAGATGTGGTCGGCGGGCACGCCGAGGGACTGCCAGATCTCCTGACAGTCGTCGTCATCGGTGAAGCAGGTGAAATAGAGGCGTTCGAGGGGCAGGCCGAGCTTCTCCGTGATGTACTCGAAGGCCCACTCGCAGGCCTGGCGCTTGGAGTACCCGCCAAACGAGAAGTTGCCGAGCATCTCGAAGAACGAGAGGTGGCGGCCGTCGAGCCCGATGGCGTCGATGTCGTTGGTGCGGAGGCACTTCTGGCAGCTCGTGGCGCCGATGGCGTCCATCGTCTTGGTGCCGAGGTAGTACTGCTTGAACTGGTTCATGCCCGCGTTGGCGAGAAGTAGCGAGGGGTCGTCCGGAACGAGCGACGAGGACTCGAAGACCTCGCAGCCCTTGTCGTGGAAGAACTCAAGGAAGCCGCTGCGGATCTCGGCCGTGGTCATCGTAGGGAAGTCAAGCGCGCTCAAAGGAGCACCTCCTGCTGGTGAAGTCGTTGCATGTAACCAGAACAGTCTAGCGGTGCGGCACGGATTACGGCCGCTCTTTGTGGTCCGGCTGCGAAGGGGCGCCGTCCTCAGGAGCGCCAGGCACCTCGCGGTCGGGCGTCTCGGCCTTGCTGGCGTCGTCCCGGGCCCCGACCACATAGTCCTCGTCGCGCTTCAGCGCCTCTTCGACGATGGCCCTCGCGTCCTCCGCATGCTTGCGGATCGTGTCGGTGATGGGCGGCTTGGGCGGCTCGGGAGGGGTCTCTGCGGAGACGTCCGGCTCGGCGGGCTCCGGCACCAGCTTGGACGTGGCAAAGAAGTGGTCGTCGTCCAGGGCGTCGAACGAGGGCGCCGGCGAGCCGTCCCCGTGCCGGAACGGCGTGCCTTGGAAGATCGCGCCGTCGTAGGAGACGATCTGGCGGCCGGTGCGCGTCTCGAAGTAGTAGATGAAGACGCCCTTGATGGCCGCCGAGACGGGGATCGAGATGGCCATGCCCACCGCGCCGCCGAGCGTGGAGCCGATCACGATCGCGAGCAGGCTCATGGCCGGGTGCACCTGGACGGCGGACCGCATGACCACCGGGCTCACGACGTTGTCGGTCACGTTCTCGGCGATCATGGCCACGATGAGGGTCCACAGGGCGCAGACGGGGCTCACGAAGAGCGCGGTCACCGTGGCTATCGCGGCGGAGAACCACGGGCCGATGACCGGGATGAAGTGCAAGAGCCCCGTGAGGATGCCCATGAGCGGCGCGTAGGGCTGCCCCACCACCAGAAAGCCGAGGAACGCGAGCACGCCGCCCACGAGGGACGTGATCACGATGCCGCGCATGTACCCGCCCATCGAGCGGCTGGCCACGGCGAGCAGCAGCGTGAGGTCCTCCTGGTGCTTGGGGCCCGCGATGACGGCGAACTCGCGCACGATCTTCGGGTAGTCGCGGGCGAGCCAATAGGCCAGCACGAGGCCGAGGAAGAACATGAAGAACACGTTGACGATGTTCATCAGATTGGGAAGCAGCCCCGAGGATATCTGGGAGGCCATGCCGGTCGCGAAACGGCTGCCCATCGAGGAGAGGCCGTTCACGAGGCTTGTGACGTTCACCTGGAAGTCCGCCGTGGCGCTGGAGCCGTACTTCTCGAAGAGGCCCTCGATCCAGACCTGCACCTCGTGGAGGTAGCTCGGGATCTTCTCGAGGAGGGACAGGAGCTGCTCGGTGAAGAGCGGGCCGAGCAGGGCGACGATGCCGGTGGCCACGCCGAGCACCACGATCAGCGCGACGAGCGCGCCGAGCGCGCGCCCCACGCCGCGGCGCTCGAGGCTGTTCACGATGGGGCTGCAGATGAAGCCGACGATGATGCCGACTCCGAGGAACTCGATGACCGGTCCCAGGTAGCCCAATGCCACGACGACGGCGATGAAGATGAGGACGACGCCGATGCAGGTCCACACGCGCACCATGCGCAGGCGGTCCTCCAGGGACAGGGCAGAGGAGCCATGCCCCGTGCCGTCGGTGTGCTGCTCGGCCATGGGACTCCCCCTCTCCTGACCTACGATTCTTCCCAGCGAGAACGCACGGGGCCGGCCCCTTCGGCCGGCCCGTCCGCGCCCTAGCCCATCAGCCCTTCGGGGTCGATGCGGTCCTGCACCTTCTTGAGCGTGCGACGCAGGAAGCGCGAGACCTGCACCTGGGAGACGCCCAGGCGGTTCGCGATCTCCACCTGCGTGAGGCCCTCCACGAAGCGCATCTGGATGACCTCCTGCTCCCGGGGCGAGAAGTCCTTGATGGTCTCCTCGATCACCATGCGGTCGTCGGAGGCCAGCAGGTCCTGGTCCTCGGTGGCGTAATGGTCGATGACGGAAGGGGCGTCTTGGTCGCCGCCGGAGCCGCCGCCTTCGAGGGGCACGGAGCTGTAGGCGCTCGACGACTCCATGGCCTCGAGCACCTCGTCCACCGACACGCCGAGGTGCTCGGCGATCTCCTGCACGGAGGGCGAGCGCTGGAGGTCCTTGGTGAGCTCGTCGGTGGCCTGGTTCACCTTGGCCGAGAGCTCCTGAAGGCGGCGCGGCACGCGAACCGACCAGCCCTTGTCGCGGAAGTGGCGCTTGATCTCGCCCATGATCGTGGGTGTGGCATAGGTGGTGAACTCGAGGCCGCGCTCCGGCTCGAAGCGATCGATGGCCTTGATGAGGCCGATGTTGCCCACTTGGATGAGGTCGTCGAGGGACTCCCCGCGGTTCTTGAACTTGGAGGCAAGGAACCGCACCAGGTTGAGGTGGCTCACGATGAGCTGCTCGCGCGCGTCCTCGTCCCCCTCCTCCTTGTAGAGGCGGAAGAGCTCGCGGGTGCGCTCCTTGTCCCAGGCCAGCTTGCCGCGGCCGGCGCCGGCGGACACGCGATGGGCCCGCACCCCGGAGGTGCGGGACACCTGGGGCCGGGGACGCTCGGTCTTGGACTTGCCGCTCGGCGTGGTCTCCTCGGGTTTCTGGACGGCGGTGGGCTCGGTCTGAGTCTGCGTCACGCCGCTCCCCCCATGGTCTTCACAACGGTGAGCACGCCCTGCTCCTCGTCCACCACCGCCTCGTCGGTGACGGAGTCCAAGATCAGCTTCGCGTAGTCGAAGTCGCCGTCCTCGAAGTCGCCCACCTCGGCGGACTCGCCCAGCGAGAACTGGATCTGGATCTTCGCCTCGTCGATGGTGAAGAGCACCTGCACCTCGTCCTGGTCGGTGGAGGAGCTGAACACGAAGCCCTCCTCGGCGGCCATGCGGACGTCCTCGACGTCATCGATGGAGAGGCCGCAGACCACGGCCAGGTTCGCGGCGAGCATGCGGACGGATCGCGCGAACTCGGCCTCGGCCGGCACGGTGAGCGAAACGGTCTTGCCTTCGGTATCGGGCATCGTCTGATCCTCCTAAGACTGGTCGCGGTCGGTGGGGTAGGTGAAATAACCGGAGTCGGACGAGACCGTCTCGACCACGGCGTCCTCGACGTCGGCCTTGGCGGCGTTCGCGGCGTCCTCGACGTCGTCCTTGGCGCGCTCGAGGCGCGCGGCGGCGGCATCGGCGCGACCGGTGACCTTGGCCACGGCGCTGTTGACGGCATGGGAGGCCTTCTCCACGACGCCGGTGACGGACTCGGTGGCCTTGGAGGCGGTGCCGGTCATCGTGCTGACGTCGCCCAGGATGTCGTTCACGTGGAGCAGGTCCAACGACAGGGCGTCCACGGTGGTCTCGACCTTGCCGAGCAACGGCTGCACCTCCTGGACGGCCGGGCCCAAGTCTTGGATGGTCTTGTCGACGGAGTCAATCGTGGCGTTGGCCTTCTTGACGGTGGTGTCCAGCTCGTCGAGCATCGGCACGAGGCCGGCGCGAGCCTTCTTCACCGTGAGGGCGAGCTCGACGCCCACCCATGCGAATACCGCCACCAAGATGATCAATAGGATGTCGAGCGCTAGGTCCATCGCCACTCCTCACATTGATGCGCCCCGTTCTGGCGGCGCTTGCAGTCTCGGTCATTCTACCCAACCGCTGCTTCAGGACTCCCCTCCTGCGCGGTCTCGGGCCGTCGCCTCCAAACGCCACCCTTCCCAGCCCCGGCCGCTCGGCGCGTAGAAGGCGCCCCGTTCCAGGCCTTCGGGCAGGTAGCGCTGCTCGACCCAGCCGCCCGGGTACGCGTGCGGGTACAGGTAGGGGCCGTACCCCTCCGAACCTGGGCGGTGGCGGTCGCGAAGGTAGCTCGGCACCTCGCGGCGCGGCCCTGTGCGCACCTCGTGGAGGGCAGCGTCGATACCGGCCTCGGCCGCGTTGGACTTGGGCGCGAGGGCGAGGTAGATGGCGGCCTGCGCGAGGTTGATGCGGCACTCGGGATAGCCGATCACCTCGGCGGCCTTGAAGGCGGCCTCGGCCACGAGCAGGGCCTGGGGGTCCGCGTTGCCGATGTCCTCGGAAGCACAGATCATGATGCGCCGGGCGATGAAGCGCGGGTCCTCGCCGCCGTCGATCATGCGCGCGAGCCAGTAGAGGGCGGCGTCAGGGTCGCTGCCTCGCATGGACTTGATGAAGGCCGAGACGATGTCGTAGTGCAGGTCGCCGCCCTTGTCGTACGGCAGCCCGCGACGGGGGTTGGCCTCCTCGACCTGCTGGAGCGTGATGGGACGCGGCCCCTCGTCGCCGGGCCCCTGCGGCAGCCGCCCGTCGGGCGTGGCCAGCTGGGCCGAGAGCTCGAGCGTGGTCAGCGCGGCGCGGCCGTCGCCACCGGCCAGCGAGACGATCCTCGCCCTCGCGCCCTCGTCGAGCGAGAACGCGCCGTTGAGGCCGTCCGCCGACGCCAGGGCGCGGTCGAGCAGCTCCCCCACCGACGCGTCGTCGAGCGCCGTGAGCTCCACGACGCGGCTCCGCGAGAGGAGCGCGGAGTTCACCTCGAAGTAGGGGTTCTCGGTGGTGGCCCCGACGAGCACCACGACGCGGTCCTCGACGGCGTGGAGCAGGGCGTCCTGTTGCGAGCGGTTGAAACGGTGGATCTCGTCCACAAAGAGGATCGTGCGGCGACCGGACCGATAGAGGCGCTGCTCGGCGGCCTCGACCTCGCGCCGAAGGTCCTTGACGGTGCCCGTGATGGCCGAGACCTCCACGAACTCCGCCTGTGTGACATTGGCGATGATGCGCGCGAGCGTGGTCTTGCCGGTGCCGGCGGGCCCGTAGAGGATCACCGAGGAGAGCGTGTCGTGCTCGATGGCCGTGCGGAGCCATGACCCGGGGCCGACCGCCTCGGCCTGTCCGACGAACCCCTCCAAGGTGCGCGGCCGCATGCGAGCGGCCAGGGGGGCGTTCTCTGTCCGCTTGCGGCGCTCTTGTGCGCTGAATAAGGTATCCATACCCGACACTATACTCCCGAAGCCCGGCGCGTGCGAATACATGTTCGCCTACCGGGCCCTCCGACCTGCGAAGGTGCCCCCATGCGCGATGCAGCCACGACCACAACCCTGACCCACGCGCGCCCGCTCATCGGCCTCTGCTCGCGACCGCTGGGCGAGCTGCCCGGCCAGGGAGGGTCCTACGGCCTCGCCGAGACCTACCCCTCGCGCATCTTCGAGGCCGGCGGCGTCCCAGTGCTCCTCCCCTACCATGAGTGCGGCCCTGCTGCGGCGCGCGAGCTGGCGCAGCGGATGGACGGCGTGCTGTTCACGGGCGGGGCGGACATCGACGCCGCCAGCTTCGACGGGCGCGCCTACGACAGCGCCACGCACCACCCGCTCGGGGACACCGAGCCCCTGCGGGACAGCTTCGAGAGCGCGCTGCTCGACGCCTGCTGGAACCTCGACGTTCCCTGCCTCGGCATCTGCCGCGGCCTCCAGATGATGAACGTGTCGCGCGGAGGCACTCTCGTGCGCGACGTCTGCGAGCAGGAATGGTGCGACACGGCGCCGGTGGAGTCCCACATGCAGGGGATGCCGTTCTCCGTGCCGAGCCACGACGTGATCCTGGAACCGGAGAGCAGCCTGCACCGGATGCTCGGCGTGCTCGAGACGCGCGTGAACTCGATGCACCACCTGGCGATCTCGTCCGTGCCCCTCGGGGGGCACGTGGTGGCCCGTGCCGAGGACGGCACGCCGGAGGCCATCGACTTCCCAGGCCACACGTTCTTCATGGGGGTGCAGTGGCACCCAGAGATCATGGCCACCCAGCCCCAGCTGTTCGAGGCGTTCATCGCCGCCGCACGGGAGCGAATGGAGGAGCGGCGAGGGTAGCGGGCACCGGGCCGGGACACGAGGCACCAAACGGAACGACCGCGCGGCGTCCTGCGACACCGCGCGGTCGTGACAGCTCCGAAGACCGAGCCGAGGAAAGGCGAGCCGAGCGTCTGCCGCCCCTTAGACGGCGGTCCTCAGGCTGCGACCAGGCCGGCCACGGCCACCAGCGCCGTGAGCACGCCCACCAGCGACTCGCCACCGAGGATGCCGCTCGCGACGGCCTGTGCGGTGGCCTCGTTCCGCTCGCGCTGCTCGGCGTCGAGGCCGCGGGCCTTCACGCGGCGGTCGTACACCAGGCGCGCGACCGCGCCGAGCGCCGCCGTCGCCCCCATGTAGAACGGCAGGTAGACGCCCAGGCCCAGCGTCATCACCGGGAGCCCCAGCACCGCCATCACGAACCCGGCCACAAGGCCGGCGGCGAACACGCCGGCGAACGGGATGCCGCCGGCCATCGTGGCCACAACGCTCGCCTGGGCCGCGACGAACTCGCCGTCGGCGCCGAAGGCGGACGCGCCGGACACGGAGACGAGCGCCATGAGCATGAGCGGGGCGATCACAGCGCCCACGAGCGCCCCGACCGCCATGCCGCAGAACTGGTCGCGCGGGTCCGTCTCGAGCACGTCGCCGGCCTTGAGGTCGTTCATCACGTCGCCGGCGATGCCGCAGGCCACGGCCACCACGGCGGCGCCGAGGAACAGGGACTCGAGCGACGCGCCGCTGCCGATCAGACGCACCAGCAGAAGCACCAGGACGCCGAAGATCTCCATCGGGTTCACGCCCGTGGTGCCGGTGAGCCACGCGGACAGGTAGACCGAGAACCACGCGCCGAGGATCACGACGACGCTGGCCACGGGACCGAGGCCGAGCGCCCAGGACGCGACGGCCGCCACGAGCACGACCACTGCGGCGACGACGCCGCGCGAGGGATGGAGGCTGCGGGCGTCACGGGCCGCCGGCTTCTCGACCGGCTGGTCCGAGCGGTCCGCAAGGCGCCTGCGAACAACCGGCACGAGGCCTTGCACTACCACGCCGGCGCCCACACCCAGCATCAGGCCGAGGCCCAGGCTGGACTGGACCGAGGCGGCGTCGGCGGCGTCGAGCACCCCGAGCGCAGGGAGCGCGCCCGCGATCAGCAGCGTTCCGACCACGCCGCCGGCCAGCCACATGAACGCCGGCACGGGGCCCACCGTGAAGCCCATGGCCGCCAGCATCGGCGAGTTGTAGAAGCCGAGCGTGGCGCCAGGGACCACGGCGCCGGTCCCCACGACGGAGGGCATGAGGCCGAAGTTGTCGCGGAGCAGGGCGAAGACGCCGCTCGCACCCATGGCACCGAAGAGCGCCTTCGCGTCGCGGCCGCCGGACTCGCCGGTGGCCTTGAGCGTGTCGGCCGCCGAAAGGCCGATGGGGTACGCGAGCCTCTTCTGTCGGATGAAGTACGGCTGCAGCACGGCGCTGGCCACGAGGCCGAGGCACGTGCCGGCGAGCGATGCCAGGAGCACCTCCGGCAGCGCCGGAACCGAGCCGTCCTCCACCATCCACAGCGCGGGCACCGTGAACGCGAGGCCGCCGGCGACCATCGCCCCGGCGCTCATGGCCGCATGGCACACGTTGGCCTCGTGCAGGTCACGGGAGCCGAGGGCGCGGAGCGCCACCACCGACGCCAGCGCCGCGAACACGATGGGCCACGGCAGCGCGCCCATCTTGAGGGCAATATAGAGGGAGCTGGCGGTGAGCACGGCGCTGCCCACCGCGCCGATGATCAGCGCGCGCAGCGTGAGGCCGCGCTTGGCCTCGGCCTCCCCCATCACGAACTCGGCCATGCGATGCCTCCTTAAGACCACACGTCAGGGAGTCAAGAAGGTACCAGACAACTGAAGGGACGCACGGTTACGCGAGGCCGCATCACCGCTCCAGGAAACGAACCAGTTTCATCAGGGCCGGTCTGTAGGGCTGATAGCGAAGCGGCAGGTCGACCCGCGTCGAGCTCCGCATGATGGACTTGGACTCGGTGAACGTGTCGAAGCTGTACTTGCCGTGATAGCGCCCGAGACCGGATCCGCCGACGCCACCGAACCCCAGGGTGGAGCTGGTGAGCTGCATGACCGCGTCGTTGATGCAGCCGGACCCGAAGGCGAGCGTCTCGCACACGCGCCGTTGCAGCTGCTTGTCCTCGGTGAAGAGGTACGTGGCCAGCGGGCGGTCCTTGGAGCGGACGAACGAGAACACCTCGTCGAGGTCCTGGAACGTCATGACCGGCAGCACGGGTCCGAAGATCTCCTCGGACATGACCTGGTCGGTCGCGGCCACGTTGTCCATGACGGTCGGGGCGATCTGCAGCGTGTCGGGGTTGGACTGGCCGCCGAGCACCACCTTTTCCGGGTTGGCCTGGATGAGGGCGAGCACGCGCTCGTAGGCCTTCTTGTCCACCATGTGCGGCCAGTCGGGGTTCTTGAGCGGCTCCGTGCCGTATTGGCGCCGCCACTCGGCCTTGAGCAGCGTGACAAAACGGTCGTGGACCTTCTCGTCCACAAGCACGTAGTCGGGGCACACGCAGGTCTGGCCGGAGTTGAGGCCCTTGCCGAAGACGATGCGGCGGGCGGCCAGCTCGAGGTTCGCGTCCGCGCACACGATGGCCGGGCTCTGGCCGCCGAGCTCCAGCGTGACGGGTGCCGGGATCTTGGCCGCGGCCGCCATGACCATGGAACCCACCCGCTTGGAGCCGGTGAAGA
The DNA here is from genome assembly GCF_030067705.1 of Kribbibacterium absianum. Lineage (GTDB taxonomy): Bacteria > Actinomycetota > Coriobacteriia > Coriobacteriales > Atopobiaceae > Kribbibacterium > Kribbibacterium absianum. The sequence continues at coordinate 160,730 of NZ_JASJEX010000004.1, forward strand.
AGACATGGTTGACCGGCTGGGCGAGGAGGGCGTCCGCGACCGTGTGGTCACCGATGACGCAGGCCACGTGCTGCTCGTCGAAGACCTCGGCGATCAGCTTGGCCATCACGGCGCTCGTCGCGGGGCTGTGGTCGCTCGGGCGACAGATCACGGTGTCGCCAGCGGCAACGGCGCCCACGAGTGGGTCCATCGTGAGCTGGAACGGGTAGTTCCACGGGCTCAGGACCAAGACCACGCCCTTGGGGCAGTGGTAGGTCACGGCAGTGGACGGGAAGTCGAGAAGTCCCGGGTAGACGGGCGTGGGGCGCGCCCATTTGCGCACATGGGCGATCTGGAAGGAGATCTCCGAGAGGACGAGGCCCACCTCGGTGAGGTAGGACTCGTCGGCGCACTTGCCGAGGTCCTCGTGGAGGGCGTCAGCGATCTCGCTCTCGTGGGACTTGATGGCGTCATAGAGGCGCCGGAGCGCGATGATGCGGCCGTTGACGTCCTGGGTCGCACCGCTGTTGAAGTAGGCGGTCTGCTTGGCCACCAGTGCGGCGGCGTCGAAAGTCTCGGCCATGGGTTCGCTCCCTTGCGTTGGGTCACTTGGAGGTCTTCGTTCCCCGTTGGCACGAGAAGGAGCAGCGTGACGACCCGGCTCCCGAGAACGGACAGGGCAGGGGGCTCTGCGCTCAGCCGTCGACGGCGTATTGGCAGCACTTGTACTGCGTGCACGTGGCGGTGGGGTCGTTGCCCGCGTACTGGCAGGCCTCCACCGAGTGCGTGCCGCTCTCCAGCTGACTGCCGGTGACCTGTAGCTCCGCCCGCACGTCCTCCACGGGGAACGCGCCTATCAGGCTCCCGTCGATGGACACGAACACCTCGCGCGACGTCGCGAACCCGGAGAGGTACACGGTGAGCAGCTGCGGGTCGGTGGGCTCGATCACCGGAACCTTGCCGAGGCCGGTGGTCTGGTCGTCCTCGGTGCGGATCGTGAGGAGCTCGTCGTCGTCCGGCATGTAGCCGTAGTGCACGCGGCCCGACCCGTCGATGTCCCCGCCCGCACCTGCGGCGTCGCTTGCGGTCTGGTAGCCGGCGCTCAAATTGGAGGCGGACGCCGAGGCGGATGTGTCCTCTCCTGCGCAGCCCGCAAGCGCCAGCGCCAGCACGACGCAGAGCCCCGCCGTCCGTATCGTCTGCGCCCTCATGCCGCCCCCTTGCTCACCACGTCCTTTGACGTTGACGTACCCGCACGAGGGGCCTCACGAAGGGACAGACACAATGAGCACGCGTCTCAACGGTCCATGAAAGAAGGGGCACCAGTTGCACAAAAAGCCGGTCGGCGCCGAGGCACCGGCCGGCACTGTTCTGTGCGCGTGTGCGCACGGCGATGGCGCGGGAGGCTACTCCTCGTCGAGGGCCGCGAGCACCTCGTCGGTCATCTCCATCGTGTGGTAGACGTTCTGCACGTCCTCGAGCTCGTCGAGCTTGTCCACGAGGCGCATGACCTTCTTGGCGTCGGCCGGCGACACCTCCGTCGGGGTGGTCGGCACCATCGTGAGCTCGGAGCCCTTGACCTCGATGCCCTGGGCCTCGAGGCCCTTCACCACGTCCTGCATGGCGTCGTAGGCGGTCCAGACGATCCACTGGTCGCCGCCGTCCTCGTAGTCCTCGCCGCCGGCCTCGGCCACGGCCATCATGAACTCGTCCTCGTCGACGGCGTTCTCCTTGTCGGGAACCTTCTTCTCGTCGGACTTGATGACCTTGTCCACGGCCACGGAGCCCTTGCGCTCGAACTGGAAGGCCACCGAGCCAGAAGTGCCGAGCGAGCCGCCGGAGTGCGAGAAGGCGGAGCGGACGTCAGCGGCGGTGCGGTTCTTGTTGTCGGTCAGGCAGTCGACGTACACCGCGACACCAGCCGGGCCGTAGCCCTCGTAGGTCACCTCGGAGTAGACGGCGGCGTCGGCGCCGGCGCCGAAGGCCTTGTCGATGGCGGCCTTGATCTTCGCGTTGGGCATCGAGACCATGCGGGCGCGCTGGACGGCGGCCGCGAGGGTCGCGTTGTTGTCCGGGTTCGGGTCGCCACCGAGCTTGGCGGCAACGGTGATGTTGCGCGAGAGCTTGGAGAAGAGGGCCGAGCGCTTGGCGTCGATGGCGGCCTTCTTGTGCTTGGTGGTTGCCCACTTAGAGTGTCCGGACATTCAGAGCTCCTTTTTGTGCGGCGCCGCTTCGGCACAACGCGACGCATCATGAACCTCGACAGGATAGCACCACGGCCGAGAGGCGCGCGAGGCCCAACCGCCTGTCCTCGCAAACCTCCCGAGGTGCCACGCATCCTGGGAGGTTTCCTCCTCAGGTGCGTGGCACCTCGGGAGGTCTGGGCTCGCGCAGGCCGTGCTGCACGAGGACGCGCTCGAGGGCGCGGCGCCACCGGCCCCAAAAGAGCTGGATGAACGCCACGGTCGCGACGGCGTGCGTCAGGTCCATCGGCGCTGAAGCGGCAAACGTCGTGAGCCCAGTGACCAGCGTGATCGGCCGCACGTAGCCCACGAGCGTGTAGGCGTCGAGCAACCAGCCGTACAGCCAACAGGCACAGAAGCCGTACAAGCCCGCGGCCGCGCGGCCCTCCAGGCACCGGCCAAGCAGCCCCGCCCCGTAGCCCATGAGCCCCCAGGCGTACATCTGCCACGGCGTCCAGGGGCCCTGACCGAAGAACAGGTTGGACAGGAGCGCCGCCAGGGCGCCGCACAGAAACCCCGACTGCGGGCCGAGCAGCGACCCACAGAGGATGACGATGGCGCTCACCGGCTTGACGTCGGGAACGGCGGCGAACGCGACGCGCCCCGCAGCAGCCGCGGAGCCGAGGGCCACCGTCGGCAGCAGCTGTCGCAGCGAGGGCGTGCGCCGCTCCCACCCCAATGCCATCACGAGCACCGCCGCGAGCACGACGGCCAGCGTGCCGAGCGCCCAAGAGCCCTGCACGAGCATTGCGACCACAAGCACGGCCGGCACCGCGACAAGCGCACCGGCCTCGACCCAGCGCCACGCGCCCCTCTGGCCGCCCCCATCCCCCACGGCGCTCCCCTCGACGGTCCCGGCACCCGCCCGGACGGGTACATGAGCGAAAACCCCGCAACCAAGAAGGTCCCATGGCTTCCACGCTCTTCTCGCTCGCCATTATCACCGCGATCGGCTTCCTAGGCCCGTTCCTGACGTCGCTTCTGCCCGGCAAGTGGGTGCAATCGAGCGCGGTCGTGTTGCTCCTCGGTTGGCTGTGCGGGCCGCACATGCTCGGGCTCATCGACCCGTCGGCCGAAGGGCTCGGCCTGTTGAAGCAGCTGGGGCTCGCGTTCCTCTTCCTCATGGGCGGCTACGAGCTGACGCCCGACAAGGTGCTCGGCCCCTGCGGGCGGCACGCGATGCTGAGCTGGCTCGTCTCCTTTGGCCTCGGCCTCGCAGTGGTGCGGCTGCTGCCGCTGGGCTTCTCGTGGACGGCCTCCGTCGCGTGCGCGATAGCCCTCACGAGCACGTCGCTCAACAAGGTGGAGTCCCTGCTGCGCAGCCGCCACGAGCTAGCGACGCCGCTCGGGTCGGTCGTGACCAGCTATGGGGCGGCCGGTGAGCTGCTCCCGGTGGCCGCGGTCGCGTTGCTGATCGGCGAACACTCCGCCCTTGAGGAGGTGCTCGTGATCCTCGCCTTCGTGGCCATCGCGGTGGCCGCGTCCTGGCTCGTGCGCCACGAGGACGGCCGGCGCACGCGCCTCTCGCGCTACGTACGGAGCGGCGACGACCCGTCGCAGCTGATGACGCAGCTGGTGGTGGCCGTGCTCGTGGGCTTCACGGCCCTCGGCGCGATCCTTGGGGCGGACATGCTGGTCGCGGGTTTCGCGGCCGGCTGGGTGCTGCGGCGCCTCGTGCCCGAGGAAGACACCCGCACCATGGGGAAGCTCCGCGGGCTGGCCTACGGGTTCTTCATCCCGGTGACCTTCGTGCTCTCCGGCACGCGCATCGACATCGAGAGCGCGGCCAGCTACCTCTGGGTGGTCGCGGCGTTCATCGGCCTGCTGCTGGTGGTGCGCGGCGTGCCGGTGCTGCTGGCCCTGCGGGCGTTCCCCGAGACGCGCGGGCTCGACCGCCTGCAGAAGTGGGACGTGTGCGCCTACAGCTGCATGGCGATGGCGACGGTCGTGGCGATGACGAACGTGGCCGTGGAGGCCGGCGACATGACGCCGGCCATCGCGGGCGCGCTCGTGTTCGCGGCCGCGCTGACCACGCTGATCGTGCCGGCCGTGACCTACGGGCTGGAGCGCCGGGAGGCGCGGACGGGCGCCAGGACCGACCGATAAACCTGCAAAAGTGTGCAAAAAGGGACTGTCCTTAACTGCACATCACGGACGGTAGAAGAACGCGTCCGAGAAGAACCCCTCGGCCGGCTGTGTGGCCGCGACCGAACCGTCGAACACCATCGACACGGTGTGGCAGGCGTCGCGCGCGAACCCGAGGTCGTGGGTGGCGAGGAGCACCGCCGTGCCCTGCTCGGCCAGCCCCTGCACGAGCCGCGCCGCCACCTCGCGGCCCGGCTGGTCCAACGAGCGGGTGGGCTCGTCACAGAACAGCACGCGCGGGCGCGCCCCCGCCACCTTTGCCAGTGCCAGCAGCTGTCGCTGGCCGCCCGACAGGTCGAGCGGGTTCTGGTCGAGCGTGCCCGAGAGACCGGCCTCAGCCGCCAAGGCCTCGGCGTCGGGTCCCAGCTCGGCGCGCACCGTCTCCTCGCGGAGCAGCTCGCGCGGGTCTTGTGGCATGTAGCACTGACGGTCCCCGAGCGGTCTCGTCACGCGCCCGCGCTCGGGTCTGAGAATCCCGGCAGCAGCCTTGAGCAGCGTGGACTTCCCTGCCCCGTTGCCGCCCACAACGGCTCGGACCTCTCCTTGGGACAGCGCAAGCGACAGACCCCGGAGCACCCACGGGCGCTCCGGCGAGCGTCCGCGCCAGCCGCCGGCGATGCCTTGCGCGGGATAGCGCACCCACGCACCCGAGAAGCCCAGCGCGAGCCCGTCTCGGGGAGCGCGCAACGGCCGGGGCACGGCCCCCTGCTCGCGCGGCAGCTCGCCGAGAGCGACCTGCCGCACCTGTCCCTCCTCGACGACGAGCGCCTCGGTCGCGTAGTCCACAGCGGGCCCCGGCCGATGTGTCGCCATGACCACCGTGACGCCCAGCTCGCGATTGAGCCGGAAGAGCCCATGCAGAAAGCGCTGCTCCGCGACGGGGTCCAGCAGCGCCGTGGGCTCGTCCAGCAACAGCAGCCCAGGGGCCGCCACCATCGCTGCCGCCAGCGCCACCAGCTGCGCCTGGCCGCCCGACAGGGTCGCGGTGTCGCGCCCCATCCATCCGTCGATACCAAAGAAGTACGCGCACTCGGCCACGCGCCGGCGCGTCTCCTCCGGCTCCACGCCCAGGTTCTCCAAGCAGAAAGCCAGCTCGTGGTACACGTCGCTCGAGACCAGCGAGGCGTCCGGGTCCTGGAGCACGAGCCCTGCAGCCCGTGCGGACTCGGCGACGCCCAGCTCGTGCACGTCACGGCCGCCGAGAAGCACGGAGCCGTCCCGCTCGCCTGCCGGCGACACCTCGGGCTTCGCCAGCCGCAACAGCGTGGACTTGCCCGAGCCCGTCGGCCCACAGAGCAGCGCGAACGCGCCCTGCCCAACGGCGAAGGAAGCATGGCGAACCACCGGGCGCGTCGAGCCCGCGTAGGTGAACGACACGTCCCGGAACGTCAGCGCCGCCACAGGGCCCTCCTCTCGCGCACCGCGCCCCACAGGCCGTCGAGAACCGGCACAAGACAGAACGCTCCGACAAGGGCGTAGCCCCAGCTCCATGTCAGCGGTGGCATCGCGGGATAGAACGTCCAGCCCGCGCTCATCGTCAGCGCCGCGACCGTGGCCGCGATACCGAGCGCCAGCACGAGCCCCAGCTCGGCGCGGTCCTCTCCCGACGCCGCCCTCGGCGCAGCGGTCACCCGGCGCCCGGCGCCCCATCCGCGCGCCCTCATCGAGTCCGCCTGCACCAGGGAGTCGTCGAGCGACCACGCCATGAGGCGCGTGGACAGTGCGCCCACCGAGGGTGCGCTCGCGTTGCCGAACGCGGTGTTGGCCTTGTCGGTCGCGCTCATCGACTGCAGGCGCGATGACATCTGCGGCACCAAACGCAGCCCCAGCGAAAGGATCAGAGCGCACACGGGCATCCGGCGCCCCAGCAGGTCGCGGAGCTCGGACGCCCCCACTGCCGCCGAGAAGCCGAGAGACAGGAGCACCATCGCCGCGAGCATCCCGGCCATGACCAGCCCATACACGGCCGCCTCCAGGTACACGCCCTGATGACCGATCCGGAACAGCTCGGTGGAACCGCTCGACTGCAACAACGGGTTCAGAACCGCGACCAGCACCGCCAGCGGGGCCAGCCACCGCACGGTCTTCCCCACCGATGTCCAACCGCACTCGCCCACCGCGAACGCGCCGCACCCCATAAGGCCGATGGCCACGACCGCCGGCTGGTTGCACCCCGCCACGATCACGGCCATCAGCCCGCACCACACTGCCGACACCGCCGGCTTGCTTGTCTCGAAGGGGCGCGACACCTTAGCTGGTGTACTCGACGTACGTCCACACGACCGCATCGCCGTCGGCCACCTTGTAGTCGCCGGAGCCCACGTCGGGCTGCTTGCCGTTGACCGTGTAGGTCCAGCCGTGCCCGGAGTCAGCCGCCGTGCCGTCGATCGAGGTCACGTACTCGCCGTAGGAGCTGTCCTCGGTCTTGTACGCGATGTTGCTGGCCTTGAGGACGTCGAGCACGGTGCCGTCCTTGGCAACGGTGACCTGCTCGGGAGCCTCGTCAGCGCCAATCTGCTGCGTCACGGTGACCTGGTCGGCCGTGGGCGAGTCGCTCGTCGCGGCGCCCGTTGTCTCCGTGGTCGCGGCCTTGTCCGCACTGCCGTTGGCACCGCAGCCGGTGAGAGCCACCGGTGTCGCGATGCAGAGCACCGCGACCAAAAGCGCGGCGAGGGCCTGAGAGCAACGCGCCGTCCACGCGTCCTTGCGCTCGTTCATGGGTTCCCCTTTCTGTAGGAACTCGCGAGAGAGGGCACGTCTCCTGGCTCGCGGGCGGCGGGGCAAAGACCCTGCCGGACGGGGACCCTTCTCAGACCGTCGACCCCTCGGCCGCCGACCCAATGGGAACGCACCCCGTCCTTGACCCGCACACAGTAGTGGCGGCTGTCCCGGATTCGCACCGGGTTCCGTTTTGACCACCGGCGCGCGGCCGGCGGACCCTCTCTCGCCTCACTAGATGCACGCATGAGTATAGGGCCAAGCCCTGGAGCTGCCCCGGATCGGCAGGGGCGCGCGGGTCGGGCGATAAGGGGTAAACCGTTGCCTCGTTTGCCCCGGATAGGGTCTCAAGCGGGCCTTTTGGAGATCCGTTGCCGGATCCGGAGCGATAGAGGGCAAACCGTTCGGCCTTTTGCCCCGAATCAGCGACCCGGCGCGAAGGGGGCGATCCGGGGCTAGCTGCGCCTGTCGGCGTCGTCCTTTTCGGAGTCCTCCAGCCGCTCATCGCGCGGCACCGCGCCCTTCTCCACCAGGTCGTCGGTGTCCACGGGCACGTCCGAGCCCGTCGCCGTCACATAGAGCCGGCCCACCTGCGGACGTTGCGTCTTGTGCGCCCAGACCAGGAAACCGATACCCACGAACACGAGCGGCACCGAGAGGATCTGCCCCATCGTGATGAACCCGTCGATGAGGTAGCCGAGCTGGACGTCGGGCACGCGCACGAACTCGATGAGGATGCGGAAGCAGCCGTACATGATGAGGAACCACCCCGTGAAGGTTCCCTGCGGGCGCGGCGGGCGCTTGCGCGACAGCAGCCACAGCACGACGAACATCACGAGACCCTCGAGGAGCGCCTCGTAGAGCTGGGAGGGATGGCGCGCCACGGGGCCCCCGCTCTCGAAGACCACGCCCCACGGCAGGTCGGTGGGCTTGCCCCACAGCTCGCCGTTGACGAAGTTCGCGAGACGCCCCAGGCCGAGGCCGACCGGCGTCACGATGCACCCCATGTCGAGGAACGTCAGGATCGAGAGCCTGAGCATCTTGCAGGCGATGGAGCCGCCCACGATGGCGCCGATAAGGCCGCCGTGGAAGCTCATGCCGCCCTCGCTGAAGGCGAGGATCTCGAGCGGATGGCTCCAGTAGTAGCCGGTGCCGTAGAAGAGTACGTAGCCGAGTCGCCCGCCAAAGATGGCGCCGAAGGCGATGCCGATGACCACGGACATGATGTCGTCGGGGGTCATGTCGAGCTTCCAGCGCTTCACAAGGCGCCAGACCAGGATGCCGCCGATGACGAACGCGGCGAGGTACGCGAGGCCGTACCAGCGCACGGAGAGCGGCCCCACGGAGAAGGCGACGGGATCGAGCGAATGGTAGAGGTCGTTGAGCAAGGGAAGTCCTTTGGGTCGGCCGAAGGTCACCTAACGGTAGCAGAGGCCGCCGGGACTAATCGGTGAGCACGTGGCTCGCCGTGGCGCCCCGCTGCCCCTGGTAGTGGCTGCCGAGCCCTGCGGACCCGTACGGGCGCTCCACTGGGCTGCTCATGCGCTCGAAGGACAGCTGGCCAATGCGCATGCCCGGGCGCAACATGATCGGCAGCGTCGCGACGTTGGACAGCTCGAGCGTGAGCTCGCCGTCCCAGCCGGGATCCACGTAACCGGCGGTGGAGTGAATCATCAGGCCGAGGCGCCCGAGCGTGGACTTGCCCTCGAGCTTGCCGAGGACATCGTCCGGCAGCCCGATGCGCTCCACCGTGGTCCCGAGCGCGAACTGGCCAGGATGCAGGATGAACGCGCCCCCTTCGGGGACCTCGATCTCCTCGGTGAGGTTGGGCTGGTCGATGGAGGGGTCGATGAAGGTGTGCTCCGAGTTCCGGAACACGCGGAAGTTCGCACCGAGCCGCACGTCCACCGAGGCCGGCTGGACGTCCTGGGGCTTGAGCGGCTCGATGACGATGCGGCCGGCCTCCAGCTCGCGCTTGATGTCTCGGTCTGAGAGGACCATGGCTCCTCCGAGGTCTGGGCGGGTGTGTCCGCAGCCCATGATAGCCGCAGGAACGCACGGTCAGAGAACCCTCACGGGAGAGCGCGATAGCAGCCCCGCGCCTGTGGACGCTTCGGTCAAAGCCATTTGTCCGGACCTGGACGCTTCGGTCAAAGCCAAATGTCCACGCTCCATCCCGCGACAGCGTGGACAAACGGCTCTCTCCGAAGCGTCCAACCGTGGACAAACGGCTCTCTCCCAAGCGTCCAACCGTGGACAAAGGGCTCTCTCCGAAGCGTCCGGGCGTCAGGGACGGTTCAGTCTGTCGGGCTTCTCGGAGGTTTTGGCAACAGAGGGACACCCGACCGGCAGAGCGCGGGTACCATAAGCCCCGGTGTCCGCCTTGTGCCCACGCCCCTTGACAACCCGAGAAGCCCAGCCCTAGCGCCGCCGCGAGCGGCCACACCCCATGGAGGCACCATGCGCTTTTATGCCACCTGTCCCGCCGGACTCGAGCAGATGCTCGGCCAAGAGCTGGACTCTCTCGGTATCGGTCGGGTGCGCCCGCTGACCGGCCAGGTCTCGTTCGAGGGCCCCCTGCGCGACGCCTACACGGCCTGCATGTGGAGCCGCCTCGCGAGCTCCATCGTGGCCGTCATCGCGAGCTTCGAGTGCCATGGCGCCGGCGACCTCTATCGCGGCGCGGCCGGCGTGGACTGGACCGAACAGCTCTCCCCCACCTCCACGTTCGCGGTCTTCGCGCGCGGCGAGATGGACGGCATCGACAACTCGATGTTCGCGGCCCAGCGGATCAAGGACGCCGTCGTCGACCAGTTCGTGGCCAAAGTGGGAACGCGGCCCAACGTGGACCCCAAGCACCCCGACCTTCGCATCCGTCTGACCATGCACCGCGACCACGCGACGCTCGGCATCGACCTCACGGGCGAGCCGCTGTTCCGTCGCGGCTATGAGCGCGCGCAGCAGAAGGCCCGCATCCCGGCCCTCCGCCCCGATTACGCGGCGGCCGTGCTCTGGGCGGCCGACTGGCAGACCCTCTCGCAGGAGTCCTTCCCGTCGCTCGGCGTGGCCTTCTCGGGAGCGGGCACGCTGGCCGTGGAGGGCGCCGCCATCGCGATGGACACCGCGCCGGGCCTCACTCGCGCGCGCTGGGGCTTCACGCACTGGCTCGGGCACTCGGAGCGCTCCTGGTCGCTCGTGCGCAACGAGGCCGAGCGCCGGCGCGCCGCCGGCGCCGACCGCCCCGTGACCATCGTGTGCACCGACACGCGCCTCGGCTTCGCGACGGACACTCGCGCGACCATGCGCAGCGCCGGCCTGGCCATCGAGCCCGTCTTCGTGCCGGTGCGCGAGGCCACCGACTTCGGAGGGAAGCTCACCAGCTCGTCGCTGCTCGTGCTCGACCTGTCCTGGCCCCACGCGGACGAGGGGCCCCGCGAGGCCGAGGCCCTCTCGCTCACGGCCACCATCGCCGCGACCCTCCCCGAGAACACCCCGGCCGCGGCCATCGCACGCGACGGCGCGCTCGACGCCCTCTTCGACGAGGAGCCCCTCACCGAGGACCCGGTGCAGACCGGCAAGGACGAGGCGCGCATCGTCACGTACCGCAACGCCGCCGTGCAACCGGCGGCCACCGTGACGCTCAAGAGCGGCGCCGAGGTCCCCGTGCTCGTGTCCACCACCGACCAGTTCGCCGCCCGTCTCGAGAAGGACGCCAAGGAGAGGGCCGGCTGGGCGGAGTCCGAGGACGTCACCTGCTACCGCGTCTACGACCAGGACCTGCCCGATTACAACGTGGCCCTCGACCTGTACAAGGGCACGGAGGAGACGCCGGGCACCTGGCTCGTGTGCGCGGAGTACGCCGCCCCCAAGGAGATCGACCCCGAGAAGACCCGGCGCCGCCTGATCGACGTGCTGACCGTCGCCCCGCGCGTGCTCGGCGTGCGCGCGAGCGACGTCGCGCTCCGCGTGCGCAGCCACTCCAAGGGCGGCTCGCAGTACGCCGCGCCCGCCGACATCACGCGCACCGTGAACCGGCGCATCGACGCCGCGCTGGACCGCAAGCGCAAGGGCAAGGGCGACGGCCGCCCGCGCACCCGGCGCATCGACGGCGTGGAGCTGCCGCTCGGCGCGGTGCTCGTCGAGGAGGGCGGCCTCACCTTCGAGGTCAACCTCCAGGACCGGCTGGACACGGGGCTCTTCCTCGACCACCGCGAGGTGCGCACGGAGATCCGCGAGATGGCCAAGAGAATGACCGGGGCCAAGCGCTTCCTTAACCTCTTTTGCTACACGGGCACCGGCACGGTCTACGCGGCCGACGGCGGCGCCGAGTACACCACGAGCGTCGACCTCTCCTGGAACTACCTGGACTGGGCGCGCCGCAACATGGAGCGCAACGGCTACCGCAACCCGCGGGTCCCCAAGGGCGAGCCGCGGCCGGACGACTACCGCCACGAGTACGTGAAGGCCGACGTGCTGCAGTGGGTGGACGAGCAGCGCAAGACGCGCAACCGCTGGGACCTCATCTACTGCGACCCCCCGACGTTCTCGAACTCCTCCGACATGAAGGCCGAGAGCTTCGACGTGCAGCGCGACCACGCGGAGCTTCTCATCGGCATCTCGCGCCTACTCACCCGTGACGGCGTGTGCCTGTTCAGCTGCAACCTGCGGAACTTCGCGCCCGACGTCGAGAAGCTCGCCCGAGCCGGCGTGGAGATCGAGGACGTCACCGAGGGCACCATCCCCCACGACTTCGAGCGCAACGCCAAGGTGCACCACGTGTACCTGGTGAAGCGCACGCCGATGACGGAGGAGAAGCGCCGGGAGATCGAGGAGCGCAAGCGGCGCGGCGACCACGGACGGTACAGCGACCGGACGATGGCGCCGGACTCGGTGCGCCGCGCCCAAGAGCGGGGTGGCCGGCCACGCGGCAACGGTGGCCCACGTCGTGACGGCGGACGTGGCCGCGACGACAGCCGAGGAAGCCGCAGCGGCGGGTTCAAGCGCGACGACCGCAAGGGCGGCTTCAAGCGGGACGGACGCGGCGGCGGCTTCAAGCGGGACGACCGCGGCCACGGCGCCACCGGGCGCAAAGGCCCGGCCGGCCAGAACCGCAAAGGCCAGGGTTACCGCAGCGGCGGCACAAAGGGCGACGGGAAGCGATAGGCAGCGGGCCTGGCTCCTTCCGAGCGCACCTCGTTGAGGACTTGATCCCCAGGTGGCCTTCTCGCGCGAGAGGGCCACCTGGGAATCTCTTTTTTAACGAACCAGCCTCCAGGCGCGCTTCTCGGCCACGGGAACGAGCGATTCCGGGGGTCACCGAGGCTGCTCGCGGCGGGAAAGTGTCCCGGGCGCCCGAAAACAGGCCCGTTGATTTCTGAGTTGATCCCAAGAAAGGCCATTCGCGCGGCCAGCTCTTCTCGGGATCAACTTCTCAATGTGGCACAACCCGACGGGTGCTGACTCATAAGTTAGTGCCAGGGCCCCTGGCGGTGCACGCGATGGTGCGGCAGCGGCTACTGCCCCGAATCGTCACCGAACGGTCCCGGCCACCCGATCCCCACCGGGTTGCCGTTCTCGTCAAAGAGGATCCTCGGATGCGTGCCGGTACGGTCGGCCGAGGCCTCCCCGCCGATCACACCCTTCTCGACGGCGGCCATCACGTCCGCCATCTCCCCCACGAGGTCCTGCGAGAGCACGTCGACGTCCTCTTCCTCGAACTCCTCCTCCTCCAGCTCCACCGGCCGGCGCTCGAGCACCGTCGCCGGACGCATCTTGGAGAAGAGCGGCACGTACTCGAAGATCACGCTCGAGGTGGCGAGCCCGTACCACTGGGCAGGCGAGCCGCACACCCGGCGGATCGCGTACTTGAGCGCCATGATCGAGCGGTCACGGTTGGAGATGTCGGACTCCGGCGTCAGGAGCTTGCGGAGCATGACGAACTTGAAGTCGCCCACGTTGCCCGGGTCACGGTAGATCGAGTAGCGCAGCGGCTGCGGATCCATCTCGTTGGACTCGATCAGGTCGCCGATCACCTGGCGGATGTACGTGTTGACCCGCTGGTTCACCTTGAAGCCCAGGTGCAGCGTCACCCGGAACACGAAGTCCGTGCCAAAACTGTTGCAGGTGTACTCGTGGGTGAACGGCTCGTCGGTCACCTTCACCGTCACGAAGAAGTAGCAACGGGCGCGCTTGGGCCGCTTGTCGAGGATCGAGTAGAGGATGTCGCGGTCCAGCTTGTCCTGGGACGGGTCGTTGGTGAGAAACACGAGGTTGTCGGCCAGGATGGGCACCGTCTCGTCGCGGCTCAGCTCGGAGAGCTGCCCCAGGTACAGCTTGACGGGCAGATAGACCGACTGCGCCCGCTCGATGGCGCTGCCACGCCGCCAAATGAACATGACGCAGAAGATGAGCGCCGCCATGATGAGCGTCACGTAGCCGCCGTGCACGAACTTCGCGAGCGACGAGATGAAGAAGCAGCCCTCGAGGGCGCCGAAGAACAAAAGGAACACCCAGCTCCAGAACGGCTGGTGCTCCAGCTTGCTCAGGTACACGTGCAGAAGCAGCGTGGTCATGAGCATCGTGAGGGTGATGGCGAGGCCGTAGGCCGCCTCGAGGTTCTCCGAGGTCTGGAACATGAGCACGACACCGATGCACCCGACCCACATGATGGTGTTGACCATCGGGATGTAGAGCTGGCCCTTGGTCTCCGCCGGGTACGTGACGCGCAGGTGCGGCATCAGGTTGAGGCGCGTGGCCTCCGAGACGAGCGTGTAGGAGCCCGTGATGAGCGCTTGGCTCGCGATGAGGCCGGCCACGGCCGAGAAGACCACCGCGAACGCGCGGAGCTCCTGTGGCAGGCACTCGAAGAACGGGTTGAAGCCCTCGGCCGCGACGAGCGCGGTGTTGCCGATGTTCTGGACGATCCACGCGCCCTGCCCCAAGTAGTTGAGGAAGAGGCACGCGCACACGAACGGCCAGGTGGCGTACACGTTGGCGCGGCCCACATGGCCCATGTCCGAGTAGAGCGCCTCCGCGCCGGTGGTGGCGAGGAACACGAAGCCGAGCACCGCGAAGCCGGCCTTGTTGAGGGGGCCGAAGAGGAACAGGATGCCGCGGAGCGGGTTGAGGGCGCGCAGCATGTCCCAGTCCAACGTGAGGTTGCAGAGCCCCGAGATGCCAAGGAACAGGAACCAGGCGCACATCACGGGGCCGAAGAGCTTGCCGATGTTGCTCGTGCCGGCGCGCTGCAGCAAAAAGAGCCCGCACAGGATGACGATCGTGATGATCACGACGACCGTGGGCTTGTCTCCCAGGAAGGCATGGCCCACCTCGATGGTGCGAAGGCCCTCGATGGCCGTCGTGACGGTGACCGCCGGAGTGAGGATGCCGTCGGCCAAGAGGGCGGCGCCGCCGATCATGGCCGGGACGATCAGGTAGCGGCTGCACCGCTTGACGAGCGAGAACAGCGCGAAGATGCCGCCCTCGTTGTGGTTGTCCGCGCGCATGGCGATGAGCACGTACTTCACGGTGGTGATGAGCATCAGCGTCCAGATGATGAGCGACACGGCGCCGATGATGGTGTCCTTGGTGAGGCTCGCGATGCCGCCGTTGCCGGCGACGATGGCCTTCATCACGTAGAGCGGGCTCGTGCCGATGTCGCCATAGACCACGCCGAGCGTCACCAGCGACATGCCCAGAGAGAACGGGATCGCCCCGTGGCCTGCCTTCGCGGCCACAGCGGGAACGGTGGATGCCACAGCTCCTCCTCGCTACGCAGGTGCGGGAGCCGCCCAGGGCCGGCCCGGGGGCTCCCGCTCTTTTCGGATACCGAATGATACTCGTACCCTCGTGCGTTTGTGGCACCAGGCGGACATTTGTCGCGCCGCCCCCGAAGAAGGTAAGAGACACAGGAGCCGGGGCGCCCCGCTCGCCCTATCGCTCGGCCATCGGCGCGTAGTCGCGGGCCTCGGCCACCGACACGTACGCCGGGCGAATGATGCGGCTCGCCCCGTACAGCTCCTCCATGCGATGGGCCGCCCAGCCGCTCAAGCGCGCGATCGCGAAGATCGGCGTGTGCATCTCGGCCGGGATGTCGAGCATGTCGTACACGAAGCCCGCGTAGAGGTCCACGTTCGCGCACAGCGGCTTGCTCGTGCCCCGCGCCTCCTGCACCACGCCCGGCGCGAGGCGCTCGATGGCGTTGATGAGCCGGAACCGCTCCTCCATGCCCTTCTGGCCCGCCAGCTTGGCGGCATAGCGACGGATGAGCACGGCGCGCGGGTCGCTCTTGGTGTAGACCGCGTGTCCGATGCCGTAGAGCAGCCCCGTGCCGTCGAAGGCGTCCTTGGCCGCGATGCGCCGCAAGTACGCGCGCACCTCGTCGTCGTCGCCCGCGCTGCGCACATGCTCCGCGACGTCGTCGATCATCTGGCCCACCTTGTAGTTGGCGCCGCCGTGCTTTGGGCCCTTGAGCGACCCCATCGCGGCCGCATAGGCGCTGTACGCGTCGGTGCCCGAGCTGGACAGCACGCGTGTGGAGAAGGTTGAGTTGTTGCCGCCGCCGTGCTCCGCATGGAGCATCAGCATCGTGTCGAGCACCTGCGCCTCCTCCGGCGTGTAGCCGGCGTCGCCGCGCAGCACGTCGAGGATCGTCTCGGCCATGGAGAGGCCGCCGGTGATGGGCGGGATGCGCAGCTGCTCTTGGGCCGCCTCGGCGGAGTACGCGGTGCTCGCCACCGCAGCGATACGGGGCAGTCGGGCGAGCAGCGACAGCGCCACGTCCACCTCGTGCTCGGGGCTCGTGTCGTCGGGGGCCTCGTCAAAGGCGTAGAGCAGCAGCGTCGCGCGCTGCAGCACGTTCATGATCGAGGAGGACGCCGTTGTGCGCGGGAACAGGCTCAGGTACCCACGGGGCAGCGAGCGCCGCACGTCGATGCGCTCGTTGAAGTCGTCCAGCTCGGCCTGGTCGGGCAGCTCGCCGGCCAACAGCAGGTAGCTGACCTCCTCGTAGCCGAAGCGCCGCTCGGAGCGCGCACCAGCCACGAGGTCGCCGATATGGTAGCCGCGGAGGATGAGGTCGCCCTCATCCGGCTCAACGCCGTTCTCGGTCCTGTGGTAGCCGTGCACGTCGCAGATGGCCGTCAGGCCGGCGACCACGCCCGAGCCGTCGGCGTTGCGCAGGCCGCGCTTGACGCCGTGCTGCTCGTAGAGGGCCTGGTCCTGCATCGCGAGGTCGCTGCCGCCCTTGTAGAGCAGGTCGGAGACAGGAGGGCGCCCCACCGAGACGGAGGGCATCGGGCTCACGTCCATGACGTGCAAAAGCGCGCTCGTGGCGGCCGCGGGGATCACCGGGCGGAAGTACGGCGGAACAAGCCCCGGGCGCGGGGCCTTGTGGTGCGGTTCGTTCTCCATGGCGGGTCCTCTCAACTCTTCCGAGAAGGGCTGGGCCTGCGAGTCGAACGGGCTCGGGTGTTCGAGTCGCGATGGGGCTACAGCCGGTACATGAACCGGAACACGTCCTCGCGCACCAGGGTGATGCGAACGCCAAGGCCGTCGGCCAGGCCGGCCAGCTCGGCGTCGAGCTCCTGGAAGTCGACGTCCATGGGGCTCAGGTCCACGAGCATCGTCATCGTGAAGATGCCGGTGCCGCCGGCCACGTTGTCCGGCTCGTTGCCCTTGAGGATGGTCTGGCTGATGTCCAGGATGTTGGCCTCGTGCGTGGCCAGGGCGCCGGCCACTGCGGCCACGATGCCGGCCCGGTCCGAGCCGAGCACCGTGATGACGGCCCGACCGGAGGGTGCGTTGGTGAGCTCGGCCTGGATGTCTTCCACAGGTCCTCCTGGGATTGGATGTCAGTGCGCCGGGACGTAAACCAAAGAGCCCCGACGGTGCCGGGGCTGTCTAAGGCTGTTAGGCAGTATAGGGGCACTCCCCTGTTTGGCTAGTGGGAGAGCGCCGCTTGAAAGCGCGCGGTAACCTGGTCCGCGTCCTCGTCGAGGGCGCAGGTGAGCTCCTCCATGGAACGCTCCTTGGCCTCCTTGAGGATGCGCTCGTAGATCACCGGCGCCTTCTTGTGGGCGGCCTCCACCTTGGCGATGCGCTGGGTGAAGGTCTTCGCGATGCGCATCACGTCCACGCAGGAGCCGTGCCGGATCACGCTCTTGAAGTGCTTCTCCTCGAGGACCGCCGAACGGTCCGTGAAGGAGTCCGGCTCCATCGTCGAGAAGCCCTCGATGAGGGACTGGGCCTCCTCGGCGGAGATCACGGGACGCAGGTTGGCCTCGCTCGCGACGGGATACTTGATGAGCATGGGGTTGCGGCCGTGGACAGGCATCAAGTGGTAGACGGGGGTCGGGCCCTCTTCCATCCCCTCGACCTGACAGACGCCCTGACCCGGGTGGACGATGAAATCACCAATCTCGTACATGCAATTCCTCCGTTTCCCTTGTACGGAGTATAGCACATGGGTATACTGATGGGTTTTTCTATGATGCACAGAATCTCTTCAGGTGCGCCAAAGCGTTGGGCAGTCCCTTTGAAGGGCGCTGCATCACATGCGCGCGGTGGCGAGCGGGGCGGCCTCTCGACCGCCCCGCCTCGTCATTTCTTGGATTGTGGGCGCCCGCTACAGCTCGACGTCCTCCATGAACTGGTCGAGGGCGACGTCCCAGCTGCGCATGTCGTCACCGATGGTGTCGCGCAGGTGCTTGTTGTCGAGGATCGACCAGGCAGGCCGCGGGGCCGGGGCGCCCCACTCCTCGGTGGTGCATCCCTTGACCTCGCACGCAAGGCCGGCGTTGGCCATGATGCGGCGCGCGAAGTCCGCCCACGTGGTGGCTCCGTTGTTGGTCGCGTGGTACAGGCCGTAGTTCTCGGTGCCGAGCAGCGCGAGGATCTCGTGGGCCAGGTCGCCAGCGAACGTGGGCGAGCCGTGCTGGTCGTCCACCACGGTGATCTGATCGTGGCTGCGACCGAGCTTGACCATCGTGCGCACGAAGTTGTTGCCACGGGTGCCGTAGAGCCACGCGGTGCGCAGGATGAAGGACCGAGGGGCGAGCTCCTGGACCGCCTTCTCGCCGTCCAGCTTGGTGGAGCCGTACACGGTGTTGGGGTTCGCCGGGGCGTCCTCGGGCTGCGGCATGGGGTCGGTGCCGGCGAGCACGTAGTCAGTGGACACATGGACGAGCACCGCGCCGCTGTCGGCGGCTGCCTTCGCGAGGTTCGCGGCGGCGTCGGCGTTGAGCTTCTGGGCGAACTCCGGGTTGGCCTCGCAGCCGTCCACGTTGGTGGCGGCGGCGCAGTTGATGATCGCGTCGAAGTCGCCGTCGGCCACGAACTGGGCCACGGCCTCAGCGTCCGTGATGTCGAGGGGCACAAGGCCGTCGCCCGCCACGTCGCTGGCGACCACCTCCACGTCCGCCCAGCCAGGGTCGATCGCGCCGATGGGCGAGGTGCCGGACGCGATGATGGACTGGAGCTCGCTCCCCAGCTGGCCGTTGGCGCCGGTGATGAGGACCTTCTCGATGCCGTTGACGCTCATGGGCGCCCCTTCCATTGATTGGCGACGATGTGCAAAAAGGGACAGTCCCTTTTTGCACATCTATTTCAGTTCGATGCCCCGCTCGGCGCAGTACTGCGCGAACGGCGCGTGCCTGGTGTCCTTCTCGGACAGGTTGACCTCCACGCCCTCCACGAGCGGCCACTCCACGCCGATGGCGGGGTCGTCCCACATGAGGCCCCCCTCGTCGCCCGGGCGGTACACGTCGTCGCACTTGTAGCAGAACACGGCCTTCTCGCTCATCACGTAGAAGCCGTGGGCGAACCCGCGCGGCACGAAGAACTGGCGGCGGTTCTCGGCGCTGAGCACGACGCCCTCCCACCGGCCGAAGGTCGGCGAGCCGGGGCGCAGGTCCACGGCCACGTCGAAGACCTCGCCCTCCACCACGCGCACGAGCTTGGACTGCGGGTGCTCGATCTGGAAGTGCAGGCCGCGGAGCACGCCCTGGGCGCTCGCGGACTGGTTGTCCTGCACGAAGTCGCAGTCGATGCCGCCGGCCACGAAGTCCTCGCGCTTGTAGGTCTCCATGAAGTAGCCGCGGTCGTCGCCGTAGGCCTTGGCGTCCACCACCGTGACGCCGTCGATGGCGGTCTTGGTGAACGTGAAGTTGCCGGAGGTGATGGTGTCAGGCATAAAGGTCCAATCTAGCTGTAAACGTGCTCCGTCCCCTTGTGCAGGTTAGTCGCGGTGCGAGTGCGGCATGATGCGACCGGCCGCCAGCTCGCGCAGGTGCTGGCCATAGGCGCTCTTGCCGTAGCGCTCCGCGGCCGCGACGAGCTGCTCCTGGTCGATCCAGCCGTTCTCGTAGGCAATCTCCTCCAGGATGGAGACGGGCAGCCCCTGGCTCTTCTCCACCGCGCGTACGAAGTTGCTCGCGTCGAAGAGGCTCTCCATCGTGCCGGTGTCGAGCCACGCATAGCCGAGGCCGAGCGTCACGACGCTCAACGATCCGTCCTCCAGGTACAGGCGGTTGAGGTCGGTGATCTCGTACTCGCCACGGTCGCTCGGTTTGACCTGCTTCGCCAGCTCGCACACGCGCCCGTCGTAGAAGTAGAGGCCGGTCACCGCGTAGTTGCTCTTGGGCTCCGCCGGCTTCTCCTCGATGGAGATCACGTTGTAGCCCTCGTCGAACTCCACCACGCCGAAGCGCTCAGGGTCCTCCACGTGGTAGCCGAAGACGGTGGCGCCGCCCTCCTCTTCCGCGCGGCGGACGGCCTCGCGGAGCAGGCCACGCAGGCCGTTGCCGTAGAAGATGTTGTCGCCGAGCACGAGCGCGCAGGGCTCGCCGTCGATGAAGTCCTCGCCGATGACGAAGGCCTGCGCGAGGCCGTCCGGTGACGGTTGCACCGCGTAGCTCAGGTGAACCCCGAACTTGGAGCCGTCGCCGAGCAGGCGCTCAAAGTTGGGCAGGTCCTGCGGCGTCGAGATCACGAGAATGTCCCGGATGCCGGCCAGCATCAGCACGGACAGCGGATAGTAGACCATCGGCTTGTCGTACACCGGCAGCAGCTGCTTGGACGTGACGTCCGTGAGCGGCGCGAGGCGCGTGCCCGACCCGCCGGCGAGGATGATGCCCTTCATTGGTGCTCCTTCCCCGTGCCTCGCGCGAGCGCTTGTGGCACGGCCGGCCCGTTCCTAGGCGAGCTGCTCCTTCTTGCCGTACATGTTCTGGTAGTAGTCGCGATAGGCGCCGCTCGTGACGTTCTCCATCCAGGGGCCGTTGGCCAGGTACCACTGGATGGTCCGGACGATGCCGTCCTCGAACTTGGTCTCCGGGTACCAACCGAGGTCCTCGCGGATCTTGTCCGGTGCGATGCCGTAGCGACGGTCGTGGCCGGCGCGGTCGGTCACGTAGGTGATGAGTGACTCGTTGATCGAGTCGTCGCCGGTGGCCTTGGCCACCTCGTCGATCACCGTCTTCACGATGTAGATGTTGGAGCGCTCGTTGTGGCCGCCCACGTTGTAGACCTCACCCACGACGCCGTCCGTGGCCACCATGTCGATGGCCTTGCAGTGGTCCTCGACGAAGAGCCAGTCGCGCACGTTGAGGCCGTCACCGTAGACCGGCAGCGGCTTGTGCTGGAGCGCGTTGTTGATCATGAGCGGGATGAGCTTCTCGGGGAACTGGTACGGCCCGTAGTTGTTCGAGCAGCGGGTGATGTTGATGGGCATCCCGAAGGTGTCGTGGTAAGCCACCACGAACATGTCGGCCGACGCCTTGCTCGCGCTGTAGGGGCTGTGCGGCGACAGCGGCGTCTCCTCGGTGAAGAACGTGTCCGGCTCGTCCAGCGACAGCGTGCCGTAGACCTCGTCGGTGGAGACCTGCAGGAACTTGTGGTCGCCCCACTCCCCGCCCACGAGCCACGCGTCCTTGGCGCAGTTGAGCAGGTTCACGGTGCCCATCACGTTGGTGTCCGCGAAGGCGCCGGGGTCCTCGATGGAGCGGTCCACGTGGCTCTCGGCCGCGAAGTTGATCACGTAGTCCGGCTGGTACTCGTCGAACACGGCCTTGATGGCCTCGCGGTCGCAGATGTCCGCCTGCACGAAGACGTGCCGCGGATCGTCCTTGACGGACTTGAGGTTCTCGAGGTTGCCCGCATAGGTGAGCAGGTCCACGTTGACGATGCGGATGTCGCCGTGCTTTTTGAGCATGTAGAGCACGAAGTTGGATCCGATGAAACCGGCGCCGCCGGTGACGAGGTAGGTCTTCAAGTGCGACGGTCCTTTCTTTGCTTACGCACCAAACGTTTCATGTCAGTGGAATGGTACGGGGCGCCCCAAACGACATAGAGAAATGCTCGAAAAGAACAGGTAGACATGGCTGCAGAGAACAACTCCCCCACGCCGGACGACGGCGCAACACCGAACATCTTTATCTTGTTCTTGTTAACGTAGGCTTAAGCCACTAGGGCTGTGGCATTGTGTGAGTGTTTGTGCCACTTCCCAGCGCTCTGATGCTGCGCTCCAGCTCTTGCCGAAAGGATGCCGAACATGGCGAAGCACTTTCGTACGCCAGAAGAGGACTCCGCAGGGTCTCTCCCCCAAGGACCCGTTCGGGGCAACCCCCGTGCCCGCTATCCGCAGGAGCAGCAAGCAGCCCGAAACCAAGCGAATCCCGCACGCTCCCAGGACTCGAACAAAACGCCCGGCTCCGACGAAAACCGCGGCACATCAGAGAAGGCGCCCCGTGGAAGACGCACGCTGGAACCCCTGGACTCCTTCCCTGCCTATACCTTCCCCTCTATGGACGAGACCGCGAATCCCACTCGTCAGGAAGACTCACCCGAAGAAGGCGCTGACCAGCCTCCTCGCCCGCTACCCTACGGCTCGGCGAGCCAGGCGTACGGCCAGTCTGGACGCCGGCGCCGCTCGAATCAGACGCACCGTCATAAACACACCCGACGTCGCTGGCCCTTCATAGCTGCGGGAGTCTTGGTTGTTCTTGTAGTGGCAATCGGAATCTGCGGCGCACTGCTTCTCAACGACGCGCGCTCGCTTAAATCGGAGGTCGCTACTTACACATCGCAGCTCGAGGAGCTGCGGACGGCACTGCTCAGCGGCGACGGAGAGAGCACCTCAAGCGTGGCCAAGTCTCTGGCAGTGACCGCGAACAACATGAAGACCAAGACTGACAGCGCCTTATGGTCCGCCGGAGCCCTCGCGCCGATCTACGGCTCAGACGTGGCACAGGCCCGTCAGCTCACGACGGCGCTCGACAACCTCACAAGCGCAGGCATAGTCCCAGCTGCCGAAGAACTCAAGGGCCACAGAATCCAGGACCTTATCCAGAGCGGCGGCTCCGTGAACCTCGATATGTTGACCCTCCTATCGAATGCGCTCTCGATGCTCAAGGATCCCTTGCAGAGTACCTCGAATACCGTCAACCAAATGAAGCCCTTCCATGTCCAATCGATTGAGGACACGATGGGAAAAGTGCGAGACGGCCTGAGCTCCACGGACACGCTCGTGCAGGAAGCAAGCCAGTTTCTCCCCCAGCTGCCCGAAATGCTGGGCGCGAACGGGCAGACCAAGACCTATCTAATCGTGGCCCTCAACAACGCCGAGCTCCGCTCGTCGGGCGGCTTCCCTGGCTCCTCGGGGGCCCTTTGGGTCACGGACGGCGCGCCCACCATTGGAGATTTCACCACAATTGCGGGACGCCGTGATTTCATCACCGATGCCACTGAGGAGGAGATGACCCTTGTCGATAGCGGCATGAATGACAACCCTGGCGCCGCCACCGCATCTCCCGACTTCGCGCGCGCAGCGTCGCTCTTTGCCCAGAGCTGGGAGCACTACCAGGGAACGAGCGTCGACGGCGTGATCGCGGTGGACCCCAACTTCCTGCAGAGCCTCATGAAGGCGACCGCCAGCTCCGTCATCGTGGACGGCGTCGAGGTCAATGGCGACAACGCAGCGAAGACCCTCATGAGCGACACCTACTGGCGGTACTCCTCCAACACAGAGATGGACGCGTTCTTCGCCGAGACTGCGGCTCAGGCGTTCTCTTCAATCCTGGGCAACATTGACAAGGTCGATGTCTTCAAGCTGGCGGAACTGCTGCAACAAGAAGGCTCTCAGCGCCGGTTCCAGCTGTGGTTCAAGAACGCGGATCAAGAGGCTCTAGTGAAGAGCCTCGGCATGTCCGGCAGTCTCTCCACCGACGAGGAGCGGCCGGTCCTCGGTGTCTTCACGGGCGACTACACGTGGTCAAAGATGGGCTGGTACAACAACACACGGACAACAATCGGTGAAGGCGTCCGGAACGCAGACGGCTCAACGACCTATGACGTCACGACTACGGTGACGAACGAAATCTCCGAAGCCGAAGCCATCGCAGCCCCCACGTACGTGACGGGGGGTAACCCATTGAAGCGCGACAAAGGCGACATGATCAGCATCGTCCTCCTTATGGCTCCGGCCGGTGGTCGCATCAGCGACGTGCAGACGTCTGGAGGCTCTGCATGGTTCAAAGATGGCACGCTGTACGGCTTCAACATGGTGCACGTGGAAACGAACGACAACCCGCAAGAAACCACAACGATTACGTACAAGGTGACGACGGCAACGACAGCCGCCCATGCGATGACCCTGCAAACAACACCACTCGCGCGTTCGTTCGAGTAAAAGCTACAGCAAGGAGTTAGTAGAATGTGGCTGGTTTTTCTCCTTGGCGTGGTGCTCCTCACGCTCGTGCTGTGGACCCCCGGTTATCTCCTTCTCCGGGGTGCAGGCATGTGTCGACTGCAGGCCCTCAGCTTCGCGCCCGCTGTTGGGCTCACCTCGTATGGAGTGCTTGGTACCCTCTACGCATTCGGCAGCCTGAGCACCTCCTGGCTCGGATTGGTCGCACCAGTGACCGCTGCATCGCTCTTCTACTATGTGGTGCAACGCTTCTGTAAGCATGGGAATGCTAGAGACACAAGGCCTATCATTGGCAAGCACATCGAGCACAACCGCACTGAACTACCCCGCAGCGGTTCGGCATCCAACGCTATGGTACTGGCGCTCTACATCGTTGTTGCTCTGGCGCTCACAGGCTGGGTGTTTGTCAAGACGCTCGACGGCCCCGCCTCGTTCGGTCAGTTTTACGACAACTACCATCACCCGTTGATGGTTCGCCAGTTTATTGAGGATGGGCTGTTTTCAGCTAGCAACCCCTTCAGCGATTATCCGCCTCTCTTCTTCACGCCGGCAGCTCTCGTAGGCAGCATGCTGCAGTGCGAACCCACCATGGCTCTCAACATCGCCCTTGTCGTTTTTCTCGGGATGCTACTCCCATGTGGGATGTTTGCGTTCCTGTCAGCCATCCTCGGGCCCAAGACACCCGGCCCCGCAGGTAGCGGGTCGCGCCTTGCGCTCATCTGCGGAGCGTTCACCGCTCCCGCCTGCGCCGCCTTCCCCTGGCGCCTTCTCGTCGGCGCACTCTATCCCTACCTCGCCGGTCTTGTCATGGCTCTCTTTGCCATGGCGGCGCTCGTCCTCCTATTCTCAAGACTGACCACCCATAAACCCAGGTGGATCCTCTGTACGCTCTGGCTGTCTCTTGGCACAGCGATGGCACATCCGAGCGCGATATTCGTGTGTGTCATCTTGATGGTGCCATTTCTTATAAGCCGACTGCTCCGCCTGACATTCCCCAAGCATTGGAGCCTCAGACCGCCTGTCGCCAGGCTGCTACATGTCGCAATCTGTGTCGGATTCGCTGTTGTTGTCTGCGCAGGCTGGATTGCCTTGAACCAAAGCAAGGCTTTCGCGGGTGTGGTTGGTTTCCCCTACTGGTCCGCCTATGGCGACGTCAGCCAGTTCTTTGCCAACCTGGTAACCATGGGCCTCAATCGGCTTGAGGCGCCCCAGTGGATCTTTGCGTTCATGGTCTTCTGCGGCATGGTGTACTGCATTAGCACACGCACCGTTAGATGGACTATCGGTTCATTCATTTTTACTCTTCCATTCTACTATTTCTCCGTCTGCGGAGACGGATCATTACGATCCTTGTTTATTGGTTTTTGGTACAACGACTCTTATCGTATTGATCCTATAGTCGCGATAGCCGCAGTTCCACTCGCATCTCTTGGTCTGTCCGCAATCGTGCAAGCCGTTTGGCGTGTTTTCCTCAATCCCGAAAACGACACGAAGACAAGACAGCAAAGGGTTCTAGCCATTGCCACAGTCGTAGCGTTCTCAGCCATCAATTACTTGCCGAGCTATCAGCAAGGATCCGAGGATTCTCTACAGCAGCAAGTGACAGCTTTTGGTGCAATAAGAACGATGCTCGCTCAGGCGAACACTCTCGCAGATACGCAAAGTGGCCTCACTGGCGAAGAGCTGCAATTTCTCAATGAGGTAAAATCCATTACTAAGGATGATGTTGTGGTGAACATCCCCTTTGACGGGAGCGGTTTTGCTGACGGCGTCAGTGGAGTGAACGTACTTTACAAGAGATGGGATCTTCGCAAGGATGAAGTCAGTAGCATCCAGTCTGGGTTGAAAGATATCGCATTTGATACAAACGTGCAAAGAGACGTCCGATCCGCAAACGCAAAGTATGTGCTGCTTCTAGATCAAGGCACTCTTTCGGGAGAGAATGTTTATCTCCCGGAGACCATGGAGGATTTGGACTGGACCGGACTCACAGAGCTGCACGATCAGACTCCCGGCCTTTCACTTGTATTGTCCGAAGGGGACATGAGGCTATACCGCATTGATTGTGCGTAATCACATCCGCTCATCCAGTGGAGCGTCGGCAACCGCGCGAGAATCGACACGCTGCCATCTTGACAGTGTCGGAGCCGCATCTCCACAGTCTCGGCGCCTCGCCGGCGAAACGCCGAGTCCGACGTTCTCGGTATAGGCCGCGCAAGGGCATCTCCGCTTCTTGGTCGCCACTGACTCAAGGGTGAGGCCGGCCGGCAATCGAGCCCGCAGTATTCGGAGCCGCACTTTCCCCGCTCGACCGAAAAAGGGGTGCTGGGAATCCAATAGTCGGACTCCCAGCACCCCTCCCTCCGCGGTGACGGCGTGATACCCCACTGTTCGCCACTCAATTGCTAGCCATGCGGTCATGTGCAGCGCCACAAGCCGCGTCGTCGCGAATCGTCATTTCGACAAGGATTAGCTTTCGCGCTGCGGCACCAGCCGCATCTTTCGAATGGCATCCACGGCGCTCGCGCTACCAGGCATTTGAATGCTTTACGACAAACTCGTCGGGATCATCCATCAACAGCTCAAGATCAAGCCAGTCCTGCGGCGTGAAATACGAGGAGTCCAGAGAACCATTCTCGCGAGCATCCCGATACTCCTGAGAAATCCGCTTCGCGAACTCGTGGTGATAATCCTCAGTAATACGATTATAATTCCATCGGTATGTTCCGAGTTTGAGAAGATTGATAATCTTTCCAAAGTGTTCAAAGAGCTCTGGATTGCGCTCCATGAATGCTTTCGTGAAAGCATACTCATCACAAACAGAGAATACCTTAGAGTCCGATTTTACTGACGAGTTAGCGTTATCAACGCGATAATGGATATATCCACGGCGCACAATCATAACACGTCGCGCACACATCCATACTTGTTGCACAAATGATGTATCCTGGTAAGAAGCTCCAGGCGTCTCATTGAATCTAATATGATTATCGACAAGCATATCACGCCGATAAAGTGCAGACCATATGATCGGCAGCGCCGTCAGAAGACCCTGGCTCTCCCGCGGATCATAAACATGACGATACTGGAACTCGGTGAAGGGCTCCTGCAGCACATCGCCTTTCTCGGAATGCTCGTAATAGTTTGCTTTCACAAGATCAAGATGGCGGCGCTTCGCCAAAGAGTAGAGATTCTTGTACATATGCTTGTCTGCAAAGTCATCCGACTCAAGAATCCCCACGTACTCGCCCAAAGCATGGTCGAGACCCACATTCATTGTCTCTCCGTACCCACCGTTGGGTTTGGAGATGATTCTGAATCTTGAGTCACGTTCTGCGTAAGACTCCGCAATTGCGAGCGTCGCGTCAGTTGATCCGTCGTCCACGCAGATGAATTCGATGGATCTCAGAGTCTGGTCGGCCAGACTATCGAGACACTGACGAAGGTACTTCTCTACGTTGTACATGGGGACAATGACGGAGACAGCGGGCGCATGCTGCTTCATGTTTCCCTCCCTATTCCTTGACCAGACGGGTCACTGCACGCACCAGGCGCCTCGGCACATCCACCACAGTGCTCCCAATCCGATACGTCACAGAGGAATAGTAACGGTCGAGCGCCTCCTGCGCGTTCGCTGTCTGCTCTGCCTGTACAAGAGCTGTGCGGCGGTTCTCTTCGCTAAGGGTCATCAGAGAGAGACAGAGGGCACGAGCAAGGTCTCTCTCCGTCTCGGCTGCTCTCGCACACACCATGGCATCCTCGAAGAGTCTCCGTGCCGCCAAAGAGCTGAGCACCCGATGGAAGGCCTCCTCGGGCAGCTCCCTAGGCTGCGCACCACCCTCTTCGAAGGCTTGACTCAATTCACAGAGCCGCCCAAAACGCTCGAATCCAACGCTAAGCATCAAATACGTAAGTGCGAGGGAGCACATCGCTCGGTCAACGGCTGCCTCTGTCGGCGCCATGTCCAGAGCCTCAACGAGCAGCAGCGTGTCCTCTTTGATGCCGCTCCAAGGAAGCCTGTCCGCACACGCAGCGGTCACTTCCTGGAACGCAAAGAACGGAACCCGCGTGTAGAGGAAACTGGGCACGAGCAAAGAGCACGCAGTAGAGAGAACCACCGGCGAGGATGCGGCTCGGAGTTTTTGTGACACCAGAAGCCGAGAGCTCTCCTGCACCAGCCTCCGGGAGAACACCTTGTTGGACGGACTCATGGAAACGGCCTCAAGAAAACCAGCGCCAAAGTCCGAAGGTCGATACCATCCCGACGGTAGGCTAGGTTCAGATAGCACAGGTTCGGCGTACTCATACGAATCAAAAACACCGCAGTAATTAGCGGAATCTGTGAAGACCATCAGGTCTGGGCAGACAACGTCCTCCAGAGGCGCGGCCTCCTCGGCAGTCTCAAGATCTGGGCGCAGCGACCCCTTCATCTCCCTCAAGGCAGTGGGCTCAATAAGCAGGCCATTCTCCACCAGCCACACGTTCGAGGAATCAAGTTCGGAAGCCATCTCGACAAAAGGTCGATCGAGAATTCGGACGCGACGATCTCGCTTTGCCAACGCGAAGACCGACTCATCGGGGTCTTTTTCGCATTCCACCCATATGCGAAGGTTCTGTTGCTCCTGGTACTCCAAGCTCCCCAAGGTTTTCTCGTCCGCCGGCTCTCCGTCGGCGACATACAGAACGAAGGTCATCAGCGGTGGCTCGTCGATGATGTCGTGCGCATCGAGCAGGAACTCCAGACGCCGCGTTGCTTCTCTCCCGAGGCGGTAGAGACCCATCCCGTAGCCTGGAAGGTAGACACCTAGGAGCTCGGCCAGTTCGCCTGAAAACTCTTCTCGTTCGTTGAAGGTCATTCGTGACGCCATGTTGTAGAGGAAGGCAATCAGCCAGTAGAGGAGTTCCTCCTCGTATTGTTTGATAAGCCCACGCTCCTGCCACGCGGAGAGGACGGCTCGAGCGGCCTCCAAGTGCTGCCATGCCGCCTTGTTCTCGTTGGGCACATACTCCCCGAGACCCGCTTCCTTATGGATTCGATAGAAGTAAAGTTGATCCTTTGTGAAAGCCACAACCCGGGCGTAGGGGAATACGAAGAACTGGAACGCGTGATCCTCCGCAAGGCGAAGATGCTCGTCGAGACGGAGCCGGTGTTCTTCAAGAAGACTCCGACGGTAGAGTTTGTTGCACATCAACGGATAAGACCCTTGATAGTGCAATAATGCGTCTACGCCATCGCGCACAACGGCGTTGACACAGGCAAATGACGCGTCCGCCCAACCGAGCGTGGGAAACGTCTTGCCTCCGAACACGACGATATCGGCAACCTCTTTTTCTGCGAGATTCCGAAGCTCCTCGCAGGCATGATCCGCCAGCAGGTCGTCCGCATCGACGAACAGAACGTACTCGCCCGTCGCTTGTTCAAGACCCAGGTTACGCGCCGCAGAAACGCCTTCGTTTGCCTTGTGCGTTACCCGAACGCGGGCATCACGCGTGACCCAGCAGTCCAGAAGCTCGGAGGAACCGTCCGTTGAACCATCATCGATGCACAACACCTCGATATTCTTGAGTGTTTGTCCCACCAAGCTCTCAAGACACTCATTGAGGAAACGGTGCGCGTTGTAAACCGGGACAATAATCGAGACATCAGGACAACCCAACACGCTCACCTTCCAATGTTCGCCACCGATCCTCGGGAACTCCAAGGCAATAGCTACCGACGGCAGATTATATGCGGGGCCCGCTGCCTCCGCGTCCGTGACGCAAGCCACCACCGGCAAACCTTCAAGCTGCTAGCAGCCTCTCAGTTTCCGTCCCACCGCTTCTACCAACGAGCCCCAGCCCTTCTCCTGCACGCGATACGCCAAACGTGCGACCAGTGCATCGGCCTCGGTCACGTGTCTCTTTGAAAGGACCCGTAAAACCAGCGCTGTGCCCCATCCCACTCCGGAGTACCCGAAAGCCCTGCACCGGGAGGCGAGTTCGCGAACCGCATTGCATGCCTCATCGCGCTCTGATGGCTCCAGCAGCAACGCCTGCAATCCCACATACTCCACGAGCCATCTCAAGAGCTCCGCAGCCTGGGACTGCAGATAGCCGAGACGATCCGCCTCCGCGAACACCCGGTTCGCAGCCTGAATGTGCTTTTGAACCTTCTCGGATGGGGTTCGCAACGCTTCCCCAGTAAGCGAACCCGGCCGCTTCATTCTGTAGTTGTAAAGCTTTCGAGAGGAAAGCTGAACGCGGTTAGCTTGAGGGTACAACGCAAAGGCAAATACCTCGTCCTCGCCGCAATCACACTGACTGTCGAATCGAATGCCGTTCTTCTCCAGAAAGGCTCTATCTACGGCCATGCGAACCGCATAAGGGGAGGACATCTCCTCGAAGAGCAACTGCGGAGAGAAGCCTTCGAACAACGCATCTCGTGGACTCAGGTGTTCCTGTATCCACGGGTCAGCATACTCTTCGGGAAAACAGCGCCCTCCGAAGGTTAATACGTCCAGAGGCCGCCCCGCTTCGGCCGCCCGCGCGAACGCATTCCACACGACCTCGCAGGTGTCACGATTAACAAAGTCGTCAGGGTCTACAAAGACCAGCACGGCGCCCGATGCGTTCTCGATTCCGACATTGCGTGCCTGGGACACACCGGCGTTTTCTTGTGTCACCACCCGTATCCTGGAATCACGTTCGGAGTACTCGCGCAGGATGGCCGGAGATCCGTCCGTCGAACCATCGTCTACGGCCACAATCTCAATGTCGGGCAATGTCTGGCCAATTAGAGAATCGAAGCATTGGCGCAGATAGGGCTCTACGTTGTACACCGGTACGACGATAGAGACCTTTGGAGCTGCCACTAAAACCCCTCCGAGAATCGCTCGCGAAGAGCCTTGCCCAAGAGCCTCGGGCCACCAACCCGAAGATAGCGACTCAGAATAGCCGCGGCTCCCTTTCCCTGGAAATTCGCCGAGCGACGGGCATCGTAATCGTCAGGGCTTTTCGTCAACTCGAGGAAGTCCGCCTGGGCCCACGGTGCGAAACAAGAGAAGTCTATGCGACCTTCGACCCAGTCCCGATGCAGCTCGTCGGCAATCCGATTGCGGTACTCACCACGCACCTCAGGCGCCAAGCGGTCATAGTTCCACAGGTAATTTAAGAACTTTGCGTACGCCACTGCGCCGCGAACATCCTCGAACCGGCCGGGGTCCTCGTCAAGAAACCGCGTCACCTCATCATGCTCGTCACACACGCAAAAGACCTTTTCCGGCGATTTCACCGAGGAGTTCTCGTTGTCCTGACGATAACGAA
This sequence comes from Kribbibacterium absianum, assembly GCF_030067705.1. Lineage (GTDB taxonomy): Bacteria > Actinomycetota > Coriobacteriia > Coriobacteriales > Atopobiaceae > Kribbibacterium > Kribbibacterium absianum. Next base: position 191,819 of record NZ_JASJEX010000004.1, read on the forward strand.
TGATTACATGATCAACGAACGCAACCCGCTCAGCGCATGCCCAGACCTTATAGGCGAAACTCGTGTCCTGATAAGACGCCCCCGGGGTCTCCAAGAACCGAATCCTCTCCTTGCGCAGAAAGTCACGAAGATAGAGGCCGCTCCAAATGGATGCAGGCAGAGCGAAGAGCTGAGTCAGCTCCCGGGCGTTGTGAACTCCCTCTGGCCAGTCGGACTCAACGATGGCCGCTCTCTCATGGCGCTCAGGAGAGGACCAGTAGTACTCGAAGTCGCCCTTAACCACCTGAGCGTCGGTAACGCACGCGGCATCGACAAGCACTTGAAGACCCTCGGGCACCATGACGTCATCCGACTCGAGAATCGACACGTAAGTCCCCCGAGCTTCGTCCAGACCTCGGTTCATAGAGGCACCGTAGCCCGAGTTGGATTTATCGATGGCACGAAAACGAGAGTCCCGGTCCAAAAACGCCTGGATGATGGCGCGCGAGCCATCTGTCGACCCATCATTGATGATGATTGCCTCAAAGTCCTGGAACGTCTGAGCCACGAGAGACTCGAGGCACTCCTCGAGATATCGCTCAACGTTGTAGACGGGGACAAGCACGCTGACGACGGGTGTGGACATGGGGTCTCTCTTCTCGGCCATTGGGTGCACGAAGCCTAACAAAACCAGATGAAGATACTGCGGGAACAGCACTGAGACCACTTTGCCGGCAACTCCTCTATGGCCTCTGGGTCCTGATAGCTTCGCCGACGAATGCGGACCGTCTTGCCCAGAGCACCGATTGCGTGCGCGCCGCGTTCCTCCAGCGCCAAAAGAGCCAGAGAATCCATAGGATTCCGATGCCCCCGGATGGGCCGGGCTATGATAGAGCCCGTGTTTCGAGCAACCAGCACTGCCGTCCCTAAGGAGCCCCCTTGAAGGTCCTCGCCATAGTGCCCGCCTACAACGAGGAGGAGAGCCTCGAGCGCACCATGACGAGCCTGCAAGCGGCCTGCCCGCAGGTGGACGTGCTCGTCATCAACGACGGTTCTCGGGACGCCACCGGCGAAATCTGCGACCGTAACGGCTACAACCACTTGGACATGCCCATCAACTGCGGTCTCACGGCCGGTTTCCAGGCCGGGATCAAGTACGCGTTGCGCAACGGTTACGACGCTGCCGTGCAGTTCGACGCCGACGGCCAGCACCTCCCCGAGTACATCCCCGCAATGGCAAAGGCCATGGAGGACGAGGACGCGGACATCGTGATCGCGAGCCGTTTCCTCGAAGGCGATCGCGGCCACTCGCTGCGGCACGTGGGCAACGCGCTCATTTCCGGCCTCATCAGGCTCACTACGGGCGTGCGCATCACCGATCCCACGAGCGGCATGCGCATGTATCGGAGGAACCTCTTCGAGGACTTCGCCCGCGGCTTTGACATCGGACCCGAGCCCGACTCCATCGCCATCCTCATCACGCAGGACAACGCTCGCGTGATGGAGGTCCCCGCCCAGATGCGCGACCGCGCCGCCGGTGAGAGCTACCTCAAGCCGGCTCGCGCGATCCAGTACATGGCGCGCACTTGCCTCAACATCCTCTTCTTCCAGTGGTTCAAGTAGGGAGACCCAATGAGCCTGCCCCAGAGAATCGTGCTCTTCTTGGGTGCCGTCTTTATCCTGGCGCTCATCTGCTCGGCCGTGAAGAAACGCCGCATCCAGATCGAGGACTCGCTCTTCTGGGTGTTCTTCGCCGCGCTGCTCGTGGTCATCGGGGCGTTCCCGCAGATTGCGTACTTCTTCAGCCACCTGCTTGGGTTCATCAGCCCGTCCAACTTTGTGTTCGCGGCGGTGATCGCCGTGTTGCTGGTGCGGGAGTTCCGCAACTCCTCGAAGATCAGCGTGCTGCGGTACCGGCTGGACCAGCTGGCGGAGGAAGTGGCGCTGGACAAGAACGAGGATGGGCGGGGGCGCGATCATGACCAGTGAGGTGCCGCTCGTTAGCGTGGTGATGCCGGTCTACAACGCGGGCCCTTCGCTGCAGCGTACCCTCGACGCGCTCGCCGCCCAGACCCACCCGCGCTGCGAGTTCCTCTGCGTGAACGACGGCAGCACGGACGACTCGCTGACGGTGCTGCAAGCCCAGGCCGCGCGCGACCCGCGCTTCCGAGTCATCGACCAGGGCAATGCCGGGGCGTACCGTGCGCGGTTCACGGGCATCGACGCCGCACAGGGCGACTACCTGGCCTTTTGCGACGCCGGGGATCTCCCTGCCCCGACCATGGTCGAGCGGCTTGTGAAAGAGGCCGAGAAGACCGACGCCGACCTTTCCGTGTGCGCTTATCGCCGAGCCTCGCTCGGCGGGCACGAGAAGGCCCGTCCGGAAATGACCGCGTTCTGCACCGGCGCACGGGCCGCCACGCCCGAGTCCGGTTGGCTCGTCACCGTGAACACCGCCCTCTGGAACAAACTGTACCGGCGCGACCTGGTGGCTTCCCTCGAGCCGCTTCCCGACCCTCCGCGCGTGGCCGAGGATGCGCTCTTTTTGCTGGAGCTGTATCCGCACGTAGGCACCGTGGCGTTCACGGAAGAGCCCCTCTATGACTACGTGGTCGAGGAGGGCTCGGCCATGCAGCAGGTGTCGGCCGAGGACTTTGGCCAGACCGTCGAGGCCTGGCGGGAGGTTCGCCGGCGTTTGGCTGCGAAGTCGCCGGCCTATCTCGAGCTCTTCGACCTTGCGGCCTTTGTGCACCTGGGAATATCGCTGCCCACGCGCATGGGCGGCTGCCTTCCCTACCGGGACATCCGGACGACGGTGGACCGGGAGTTCCCCCAGCAGCGGTGCACGTCGTTGCTCAGCCGAGAGTCCCTCCGAAAGCATCCCGGCCTCCGAACCGCGGCCTTCGCGCACGGGCTCTACCGGGCCGGCCTCATGACGCCGGCACTCGGCGCCTACAATCTGCTGAACCGGCTGAGCCCGTCGGAGATCAAGTGGTAGGACTCACTGGCCAGCGGGCGGCTCGGAGACTATGCCGTCCTCCTTGAGGTAGTGGTTGCCGTGCCGGTCCTCCTCGGGGGGCAGCTGCATATAGTCGCCGAAAATGCTTCCCAGGTACCGGTCGTAATTCGAGAAGATCTTGAACTTCTCGCCCTCGAAGTCCACGTCCATCAGGTCGTCGAAGAGGTCGGCCGGCATCAGCTCCTTCTCGGACGCGTAGGCACCGGCATAGGGATAGATTTGGGCCGTTCCCTCGCCCTCGTGGGACCGCATAATGGCCTCGCACTTGTCCACCAAGAACTGCCGGGGAATCAGCGCCGAGACGCCCCTCGCGACCGCATATGCCGCCTTCTGCATGGGCTGCTGCTTGTCGGGCGGCAGTTCAAAGCCGCTCTTCACAATCAGCAAATTGCGCCAGAGTGCCAGGCTCCTCTCGTCTCGTCTCCGCACAGCGGGATCGTCCGACACCTCGTCGTAGACAAAGATGTCCACCCACACGCCCTGGTGCATGTCCACGTCGCGGGAGTACTGCTCGAGAAGCCGGGTGCCGTTACGACGAACCTTGGCAAAGACAAACGCGCAGTTAGGCTCCGTGCTGAAGCACTGGAGGAAGTACTGCGGTGGCAGCTCGGTCTTGCAGAGCTCGATGAACCTCTCGTAGTCCGGGCGCGGCATGGCAAGATCCATGTCGTCGTCCCAAGGGATGAACCCTCCATGGCGCACGGCCCCGATGGCGCTCCCTCCCACCAACGAGCAGCGCAGGCCGTTCTCATCGCAGATTCGGAACACCTGCCTCGCGATGTCCAGCTCGGTCCTCTGGAGGCTGCGTAGGGTCTCTTCTTTCATCCCGCTCCCGATTCCTTCGTTTTCCTGAGACGACCTGCCTAACGCGCGACCTGGAGCGACTCGATAAGAGCCCGGAACATGTCGGGCAGGTCCATAGTCGGCGCCCACCCCAAGGCCTCCAGCTTCGAAACGTCCAGCGGCAGGTGATGCTCCGGCATGTACGGAAGGCCCTCCTCCAGCTCGAAGCGGACCGACACCGGACGCTCCTCGTCCAACTCCGACACCATTGCCGCCATGTCGGCGACCGAGCAGTACGTGGCCGGATTGGCGGCGTTGTAGCAGGCGCCCTTCTCGCCGCGGAGAAGGACGGCAAAAATGGCCGCCACGGCGTCCACGGTATAGAGGTACATGCGCGTGCTCTGGGCCGTGGTCTTGAGAACGATATCCTGGCCTTTGATCACGCTCTTGGCAAAGAGCGCGAAGACACGTCGGTCGTCCCAGGTCACACCGGGCCCGAAGGTCTGGGCCAACCGGAGAATCTTCGCGTTCACGTCGTACTCGGAGGCGTAGTCCACGCAGAGGTTCTCGGTCATGCGTTTGGCCTCGGAATAGCAGCTGCGCACAGACAGGGGCTGGACGTCGCCGCACATCTCCTCAGTGAGGAGCCGTTTCATGCCAGGCTCGGGGAACCCCTGCCCGTACACCTCCATGCTCGAGAGGAAGACGACGCTCCGAGCATCGCAACGACGCGCCTGGTCCAGCACCCAGTTGGTCCCGTCGATGGCCGTGAGAACCGTCTCGACCGGATGGCTCACAAAGAACTCGGAGGCGGTGGGGCTCCCCGCATGAACCGCGTAGTCAAAGGCCACGTCCAACCCCTCCGGCCGGGCCAGGTCACCCTCCAGGATGGAAAGACCGTCGTCCTCCGAAAAGCCATGGAACACTCGCTGCGCCTTCTCAGCGTTGCGAGCCATCGCGATCACGCCAATGGGCTCGACCTCCGGATGGGCCCGATTGTAGACGAGCGCAGCCTTCGCACAGAGGGAGCCAATCAGCCCCGTGGAGCCCGTGACCAAGAGGCGTCGGCCGCTCAGCTCGCTGAACCCCACACTCTCGGACGCGACCAACTCTTCGATGGTTTTCACGGGGGCTCCTCTACGCTCGATGGGTACCGAACCATTCTCGACCATTTGTGACCGGGCGCCCGACCGAGAGGGCGCGCACACGAAGCCCCCAAGTGCAGCCGTTAGAATGCATCCGTCCTGCCGCCGCCAACCTAGAGGAAGCCCATGGCCTATCGCACGTTGGTCGTCATCTTCGCCGGGGGCACCGGCTCGCGCATGCAAGGTGCGAAGATCCCCAAACAGTTCCTGATGTCTGGGGGCAAGCCCATCATCGCCCACACCATCTCCAAGTTCCAGGAGGCACCAGGTGTGGACGGCATCGTGGTGGTATCCATCGAAAGCGGGATCCCCTACCTCCGGGAGGTCGTGGAGCAGAACGGGTTCAGCAAGGTGCTGTCGATCGTTCCGGGCGGCGAGACGGGCCAGGACTCCATCTTCCGCGGCCTTGACGAGATACACCGGCTCGGAATCGCCGACGAGGACACGGTCGTGCTTATCCATGACGGCGTGCGCCCCCTAATCGACGCCCCCACCATCGAGGCCTGCGCGCGGTCCGTGCGGGAACGCGGCTGCACCGCCACCGTGGCACCGGTGGTCGAGACCGTGATCGAGGAGCAGGACGGCAAAGTGGTTGACGTGCTGGACCGCTCGCGTTGCAAACTGGCCCGCGCGCCCCAAGGCTTCACGTTCTGCGAGCTGTACCAGGCACACCTCACCGCCCGGGCAAACGGCTTGCACGACTTCATCGACTCTGTGTCGATGATGGCGCACTTCGGCTACCAGATCTTCACTGTCGACGGCCCGGTGGACAACATCAAGATCACGACGCGCCGCGACTACTTCTCGTTCAAAGGCTTCACGGATTACAACGAGCTGTCGCAGTTCTGGAGCGAAGGTTAGGCCGGCACGGAGGGCTAGCGACCGCGCTCCTTCCCCAGCATGGCCTTCCCTTCCTTGCGCCCGCGCATCATCGCGCGCAGGTTCTCGAGCCCGTGAGGCTCCAGCGCAGTGCCGCGGAAGAACGTGCAGAGCAGACTGAAGTCCAGGAACCTCCCGTCATCGGTGCCCTTGAACTCGTCCTGCAGGATGGTCTGAGAGCGCACCTTGTCCTCCCAGCGGGAGGCCGGGTAGTTCTCCGAGAAGAGCGCCTGACGCCCCTCGGGGTCCCGGAAGGTGAAGGGAACGTGCACTGGCACCCAGGCAGGGAACAGCACGTTCACCGAGCGCTTGCCGATCTCGTGGTCGATGGTGGCAAGAGACGTGATAGCCACGACGAAACCGGCCCGGCGCAGCGCGTAGCAGAATCCGATGTCGACCCAGTCCAAGAAGAGCCGCTCGTCGTAGCCGCCCACGGCCTCCCAGGCCTGAAGGCTCACCAGCGACCCGGACGTCAGCACGTCGCGCCGATCCTGTACGAGCGCCTCCCCTTCCACATGGGCGTTGGAGAACCCGAGGTTGCGGTCGTGGACAGTGGGCCCCACCACGCCGAGACGGGCACCGCTTGCGCGAACCAAGCCCGCCGCCTCCTGCAGACCGGCCACCATGCCCGGCGTGGAGACGCTGTCCTGATCCAAGAAGAGCACCTCGGACGCGCCGTCCTCCTTGGCCGCCCTTGCCAGCGCGTTGAGCGCCACCGCGATGCCGCGGTTCTCAGGGAACGGTAGGAAGCGCGCGCACGGGAACTCCTGCACCAGCGCGCGGACGGCGCTCGAGTCGTCCGACCCGTTGTCGAACACAAACAACCGGGAAACCTGCGGAGAGATGGCGGAAAGGTTCTCCCGGAGCCGTCCCAGCTCCGGGTTGAAGGTGACAATACCAGCGCAAACACGACGGGCGTCCATGGAGTGACAGGCCTCTTTCCCCGGCTCCCCATCTCGCCCTGGCAGACAAGGACGCCGGCCTATGAAGGTCATTGCTTTTTATCTTCCGCAGTTTCACACCATTCCCGAGAACGACGAGTGGTGGGGCAAGGACTTCACGGAATGGGTGAACGTCAGGAAGGCGGAACCGCTTTTTGAGGGCCACCAGCAGCCGCGTGTCCCGAAGGGTGAGAACTACTACAACCTGCTGAACCCCCAGGTCCAGGCCTGGCAGGCGCAGTTGGCCCGCGAGGCCGGCGTCTACGGCTTCTGCTACTACCACTACTGGTTCAACGGCAAGCTGCTGCTCGAGAAGCCGATGGAGAACATGCTGGCCGACCCGTCCATCGACATCCCCTTCTGCATCAGTTGGGCCAACGAGGCGTGGACCAAGGCTTGGGTGAACGAGAACCAGGTGCTCATCCCCCAGCACTACGGCCAGAAGAAGGAATGGAAGGAGCACTTCGACTATCTCCTCCCCTTCTTCCAAGACCCCCGCTACATCAAGAACGACAACCGGCCGCTGCTGATCATCTACCGCCCCGAGGTGATCGGCTGCCTCAACGAGATGCTCGACTATTGGCAGGAACTGGCACGCGAAGCAGGATTTGACGGTCTGTACCTGGGTCACCAGTACGCCGGCCTCGACCTCATCGACGGGGCTGACGACAGCCGCTTCCAATTCGACATCGAGTTCCAACCCATCTACGGACGCTTCCCGAAGGTAGCTCCTGGCATCAAGAGCAAGCTCTTCAACGCCGCCGCACAGGTGAAGCGCAAGACCTTCGCCGCCTACGAGAAGGCCACCGGCGTGGATCTCGATCGAAAGATCGGCAACCGGGCGGAGCGGAGCACCGGCCCCGAGCAGTACAGCTACGACGAGGTCTGGGAGCGCATCCTCACGAGCGACCCCGTCTCGCCCAAGTCGGTGCCGGGCGGCTTCGTGGCCTGGGACAACACGCCGCGCAAGGGTCGCAACGGCACGGTGAGCGTAGGCGCCTGCCCCGAGCGCTTCCGCGAGTACATGGCCCGGCAGATCGAGCGCGCCAAGGACGTGTACCACAGCGACTACATCTTCCTCACCGCCTGGAACGAGTGGGCCGAGGGCAGCTACCTGGAGCCCGACGAGACCTTTGGCGACGGCTATCTGCGCGCCCTCGAGAGCGCCCTGGAGGAGACGGGCGAGATGCCCCAGGGCTACGGTCGCAAGGAGGAGCAGGCGTGACCGGGAAGAGCCCCGTCCTCGACATCCTCCTGACCACGCACAACGGCCAGGAGTTCCTGGAGGAGCAGGTGCGGTCCATCCAGGTACAGACCTTCGAGGACTGGCGCCTGGTGGTCTCAGACGACGCCTCCACCGACGGCAGCGTGGAGCTGGTGAAGTCCCTCGCCGAGCAGGACCCCCGCATCGAGCTGCTCCCTGAGCGCGGCCCCTTTGGCAGCGCCAAGGCCAACTTCTTCCACGCGATGGAGCACGCCCGGGCCCCCTACATCGCGCTGGCGGACCAGGACGACGTCTGGCTCCCGGAGAAGCTCGAGCGCTGCCTCGCGCGCCTGCAGGCCATCGAGGCCGGGCGGGGGTCCGAGACCCCGGCCCTCGTCTTCTGCGACGCCGCAGTGGTGGACCGGGACCTGGAGATCATCGCGCCCTCCTTCTCGGAGCACGCGGACCTGCTCGTCCACGACCTGCGCCTCCAGAAGCTCCTCATCAACAACGTGGCCGCCGGCTGCACGATGGTCTTCAACCGGGCGCTCTTGGAGCGCGCCCTCGTGCCCCAGGCTGCCGAGACCGTCTTCATGCACGACTGGTGGCTCGTGCTCGTGGCCGCGGCCACCGGCGTGCTCGAGTTCCTCGACGAGCCCCTCAATCTCTACCGTCAGCACGGCGACAACGAGATCGGCGCCCTGCGGCGCAACTGGCGCTCGCACCTGATCACGCCGCTCACGGGCGGTCTGGCGATCCGTCGGAACCAGGCGCGCCTGTTGCTGGATCACTGCGGTGACCAGATGCGCTCTGAAGACCGCGCCTGCGTGGCCGAGTACGCGCAGATGGGTTCCGGCGGTCCCGTCGGCAGCCTCACACACCTCGCCCGGAGCGGCGCTTGGGGACGGCCAGCCGAGAGGGTCGGCGACGCGTTTGGCGCGGTGCTTCTCGGCTTCCAGGAGCTCTGAGGACGGCGGAAGGTCTCTGGAGGCCCCGTCCCGCTCGCCCGCTCTGCCGCCCGTGCGCCTAGCATGACGGTGTCCCCGTACACTCGAAGGAGGTTCTCCCGATGGAGGCAGCGCCTGCTCCTCGCTCCTATCGCCACGTAATCCTCACGCGGTTCAACATCCCCCAGAACTTCGCGAACGGCCGCAACCCGCGCGTGCAGGCCCTCGATGCCCGCACGGACGTACCGTACCTGGAGGGGCGCTTCCGGCTCTTCGAGGAGTTCACGTTCCCGTCCATCGCCCAACAGGCCTGCCAGGACTTCACCTGGTGCGTGCTCTTCAGCGACCAGACACCCCTGCAGTTCAAGGAGCGCAACGCCCAGCTGACCGAGCGGCTCCCCAGCTACCGGCCCCTCTACCTCACCGACGACGAGGCAGGGCACCTGGATCGCTACGTGGACGCTCTGCTCCACGAAGAGCCCTGCGCCCACGTGCTCACCACGCGCATCGACAACGACGACGCCATCTCCTGCCGCTTTGTGGCGGACCTCCATGCCTATCTGGACGCCGAGCCGCCCGAGAAGGCGGTGCTCTCCTTCCCCTATGGCCTCCAGTACGCGCCGGCCGCGAAGCTCGTATGCCAGCAGCACATCTTCGGCAACCACTTCATCAGCTTCTTCGAGCCCCTGGGTCTCGCCAACCGCTGCATCCTCGGCTTCCATCACTCCTTCCCGCCCCAGGACATGGAGCGGGTAGCCTTGGAGGAGAAGGGCCGGCCCATGTGGATGGAGGTGGTGCACGGCAGCAACTTCGCGAACCAGCTGGACGTGACGCCGCCGCACCCGGTGCTGGATCCGAGCGGGCTCTTTGACGAGTTCCCGATCACGCTCGAGTGGGGGCCCGCGGACACAGCGGCCGCCGTTGCCTCCGTGGCCGAGCGGCTCGCCGCCCAGGGGGCCGACGCTGCCGTCAAGACCGCGCAGAGCGGAGGCCGCTTCCTCGGACGCCTCCTGGAGCCCGTCGCCTCCCTGTTTGGAAAGAGGTACTCATGAGCCAGACCCCCTTCTCCATTGTCTACGTGGTTTCCGGCGCCGGGAGCGACCCCTTCACCGAGCAGTGCCTCGTCTCCATCGACTCCCTGCGCCGGGTGATGCCAGACGCGCCTGTCACCGTGTTCATGGACCGGCCCACGTTCGACGGGCTCGGCGACCTCATCGCCCCGTTCGAGCGCCTGCGCACCACGCTGGACGTCGTGGACCTGCCGGAGGACTGGAGCGGCCTCAAGCGCTCGGGCTTCCTCAAGACCTCGCTCTTTGACCGCATGGCCGGGGACTTCCTGTTCTTGGACACCGACACCGTGGTGTGCGACGACCTCTCCCCTATCTCGGCCTACAAGGGTAACCTTCTGGCCGTGCCGGACCGCAACTGCAGATTCCAGGACAACCCCACGCGCGCCCACATGCAGGAGAGTGCTACCAAGCTGGGCGGCCGTCCGGCTTGGGGCGGCGTGCAGTTCAACAACGGCGTGCTCTTTGTGCGCCATACCGAGGAGGCCGGGCGGTTCTTCTCGGCCTGGCACCAGCTCTGGCTGGACGGCCTCGAGCGCGGAGTGCTCGGCGACCAGCCGGCAATGAACGAGGTTAACTGCCGCTTCTCGGGTGCCATCACGCAGATTCCGGCAGTCTGGAACTGCCAGCTGGATCAATGCGGTCAATGGCTGCCGGCCCTGGGCGGGGCGAAGGTGCTCCACTACCTCGGAGACCACTCGGACGAGACGGCTCTCTACGCACTCAATCTCCCTGACACCCTAGCCTACGGCGCCACAGGCCCTTCTCCAGCCACAGCGGCAGTACTGGAGGATCCCAAGGCTGCCGTGCAGGCTCCTCAGCTGATCCTTATGAAGGAGCAGGACGCCCGGGCGACGCGAAGCCCGCTCTTCTCGCAAATCAAGCGACTCAGCTATGTAATTCACGGCAAGTAATCCCCAAGAAAGGAAGCTCCATGGCTGACGAGCTGTTCCTGAGTGTCGTGGTGCCGGTCTATAAGATTCCCGAGGACCTCTTGCGTGCCTGCCTGGCCTCGCTGGCGGCCCAGCCCGGCAACGATTTGGAGTTCATCGTCATCGACGACGGCTCGCCGGATCGCTGCGGCACCATCTGCGACGAGGTGGCAGCCACGGACGAGCGGTTCTCGGTGCTCCACACCCCCAACCAGGGCGTGGCGGTTGCGCGCAACACGGGAATCGACCACGCCCGGGGCTCCCACGTGCTCTTTGTGGACGGCGACGACCAGCTGCCGGAGGGCACGGTGGCATGTCTGCGCTCCCGCCGCACGGAGCTGGGCGACATCACCTGCTGCGAAGCCCACTTCCAGACCGAGAACGGCGGCCACGACATCGTGCTGCCGCCGAACCTCTCCCAGGCCACGCCGTCCGAGATCGCTCTCTCCGTCGTGCGCCAGGACATGGGCGGCGGCCCCGTAAGCGGCACCCAGTACACCTGGGGGTCCATCTGGGGCAAGGTGTTCGACCGGGAGTTTTTGGACGACGACCTGCGGTTCCCGGTGGGCGTGCGCAAAGCCCAGGACCGAGTGTTCATGCTCGAGGCCCTGGCCAAGGAGCCGCGCCTCGCGTTCCTGCGCCACGTGACCTACGTCTACGTGCGCAACGGCAGCTCCATCTGCCAGGCCTTTAACCCCCAGATGGCCGCCATCGAGCGGCAGTCCGTGAACGCGCTGCGCGGGGCCATCCTTGGCTGTTACAGCGGTCACCTGCGCGTGGAGCTGCTCAACGCGCTGCCGGTCTTTGGGTGCCTCGCCTTTATCGAGGTCCTAACTAACGAGACCTTCAGCCCTCAGAACCCGGCACGACTGGCCGAGCGCCATGCGAATTTCCTTGCCCTCTGCCGCAGTTATTCCTGGGCGTTTCAGGGAGCCGTCGGCCAGACGATCCAGCTAGTGACCTACGACCTGCTGCGTCCCTGTCTGGAGCGGCGCCTCTACAACGCAGCCTTCGCGGTGGCGCAGGCTATCTTTCTACGCCGACAGGCCCTGGAGAGCGCCAAGTACTAGCAGCCAAGCAGGCACACATCAGGCCTTGAGCATGGACTTGATGAACTTGAGCTGACCTGTGGTGCCGTAGGCCACAACAAAGACGACGAGGCCGACGAGACACTTCACCACAAGGGACCCGAAGACGCCCAGTGTGACCAGCGAACCGACCCACCAAGCCAGCGCGCCTGCCACGACTGCGGTAAGGACATCTGGCACGAACTGCTTGAAGCACGCTGCGGACTCGTGGAAGCCGGCCTTCACGAGCACACCGAACGACACGAACACGTGCAACACAAAGGCAACGGCAATGCAGTCGGCAATGGTCTGCAAGCTCCCGCTAACGATGCCGACCGCTAGGCCCGCGAGCGTGATGCCGGTGTTGATGAGCCCGACCCGAAACATGAGGTCGGTGCGGCCGATGCTTTGATAGAAGCCCCCGGTGGAGTTGCCCAGCATCTGGGTGTACACCGAGAAAGACAGCGCCTGAAAGAGCGGCACGGAGGCCGCCCACTGGGGGCCGTACATGATAGCGATAATCTCGCTCGCGCAGACCACCAAGCACGCGGCAATAGGCGCGCCAATCAAGCTGATGAGCTTTGTGAGCTTGCGCCAGAAAGCAAAGATGTAGCTGGGCTCGTCCTGATGCTCGGCCATGTAGGGCTGCACGATGCCTGAGATGAGGCTGGAGAACATGCTCATAGGATAAGTCGTGAGACTATAGGATTTTGAGTAGTAGCCAAGCTGGGCATCACCGAAGAACTTGCCGATGAGCAGGTTATCGAGGTTGCGGCTGAAGTAGTTGACCGTGGTAAAGCCGAACTGGAACGACGAGTAGGAAAAAATCTCCCGCAGGGGCCCCATGAAGTGAATGTCAAGACGACGCAACGGCGAGAGCCAGAGGTTCCAAACAAAGGTGAGGAGAGCCGAGAGCACCGTCTGAAAGACCAACGCGTAGGCGCCCAAGCCCAACAGTGCTGCGGCCGATGCCACGGCACCGGAGACGACAGTGCAGACTACGAGACGGAAACCAATCTCGCGGAAGCGCTTGTCCCGGAGCATGAGACCATTCGGCACCATATTGAGGGTGTTGAACACGAGGGACGGCGCAGACGCCAGCAGCAATGGGACAAGCCCGTCATCGTCGTAGAAGAACGCAATCAGCGGCGAGATGCCACAGAACAGGACACCCAGCGCCAAAGCGAGCAGCAACGAGAACGTGAACACCTTCTCGTAGTCTTTCACCGTCAAATCGCGGAACTGCACAATGGCCGCGCCGATGCCCATGTCCGAGAAGACCGCGAAGAAGCTCGTGAACACCGTAACGATAGCGACCTCGCCAAACGCCTCGGGGCTGATTAGGCGCGAAAGAATGGCGGTGATGACCAGCTGAATCGCAACCGTCGCATACTTGGACACGAACTGGATAATCGCGGCGCCTTTGAACGAGACCGGCTGCTTGGTTGACAACGATCGCTCCAAATCTGCAAGTACTGCGATGAAGGCACTGATACACGGCGTTCGCAAAATGAGCGGAGAAAGCCAAGGGATTATTGTAGCGACCGGCTCCAGCGCCCCAAAGTCAGCCCGCAGAGGGGACAAAACCTCCGCTTCAGCCCGATGCAGGCCGTCGACCTCGTGAGCCTAGAGTTCCGTGCCCCTCGGAGGCTCCTTCGAGCCCTCATGCGGGTCGGCATCGACCGTTGCGTCGTCGAAACACGTGCTGTCCAAATGGTAGTGGTCCAGCAGCCGGCCCATCGCTTCGTCGTTCCCTCGGGGGCCGTTCACATGGTAGAGAGACACACGGTTGGTGCCCAGGATTTCGGCAGGCATCGCCCGCACTCCCGACAGCACCACGCTCGGTATGCCGTGACGGACCTCCTGAACCTTCAGCCAGATGTCGTCAGCCGTCGGGGCGAGCGTTTGAGAGAGGGGGAAATCGTCCAAGAGGGCCGGAAAGAGCTCGGGAGGATAGAGGGAGCCGGCTCCGGTCGTCACCATCGGAGACATCCGAGGGGTCGGGCACAGTTCGGACCACTGCAGGTCCCATTCAGTGTAGGGGAGCAGCTGCCCCGAGGAATCAAACTTGACCCTGTGGGCCCTCCTGCCGATGACCGCAGAGGGATACTCGGCATGGGCCTTCAAAAGGCTCTCTACGGTGTCCGGCTCGTACACCAGGTCGTCGTCGGCCAGGATTAGCAGGGAGTCGGGATAGTCCTCCATCGCGAACCGGTACTTCTTGTGGGAGAGGAAGTCCTCGTGTCCCGCAGAAATCACGAGTCCCTTGGACTCCAGCTCCAGAAGGTCCGCAGGCAGGTCGGCGCGAACCAGCGAGTCGTCCAAATACAGGACGATTCGAGTGGGAGCCACGGTCTGCATCATGAGACTCTTGATTGCGATCGACGCCGTGTTGACCCGGGTCCCGTACGAGGTCAGCGAGACGGTGACCTCCCGGCCTTGGAACCGGAACTCGGGATTCAGCGCCGGAGGCTCGGCCTTTGCGATTTGGCGCTCCCTTGGCTTGTCGCGATGCTTTCGGTACGTCCACCTCAGACTGTCCAAAGCGTCTTTGAAAACATTTCCACTCATCACCTGTGTCCTGTCTACGTCGGGGGACGCTCCTGAATCGGGCTCCTTGCGACTCGAGACGGGCATTCCGCACAGGCAAGTCTACCGCGCGTTTGGCAACGGAGGTCGCCTGCGAAGGAAGACGTCCCAAGGCGAGGACACTGCCATGGAATAATTCTTGGTAATACCCGGACCCGTTTCGCTGACGCTCGACTGCTGTCCAGTCTCTGGGACAATCCTGCCGGATCACCTAGCATCGCGCCCATCTTCCGAGGAGACTTCTTGGTTCCCCACACTATTGCCCGAGGATTCCCCAGGCCGTGTCTTGTGCGCGTCCTGGTCCTGGCCGTTACCGTCACGTTCGCGGCCATGTGCCTCTCCCTGTTTTGCGCTATCGCCGGGCAATCCGGCCTCACGCTGCAATCGTTCGTGACCGCACCGACCACGTGGCTCGGATTCCTCGGCTGGGCAGTAGGACTGTGCGCACTCATCGGGTTCGTCTCCATGGCGTCCGTCCTGGACTTTGCCTTCCATCATCGCATCTTCATTGGCATTGCGACGATCGTCCTGTGCGTGTTCTTTAACGTGAGCGGTTCCTCGATAGGCATGTGGGCGACACCCAGCGGCTGCAACCTGGCCTCGGAAAACGCTGGGCTGCTCTTCGGGACAGCGCGCGGTATTCGCACGGACGAGTGGCTCGTGCTCACTCCCTTCTTCTCGGCCCAAGGCGCGACCGGATTCCCGCTGATCTCCGAAACCATCCGCGGCGCGTCCACGGTCACGAGCGTGGTCTATGCGCTCCCCTCTTGGAGCCTGCCGATTCTGTTTCACCCGTTTCTAGCGGGGTTCCTCCTCCTCGGCTTTGACCGCGGGCTGGCGTTTTTTTGGTCGGCGCGCCTTGTGTGCCTCTTTCTCGCCAGCACCGAGTTGGGGCTTCTGCTGTTCCGCCGGCGGAGGGGCATCGCGATGGCCTTCGGTCTCGTATGCACCTTTGCACCGCACGCACAGTGGTGGATAGCAATCAATGGGATAGCAGAGCTCTTCATCTTCGGGTCGATGTTGGTGGTTTTGCTCCACCGCTTCTTGGCCGCGGAAACCGCACGGCAACGGTGGCTCTGCGCAGTGGGGCTTTTCTGGTGTGCGGGTTGCTACCTCTGGATTCTCTACCCGGCTTGGCAAATCCTGTTCTTCTATGTGTTCCTGTTGCTGGGAGCAGGGATTGCGATCCAATGGTTCCGAGCGGGCGGCCGACTCTCCCTCTGGCAGTGGATGCCTCCGCTGGCCGTCTGTGGGATTTTCTGGATCGGACTTATGGGCGCCTGCGCATGGCTCGGATGGCCAGCCATTCAGGCGACGCTCTCTACGGTGTACCCTGGTGCCCGCGATGTCTCTGGCGGCGACGGACCGTCCTTGGTCAAGAGCATCTTCAGCTACCTTTCGGCACTTGGTCTCGCACCAGCAGGCGCTGGGCTCACCACTGCGTCGTCCTTCTTCACGTTCTTTCCGCTGGGTCTGGTGTTCGGAATCGCCTCATGTCTGCGTCGGGACAAGCTCTCAATCGCCCTGGCGTCCTTGGCCGCCTGCTTTCTCCTCTTTATGTACGTTGAAATCCCCGTCTGGCTCGCCAAAATCACTTTCTTGTCTCAGGTGCTAACGGAGCGCTGCCCTATGGCAATTGGGTACATCGAGACGCTTCTGTGCTTCCGTGCGCTGACCCTAGCCTCGGGCGGAGATCGTAAAACCCGGCGCTATTATGGCGTGGCTCTGGCGTTGGCCCTCGTGCTGGGACTCGGACTCACGGTGCGAGCCTCACAGAGCTATCCGTACCCGTTGGTGTTGTTGTGCCTCTTATTCGGCTGCCCGCTCGTGCTCTTTGTCGGCAACCTCGGCTGCTTTCTGGCCGCTCCCTGCACTGGCCGAGCGCGACGGACGGCACTTGCCTGCGCCGTGATGCTCTGCGTGCTCCCTGGCGCTCTTGCGAACCCCATCCAGCAGGGCACTGCCATCCTCACAGACAGTTCTTCGGCTCGCGTCATCCGCGAGCTGGTAGCGAGCGACCCCGATGCTCTCTGGGCCAGTGAGCGCAACGAAGTGGCCCAGTATTGCGTGGCCAACGGCGCGGCGACCATCAACAGCGTCAATGTCTATCCGGACCTCGAGCGCTGGCATCGAGTGGATCCGACCGGCCGGTACGAGGACATCTACAACCGCTACGCGCATATTCGGGTGAACGTCCAGGACGAGCACGCCACCACATTCGAGTTGGTGCAAGCCGACCTGTTCTCAGTAGACCTTTCAGTCGAGGACGTCAGAACCCTCGGCATCGACTACTACGTGAGCAGTCAGGACATGACAGCCCTGGACAGCGCGGACGTGGCGTTCACTCCAGTGGCGTCGCTGGAGGGCGGGTGGACGATCTACCATGTGGAGTGAGGTCGCGCAACGCGGCACCAGAAGGCATACCGTGCGCCGTCGCAGCGCTCGCCATGGCCGTCGTGCCGCCGTCTGTTCGAGGGCCAGCAAACGCGCCCATGTTAAGAACCCGGGCGGTCTTATTCCCGGGAAGGTGCCCGTTGACTAAGCTATTCAAACGACGCGTGATCTACTTGGATGTCATCCGAGTGGTCGCCTGCTTCCTCGTCATCGTGAACCACACCAACAGCGAGATCTTCCTGGACACGGCCCCCAACGCCACATGGTTCGCCTCGCTCGCCTACTTCTTCGTGTCCAAGACAGCGGTGCCCCTCTTCCTGATGGTCTCTGGAGCCGTGCTGCTCGGTCGCACCGACCCTCCGCGCAAACACTGGCAGCGGCTTGCCCGCGTGCTCGTGGCGCTGATCCTCTTTAGCGGGGTCTACTGGATCGCCGCCGGCAACGGGCTCGACCCCGTTGGTTTCGTCGGAACCGTCTCCAAGGGGGCCGGTCACCCGCGCGTTCTGGTACCTCTACCTCTACTTGGGGATCTTGCTGAGCCTGCCGCTGCTCCAGCGGCTCGCGTCCGTAATGACGAAGGCCGATTATCTCTATCTTTTCGCCCTGAGCCTCGGCCTGGTGGCCTTCTCGTCCATTCTCGGGCGTTACGGGTCCGCAGTTCTCGCACTGCCCGACCAGATGCTCAACGGCATGAGCCTGTTCAGCTCGGTGGTCTCCGTCCTCTTCGCCGGTTACTACATCGAGACGTGGCTGGAGCCGAACCGCACCTGCGTCGTCTGCGCCCTGGTCCTGTACCTGGGACTTCTGGCGTTCCAGCTGGGCATGACCTATCAGGAGTACCTCGCCAATCCCGGGAGCTACCTCTTCCTTGACGACCGGTTCGGCGCGCCCATCGTGCTCCAGGCCATGGCCCTGTTCGTGGTCGCGAAGTACGCGCTCGGCCGGGTCGAGCCGGCTCCTGCCGCCCAGAGCTTTATCACCACGCTCGGAGTGGGTTCCTTTGGCGTCTATCTGGTCTCGGATTTGGTGATCGCGCACACGGAGGGCGTCTTTGAGCTGCTCTCACACGCGATGCACCCATTGGGGGCCGTGGTCCTGTGGGAGCTGGTGGTGGTTGCCATCGGCTACGGCGTAAGCTGGCTCCTCTGGAAGATTCCGGGCGTCCGACGCATTCTGTAGGCCCTGAGCCTGTTCCGCGACCTTCCTAGAACCTCACCAAGAACCCCAGCGCGATCATCACCCACGCAAGCAGCGACTGCAGGGCGGCGAACACGTCCGCAGGATTCTGGGCAGCGGGGCGCCAACGCTCGGGAAGCCTCTCAGCCACCGGGCCGAGCACGCGCCGTTGCACCCACGCCCGGCTCCGCGTGCCCAGGTTCAGCACCAAGAGAAGCACCAACGGCAGGTACAGCAACATGTAGCGCATCTGCATGCCGAGGATGTAGTCCGCCCCCACGTTGGTGTAGCCCAGGTACAGCGAGATGGCCGGCAAGCAGTAGGCCAGCACGATACCCACGATGGCTGCGATGCGCAGCGCTCTGCTCGGCCAGCCGTCGTCCGCCTGCGTGCGGTCGCAGCTTGTGGCGAGAGCGAGCAGCGCGATCTCACCCACCGTCCAAAGGGGCCAGAGCACCGGGCGCGGCAGGTAGCAGAAGTTCACGAAGAGCTGCTCAAAGATGGGCCAGGGATTGAGGTAGCCGACGAACCAGACCACAAGAACCCACAGGAACCGCAGCGGGTTCTCGGCCATCTGGGCCAGCTGCTCGGCCGAGTCGATGTTCACCGTGGCGCTCGTCAGGGCCTCGCCACGACTGTCCGAGTAGCCGGACCCGCCGCGCGACAGGAAGGGGCCCATGAAGGTCCACGTCACACCGAGCGCCACGACGACACACGCGAGGATCCACAGGACGCGGGCACCCCTGGTGCGAAACTTTTTCTGAGGTAGGAAGAGCAGGAAGAGGCCGCCGGGGATCCAGGCCGCTTTGATGAGGACACCGAGTGTGAACGGCGCCAGTATCCAGAGCGCCCCGCCGAGCGTCAGGGGCTTCTCCGGCCGTTGCAGCTCGCCCACAAAGCTCGCAAAGCCCAGCAGCAGGAAACCGACACACCACGGGTCGTAGCTGTAGTTGCAGGCCTCGAAGAGCAGGATCGGCAAAAGGCCAATGGCGCACACGATGCGCTTGCCAGACTTGAGCCTCGTCATCGCCAGCCACACCAAGAGAATCCAGAAGAGCAGGTTCGTGAGCCGTCCCAGGAAGAGACGCAGCAGGTACGGCGCGCCGAGCAGGTCGCCAAGCCAGAGCCCGAGCGCGTTGGGGATGCGGCCCATAGTGGTCACGCCCCAAGCGAAGGACCCGTCGCTCACCTTGTAGGTGACATCGCCAAGCTCCGCGAACCGCCCGTTGGCCTTCTCCATCCCATCTTCAGTGAGAATCCCCTGCCAGTTGGGATCCCAGTCGTTGTCGGAGGTGCCCCAAGGCACAAGCCCCACCACATAAATGCCGTCCATGTCGTAGTTGATGGCATCGGCGCCAGTGGTCACAAAGGTCTCCCCCTGTGCGATCTGGTTCGCCACCTTGTAATGCACGTAGCCATCCCAGCTCACCGAGACGATCGTCGGCATGAATGCGCACATCAGAAGGCCAGTGGGTAGCGCCAGGAACAGGAACAGCCGCTCGGGGCTCTCCATCAAGGTGCGACGCCAACACCAGAGGAGCCACGCACAGGGCAGGAACACCACCCAGAACAGCGTGACGCGCCATTGCACGCCGAGGGCACCGAGCACAAGCGCCGTGACGACCGCGAGCGCCACGGCAATCCCGGCCTTTGAGAGCCCGGTTGGAGAGACAGAACGGGGCATGGAAGCCTTTCATCGGTTGTTCAAGGAGATGATCCCCCACTGCGCCGCGCCGGACGGGGCTCGTGCGCAGTTGGCGTGCAGGTTCCTCGTTAGTTTGCCGTTGCCAGTATCATCATGGACGCTCACAGCCCGGACAGAAGGAAATGCTCATGGCCTCGCCCGTCTGTTTCACCCCCAAGCCGCTCAACCAGGCCTCCGTGGCCGTCCTCGTCCCCTGCTACAACGAGTCCGTAACCATCGCCAAGGTGGTCGACGACTTCCGCGCGGCGCTCCCGGGCGCCACCATCTACGTCTACGACAACAACTCGACCGACGGCACCGCGGACATCGCCCGCGAGCACGGGGCGGTCGTGCACGTCGAGCCCCGCCAGGGCAAGGGCAACGTCGTGCGCCAGATGTTCCGGGATGTCGACGCGGACTACTACCTGATGGTGGACGGCGACGACACCTACCCCGCAGAAGCCGCGCGGTCGCTGCTCGAGCCCCTCGCGAACGGCACCGCGGACATGACCGTGGGCGACCGCCTCTCGAACGGCACCTACGCCGAGGAGAACACCCGGGCCATGCACGGCTTCGGCAACGACCTGGTCCGGTGGCTCATCAAGGCCATCTACGGCTACGCCTTCGACGACGTGATGACCGGCTACCGCGGGTTCACCCGCGCCTTCGTGAAAACCTGCCCCGTGCTCTCCCCCGGCTTCCAGGTGGAGACCGAGATCTCCATCTTCGCCGTGGATCGCCGCTGGCGCATCGTCGACGTGCCCATCGACTACCGCGACCGCCCCGAGGGGTCGGTCTCCAAGCTGGACACCGTCGGCGACGGCGTGAAGGTGCTATCATCCATCGCGAGCCTCTTCAAGGAGTACCGGCCCATGGCCTTCTTCGGGCTCTTCGCGGCGCTGCTCGTCCTCGTCGGCCTCGTCGTCGGCATCCCGGTGGTCGCGGAGTTCGCCAGGACCGGCCTGGTGCCCCGCCTCCCGACCGCCGTGGTTGCGACTGCCCTCTGTGGGTGCGGAGCGCTGAGCCTGGTCTGCGGCCTCATCCTCGAGACCACGGCCAAGGCGGCCCGCAAGCAGTGGGAGCTGGACGTGTACCGCGAGTACGAGCGGGAGATGCGCGACCGGTGACGCAGCTTATATCGCAATAAGAAAAACCGCCCGAGAAGGCCTTCCTTCTCGGGCGGTTCTTGTTTCTCGGATGAGCCGCTGGCTACTCCGCCTCGGCGAGGGCCTTCTTGGCGACCTCGGCCAGTTGCGCGAAGGTGTCGGCGTCCTCGTAGGCGATCTGGGAGAGCACCTTGCGGTCCAGCTCCACGCCGGCCAGCTTGAGGCCGTGCACGAAGTTGGAGTAGTTCATGTCGTTCATGCGGGCGGCCGCGTTGATGCGCTGGATCCAGAGCTTGCGGATGTCGCGCTTCTTGTTGCGACGGTCGCGGTACTGGTACTGCATGGAGTGGCGGCTCTGCTCCTTCATGCCGCGGAGGGTGCGGCTGGAGGTGCCGTAGTAGCCCTTGGTGCGCTCCTGGAGGGTGCGGCGCTTCTTCTTGGCCATCACTGCGCGCTTGACTCGTGCCATGTCTATCAACTCCTAAAACAGGGCGAGGTTCTCGGCCCCTTGCTGCTAAAGATTCGTGGCTGTGGGGCTTACTGACGGCCCTTGCCCATGCGCTGCTCGACGGTCTTCACGTCGGCCTTGTCGAGCACCTCTTCCTTGCGGAAGTTGCGGATGCGCTTCGGCGACTTCTTGGTGAGGATGTGGCTCTTGAAGGCGCGGGCGCGCATGATCTTGCCGGTGCCGGTGCGGCGGAAGCGCTTGGCGGTACCCTTGTGGGTCTTCATCTTGGGCATGCTAGTTCTCCTTCTTGTCCTTGCCCTCGGGCTCCTTCTCGTCGAAGGCGCCCTTGATGGGGGCGACGAGCATGTGCATGTTGCGGCCCTCCATCTTGGGCTGCTGCTCAACGGTCGCGTAAGGGCGCAGGTCCTCAGCGAGCCGGTCGAGGATCTTGCGGCCCTCCTCCGGGTGCGCCATCTCGCGGCCGCGGAACATGATCGTGATCTTGACGCGGGCGCCCTTCTTGAGGAAGCGCATCACGTGACCCTTCTTGGTCTCGTAGTCGCCCTTATCGATCTTGGGTCGGAACTTCATCTCTTTGATCTCGACCCGCTGCTGGTTCTTACGAGCGGCCTTGGCCTTGATGGCCTGCTCGTACTTGTACTTGCCGTAGTCCATGACCTTGCAGACCGGGGGATCGGCGTTGGGGGCGATCTCCACCAGGTCGAGGTTCTGGTCCTCGGCGATGCGCAGCGCGTCACGGATCCCGAAGAGACCCAGCTGCGAGCCGTCCACCCCAATGAGGCGGCAGGTCCTGGCGTTGATCTGGCCGTTGATGCGCGGCCCGTCGTTCTTGGCTATAGCGGTACACCTTCCTTTCGTGGCCTTGTCGGCCGTTGTGTAACAAAAAACCGGTGCGCTCGGGAGCCACCGGTCATCACAGCCAAAGGACAGGGCGCAGAGCCCTGGTGCAGTTGCATTGTGAGGACCAGTCAGCAGCCTTCGGTGGCGCCGATCAGGTGGGGACGGGGCTTTCGCGACATCCCGCTTGGGTGCGCAGAGTTCGCGCAACGGACTTGGATGATAGCACGTACGCACGTGCGGGGGCTCGGCGCACAAGAACTGCGCGAGACCGCCTCCCGGCGCGACGGCTCGTGGGGTGGCGCGCTTTGGAGGGGCGAGCTCTGGGGGGGCGCCCTCCCGCCCGCTGCGGACGTGCGCGGAATCGATTGTCCGCAAAACTCCCGGGCCGGTTGCGCGGAAATGACGGCCCAGTGGCCTTGTCCTCATGCGTTTCCTACTGTTTTGCCGCAGACATGGGTTGTGGAGAACCGTTTCCCCGCAACTCATTGCGGGGAAACGGTTCCGCGCAAACGACCGGCCGGAACGCGCTGTTTGAAGTCCCCCGTTTCCTGTGCCACCATCCTGTGCCAACCGTAGGGAGGGGTGCACTGTGTCCGGCGTGGTGTGCGCGTGGGTGCTCGGTGTCCTCGGCGTGCTGATGGACGCCTGGTTCATTGTCACGGACCGCAGGGGCGCGCTGCGACGAGCCGTGCCGCTCAAGGGCGCAGCCTCGGCGCTGTTCGCGGCTGTCGGACTGCTCGGCGCCGCTGGAAGCCCTTCCCTGTTCGCTTGGACGGTCGCGGCAGGGCTCGTGGCCGGCGCGCTTGGCGATGTCCTGATGGCCGCACGGCACCTCTGCGAGGGCACGGCCAAGAACGTGTTCCTCGGCGTGGGAATCGTCGCGTTCGCGCTTGGTCACGTGCTGTACCTCGCGGCCCTGCTCGGCGTTGGCGCGAACGTGCTGGCCACCGTGCTTTTGTCGGCAGCAATCTGCGCCGTGCTCTGGCCGTTCTTCGCCAAACGGGTCAAGGCGCCGACCCCGCTCATCGGCCGCCTGGGCTACAGCTACCTGGTCGTGGTCAGCACCATGTCCGCAGCCGCCATCGCCTGGGCTGTCTTCTCCCCCAGCCCGCAGTCTGTCTGCATGGCGATCGGCGCCGTGACGTTCGAGTTGAGCGACGCCTGCATGGTGCTGAACGGCTACAGCCTCCAGCCCGGACGGCCTCCCCGACCGTTCAATTTGGCCATCTACTACGCTGCACAGCTCTTGGTGGCCGCGTCACTGTGGCTGCCGGCCTAGCGCTCGCAGGCTCCCAGCATCCCAAGGAGCCGCGGTGCTGCCACTTTGGCCAGGCCTTCGAACGCCTCGGCGTCGCGAGAGACCAGCACGTCGGCTCCGCACGCGAGAAACGATGCGTGAACGATCTGGTCGTCCAGGTCGGGTTCGTCGAGGTCCAGAGCCGAGGAGATCAGCCGGGCATCGAGAGGCACCACTTCGAGCAGTTCCACCAGACCCCTGAGCACGCTCTGCACTTGCTCGCGGGTCGCATAGTGTCGCCCAGCGGAGTACGCGAACACAGCCAGGGAGTCCGCGCCACAGGCCAACGACAACTGGCCCTGTTCGGCCCTGCGGAAGACCTCCCGCGCGGCTTCGTGGTCCGGCCTTCCCCTGAAGGCCATGTCGACGAGGATGTTCGTGTCCAGGAGGGCTTTAAACATAGGAGGCCGCCCGCTCGACTTGGAGCTCTTTCGCATCCTTGTCAACGAGTTCGGGCGCATACCAGCCTTCGGTAAGAGCCAAAACTTCGCGCGCCGCCGCTGCCCGTCTTGCCTGGTCTGCCAGCTCCTCATAATTCGGAACCTCGCCAGTCCTGTCGACGTACTCGTACATGAGCCGAATCTGCTCAGAACCTGAGGTGCCGGCTCCTTCGAAGACCATATCGACCCGGTGTTTGCGGCTCTCCTCCACGCGCCCGGACACGACCGCTGTCTTCTCGCGCACCACTGTTGCCTGCGACATGTCCACCCCTCTCATCTGATTGTCTACATTTTCCCACCTTCTGTAGACACCGACACGACGCGTGACCGCGAGATTTCTCGGTACTGCGTTTTTCAGCATCTGAGGCGTCCCTGAAGGCTCCCTGTTTTATCCTGATGCAATCACTCTCAATCGGCGAGGAACCGGAGGTCCCATGGAGCTGCTGGAGGAGCGCATTCTGCGCGACGGAACGGTCAAGCCCGGCAACGTCCTCAAAGTGGACAACTTCTTGAATCACCAAGTGGACATCGAGCTGATCCATGCGATGGCCGACGAGTTCTGTCGGCTCTTCGCTGACTGCCCCATCACCAAAGTGCTCACCATCGAGGCCTCCGGCATCGCCATCGCGAGCATCGTCGCCGAGCAGCTGGGCGTTCCGATGGTCTTCGCCAAGAAGGCCCAGTCCATCAACCTCGATGGCGACCTCTACACCACGCAAATCGTGAGCTACACGCACAAGCGCACCTACGACGTGATCGTGTCCAAGAAGTTCATCTCACCGGACGACCACGTGCTGATCATCGACGACTTCCTCGCGAACGGCTGCGCGCTCAACGGCCTGATCGACCTCGTGACCCAGGCCGGCGCAACGATCGAGGGCATCGGCATCGCCATCGAGAAGGGCTTCCAGCCGGGCGGCGACGACCTCCGCGAGCGCGGGTACCGCCTAGAGTCGCTGGCCATCGTGGACGCGATGAATGCGGACACGGGCGAGATCGTCTTCCGGCACTAGCCGAGCAACACGAGACGTACCAGAGGGCCGGGGCGTGGAAAACGTCTCGGCTCTTTTGCATGGGCACCCGACGACTTGTGCGGAGCGCAGGTTCGCTTTTCCGATCGGGGCAACCTATGCGGCGCTTGTCTAGGCTGGATCGGAAAGGCCGACTTGTGCGGCGCGTATCTCGGTTTCCCCGACTAGGAGAACCTGTGCGGCGCACATAGCCCGCCATTCGTCCCATGCCACGCACAGGTTCGCTTTTCCGATCGGGACAACCTGTGCGACGCGCAGTGTTCGGACACAGTCTCGTGCCGCGCACAGGTTCGCGCACCCTTATCGAGGCAACCTGTGCGGCGCACGTCTAGGCCGGATCGGAAAATCCGACTTGTGCGGCGCATGTCTCGGCCACGCCGGCTGAGAGGACCTGTGCCACGCGCAGGGCCCGCAAGTCGTCCCATGCCGCGCACGGGTTCGCTTTTCCGATCAACGCGATCTGTGCGGCGCACACGTTCCAGGCTCCAACCTGCGCCCTGCACAGGTCGCTTGCGACTCCACTCGGGCGCCCTCGCCCAGCGGGGGTTCACAGCCGGTTCGACATTCCAGCTTTGTTACAGGCGCGAAATGTTCGGCCGATGCGCGATACACTGGCAACAGGAACTGCACACGCGCGTTGTACCTGCGGTTTTTGTCTCCTATACTTTCCGTGTTTATCGTCTGTCCCAGCGAGGAGAGAGGCTCTGTCATGGCTCGGTTTGTGGTCGAAGACTCGTTTTGGGAGCTGTTCCCCGACGCTTCCATCGGAGCAGTGGTGGTGCGCGGCATGAAGCCGGCCAGCGAGGTGACGGACGAGGAGCGCGCAGAGATCGAGAAGCTCCTGTCCGACGCCAACCGCGCCGCCGAGAGGCACCTGGACTCCCCCACCCTGTCCGAGAACCGCCCGGTGAAGGTGTGGCGCGAGGCCTACCAGAAGTTCAAGACCAAGCGCGGGGCCCGCGTCTCGATCGAGAACCTGCTGAAGCGCGTGCACAAGGACCGGCCCGTGGGGCCGATCACCCCGTCCGTGGACCTCTACAACGTGATCTCGCTCACGTACGCATTGCCCGTGGGCGGCGAGAACGTGGACGCGTTCGAGGGCGACCTGCGGCTGGGCACAACCGAGGGCGGCGACGCGTTCCGCGGCCTTGGCGAGGAGAAGGACGACCCCACGCTGCCCGGCGAGGTCTGCTACCGGGACGATGCGGGCGCGGTGTGCCGTTGCCTCAACTGGCGCGACGGGCAGCGAACGGCGCTCGACGACGACTCCGCGAACGCCTTCCTCGTGATCGAGTCCGTGGACCCGGAGCGCGCCGGCGACCTCGTCGCCGCAATTGACGAGCTGGCGGGCCTGGTGACGAAGTACCTGGGTGGCGCGGTGGTCGAGAAGCAAATCCTCACCCGCGACAACCCCACGATGCCGCTGGACTAGACAAAGGGACGGACGCCGGGGAGCCCCGGATTGGCCTCCTCGCGCGAGAAGCACGTCTCGGGGCAGGCCGTCGAACTGTTTACCTCCTATCGTCAGGATTCCGGCGCGACACCGGTTCCCCGCCCGTCCTGGGGTCGAGATGGGGCAAATCCCGCAACAGTTGACCCCGTATCGGCGCGCCGGCGCGAGCGAGCAGATTCGGGGCACTGAGCCCAAGCACATAGGGGCGCTACCAGACCGGCAGCGCCCCCATTCACATCCATCTATGAGTCACAACCCGTCGGATGGCGACTCATTGCCATTAGCCGCCGAGATAGGCCTTGCGCACGCGGTCGTCGTTCGCCAGTTCGGCCGCCGGGCCCTCCATCGAGACGTTGCCCGTCTCGAGCACATAGGCGCGGTCGGCGATCGAGAGCGCCTTCGAGGCGTTCTGCTCCACCAGAAGGATCGTGGTCCCGGCATTGTGCAGTGCCTTGATGATGTCGAAGATCTCGTCCACGAGAATGGGCGCGAGACCCATCGACGGCTCGTCGAGCATCAGCAGCGAGGGCCTCGACATCATCGCGCGGCCCATCGCGAGCATCTGCTGCTCACCGCCGGAGAGCGTGCCGGCGCGCTGCCACGCGCGCTCCTTGAGGAGCGGGAAGCGCTCGAAAACCGTCTCGATGGTCTCCTTCGCCTCGGCGTCGTTTCTCGTGTAGGCGCCCATCTCGAGGTTCTCGCGCACCGTCATGTTGAGGAACACGCGCCTGCCCTCGGGGCAGAGGGCCATGCCGCGGTTGACCACCTTGTGCGCGGGCACGTGCTGCAGGTTCTCGCCCTGGAACTCGATGGTGCCCTTGCGCGCCTTCAACAAGCCGGCGACGGTGTTGAGCGTCGTCGTCTTGCCGGCGCCGTTCGCACCGATCAGCGACACGATCTCGCCCTCGTTCACCTCGAAGGAGACGCCCTTGATGGCGTGGATGTTGCCGTAGTACACGTGGAGGTCGTCCACCTTGAGCAGCGGGTTCGCCATCGCTTACGCCTCCTTCGTCGCGTCGGAGCCCAGATAGGCCTCGATCACCTGCGGGTTGCCCTGGATCTCGGCCGGCGTGCCCTTGGCGATGATCTTGCCGTAGTTGAGCACCGCGATGCCCTCGCAGATGCCCATCACGAGGTCCATGTCGTGCTCGATGAGGAGCACCGCGATCTGGAAGTCGTCGCGGATCTTGCGGATGTTCTCCATCAGCTCGGCCGTCTCGGACGGGTTCATGCCGGCCGCCGGCTCGTCGAGCAGCAACAGCTTGGGGCCCGTGGCCAGCGCGCGCACGATCTCCAGGCGCCGCTGTGCGCCGTAGGGCAGGTTGCCGGCCTCCACGTTGGCCACGCCGGTCATGTCGAACACGTCGAGCAGCTCCATGGCCCTCTCGTGCAGCTTGTGCTCGGAGACCCAGTACTTGGGCAGGCGCAGGATGCCGGACCACATGCCGTACGGCACCGCGTTGTGGAGGCCGATGGTGACGTTCTCCTCCACGGTCATCGAGCTGAAGAGGCGGATGTTCTGGAACGTGCGCGCGACGCCCTCGCGGGAGAGGCGCGCCGTGTTCATGCCGCTCGTGTCCTTGCCGTCGAGCAGGATCGTGCCCCGGGTGGGCTGGTACACCTTGGTGAGCAGGTTGAACACCGTGGTCTTGCCGGCGCCGTTGGGGCCGATGAGGCCGGCGATCTCGGTCTTGCCCACGATCAGGTTGAAGTCCTCCACCGCGTGCAGGCCGCCGAAGTCGATGCCGAGGTGCCGGCACTCGAGCACCGGCGTGGAGTACAGGTCGCGCTCCGGGACGATGCCGTCGCTCGGGAGCGGCACCATGCGGGCGCCCTTGTCCACCGGCCCCGCCACAGGAGCGGTGCCCGGCGCGTCCTTGTCGTGGGCCTTGGCGGCCTGAGCGGCGTAGGTCTTCTTCTCGGAGGTCTCCCCCGTCTTGGCGCGCTCGGCCTGCGCCCGGTAGGTCTTCTTCTCGCTGTCTGGGTTCTGCGTGGTCGGGCTCACTGGGCGCCCCCTTCCTCAGCGGTCGTGCGCTTGTTCCAGGGCATGGCTTCCTTGACCTTCTCCATGAGGCTCGCCACGGCAGGGATGTTGGGAAGCACCATCACGGCGATCAGCACGACGGCGTAGATCAACATGCGGTAGTCCGCCATGAAGCGGAGCGTCTCCGGGAGCACCGTGAGGATGGCCGCCGCGATCACAGAGCCGCGCATCGATCCGATGCCGCCGAGCACCACGTACACGAGGATGAGGATCGACGTGTTGTAGTCGAAGCGGCTCGGGACCACCGACGAGAAGTTCATCGCGTAGAGGGCGCCCGCCATGCCGGCAAGGGCGGCCGCCACCACAAAGGCCATGAGGCGGTACTTGGTGACGTTGATGCCCACGGCCTCCGCGGCGATC
The DNA here is from genome assembly GCF_030067705.1 of Kribbibacterium absianum. Lineage (GTDB taxonomy): Bacteria > Actinomycetota > Coriobacteriia > Coriobacteriales > Atopobiaceae > Kribbibacterium > Kribbibacterium absianum. Next base: position 220,665 of record NZ_JASJEX010000004.1, read on the forward strand.
TTGTTGTCACGGACGGCCATGATCGCGCGCCCGGACCGGCTCTTCATGAGGTTGAGCACGACGAAGAGCGTGAAGAGCACCAGGAGCGTGCCGGCCACGAACGTGGAGATCTTCGTGATGCCCACGGCGCCCTGGGGCCCGTTGACGACGACCGTTCCGTTGGTCATGCCGAGCGACGTGGTGTCCGTCATCGAGAAGTGCAGGCCGGCGGCGTCGTGGCCCACGTACAGGTTGTTGAGCAGGTTCTTGATGATCTCGCCAAAGGCCAGGGTGACGATCGCCAGGTAGTCGCCAGAGAGCCGCATGACCGGCACCCCGACAATCGCGCCGAAGATGGCGCCAAAGATGCCGCCGGTGATGATGCACAGCAGGAGCCTGAGCGCCGGGTCCGGCACCGCGTCCATCAGCACGGAGCTGAGAATCGCGCCCGAGAAGGCGCCGACGGACATGAAGCCCGCGTGGCCGAGCGACAGCTCGCCGGACACGCCGACCACCAGGTTGAGCGAGAGGGCGGCGCTCACGTACACGCAGATGGGCACGAGCTGGCCCTGGAACGCGCTCGTGATGGACTTGCCGGCGATCATGGCCTCGATGATCACGAAGAACGCGACCACGATCAGGTAGGTGCCCAGGTTGCCCGTGAGGGCCTTGAGCAGCCGGTCCTTGGTCGGCACGGCCGCCGCAGTGGTTTCCTTTGCCATGGCGCTCACCTACACCTTCTCGGGCACGTACTTGCCGAGCAGGCCGCTCGGCTTGATGAGCAGGACGACGATCAGCACGGCGAACACGATGGCGTCGGCGAACTGCGTGCCGATATAGGCCTTCGCGAAGACCTCGATGATGCCGAGCAGTACGCCGCCGAGCACCGCGCCCGGGATGGAGCCGATGCCGCCGAAGACGGCCGCAGTGAACGCCTTGATGCCGGGCATCGATCCGGTGGTGGGCACGAGGCTCGGGTAGGCGCTCATCATGAGCACGCCGGCGATGGCGGCGAGGCCGGAGCCGATGGCGAAGGTCGTGGAGATGGTGGTGTCCACGTTGATGCCCATGAGCCGCGCCGCGCCGGGGTCCTCGGAACAGGCGCGCATGGCCTTGCCCATCTTGGTCTTCGACGTGAAGAGCACGAGGGCCACCATGATCACAGCGCAGACCACGATCGTGACGATGGTCTCCATCGAGATGACGAGCTGCCCGTCGAACAGCATGATCGGGCCGGAGCCGCCGACGACGGACGGGAAGACCTTGGGGTTCGCGCCCCAGATGAGCAGCGCCAGGTTCTGCAGGAGATAGGAGACGCCGATGGCTGTGATGAGCACCGTCAGGCTCGGGCTCTGGCGCAACGGCTTGTACGCGATGCGCTCGATGCAGATGCCGAGAAGGGTGCAGCCGACGACGGCCGCGAGGATGCCGATGAGCGGGTTCAGCCCCAGCGCGTTGAGCGTCATGAAGCAGATGTAGCCGCCGACCATGATCACGTCGCCGTGGGCGAAGTTCAGCATCTTCGCGATGCCGTACACCATCGTGTAGCCGAGGGCGATGATCGCGTAGATGCTCCCCAGGCTGATGCCGTTGATCAGGTTCGTGAGGAAATCCATGCCTTCCCTCCTTTTCTCCGTCTCCTGGATGTGCCTACAAAACTCGTGCTAGATTGCGCGAAGGGAGGCCGCCCCCACAGGACGGCCTCCCGCACCGTTAAACGGAATTAACCCGCGTGAAAGAGCCGAAACACATCGGACCAGACGCGCCCGCCCCTGCGGTGAGCGCCCCTTAGTCCAGCGGCTGGTACTGGCCCGACTGGATGATCATGCCCTTGGGGGTCTTGGTCACCTCGCCGCTGTCCGTCCAGGTCATGTCCTCGCCGGTGAGGCCGGAGTACTTGAAGTCCGGCGCCGTGATGGCCGCCACCAGCTTGTCGCAGATGTCGGAGGCGCTCATGTCCGGCGTGCACTCGGCGTTCTCCAGGGCCTGCTTCACCACGCACACGCAGTCGTAGGCGTCCGCCGCGAACTGGTTGGGGTTCTCATCGGAGCCGGAGACCTTCTTGTACTCCTCGACGAACTTCTTGGTCTTCTCGTCGTCAGCGGTCGCCACGAACGGGGTCAGCAGCATGACGCCCTCGGCCAACGAGGTGTCGAAGCCCTCGAGGCCCAGGATGCCGTCCATGCCGTCGACGCCGAAGAACTTGGGCGCATAGCCCATGTCCTTGGCCTGCTTGAGGATCAGGGACGCCGGCTGGTAGTAGATGGGCAGGAAGACGAGGTCCGCCCCCTTGTCCTTGGCGTCGTTGAGCTGCGTCTTGAAGTCCGTGGCGGAGTCGTCCGTGAAGGAGGTCTCGGACACGATGTCGAGCCCCAGCTTCGCGGCCTCGGCCTTGAACTTGATGTAGATGCCCTTGGAGTAGGCGTCGGAGTTATTGTAGATGACGGCGATCTTCGTGCCGAGGTTCTTGTCCTTGATGTACTCGGCGGAGGCGGTGCCCTGGTTGGGGTCCGTGAAGCACATCTGGAAGACGTTGCCCTTGCGCTGCTCGGTGATGTTGCCGTCGGTGTCCGGCTGGCCGCCGATGACGTCCGTGGAGCTGGCGGACGGCGTGATCTCGAAGATGTTGTCGGCGTTGGCCTCCTTGGAGACCGACACGCAGGGGCCGGTGGTGGTGGTGCCGATCAGCACCTGCATGCCCCAGTCCTTGAGGGTGTTGTAGGCGTTGACGGACTTCTCGGGGTTGTGCTCGTCGTCCTGGAAGTTGAGCTCCAGCTGGGCGCCGCCCGCGGCGTTGAGCTCATCGACGGCCACCTGGGCGCCGTACTTGCAGGCGGTGCCGTAGATGGCGGCGCCACCGGTCAGGGGGCCGATGCCGCCCAGCTTGAAGGCGTCGCCCGAGGTGTCACCGGAGACGGTGCCCGAGTCGGCGTCAGAGCTGGCGCCCGATCCGTCGTTGCTGTTGCCGCAGCCGGCCAGTGCGATCGCGCTCACGGCAACGGCGGTGCCCTGCAGGAAGTTGCGGCGGGTGAACTGCATACCCATGGTTTCTCTCCCCCTGTCGTGCGCTCCTGAGCCTGCTGCCAGGGCGAGCCCTGGATTCGATGCATCGGTGAACGCGCGGATAATTGGGGCAAATGGTAGCGGCTCGCGCGCCGCGCGAATGTTTTGTGGTCCCTGTTAAAACCGCCCTGAAACAGAGAGTTCACCCACGCGGGAGGCGGGGCCCGCAGGGGTCGTCAGACAATCGCGAGGGCTAGGCGCGGCCGAGCAGCGAGCGGAGGAAGCGCGCCTCCGGCATCTTGAGCGCGAGCGCCAGCCCGTAGGTCACGAGCAGCGCCGGAACGCCGCCGAGCACGCAGAGGATGAGCCCGGTGAGCAGCCCCGTGGCCGTGAGCCCGAGGTAGGTGCCACAGGCCCAGAGGATCGCCCCGCCAACGGCTGCGCCGGCAACGCCCACGGCAAACGACCGGACGAACGACCCCGCCATGGCCCCGAGCCCCAGCGCGCCGATCTTCCGACGCAGGTAGAGGAAGGTCACGACGTCCACCGCGACGAAGTAGATCGAGGACGAGAGGCCCACCATGTTGAGCCCCCAGATCGGCGTGCAGAACACGCACACGGCCACCTGGATCGCCGAGCCCACGATGTTCGCCACCGCGTAGAACGTCATGGCCCGCTGGGCCGAGCAGATCTTCTGCAGGTACATGCAGAGCCCGTAGAACGGCAGACCCAGCCCGAGCATGCAGAGGTACTGCGCCGTCATCGAGGTCTCCTCGGCGGTGAAGTTGCCGGAGTTGAGCATCGAGATGAGCTCGGGCGCGAACACGATGAGGAACAGCCCGAACGGCGCCATGAAGAAGAGGATGCGCGCGCTGCCCGACCCGATGCCGCGCTTGAACCCGGCCGTGTCGTTCCGGGACGCGAGCTCCGAGAGCTCGGTGAACATCGTCGTGGTGATGGGCACGACGAGGATCGCATAGGGCAGGCTGAACCACAGGCGCGCGTAATAGATCACCGCCGCACCGCTCGCCGTCACTTGGAGCGCACAGCTGGACTGCACGGACACCGTGACGAACGTGCAGATGGTGACCGCGATGGACGGGACGCCGATGGAGAGGGTCTCCTTGAGGGCCGGGTCGTGCAGGTCCACATAGGGGCGGATCTTGATGCCCTGCCGGCGCAGCGACGGCACGAGCATGAGGACCTGCACGAGCACGCCCGCCGGGTTGCCGATGGCGAGCAGCAGCACGGCCAGCGTGGGGTTGGAGTCGAGGAAGAACGCGTAGCCAAAGAACGACGCCATGCAGATGAAGTTGTTGAAGATGGGCGCCGCCATGGACCAAAGATAGTCGCGCTCGGCGTTGAGCACGCCCGAGAAGATCGACGACAGCGCGTAGAGCAGCACCTCCACCGCGAAGAAACGGAACAGGTAGGTGGCGAGCCCGTAGTCGAACTCCGACGTCGCCCCCACGGACTGCGTGAGGACCACCTGGTACGCGAAGACGATGCCGAGCACGGTCACCGCGCCCATCAGGATGGACACGAGGCTCACGAGGTTCGAGGTGTAGCGGTTGGCGGCATCACGGCCGGCCTTGCGCTTGACCGACATGTAGACGGGCAGGAACGCCGTGACGAGCATCCCGCCCACGACGAGGTCGTAGAGCTGGCTCGGCAGGTTGTTCGCCACCGTGTAGCAGCTGGCCACGACCGTGACGCCGAGGGCGTAGGCCTGGCTCCAGGACCGCAAAAAGCCGGTGAGGCGGCTGATGAGCACGAGGACGGACATGGCCGCGGACGACCGTCCCACCTGGTTCTCCAGGTCGGTCGAGGATGCGCTGGCCTCGGCCTCGCGCTCGTCGCCCCCTTCAGCCACGACCGCGTGGGGCTCCTCGGCCAGGTCTGCGGGCGCATGGAACTCCCCCACGTCGATGGAGTCCACCGGCTCGCCGTACGCGAGGTCGGGCTCCATCGCGATGGCCTCCCACTCCTCGGTGGCCGTGAGCGCAGGGGCGCCGGGGGCCACGTCGTGCGACCCCTCCTCGAGGCCCTGCGGGGAAAGGCCCGGACCGTCCGTCACAGGCGGGACCGCCTCCGCCCCTTCGACGTCCACTGCGACGGCGGCATGAACCCCGGCCATGGCCTCCTCGACGGCCAGGTCCCGCAGCCTTGCGCGACCCTCCTCGCTCACATGGACCGCCTTGCCCGGGGTGCGGCGTGCACGGCGGCGGTTCTGTGCGCCCGCCGCAGCCTTCATGAAGACCCCGGTCGAGTCGGCAGGCTCCAGGTCGGCCTCAGGGCCCGGTCGGAAGTGCGCGCCCTGAGGAACGTCGCTCGAGCGATGCGCCGGCGTCCTTTGCACCCGTCGCGACGCCTCGAGGGAGGCCACCCACATCGCGGTCTCGCCAGGATCCACAGGCGCGCCCGCGTGGGCCGTCGGCATTGCGCCGGTGCCCTCGTCCGGCCACGGCTCCGCCTGCGTCTGGGGTGCAAAGTGCTTTGCCACGGGGCCTCCGCTCACTCTCGTGTGATGTCGGCCACGGTGGCCTCGACGAATCCGACAAGCTCCTCGGGGTTCAGCACGAGCGACAGGCCGCGGCGACCCCCGGAGACCGACACCGCGTCGAACAACAGCGCGGCCTCATCAATGATAGTGGGGAGGCGCTTTCTCATCCCGATGGGCGAGCACCCTCCACGAACATAGCCCGTCAGCGGCTCGAGATCCCGCACGTGAAGCAGCTCCAGGCGCTTCTCGCCCGCCGCTGCGGCGGCCTTCTTGAGGTCCAGCTCCTGCGACACCGGGATGCAGCACACCACGGGGCCGTCCGAGCCTGTGCAGACGAGGGTCTTGAACGCGGTGTCCGGGTCCTCTCCGAGCAGCCGCGACACGCCGAGGCCGTAGTCGTCGCCCACGGCGTCGGGATCGTACTCGAGCGCCTCGTACGCGATGCCGGCGCTGTCCAGCTCGCGCATCGCGTTGGTCTTCTGCAGCTTGGGGCGCTTTGGCATGGGCCCTCCGGGTGTCGCGTCCTCGTTTCTCGGAGTGTCCGGTTTAGCACATGGCGGCCGACCGGGCGCACGGACCTGGGGCGTCGGCGCTCAGACCCACCAGACGAGCAACAAGGGCACGAACGCGGCCGGCACCAGGTTCGCCACCTTGATCCTCGTGACGCCGAGCATGTTGAGTCCCACGGCGAGCAGCAAGAGCGACCCCGTGACCGTCATGCGGGCCACCGTGACGTCCGTGAGCACCGGCGACAGCAGGCCGACGAGCAGGCTGAGCAGCCCCTCGTAGGCGAACACGCAGAGCCCCGAGAACGGGACGCCGACGCCGAGCGAGGCCGCCATCACCACGACCACGACCATGTCGATGACGCCCTTCGCGATGAGCGTGGTGTGGTCCAGCTCGAGCCCGCTCTGGATGGACCCGACGATGGCCATGGCCCCTGTGCAGGTGAAGAGCGTCGACGAGACGAAGCCCTCCGAGAAGCGCCCGAGCGCGGCGCTGCGGGAGAACCGCCGCGTGAGCCGTCCCTGCACCCAGTCGCCGAGCCGCTGCACCTGCCCGTCAATGTCGGCAGCGGTGCCGACAAGGGTCCCGACCACGATGCTGACGATCACGACGAGGGCGTCCACGTCGCCGACCATGCCCTGCACCGCCACGAAGATCACGCAGAGGCCGAGGGCCTCCATGAGGAGGTCGCCGAGCGACTGCGAGACGAAGCGCCGTAGCAGGAGCCCCGCCGTCCCACCGGCCACTGTGAGCAGACCGTTGATCAGCGCGCCGACAATGACCACGGGGCCTCGTCCCCTCTGCCTCGGAAGTTCCAAACGCAGGGGATTGTACCGCCGACTGGCGGCCGGCCGGCAAAAAAGAAGGGCGCCCGGGGCGCCCTTCTCGCCTACGACACCGGCGGCTCCGCCGGCAGCTCGATGGCGTCCGGCTCCGCCGCCTGCATGGCCTCCTCGGCCAGGTGCGCCTGGAACTCCCGGGTGCGCTCGAGCACGGGCCCCAAGAATCGCCCGGTCTCGGACGCCGGGTTGGCAGCCACCTCCTCGGGGGTGCCCACGGCCACCACCTCCCCGCCGCGGTCCCCGCCGCCCGGCCCGAGGTCGATGATCCGGTCCGCGACCTTGACCACGTCGAGGTTGTGCTCGATCACGAGCACCGTGTTGCCGGCGTCCACCAAGCGCTGGAGCACGTCCAACAGCTGGCGCACGTCGTCAAAGGAGAGCCCGGTGGTGGGCTCGTCGAGGATGTAGAACGTCCTGCCGGTCTGCTTGCGGTGGAGCTCCTTGGCGAGCTTGACGCGCTGGGCCTCGCCGCCGGAGAGCGTCGTGGCCGGCTGGCCCAAGCGCACGTAGCCCAGGCCGACGTCGAACAGCGTCTGCAGCTTGTTCTTGATCACCGGGATCGCGCCGAAGAACGCGAGCGCCTCGTGCACGGTCATGTCGAGCACGTCGGCGATGGTCTTGCCGTGGTAGGTGACCTCGAGGGTCTCGCGGTTGTAGCGCTTGCCGCCGCAGACCTCGCAGGGCACATAGACGTCCGGCAGGAAGTTCATCTCGATCTTGATCTGGCCGTCGCCCTTGCAGGCCTCGCAGCGGCCGCCGGGGACGTTGAACGAGAAGCGCCCGGGGCTGTAGCCGCGCAGGCGGCTCTCGGGCGTGGACGCGAAGAGGGCCCTGAGGTCGTCCCAAAGGCCGATGTAGGTGGCAGGGTTGGAGCGCGGCGTACGGCCGATCGGCGACTGGTCGATGTCGATGACCTTGTCGATGAGGTCCACGCCCTCCAAGGTGTCGTACTCCCCCACCGGACGCTGCGACCGCTGCACCTGGTTGGTGAGCGCGGGGGCCAGCGTGTCCGTGACGAGCGATGACTTCCCCGATCCGGAGACGCCGGTGACCACCGTCAATGTGCCGAGAGGGATCTCTGCGGTGACGTTCTTGAGGTTGTGGTGGCGCGCGCCGGTGATCTTGAGGGAGCCCTTGTGCGGCTCGCGGCGCGTCTCGGGCAGCCCTATGACCTTCCGGCCGGACAAGTACGCACCGGTCAGCGAGTCGGGGCACGCCATGACCTCGTCGGGCGTGCCGGCGCACACGACGTCGCCGCCCAGCTCGCCCGCACCGGGGCCCATGTCGACCACATAGTCCGCCGCGCGGATGGTGTCCTCGTCATGCTCCACCACGATCACCGTGTTGCCGAGGTCGCGCAAGCGCTCGAGCGTGTGGATCAAGCGGTCGTTGTCGCGCTGGTGCAGGCCGATCGACGGCTCGTCGAGGATGTAGAGGACGCCCATGAGGCCGGCGCCGATCTGCGTGGCCAGGCGGATGCGCTGCGCCTCGCCGCCGGACAAGGTCGCGCTCGCGCGGGAGAGCGTGAGGTAGTCGAGGCCCACGTCCACCAGGAACCTGAGGCGCTCGACGATCTCGCGCACGATGCGCGCGCCGATGAAGCGCTGGCGTTCCGTGAGCTCGAGGCCCTCGAAGAACTCGAGCGCCTGACGGCAGCTCATCCGGCAGACGTCCCAGATGGACTTGTCGCCCACCGTGACGGCGAGCACCTCCGGCTTGAGGCGCGCGCCGCCGCAGCTCGCGCAGGGCTCCTCGCGGATGTACCTCTCGAGCCGCGCCTTGACGTTGTCGTTGGAGGTCTCGCTGTACTTCTCGAAGAGGATGGCGCGCACCCCGGAGAAGGTCGTCATCCAGTGGGTGTTGCGCCCGTCGCGGGTCTTGTAGTCCACGCGGACCTTGGTGCGCCCCATGCCCTCGAGCAGCGCCTTCTGCACCTTCTTGGGCAGGTCCTTCCACGGGGTGTCCGGGCTCTCGCCGTAATGGCGGCACACGGCCGAGAAGATCTGCGGGTAGTAGTTGGAGCGCCCGAAGAACGAGCCGAACACGCCCTCGGCGACCGACTTCTCGGGGTCCTCGATGAGCGCCTCGGCGTCCACGACGCGCCGGACGCCGAGCCCGTCGCAGTCCGGGCAGGCGCCGTAGGGGGCGTTGAACGAGAAGTCGCGGGGCTGGAGGTCGTCCATTGAGTGGCCGTGCTCGGGGCACGCCAATGCCAGCGAGTACTGGAGCAGCTCCGCAGGCTCTGCCTCGGGGTCGTCGCGGCCCTCCAGGAGCCACGCGCCCACTTTGCCGCCGGCGATGCGCGTGGCCGTCTCGACCGCCTCCGCGATGCGGCTGCGGCCCGACGCGCGGATCACGACGCGGTCCACCACCACCTCGATGGTGTGCTTGAACTTCTTGTCGAGGACGATCTCGTCGTCCAGGTCGCGCACCTCGCCGTCCACGCGCACGCGGGCGAAGCCCTCGCGCTTGAGGTCGCCGAAGAGCTTGGTGAACTCGCCCTTGCGTCCGAGCACCACCGGGGCCAGCAGATAGGCGCGGCGCCCGTCGCCGGCCTCGAGGATCTTGTCCACCACCTGGTCCGTGGTCTGCTTCTCGATCACGCGGCCGCACTCCGGGCAGTGGGGCGTGCCCACGCGCGCGAAGAGCAGGCGCAGGTAGTCGTAGATCTCGGTGACCGTGCCCACCGTGGAGCGGGGGTTCTTGGAGGTGGTCTTCTGGTCGATGGAGACAGCCGGCGACAGGCCGTCGATGGAGTCGAGGTCCGGCTTGTCCATCTGGCCGAGGAACATGCGCGCGTAGCTGGAGAGGCTCTCCACATAGCGGCGCTGCCCTTCGGCATAGATGGTGTCGAAGGCCAGAGAGCTCTTGCCGGAACCGGAGATGCCGGTCACGACGACGAGCTCGTCGCGGGGGATCTCGAGGTCTATGTCCTTGAGGTTGTGCTCGCGGGCACCGTGAATGACGATCGCGTCAGACGCCACTGGTTGGTTCCTCCTGCTGAGTAGAGTTCGTCCACAGACCCGTTCCGAGCCATGGACGAACAATTGTACTCAAATGTAGGAGGTCGCCGCGTCCTTCCACAGAACCACAGCATCGGACCACATCTCGTCCAACTCGGCGTCGCCAAGGCCACCGAGCGCGCCGTTGAGCAGCCCGAGCAGCTCGGCGTCCTCGTTGCGGACGGCCATCCGAAGCCCGGTCTCGTCGGCACAGAGCTCGCTCGAGGGGATCGGCGCGCACACGAGGTCCGGCAGGTCCGCGTCCACCGACTCGAAGGAGCGACGCGCCACCACGGTGGCGTCGAGCTCCCCGGCCTGCACCATCGAGAGGGGCTCGCTGCGACGGCCGGGGACCACCATTTCGACGACGCCGGGCAGCTTCTGGACCACGCGCTCGAGGTCCGAGGAGTCCCGCGTCCCCATGCGCGCACCCGCAAGGTCCGCGACCGTGCGGGCGTCGGCGTAGGCGGAGTCCGCCCGGCACACGACGGCGAGGTCGTAGCTGCTGTAGGGGTCGGAGTAGGACAGAGAGCCGCCATCGTTGCCGTTGAAGAAGGACGACGCGACGACGTCGATGTAGCCCTTCTCGAGGCACGAGGAGAGGCTCACCAGCGGGATGTCCACGAAGTGCACCGGCACGCCGAGGACGCCGGAGACCTTCTCGAGCACGGCCACGTTGAAGCCGGCGCCGTAGTCCTCCTCGCCGTCGAGCTCCACCGCGCCCGGCGTGGCCGCGTCGACGAGGGCCTCAAAGGGCGGCCGCGAGAAGTCGAGCCCCACGCGCAACGAGTCGCTGCTGACGCCCGCCTGTTCGAGCAGGGAGTCCGAGCGCCGGCACGACGCGAGCGAGAGCCCCGCCGCCGACCCCGCCAAAGCCATGGCCGAGAAAGTCGCCGACAGGTGACCCACACCAGAGAGGAAGCTCCGGCGGCTCATCTTCTGAAGCACTGGCGATGCGGTGCGTCCGCGCGCTGCACACATGGCGCCGTTCCCTTCAGAGAGGATCCAGAGTCCAGAGCGACCCGGTCTCCTGAAGCGCATGTTAAACCGTGCTGAATAAAAGGTCAAATGCGGACACAGGTTGCGTTTATCGGTTTTTTAGCAGTCCCAATGTATAGGTCGATGCATAGAGGTTCGCATCGAATGATTTCTCATCCTGAATTCAAGGCACCCTACCAGCAACGATGCGCACACGGTCGCCGCAGCGGTGCCACAGGCGGGGAATAGACGTTTCTGAATATGCGTTCAGATTTCTCGGTGACAGTTTCGCTTTTCTTCACAGGTACTGGACATATCGAGGGAGTCAGGTGCGAGGATGCGCCGCTCCCCCGCTCCTGGTTGCCTTTCGTGCGCAACGACGTTGACAACGGACAGAGCCCATTGGGCATCATTTCAACAGTGTCTCAGGAAACCAAAGAAAGGAGAGACCATGCTTCTCGAAGGAAAGGTGGCCGTCATCACCGGCGGCACCCGCGGCATCGGCTTCGCGATCGCCAAGGGCATGCTCGCCGAGGGCGCCAAGGTGGTGGTCTGCGGCTCCCGTCAGGAGACCGCCGACAAGGCCGTCAGGGCGATCCTCGACGAGGACCCGGACGCGCCGATCAAGGGCGCCGCTCCCGACCTCACCGTCGAGGCCGAGATCCAAGAGCTGCTCGACGAGGTGCGCCGCGACTGGGGCTCCATCGACATCATGGTGAACAACGCCGGTATCTCCCAGCGCACCCCGCTGGTCGACTACACGCCGGAGGAGTTCGAGAAGGTCATGGACATCAACGTCAAGTCGGTGTTCAACGGTTGCCAGGCCGCGGCCCGCATCATGGTGGACCAGGGCACCGGCGGCGTGATCCTCAACACCAGCTCGATGGTGGGCACCTACGGCCAGCCGTCGGGCGTGGGCTATCCCACGTCCAAGTTCGCCGTCAACGGCATGACCAAGTCGCTGGCGCGCGAGCTGGGCAAGCACCAGATCCGCGTGAACGCCGTGGCACCGGGCGTCACCGCCACCGACATGCTCACCGCGCTGCCGGAGGAGCTGGTGCAGCGCATCTCGTCCACCATCCCGCTCGGCCGTCCGGGCCAGCCGGAGGAGGTCGCCAACGCCTACGTCTTCCTGGCGAGCGACAGGGCCAGCTACATCACCGGCGCGGTGCTGCCCGTCGACGGAGCGACGCAGGTCTAGGCTCAGGTCCCGCGTCTTCGATGGGTCACCCGGCCCAAAAACAGAGGGACACCCGGTGCAGCATCGGGTGTCCCCTTTTCTTATCGGATGAAGTTGGTCTGGACCGCCGGCTCGTGCAGCGTGCGCTGGACGCCGTTCTCCTTGCCGGCCTCCAACAGGCGCAGCGTCCAGGCCAGGTTGTGCCCGAGGTTCCGCATCACGTGCATGCCCTCCTCGTCCTGGCGCACCTCCGCGGGGCTGTTGCCGTGGACCATGTTCCAGTAGTCCGACCCCACCACCAGCATGTTGTTGATCAGGAAGTACTGGTTGAGGCGTTCGAGCGTGGCCGTGGTCCCGGCGCGGCGGGCGCTGCACACGGACGCGGCGGGCTTGTAGGAGAGCTTGCCGCTGGCCGCGTAGAAGAGCCGGTCGAGCACGGCGCACAGCGCGCCGTTGGGCCCCGAGTAGTACACCGGCGAGCCCACCACGAGGGCGTCGTGGTCCGACAGGAGCGGGATCAGGCGGTTGACGACGTCGTCGCAGGTGCAGAGCCCGGTGCGGCGGCACAGCCGGCACCCCAGGCAACCCTGCACGGGCTCCTGCGCCACGTTGACGATGGTGGACTCAACGCCCTCCTTGGAGAGCGCGTTGGCGACCTCCGCCAGCGCGGTGTAGGTGCAGCCCTTGAGGTGCGGGCTGCCGTTGAGCATGAGGACCTTCATGGATCGCCTCCGGTGATTTCAGGGTCTTCGCGAAACGGTCGCAGCCCCTCATCCTAGCCGCTTACAGCCCCGCTTCAAACAAATGACCCTGCTAGACTGATCCGGTTGCAACAGTCGGCCCCGGACGTCCGGGGCTTAAGGAGGTTCATCCATGGCAGCCAAGATCGTCGTCGCCTGCGGGTCCGGCATCGTCACGTCCCAGACCGTCGCGAGCAAGGTGGAGCGCCTGCTCGCCCAGCGCGGGGTCGACGCCAACGTGGAGGCGGTGGAGATCACCGGGCTCAAGCCGGCCCTTCGCGACGCCGACGCCTACATCGCCATCGTCAAGACCGACGACAAGTTCAAGGTGCCGGTGTTCAACGGCGTGGCGTTCCTCACCGGCATGGGCCAGGACGCCGAGCTGGACAAGCTCGTGGACGTGGTGCGCGACAAGTAGGCGCGCCGCGAGCCATCGACCCCTGCAACGAGGCTGCGCCTGTCGGGTGCGGCCTCGTTGTTCGTCTTAGAGGGCGCAAGCGGGGCGACGCCGTCCCGACCCTACTCCTCGGCGAGCCACGCGACGAGCGACCGGGCCGTCTCGATGCCGTCCGTCGCCGCGCTCATGATGCCGCCAGCGTAACCGGCGCCCTCGCCGCACGGGAACAGCCCTGCGAGCGTCGGCGCCTGTCCGTCCGGCCCGCGCACGACGCGCACCGGCGAGCTGGAGCGGCTCTCCACCCCGGTGAGCACGGCCTCCGGGTCCGCGAAGCAGCGGAGCTTCTTGGCCATGAGCGGGAGGTTGGCGCGAAGCGCGTCGGTCACGTACCCCGGAAGGCAACCGTCCACCTCGCCCCAGGTCACACCGCGCGGATAGGTGGGCTGTACGTGCCCCGGGCCGCTTGACGCGACCCGCTGCAGAAAGTCCCCCACCAACTGGGCGGGTGCCCGGAAGGCGCCCCCGCCCATGCGATAGGCGGCCTGCTCGCACTCGCGCTGCAGCGCCACGCCCGCCAGCACGTCCTCGCCGGGCAGGTCGCTGGGATTCACGTTGACGAGCAGCCCGGCGTTCGCGTTGAGGCCGGCCCGGGCGCTCAGGCTCATGCCGTTGGTGACCACGCCCCATGGCTCGCTCGCCGCCGCGACCACCTCGCCGCCGGGGCACATGCAGAAGCTGTACGCGCTCCGGCCGCCCGCGACGCGCGACACGAGCTTGTACGGCGCGGCGCCGAGCAGCGGGTTGCCGGCGGCCGGCCCGTACTGGCACTCGTCGACCTGCGCCTGCAGGTGCTCGATGCGCACGCCCATCGCGAAGGTCTTGCGCTCGAGCACGGCCCCGCAGTCGCGCAGCAGCTCGAACACGTCCCGAGCAGAATGCCCGGTGGCAAGCACCACGCCCCCGGCCGCGATGCGCTCCTCGCGCTCCACGCCCGGCGCGATGTCGAAGGCCGCGTCCTCGATGTTTGGCTGCCGACCCGAAGGGCTCTCACCGCGCTCGACCACGCGGACGCCGACAACGCGCCGCGCGTCCCCGGTGCCCGCGGTCTCTAGGCCGGTCAGACGGCACCGGAACCGCACCTCCCCGCCAAGGGAGCGAATGCGCCCGACGATTCGGGCGACGATGCCGGGCAACAGGTCCGACCCAACGTGGGGCTTGGCGTCCACGAGGATGTCCGCCGGCGCCCCCGCCTGGACGAACGTCTCGAGCACGAGGCGGTGCAGCGGGCTCTTGGTGCCCGTGGCGAGCTTGCCGTCCGAGAACGTGCCGGCGCCGCCGAGGCCGAACTGGATGTTGGACTCCGTGTCGAGGCGCCCCGTCTCGTTGAAGCGGGCGACGTGCTGGGAGCGCCGATCGACGTCGTCGCCGCGCTCGATGAGCACCGGGCGGAGGCCCGCCTCGGCCAAGGCGAGCGCGCAGAACAGGCCGGCGCACCCGGCACCGACCACCACCGGCCGCGCGTCGCAGGGGCGCGCCTCCGGCCACGTGGGCACGGTCTCCTCCCACGGCCGGGCGTCCTGCTCGCGATGGCGGCGCTCCAGGCCGGCAAGCAGCGCGCGCTCCGCCGAGGCGCCGCCCTTGAGGGAGACCGCGGCCGTGTAGATGAGGCGCACCTCATGGCCGCGCCGGGCGTCGATGGAGCGACGCAGCACGCGGGCCTCGTTGACATCGCGGGGTTTGAGGCCGAGCCGCTTCGCGGCGGCGCGTCGCACCTCCCGAGCCTCCGACGCCGGGTCCGTGACGTCGATACGGCCGAGATGAACCGCTATGTTCGGGACCTCCAGCACGCGTGCCTCCCAACGGGTCTCCCCTTTCAGGTGTGCGGAGAGACTCCCCTGTTGTTGTATCCCTCATCGAGGGAGCGCTAACGCAGCGGCACGGTCAGGCTTGGTCAAGCATTGCGCCGTCTCTGCGGCGGCCCTCGCCTTTTGCGAACCGGGCCGCAGCGCGTCCCGCCCGGAGCCCCGAGAGCCACGCGAACGCAAGGTTGTAGCCGCCGCACGCGCCGTCGACGTCGAGCGCCTCGCCGCACATGAAGAGCCCCGGCCTGCCCGCGACCGCCATCGTCACGGGGTCGACGGCGTCCACGATGACGCCGCCGCGCTGCACCTGGGCGTGCTCGGTGTGCGCGAGGCCGGTGACCGGCATGTCGAGCGCCTTGAGCTCGCGGGCCACGTCGACGGGGTCGGAGGACCGACCGGCCAGCGTGGCGCCGATGACCGGGTCGACCAGAGCGTCAAGCCGATGGGAGCGGCGCTCGTCGGGAAGCCTGCGGTCGACGTCCGCGATGAGGCGCGCCAAGGACGCGGCCGGCACTCCTGGCACGAGGTCGACCGACAGGACGTCGCCGGGCTTCGCGACCCGCGACAGGTTCATGGCGGCGATGCCCGAGACGCAGCCCGGGCGGAACAGCGCCTCGCCCTCCTCAACCGCCACCGCCGCGCCGTCCCGCAGCAGCGTGAGCCGGCACGGGCTCCGGTGGCCGTCCCACAGGGCCGGGAGCGGCGAGTCCACGGCCACCGGGCAAAGGACCGGCGCCCACGGCACGGTCGGGAGCCCGAGCTGTGCCGGAAGGCCGGTCGGCGCACCGGGCGCCAGGACGACGGCGGCGGCATCGATGCGCCGGCGCGCCCACCCGCCCTGCGCTTCTCGAAAACGCTCCTCGAAGGTGACGCGGGCGCCGGAGCCGAGAGGCTCGACCTCCGCAACCGGCCGGAGGGTACCGAGGACCACACTCCTCTCGACCAGCCCGTTGACGAGCGCCCCCTGGACGCTCGAGGCGCAGCGGCTGTGGGGGTAGATGCGCCCCTCCTCGTGCGCCGTGATAAGGCCGAGGCCCGCGAAGAGGCGCCCCACCTCCTGTTCCGGCTCGGGCCCCATCACCGCGCGGACGAACGCGGGGTCGTTGTACCAGCACGGGTCGAGGTCCTCGTTGGACAGGTTGCACCGCCCGTTGCCCGTGGCGAGGACAGGCCGGGCGATCTGGTCGCTGGCGTCGAGAAGGACCACGGTCGCCCCGGGGCGCTCCTGGGCGGCGCCGAGAGCTGCGGCACAGCCGGACGCGCCAGCCCCGACGACGAGCACGTCGCAGCGGTCAGGAACCGCCACGGCAGCTGCCGCCCGTCGTGCGACCGCCTGCGCGTGCAGGCGCCGCCCCTTCGCAGACCCGGCCTTGGCCATGATCATTCCTTTCAGGCAGTGAGCGAGACGGACCCGTGGGAACCAGGCGCCAGGGCTAGAAGGGCTCCTCGTCGGGAGTGGCGTCGCGCTCCTCCATGCCCTCGGGAACACCATCGACGAGCCCCAACGAGTCGCGGTAGGCATCGAGTCGCGCGTCCATGGCCGCGAGGTCGGGCACCGGAGCCGGGACGGCCTCGAGCATCAGGGCCCGGGCAACGGTGCCCGGAAGGTAGTCGTCGGGCAGGGCGTCGGCGAGACGTCCCTGGTCGCAGGCCTCGGCAAGCGCAGGCTCGATGGGCAGCCGGTCGAGCGCGTCCACACCGCACAGCTCGGCGTCGCGCTTGAGGTGCGACGGGCCGAAGAGGTCGATCTCCGCGCCATCGGTGGGGCTGACGAGATAACTGAGGTTCTCGACGATGCCGAGCACGCCGATGTCCATGCGCGCGGCCATCTTGACGGCCTTGGTCACGATCATCGAGACGATGTCCTGCGGGGACGACACGATGACCACGCCGTCCATCGGCAGCGACTGGTAGCAGGTGAGCGCGACATCGCCCGTTCCCGGCGGCATGTCGATGATCAGGTAGTCGAGCGGGCCCCAGCTGGTCTGGCTCCAGAACTGGCGCAGGGCGCCGGCGAGCACAGGGCCGCGCCAGAGCACCGGGTCGTCCTCACGTCCGAGCAGCAGGTTGGAGCTCATCACCTTGATGCCGCAGGGGGCAATGGACGGCAGGTAGAGGTCGCCGAGGGACATGAGGCGCTGGCCGCGGAGGCCGAGCAGGTACGGGATCGACGGGCCGGTGATGTCCGCGTCGAGGATGCCCACGGTGGCGCCGGCCTTCTGCAGGCCGGCCGCGAGCGCGACGGACACGAACGACTTGCCCACGCCCCCTTTGCCGGAGACGACGCCGATCACATGGCGCACCTCGGAGAGGGCGTTCTCCTCAAAGGCTTGCGGGTTGGTGTTCTTGCCGGCAGCGGCGGCCTCGTCGCGGGATTCACAGGCCATGAGAGCTCCTTTCGGGCGGGTTTGCACCCTAGGAGTATGGCCTTCTTTGGCCGCTTGCGGCGCGCGGGGCTCGCGGCCTCGCGCGTCCGTGGTCACTTCTTGTGGTAGTGGCGTCGGGTGGCGTGCTTCGACCCTTTCCGCGCCGTCGACTTGAGGCGCGCGATCACGGCCTCCTCGCTCGTGCCCTCCAGGCGCGTGCGCAGCTCGACGATCTGGTCGCGGATGGAGGCGGCCTTCTCGAAGTCGTAGGCCTCGCTCGCCGCCTTCATCTCCTCCTCGAGCGACGCCAGTACTGCCTCCGCCTCGGCTTTTGGCAGCTCGGACAGCTCTTGGGCCACCTGCTCGGCCACACTCGGGCCCGCCTGTGCCGGCGACACGAACGCCCCATGGCCCAGCTCCCCATGGTGCTCGCGCGTCTTGGAACCGAGCGTCGCGTCCGCCTCCTCGATGAAGCCGGAGATGTCGTTGATCGCCTTGCGCACGGTCCTCGGCACGATGCCGTGCTCCGCGTTGAACGCGGTCTGGATGGCGCGGCGCCGCTCCGTCTCGTCGATGGCGTAGCGCATGGAGTCGGTCACGCGGTCGGCGTACATCACCACCTGGCCGTCGGCGTTGCGGGCGGCGCGGCCCATGGTCTGGATCAGCGACCGCTTGTTGCGGAGGAAGCCCTCCTTGTCTGCGTCGAGAATGGCGACGAGCGACACCTCCGGGATGTCGAGGCCCTCGCGCAGCAGGTTGATGCCCACGAGCACGTCGATCTTCCCTTGGCGCAGGTCGCGGATGATCTCCACGCGGTCGAGCGTGGGCGTGTCGGAGTGCATGTAGTTCACCCGGATGCCCTGGTCCAGCAAGTGGTCGGTGAGGTCCTCGGCCATGCGCTTGGTGAGGGTCGTCACCAACGTGCGCTCCTTGCGCTTGATGCGCTCCTGGATCTCGTCGGTGAGGTCGTCGATCTGCCCGCGGATGGGCCGCACGTCCACCTTGGGGTCGAGCAGGCCGGTGGGCCGGTTGATCATCTCCACCGTCTGCTGGGACACGGCCTCCTCGTAGTCGCCCGGCGTGGCCGAGACGTACACGAACTGCGGGACCCGCTCCTCGAACTCGTCGAACCGCAGCGGGCGGTTGTCGAGGGCGGAGGGCAGCCGGAACCCGTGCTCCACGAGCGTCACCTTGCGGGAGCGGTCGCCCTCGTGCATACCGCGCACCTGCGGGATCGTCACGTGGCTCTCGTCCACGATGCAGAGCATGTCGCGGGGGAAGTAGTCGATGAGCGTGTACGGCGGCTGGCCCGGCTTGCGACCGTCCAGGTGCCGCGAGTAGTTCTCGATGCCGTTGCAGTAGCCCATGGTCTCGAGCATCTCGAGGTCGTAGGCCGTCCGCTGGGACAGGCGCTGGGCCTCGAGCAGCTTGTCCGCCTCCTTGAGCTGGGCCACGCGCTCCACCAGCTCGTCGTTGATGGTCTGGAGGGCGTGGTTCACCTTGGGGCGCTCGGTCACGTAGTGGGACGCCGGCCAGATGGGCAGGGCCTCGTACTCGCGGAGCACCTCGCCGGTGAGCTCGTCGATGTCCGCGATCTGCTCCACCTCGTCGCCAAAGAACTCCACGTGCACCGGGTGCTCCGAGTAGGGCGGGAACACGTCCACGGAGTCACCGCGCACGCGGAACATGCCCCGCTGGAGGTCGAGGTCGTTGCGGTCGTACTGGATGTCGAGGAGGGCCCGGATGAAGTCGTCGCGGTCGAGCGGCTCGTCCTTGGAGACCGTGGGGGCAAGGCCGGCGTAGTCCTCGGGGCTTCCGATGCCGTAGATGCACGAGACGGACGCGACCACGATCACGTCACGCCGGCTGAGGAGGTTGGCCGTGGCCTGGTGGCGGAGCTTCTCCACCTCCTCGTTGATGGAGGCGTCCTTCTCGATGTAGGTGTCCGACTGCGGCACGTAGGCCTCGGGCTGGTAGTAGTCGTAGTAGCTGACGAAGTAGACCACCGCGTTGTCCGGGAACATCTCGCGCATCTCGGCGGCCACTTGAGCGGCGAGGGTCTTGTTGGGCTCGAGGATGAGCGTGGGGCGGTTGACGGCCTCGATGGTCTTGGCCATCGTGTACGTTTTGCCGGAGCCCGTGACGCCCATCAGGGTCTGGTACCGGAGGCCCTCCTCGATGCCGTGGGAGAGCTTCTCGATGGCCTGGGGCTGGTCGCCTGCGGGCTCGTAGGGCATGACGACGTGGAGCCGCGCCTGGCCGTCGTCGTCGCGGCCAAAGCGCCTGAGCTCGCCGCCGACGCGCTCGGGCGGGACGGACGTCGCCGGCTGGTCGATTGGTTGGGACACGGGGCCCTTCTTTCCTGGGCGTGGCCCTGCGCTAGGAGGCAGAGAGCCCATTTGGGTATAACCGCTGGTACTGCTCGTAGGCGGACATGACGTTCTTGAGGTAGGACGCCGTCTCGGGGTACTGGATCAGGTCCGAGAACTCGTCCCCGTCCGAGGCCCCGCTCTTCCAGCTGGTCGTTGCGGCCGGCCCCGCATTGTAGGCCGCGATGGCCTCCTCCGTGGACCCGGTGCTCTCGAGCAGCTGCGCGAGGTATGCCGTGCCGTACTCGAGGTTCGTGGCGGGATCGGTGAGGTTGCTCGGGTCGTAGACCGACGCGTCCACGATGCCGCGCGCCGCCAGGTCGCGTGCGGTGCTCGGCATCACCTGCATGAGGCCCGTGGCGCCCACGGCGCTCAAAGCACCGGCATCCCAATTGCTCTCGCTCTTGATGACCGCTGCGACAAGGTCCGGGTCCACCCCGTAGTCTGACGCGGCCTGCTCGATGGCGCTCGCGTCGCTCACGGGGAAGAAGACACGGCCGATGCTCGCGACGGGGTACTCCGAGAAGAACCACGACAACGCGAGGGCCAGCACCATCAGCAGAATCGGAAGGGTGCGGAACCAGCGCCAGAAGCGAAGGCGCTTGGGGTTGATCTGCCTGCGCCCGGTGCCGCGCAGCTTCTCGTGCTGGCTGCGGAGGAACCGCTCCACCATCACGCCGCCCTTGGCCGCGCCGCCGAACCCCTCGTCGTAGTCGTCGTAGAGTCCGCGATCGGCGTCCATGAGGCGGCGGGCCATTTCGGCGCGGTGGGCGTCGACAGCGACCGCAGACGGGCCCACGGCCGCAGCCGGGTGCGCCTGGGTGCGAGAGGCCGACGGCGGCACGGCCCCAACCGGCGATGCGTACGGGTTGGGAGCCTGCGCGACCGTGGCCGGCTGTGGACGTGCCACGGTCGCCGCGCCCGGGTTGACCATGGTCGCTCCCCCGGGGGTCACCCTCGTGGCTGCGTCCGAGTTGACCATGGTCGCTGCACCCGGCGTCACCGTGGTCGCGCCCGGACGTGCAGCGACCGTCGTCGCGCCATCAGCAGGGACAGCGGTCGCACCGGTGTCGGACGCCGGCGCCATGACGGTCGCGTCGGGGTCGACGGCACTCCATGCCTCCGCCGGCGTCGCGCTCGGCGGCTCGTCGGCGAGGGGAACCTGCGGCAACGAGTCGAGCGACCGGTGCGCCCGCCGGGGGGCCGCGGCGTCCAACTCGTCGTTGTCGTCCACGTCGCCGACGTACGGCCCGGAGGACGCGTAGGGGCTGTTCGGTTCCGGGACGTAGGGGTTCTGGACATCAGCCACGTGCGGCCTCCTCTCGGGTCGCGAGCCACCAGTCCACGCGCCGGCGCAGGTCGCTCATCGTGCCGTCGTTCTCGATCACCGCGGTGGCCTTGCTGCGCAGGTACTCGTCAGTGGGCTGGTTCGCGAGCCTCGCCTCGAAGTCCTCCTCGGACAGACCGCGACCCGCCGCCCGCTCACGGCGCAGGGCCAGCGGCGCGGTCACGGCCAGCACCTCGTCGGCCAGCGGAAGCATGTCCTCCACGCGGTCGAGCAGGGGCACCTCCACCGCCACGAGGCTCGGCAGTGACGACGAGCAGCTCACCACCGTGAGCCGGTCGCCGAGCAGCGCCTTGATGTACGGCATCTCGATGGCCTCGAGCCGGCGCGCCTCCTCGGGCGTCTCGAAGGCGCGCTCCGCCAGCAGGGCGCGGTCCAGGCTGCCGTCCTCGTCGAGCAGGTCCGAGCCAAAGGCGTCCGCGACCTCCTCGAGGCACGGCGAGCCAGGCGCGAGCACCTCACGGGAGAGCTCGTCCAGGTCGATGCGCAGCGCGCCCTGTTGCTCCAGCAGCCGCGCGACGGTGGACTTGCCGCTCGCGATGCCGCCGGCCACGAACACCGTGTAGCGAGGCTCGACGCAGGCGCCCATCAGGCCTTGGCCTCGAACTTCTTGTGGCAGGCGCGGCAGGTGACGCGCACCTTGCCCTTGCCGCGGGGGACACGGCACCGCTGCCCGCAATCGGGGCACTTCATGTACTTGTAGTCCCTATGATCCTTGATGGTTGCGACCGGCGACGACACCCAGGGACGCGCAGGGCCCAACTTGGACATGAACGCCTCGTTCTCGCGGGCGCGCGCCGCCACGTCCTTGGAGAACGCGCGGTACAGCGCGTACACGATGAGGCAGAGGGCGACGCCGGACAGCCAGCGGGTGCCGGTGAAGAGGTCGACCACCACGAGGACGAGGGCGACGTTGGCACAGAGACGGGCGACGTCGTCGGACCCGTTGCGCCCGTAGAGCCACTGCTCGAACTTCTGGGAGAAACCGCCATTGGCCATGAGGCTCCTATCGCTTGCGGCGGCGGCCGGCCGCCCGATGGTCACAGGAACCAGTTATTGTAAGCCACGGTGTTGCCGCAGCTATGGGCCACCCGCTTTCCACGGAGCCAAAGGCGCCCGGACGCGCTGCAGGTTTGTAAAGGGCGTTCTCGTTCCCCTTCCCTGCTACCGTCGAACGAAGGGACTCACCACACGCAGAAAGGGGCCATCCATGGCCATGGAGAAGGTCACGGTCGCCGGCGGCGGGGTGCTCGGCAGCCAGATCGCGTTCCAGAGCGCCTATTGCGGGCTCGACGTCACCATCTGGTTGCGCAGCGAGGGCTCGATCGGCCGCACGGAGCCCAAACTGGACCGGCTGCTCACGGACTACCTCGCCGACATCGACGCGATGGAGGCGGCACTCACCGAGGCGCGCGAGACCGGCGAGGCCGTCCCTGCCAAGGTCTGGGCGCTCGGCATCGCGGACACGGACGACTTCGACGCGGACGCATGCCGCGAGAGGGCCCGCCATGCCCGTGAATCGCTCAAGCTGGAGCTGGACCTGGCCGCGGCCGTGGCGGACGCCGACCTCGTGATCGAGTCGATGGCCGAGCAGGAGGAGGCCAAGGTCGAGTTCTTCAAGAGGCTCGCGCCCCTCATGCCCGAGAAGACCATCGTGGTCACCAACTCCTCGAGCCTCCTGCCGAGCAAGTTCACCAAATGGACCGGGCGCCCCGAGAAGTACCTGGCCCTCCACTTCGCGAACACGATCTGGCACAACAACATCGCCGAGGTCATGGCCCAGGACAAGACGAGCCCCGCAAGCTTCCAGGCCGTCGTGGACTTCGCCGCGAGCATCCGCATGCAGCCGCTGCCGGTGCACAAGGAGAAGGCCGGCTACCTGCTCAACTCGATGCTGATCCCGTTCCTGTTCTCCGGCATGGACCTCTACGTGAACGGCGTGAGCGACCCGGAGTCCATCGACACCGCGTGGGTCCGCGGCACCGGCGCGCCCAAGGGCCCGTTCCAGATCCTCGACACGGTGGGCCTCGTGACGGCGCTCAACATCGTGGAGCCCTACTGCAAGGTCCCGGGGTTCCTGGCGCCCTACAACTTCAAGGGCATCCGACAGATGCTCAAGGAGAAGGTCGACGCCGGTGAGACGGGCAAAGCGGCCGGTCAGGGGTTCTACCGGTACTGAGTCGAAGCGCCGAGAGCGGAGGGGCAGAGCGGCGACGTCCTCGTTCTGCACTTTCCCGCCGAGAAGTGCAGAACCACACGTTGCGTCTGTGCTTTCGGCGCGCTCGGGACACCGGAACTACAGAACGAGGCGGGGCGCCCCAGACGCCCCGCGCTCGCCTCCCGGTGCGCTTCGGTGGCTAGAACCCTGCGCGCAGCACGATCTTGTCGGCGTCGCCGGTCTGGCCTGGCTTGATGACCACCTCGCCCTGGTGGATCGCCTTCACCGGGCACACCAGGTTGCAGAGCTGGCAGCCGACGCACTTGTCGTGGTCGCAGCTGGGCCTTCTGGTCTCGTCGTTCCAGACCATGGCCTGGTGCGCGCCGTCATAGCAGCTGATCACGCAGCGGCCGCAGCCCACGCAGACGTCCTCGTCGATCTCTGGGTACACCACGTAGCTGCGGTCGAGGTCCTCGGCGGGGATGATGTTCGCGTTGGCCAGGCCCACCAGCTCGCTCAGATGGTGCACGCCCTGGCTCCTCAGGTAGTGCTCGAGGCCGTCGATCATGTCCTCGACCACGCGGTAGCCGTACTGCATGACGGCGGTGGTCACCTGCAGCGTCGTCGCGCCGACGAGAAGGTACTCGGCCGCGTCGATCCAGGTCTCGATGCCGCCGATGCCCGAGATGGGCACGTCCTTGAGGTCCGGGTCGTCGCGCATCTGCTGGATGAACCGCAGGCCGATGGGCTTCACGGCCTTGCCGGAGTAGCCGCTGATCGACGACTTGCCGTCCACGATGGGCAGCCCCACGTGCTGCTCCAGGTCGATGTTGGTGATGGACTTCACCGTGTTGATGGCAGAGATGGCGTCCGCGCCGCCGCGCACGCAGGCCTTGGCGGGCACGCACATGTCGGTGATGTTCGGGGTCATCTTGGCGATGACGGGCAGCGTCGTCCCGCGCTTCACAGCCGCCGTGTACCGCTCGCAGAGCTCGGGGTTCTGGCCGGTGTCGGAGCCCATCGCGTGGCTCGTCATCTGCGGGCACGAGAGGTTCATCTCGAGCATGTCCGCGCCGGCCTCGGTGGCCCTGCGCGCGATCTCGGTCCAGTCCGCTTCGGAGGAGGCCATGATCGACGCGATGAGCACCTTGTGCGGGAACTCGGCCTTGAGGCGCCGAATGTCGGCGAGGTCCTGGTCCAGCGGGTGCTCGGCGATCTGCTCCATGTTCTTGAAGCCCACGAACGGCGTGCACTCCTTTTGGAGCTGGTCGAAGCGCGGCGACACCTCGTTCACCACGAAGCTGTCGAGGTGCAGCGTCTTGTACACGACGCCGGCCCAACCCGTGCGGTAGGCCTTGGCGCACATGTCGTAGCAGTTGCCCACCGGCGAGGAGGACAGGCAGAAGGGGTTCTCAAAGTGAACGCCCAAAAAGTCGACCGAGAGGTCCTCGTGCTGCTTCATGCTACTCGCCCCCCTTCGTGAGGAACTCGTCGATGGCCTGGGCGGCCTCCTTGCCCTTGCGGACCGCCCACACCACGGTCTTGTCGCCTTGGGCGATGTCGCCCGTGACGAACACGCGCGGGTCCTTGGTGGCGGGCCCCGCCGTGGCAACCTCGTTGCCGTGCATCGCCACGTCGAGGTCGAGCCCGGAGACTTCCACACGCTGGCCCACGGCGCCGATGATGAGGTCGGCCGTGATGGTGAGCGTGGCGTCGAGGACGCGGTGCTTGAAGGTGACGGTGCCGTCGTGCGCCTCGACCGGCACGTAGCCGTCGATCAACGTGACGCCGGCCGCCTGCGCGCCCCGCAACTCCTCCTGGGAGCACAGGAACTCGCAGCTCTGCTCGTAGATGACGTCCGTGACGTTGGCCACGCCCATGCGCTTGAGGGAGGTCGAGACGTCCATGGCGACGTCGCCGCCGCCGATGACGAGCACGTTGGCCGGCAGGTCCATCGTGCCCTTGCTCGTGCGGGCGAGGTCGAGGAACTCGAGTGCGCTCACATGGCGCGGGTCGTCCTTCAGGACCGGCAGCACGAAGGGCTTCTGGAAGCCCGGGTCGACGAGGACCGCGTCGTACCTCTCGAGCAGGTCGCGCATCGAGCAGTGGTCCCCCTCGACGTCGTCGGAGGTGACCTCGAAGTCGCAGGTGATCGTCACGCCGAGACCCACGATGCGGTCGATCTCGCGGGCGACGACGTCGTCGGGCAGACGGTAGGCCGGGATGCCATGAGCGAGCATGCCACCCGGTGTGGACCGGCGCTCGAAGACGTCGACGACATGGCCGGCCTCGCGGAGACGGGCGGCCGCAGTGAGGCCGGCAGGGCCAGAGCCCACGATGGCGACCTTCTTGCCCGTGTCGGCGCCCGGCTCCATGACCTCGAGGTTGATGGCGGCCTCGTAGTCGGTGGCATAGCGCTGGAGGCCACCGATGTCGATGGGACGGTCGATGCCGGACCGGGAGCACCCGCGCTGGCAGTAGCGTTCCGTGGGGCACACGCGGGCGCAGACGGCACCGAACGGGTTGTTCTCGCGGATGGTCTCCGCAGCGCCCTCGGTGTTGAGGAACCGGATCGAGCGGATGAACCTCCCGGGATCCGTTCCGGCCGGACAGTCCTGGCTACAAGGGGCGTCGAGGCACAACAGGCACCGCGACGCCTCCTCCATGGCAGTGGCGGGAGTGTACGCGCACTT
The DNA here is from genome assembly GCF_030067705.1 of Kribbibacterium absianum. GTDB lineage: Bacteria > Actinomycetota > Coriobacteriia > Coriobacteriales > Atopobiaceae > Kribbibacterium > Kribbibacterium absianum. The sequence goes on from NZ_JASJEX010000004.1 coordinate 246,589, forward strand.
CCACTCGGTCTCGTAGAGTCCTTGCATCTTTGACCTTCCATCCGTGGCTCAAACCCGTTTGAAACAGGGGGATGCCTACAGGTCAAAGCTGCCCTGCCGTGCCTTTGGCCATGCTTCAAGTCTGTCAGCGGTGGCGGTGCGCGGATAAACGGCGCAACTACGTTAGGACAGGTTTACTGGCCGTCGTCTGGCGCCGCGCATTTCACGACAGCAAAGGTGGGCTCCGGACGTGCGGAATAGCGGGTTTCTCGGGACATGCCGGACAAGGGCCCATCGCGCGTGCGGGATGCGGGGTTTCACGGCGGCGTGGCCGATAGAGCCGCATTGTGCGCGCAGGATGCGATGTTTCCTGGCTACGCGACCGATAAGCTCGCATTGCGCGCGCAGAATGCCAGCAAATCCGGCGTGAGGGGGCTGCGGCGCCACAGAACCTGGCACCCAGCCCAATAAGCCCGCATTATGCGTGCAGGATGCGGGCAAACCTGGCGGCCTGACGGAAAAGGCCGCATTGTGCGCGCAGGATGCGGGGTTTCTCGACCACGTGCCAGACAAGACGCAGCCTGTCCGGCGGTGTCATGGCGCCCTGCCGGAAAAGCTCGCATTGCGCGCGCAGGCTGGAGGCAAACCCGTCGGCGTGGCCGATAGGACCCCGTCTTGCGCGCAAAATGGGAGCAAACCCGGCTCGGGAGCTCGCTGCCCCGCTGCGCGCTACTTCTGATAGAAGGCCTTCGCGGTGGACCCCGGCGCGCTCGAACCCTTTGGGAGCACCTTTATCTGGATGCCCTCCAAGCGCTTGCCGTAGCCGGCGCTGCCGCATTTGGCGCCGTTCTGAGCCCAGCCGGTCCAACCAAAGGTCTGGCAATGGACGCGATAGTACACGTCGTACCGCTTGGCTAGCTCGCCGGTCAGCTTGATCTGCACCGCCTCGAGACGTTTGGACCGGCCGGACGTCCCGACAAGGCCACCCTCGGGCACCCAGTCCCTCCAGCCGTAGGTCTGCACATGTGCGTTGGCTTGAATCGAGCCAGAGAACGGCGCGTTCACGAGCTTGACCTTGATGGCCTCAAGTCGCTTGGCCTTTCCCTCGGTACCAGCCGTTGCGCCGTTCTGCACCCAATCCATCCACCCAAAAGTCTGAGCGTGAGCCTGATAGGTCACGGTCACCGGAGCATAGTAGACGCTGTCGGTCTTGCCGGGAGCGGCCTGCCCCTTGGGCACCAGCTTCACCTGAAGCCCTTCGAGGCGCTTCGACATGCCCTCTGACCCGCAAGACGCACCGTTCTTGGCCCACCCAGTCCAGCCGAAGGACTGCACGTGCGTGCGATAGTAGACGTCATAGAGCTTCTCCAACTCGCCGGTCAGCTGGATCTGCACTGCTTCGAGACGCTTGGACTGTCCGCTCGTGCCAGCGAGGGTGTCGGGCCCAACCCAATCCTGCCAGCCGTAAGTCTGCACATGCGTGCGGATCCGGACGTTCTTGCTCAACGAATCCGGCAGGTTCTCCAACCTGATGTTCACAGCCTCCAAGCGCTTGGACTCCCCGACGGTGCCGGCCGTGGCGCCATCTTTGACCCAGCTCATCCACCCGTAGCTTTGAGCATGGGCGCGATAGGTCACGGACGGCTTCGGCACTGTCCACGTGTTGCTCACGCTCCGGCCGGACGGCAGCGTGCCGGTGACCTTGACCGTGCCCGGGGACTTGGCCGTCACAACGCCCTTGGCATCCACCGTTGCGACCGCGTTGTTGGAACTGGTCCACGTCACGCACGAAGGGTCGATGCGCGCATACGTGTTGAGGCCGTCGACGGTGCCAATGCCATACTCGTGCTGAAACGTGTCCCCGATCCGCAGTGTGGACAGGTATACCCCGGGGTCCATGTTGAGGTTGAGACCCTGAGACGTGCCGCAGACGTCGTAGCTCAGCTCGACAGACCGGGTAACGGTCTTCGCGCTCGTCGCCGCACTCGCAGAAGACGAGCCGCTGCTGAAGCACTGGACCCAATAGATCGGATTCCCGGTCCAGCTGAAGCAGCCGACACCGATGGATTTGTAGCTGGCATTGAGGATATTGCCTCGGTGGCCAGGACTCTCCATCCAACCCTTCACGACGGCCTGGGCAGTGCCGTATCCGGCGGCGATGTTCTCTCCCATGCCGTAGTACGCGTGACTCTCCGGCCACGCGGTGAAGCAACCGGCACCGTTCGGTCGGTCGTGCGAGAACAAGAACCACAACTCAGCGCTGCGCTGCATCGCCGTATCGGTCAAAGCCGCGTCGAGCACGAGCGGGGCGACGCCGACAGCCGCACGCTCCCTGTTGACGAGCGCGACGACCTCCTGTGCCACGTTGTACAGGTCTTTGCCGGTCATCTTGACGGTCTCGTTTGCGCCGATAGCGGCCGGCGCGGGAATCGCAGCCGGGTCCTCGGTCGCAAGAGCCTCGCCGAGGCTGGTGGTAGCCCCGGGTTCCCCGATCCAGCCTTCCTCGGCCACCGCTATGCGTGGGGTCGCGGCCACGATTACCGCCAAAGCGATAGCCCAGAGGCCACTTAGGAAACGAATGGACACGTGCTTTCGCATCTCACATCCTCTCACGAAACTATTTCAAGCTTCGTCATGGTACCTGAGGCGCGCTTTAACTCAAATCGACATCTCGAGATGAATTGGCGAACGATACGCATCGGCAGGCACAACCGTCAGCGACGGGCCATGGAGGGTCAAGTCTACTGGCTGCCATCTGGGGTCAAGCATCTCGTGGCCGCGAAGGCGGGAGGCGCCGAGCAACGGAGTTCTCAGTGCGTACCGGATGAGGCCCCCATCCTGCGTGCGGGATGCGAGGTTTTCTGGCGGCGTGGCCGATAGAGCCGCATTGTGCGCGCAGGATGCGCGAAAAACCGGCGGCCTGACGGATAAGCTCTCATTGTGCGCGGTATGCCGGCAAAAGCCGGCGCGAGGGGGCCGCAGCGCCACAGAACTCGGCACCCGGTCCGAAAAGCTCTCAGTGTGCGCGCAGGATGCGCGAAAACCCGGCGGCCTGACGGATAAGCTCTCATTGTGCGCGCAGGATGCGATGTTTCCTGGCTACGCGACCGAAAAGCTCGCATTGTGCACGCGGGATGTCAGCAAACCCGGCACGACGAGCCCGCCGCGCCACAAAACCCCGCATCGCGCTCGCAGGATGCGGAGTCTCCCGGCAACATGCCGCATGAGAACATCGCCCGTCGCGCCGTGCTTCTAGCCTCTAGTGCCCCTTGATGGAGTCCAGGAACTCCTGCGCCCGCTTGGTCTTGGGGTGCGTGAAGAACTCCTCGGGCGCGCCCTCCTCGATGATGGCGCCGTCGGCCATGAAAACCACGCGGTCCGCCACGCGGCGTGCGAAGCCCATCTCGTGCGTCACGACCACCATCGTCATGCCGTCGCGGGCCAGCCCCACCATGACATCGAGCACCTCGTTGATCATCTCGGGGTCGAGGGCGCTCGTCGGCTCGTCAAAGAGCATCGCCTTGGGATGCATCGCGAGCGAGCGAGCGATGGCCACGCGCTGCTGCTGGCCACCGGAGAGCTGTGCGGGCACCTTGGCCGCCTGTTCCTTGACACCCACGCGGTCGAGCAGGACGAGCGCCTCGTCCTGAGCCTGCTGCTTGGGGGTCTTGAGCACCTCGACGGGACCCATCGTCACGTTGTCGAGAATCGTGCGGTGCGCGAAGAGGTTGAAGGACTGGAACACCATGCCGATCTCCGCGCGCACCTCGGCGAGCGCCTTGCCCTCCTGCGGCAGAGGCCGGCCTTCGATGAGGATTTGGCCCGAGTCGATGGTCTCGAGCCGGTTGATGGTGCGGCAGAGCGTCGACTTGCCAGAGCCGGAGGGCCCGATGATGACGAGCACCTCGCCCTTGTCCACGGTCAGGTTGATGTCCTTGAGCACGTGGAGGGGCCCGTAGTGCTTGTTGACGTCCTTGAGCTGGATAACGGGCGTCTGGGCGGTGTCGGTCATGACTGCTCCTCGGAAGTGGCGCGCCAAAGGCTCACATCCCTGTGGCGCGGAGTGGTTCTCGGCTTAGACGGGGTTCTCGTTCGTGCGGCCTATCACCCTAGTGCCGGACTGGCGCGCTAGGCGCACGGACAGCTCGTTGATCGCATAGTTGACGAGGATGTAGATGATCGCGATCACGAAGTACACGGACACAAGCGCGTCGTAGTTGGTGATGAGCACGCGGGCGTTCTGCAGCATGTCCGGGTAGCTCACCACGTAGCCGAGCGTGGTGTCCTTGACCACGACGACGAGCTGGCTGATGAGCGACGGGATCACGATGCGCATGGCCTGCGGCAGCACGATCTTCAACAGGATGCGCGTGCGCCGCATGCCCAGCGAGTATGCGGCCTCCCACTGGCCCTTGGGCACCGCGTTCACGCCGGCGCGCAGCACCTCGGCGATGACACCGGAGGCCGTGAGCGTGACCGGCAGGCAAATCATCCAGAAGCTCGTCATCTTGACCCCGTACTGCGGCAGCACGAGGAAGAAGAAGTAGATGAGCAGAAGGCTCGGGATGCCGCGGAAGAAGTCGATGACGACGCGGCTCACCATGGCGAGGGGCCTGTGCGTGGAGATGCGCCCGAACATGAACACCATGCCGAGCAGCAGGGCGAGCACGCCGGCCGTGACGGCCACCCCGATGGTGCCGAGGAAACCCCTGCCGAGGAACGCCCAGGTGGTCCCCTTGAGGAAGAACGACCAATACTTGGGGTCGAGCTGCCCCGTCACGCAGAACCGGTGAATCACGAGACCCACGAGCGCCGCAACGAGAACGAGCGAGACGCCCGTGAAGATGCGGATGCGCCGGAGGGTGTGGGGGCCGGGCTCCTCGTAGAGCGCGTCCCGCATCGACATCACGTCAACTGGTGCGCTCATCGGATGATCCTCACCTTCTTGTCGATGCGGTTGCCGACGAAGCCGATCACAAAGGCGGTGCCGGCGTAGGCAAGGGCCGAAGCCACAAAGGGCGTGATGCCGCCCACCGTGCGCGTGTTGATGTACGAGACGAGGCCGGTGAGCTCGGGCGGCTTCATCGGCGTCTGGGACGCGAGGGCCGTGGTGAGCATGACCGCGATGAGCAGGTTGGTCATCGGCAGGATGGCCGAGCGCACCGCCTGCGGCACCACGATCTGGCGCAGGATCTGAGTGAACGTGAGGCCGAGCGAACGGGCGGCCTCGATCTGGCCCACCCCGATGGTGTTGATGCCGCTCATGAGGTTCTCGGACCCGAACGCCGAGCCCACGAGCACCACCGTGACGATCACGCAGGTGCGGTAGTCCCACACCACGTTGAGGTTGGGCAGCGCGTAGACGACGAACACCAGAAGCGAGATACCGGGGATGTTGCGGAAGATCTGGACGTACAGGTCCCCCACCACGCGGAGCGGCTTCACGGGACAGACGCGCAGGACCGTGACGAGCAGGCCCAGGACCATCACACCGAGGAACGAGACCGCCGTGAGGCTCCAGGTGGTGAGCAGCGCGGTGACGTACATGCCGCCATAGGTGGCAAGAAGCTCCGAAAGGGGCATCAGCCCTCCTTAGGTTTTCAGCTGTACCGTCGGTCTATCGTAGCCCTCCCCGCCCACGCTCCGCCCGTGAGACAGTTCAAAGAGACGAGATCGTCTCAGATCGTCTCATGCGCAAAAAAGGGGGCCACCTGCGCGACCCCCCCAGACACATGCGGGCTTACCCGTTCGTGCGCGTGGTGATCTCCGGGGGCACCGGCACGTCCGTGCTGCCGGTGCGGTCGCCGATCGTGATCTGCCAGAGCTTGCCCCAGTCGCCGTTGTCCTCGATGACCACGAGGAAGTCGTCGCAGAAGTCCACACCGTCGGAGCCCTTGGGCAGGCCGATGCCGTAGGGGTCGATGGGCCCGAAGACCTCGCCCACGACCTTGTACTTGCCCGGGTTCTTGACGATGGACCCGCGGTTCATCGAGTCGTCGAACACGTAGGCGTCCACACGGCCCTGCTCCAGCGCCGCGCGCGCCTCCTCGTCGGTGCTGAACTCCTGCACGTCGGCCTCCGGCGCGTACTCCTCAAGGAGCTGGGGACCGGTGGAGCCGGACTGCGCGGCGACGTTCTTGCCCGCGAGGTCCGCGAGGGACGTGACCTCGGTGTTGCCCTCGGTCACGAGGATCGAGTACTGGCTCGTGTAGTAGGGGCCGGCGAAGGAGATGACCTCCTGGCGGGCGTCCGTGATCGTGTAGGTGGCGAAGACGACGTCCACCTGGTCGTTCTGCAGCACGGACTCGCGGGTGTCGGAAGTCACCTGCACCAGCTCCACGTTGTCCTGAGAGCCGGTGATATAGCGGGCCAGCAGCTGGTACAGGCCGGCGTCAAAGCCGTACACCTTGTTGTCGGTGTCGTCGAGCAGGGAGAAGAGCGTGGAGGTGCGCGTGCACCCGACGCGGAGCTTGCCGTTCTTCTTGATCTTCGAGGCCCACTCGGAAGCCGCGATGGTGTCGTCGGAGGCCACCGGGCCGGACTGGATCAACTGGTCGTAGGCGGCCTTGTCGATCGAGACACCGGCGGCGGCGTCAGACCCGCTGCCGTTGGTGCCGTTGGAGGAATCGTCACTGGAGCAGCCCGCGAGACCTGCCGCTGCAAGGGCGGACCCGAAGGCGGCAAGGAACGAGCGCCGATCGAGGTTGGGCATGGATGTGCTCCTTTCGGGTAGGGCGTGTCGCCGGGTGGCGAGCTACCGACTGCTTTAGGATGCGCCACTTCAGAGCTGAAAGCGTCGAGAAACCAGCCTTTTCAGGAGACGACGCGCCAACTCGTAACACATAATACCTACTTGTGGGTAGGAGTTACCGCTCAGAAAAGGGCGGGCACCCTCCGTCACGAGTGACAGTGGGTGCCCGCCCATTGGTCTCACGAATCGCACAAGCGCGGATTACTCGGCGTCCTCCACAACGACGTCCTCGGCCTCGACCTCAGCCGGCGTGTCGAGCGGCTGCACCTCGACCTCGAACCCGAGGGTCTCGGCGGCGGCCTTCATGGAGAGGGAGATGCGACGACGGTCGAGGTCGATCTCCATGACCTTCACCTGCACCGGCTCGTTGACGGCGGTGACCTGCGAAGGCTGGTCCACGTGCTGGCGGGCCATCTCGGAGATGTGCACGAGGCCCTCGATGCCGTCACCAAGGTCGACGAACGCGCCGAACGGCACGAGCTTGGTCACGCGACCCTCGACGATGGCGCCCACCGGGTACTTCTTGACGAGCGTGCGCCAGGGGTCCTCGGTGGTCTGCTTGAGGCCGAGCGAGATGCGCTCGCGGTTGAGGTCCACGTCGAGCACCTGCACCTCGACCTCCTGGCCGACCTTGACGACCTCGGAGGGGTGGTTCACGTGGTTCCAGGAGAGCTCGGAGATGTGGATCAGGCCGTCGATGCCGCCAAGGTCCACGAAGGCGCCGAAGTCCACGATGGAGGACACGGTGCCCTTGAGGCGCATGCCGGCCTGCAGCTTGGACAGGATCTCGGAGCGCTCGGCCTTGCGGGCCTCCTCGAGCACCACGCGGCGGGACAGCACAACGTTGTTGCGGTTGCGATCCATCTCGATGACGCGGGCCTCGATGCGGGTGCCGAGATAGGCGTTGAGGTCCTTGACGCGACGGAGGTCGACCAGCGACGCCGGCAGGAAGCCGCGCAGGCCGATGTCGAGGATCAGGCCGCCCTTGACGACCTCGATGACCTCGCCCTCCACGTTCTGGCCGTTGTTGAAGAGGTCCTCGACGCGGTTCCAGGCGCGCTCGTACTCGGCGCGCTTCTTGGAGAGGATCAGACGGCCGTCCTTGTCCTCCTTCTGGAGCACGAGAGCCTCGATGGTCTCGCCCAGGGCGACGAGGTCCTCGGGGTTCGCGTCCTTGCGGATGGAGAGCTCGCGGACAGGAATGACGCCCTCGGACTTGAACCCGATGTCGACCAGCACCTCATCGCGCTCGATCTTCACGACCTCGCCGGTGACCAGGTCGCCCTCATCGAACTTGGTGATGGTGCCGTCGATGAGGTTGTCCATCTCCTCGTCGGCGATGTCCTCCAAGGAAAAGACGGACGAGTTCTGAATCTCACTCAAGAGTGGACCCCTTTCGAACTAACGGGGCCCCGATGGTCATGATCATCGCCTGCAGAGCGCGTGCTACCTTGAGGAACGCTCGACGTCTGAATTACATGCTCGGGGGCCAACAGATACGGTACATGGGCGTCCGACCCATGCGTGCTTAAGAGTACCTTCTCTGGTTGCACTGTTTCAAGCCGAAACCGTGCAAATCCACAGGCCGATTCCGGTGAGAGGCGCCCGGGCGCTAAGCTCGAAACCCAAGGGAGAGGCGGATACCGTGGCGACGATACAAGAGGTTGCGAGCGCCGCCGGCGTCTCGGTGGGCACCGTGTCCCGCTATTTGAACGGGTACCAGCTCAAGCCGGCCAACGAGGAGCGCATCGAGCGGGCCATCGCCGCGCTCGACTACCACCCCAACTCCCTCGCGCGGTCGTTGCGCCGGCAACGCTCCTGCACGGTCGGGCTGCTCGTCAACAACATGCTGAACCACTTCGCGACGAGCGTCGTGGCCTCGATCGAGCGCGAGATGGAGCTGCACGACTACACGATCATGCTCTCGGGCTTCCGCAACGACCACCATGTCTTCGCCGAGAAGCTCCGGCTGCTGCTGGACCGCCAGATCGACGGCCTTATCGTCTTCGAGACGGACGAGGGCTGGGACGAGCTGCGCCTGTTGGACGAGGTGCAGATCCCGCTGGTGTTCGTGGGATCGCCTGTGCGGTGTCCGCGCGCGGACCAGGTGCTCGTGAACGACCAGCCGAGCGCCGAGCGCGTGATGGCCGAGATGATCGCCTGCGGGCACGACCGTCCGGGCATAATCTGCGGCCCCCAGCGAGAGCACGTGGCCCGCGAGCGCCTCAACGGCTGTCTCGCGGCGATCGACGCCGCCGGCCTTCCCCGGCGACAGGCGACCGTCATCGAGGGGGGCTACTCGCGCCAGTGCGGCTACGAGGCCATGAACGCGCTCCTCGTCGCGGGCGTGGACGCGGTCTTCTGCTGCAACTACGGCACGGGCCAGGGTGCGCTGCAGGCCGTGTCCGAGCGAGGCCTCCGCGTCGGCGAGGACCTGAGCTACGCGTCGTTCGACTACTTCGACCTGAGCCCGCTCTTCTACCCGCGCATCACGACCATCTGCCCGCCCTCCCAAAAGATCGGCACCTACGCGGCCCGGCATGTGCTGGAGCTGATCGACCACGAAACGCTCGGCACCGGGCGGCGCGAGACCTTCGCCGACCAGATCCTCTGGCAGCCGTCGATCATCGGGCTGGACCGGAGCCTCTGGGGCACGGCGGAGAGCCTGGACGTGCGCGACGCATAGAGCCCGCACCCGACACGACCCGACGGGTCACGTCCTGGTGCGGGCTCGATCGCAGCGCCGGCACGGTCAGCGGCGCGAGGCCGCCAGGATGGCCTTCTCGGCCACGATCTTGAATGTCTCCGCGCTCATCAGCTGGTCCTCGGTGTGCACGAGGAGGATGTCCACGGGCACATGCTGGCCCTGGGCCTCTTGCGTGACCATTTGGGCGTGGGCCGCGTGGGCCTCCTGGAAGAAGGCGTCGCCCTCCCCCACCTTGGCCTCCGCCGCAGGGATATCGCCTGCGATGGCCAGGTCGACAGCCTCGATGAAGCAGCTCCGGGCCATGCCCGTGTTGGCGATGATCCCAAAGCAGGCCACCTGTTGGGCCTCCCGGCGCTCGGCCGCGTCATCGACGACTGGCGCGTTCTCCTCGTTCATTGGTCCTCCTGTCCGGGCTGGTGGCTGTCGCGGTTCGCGAGGATCCAGCCCTCCATCTGCTGCAGGCCCTGCCTCACGCGCTTCTGCGCGCGCCGGCCGTACAGGAACCCGGTGACCGCTGCGTTGGCGCGGCCCCAGCGGCCCGTCGTCTCGCAGCGCTCCTCGTAGCTCACCTGGGTCCCGGGCGCCTCCCCCGCAAGCGCCACCAGCTCGTAGCGGATCGTGTTCACGGTGCCCGGGGCCTCGAAGCGGGCCTCGTAGATAGCGCGACCGTCGTGCGGTCGCTCCAGCCCCGTCACGCTCACGCGCACCGACTGCTGGCCACCCATCTTGGTCCGCAGGCTCTTGCGATAGCTCGTCCCTTGGCGCACGTTGGCGGCGCTGCGCTTCTTGCCGGTGGCCTCCTCCCAGTCCCAGGCCACCGACGCCATGAGCCGGTCAAAGAGCTCATCGGGGGTGACCGCGAGGGTGGTCTGGAACTTCATGGGAGGCCTCCTTCTCTGCGGGTTTCTCAGGGAGCGGCGCTACGCTTCGCGCTGCTCGGGCTCGCTCTTCAGCAACTGTCGGTTCGCAAGGAGCACGAAGGGTGTCCAGATCGCGAACGAGATGCCCAGGTTGAGCAACGCGACCAAAGCCGCGAGCACGTTGCCGCCCGTCGCGAAGAAGGCGTAGAGGCCCACGGGCATGATCCAGGGCACCTGGATGAAGCAGGGCGGGATGACGCCGGAGTAGGTGAAGAGGAGGGCCACGACCGTGGTGATGACCGGCACGAGCACCCACGGGATGAAGTAGAGGGGGTTCAACACGATGGGCATGCCGAAGACCATCGGCTCGTTGATGTTGAAGACGCCCATGGGGGCCGACATCGCGGCGATGGTGCGGGAGTCCTTGCGCTTGGAGAAGAGCAGGATGGCGATGATGAGCCCGAGGGTGATGCCGGTGCCGCCCATCATCGTGTAGGCGTCAAAGGAACCGCGGGTCCAGAGATAGGGCATCTGGGCGACGTCGTGGGTGGTGTTCCAGACGTTGAGGTTCTCGAGCAGCGCCGGGGTGTAGATGCCCTCGAGCACAGGCGCCATCACGTTGGAGCCGTGGATGCCGAAGAACCAGAACAGCTGGATCAAGAAGTTCACGAGGATCACGGCGAGCGGGCTCTGGGACATGCCGAGGAGCGGCTGCTGGATCAGGACGCTGATGAGGGCGTTGGGGTAGTCGCCTGTGGCGCTGACGCAGACCTGGGTGACGATGGCGCTCGCGTACACGGCAGCCACGCCAGGAATGATGGCCGCGAAGGCGTTGGACACCGCAGGCGGCACGTTCTCGGGCAGCTTGATCGTGATCTTCCTCAGGGTCAGCCACACATAGATCTGCGTCGAGAGGAGCGCGAAGATCAGGCAGGTGAAGAGGCCGGAGGCGCTCGTCAGGGCGGTGGAGATCATGCCGGAGCCGGTGGCCGCGAGGGTCACGCCCGTGTCCGTCGCCGTCACTGCAAGGCCGGCGGCCTGGAGCGGCGCGATCTGGTCGGCGCCCACGCCGGGCAGCAGGTAGTCGAAGGCGGGGCTCATGTTCATCGTGCAGATGACGGCCGAGAGGGCGATCACGCCGCCGGCCACGGCGTTCACCTGGTAGGACCGCGAGAGGTAGTACCCAAAGGTGAACGCGAACGCGAGCCCGAGGATCGCGAGCGAGCCGTTCCACACGACGCCGTTCACTGCGATGATGGGCGCGCAGGCGGCGGTGAACGCGTTGCCGTCGCCCCACCACATCGTGGGCAGGTCGCGCAGGAACACGTTGAGCAGCGTGGCGATGGAGCCCACCATCGTGATGGGCATGATCGAGATGAAGCCGTCGCGGATGGCGACCAAGTGGCGCTGGTTGCCGATCTTGGTGGCCACGGGCATGAACCGGTTCTCCATCCAGTCCATGAACCCGGTCATAGCGTGTGCCATGAGCAGTCCTTTCGTGCCAGGGGCGCCAAGGCCCCGCCAGTGGGTCGACGGGCGCACGCGCCCGTGGGGCCGGAATCAGCCGACGAGCGCAAGGGCCTGGTCGAGGGCCTTCTCGCCGTCCATGGTCCCGTAGGTGACCATGTCGATCACGTCCACCGGGACGTCGCCGGCCACGGCGCGCATCTTGTCTGCGAGGAAGCGCACCTGGGGGCCGAGCAGCATGACGTCCGCCTGCTTGACCTCCTCGGCGGCCTTGGCGTCCGCGACGGCCCAGATCCGGGCGTCGAGGCCGCGGGCGCGGGCGGCGTCGCTCATCTTGTTGACGAGCAGGCTGGTGGACATGCCGGCGGAGCAGACGAGCAGGATGTTCATCGGGTTCTCCTTTCCGAGAGGCGCGCGGGCGCCGAGCTGGCCGGGGCTAGAGCAAGAAGCCGAAGTGCTTCCAGGACGTGAGGCACGGCAGGAGCAGGCGCTCCCCCGCGCCCAGGTGCCCCACCACGTTGCGAGTGCCGTCGTTGGGCATCGAGCGCCGAACGATCTGGAGCTCACCGGCGTAGCGGGCGGAGCTCTCGTTGACGATCACGACATCGCCCTCGACGAGCGGCCGCGTGTCGTGGGCCGGGAAGGCGCGGCCGGCGTAGGCCACGCGGGACATGGTCGAGCGGAAGAGGTACGGCGAGAGGTCGCCACGCACCTGGTGTGGAAAGCCCGAGAGGATCTCCAGCTCAAGGTCCGTGTCCTCCTCCGAGAGCACAGGGCGCAGCGTGACCCGAGCGGGGTCGAGGGCCGCGACGGTGGCCAGCTCCCGGTCCGTGGGGTAGCAGTCCGAGACCAGGACGTCGTCCACGAGCCCGGTGGCCTGGAGGTGCCGCACCTGCAGGTCGAGCGGCAGGTCCCGATGGCACTCGAGCGTGGGCAGCCCCTCGTGAAGCGGCCAGGGGCCAAAGGCGCCATGGTCGGTGCACCCGACAAAGGCCGCCAGCGGCACATGCGCGTCACGGAAGGGTTGGCTGACCTGCTCGAAGAACCCGAGGTCAAGACCGCAGTACGGCTGCGGGTAGAAGTTGTGGCAGGCCTGCAGGCGGCGGCGGTCCGGGTCGTTCGCGAGGACCGCGGGCAACAGGCCGTCGTTGACGCTCGCATTGAGCTCGACGGAGAGGCCCGCGCCGTTGTGCGTGAGGGCGGCCACCTGCTCGCCGGTGAAGGCCTCGTCGAGGCGCAGGCAGTCGACGTGCATGGCCTGGAAGAGGGAAAGGTCGTCCGCCGCGAGGCCGAAGCGCGAGAAGACTGAAGGGGCGACGTCGACGGTCACCGCCATGCCGCGGGCATGGGCGGCGTCGCTCAGCGCACGGTACTCGCCCTCCACGGTGGCACGGTCCGCCTCGGCGGAGAGCAGGCACGTGAAAACGCGGGTCGCGCCCGCAGCGCTCGCGCGGTCGAGGTACGCGAGGGTGTCCTCGGGGCGCGCGTGTTCCGGATAGATGGAGATGCCCAAGGCCATACGGCGGCTCCTTGCTCGTTGCGGTTTGGTATTGAATCGATTCAATTCTATGCTCGATTGCTGAGGGCAGGCCGCTTCGGTGTGCCGGTGCACGCGATGGTTCATTCCAGAACCCATACTTGAATCGTTTCAATTCGTGGCTCCACTCTAGCGTGGGGAGCACGGAATCGAAGGGACGCTCCGCGAGCGGTCGGCATCCGGCGACGAGCGGCACGTCTCGGTGCCCCGGGCCCGCCGCTCCCCTACCCGCAGAACCCCTCGTCCTCGAGCAGGTCCTCGCCCGTGGCCGCCTCGACCGCCAGCCGGTCGCAGCGCTCGTTGAGCTCGTGGCCGGCATGGCCCTTGACCCAGAGGAACGTGACCCGATGTCCCTCCTCGGCCTTGGCCATGCGCTCCCAGAGGTCCCGGTTCTTGACGGGTTTCTTGTCGGCCGTCTTCCAGCCGCGCTTCTGCCAGCCCTTGATCCAGCCCTTGGTGTGGGCGTTGACCACGTACTGGGAGTCGCTATGCACCGAGACGGCGCAGGGGCGCTTGAGGGCCTCGAGCGCGGCGATCACCGCGAGCATCTCCATGCGGTTGTTGGTGGTCTCGCGGAAGCCCTGGGACAGCTCTTTTCGGAACTCCGTGCCGTCGGGCGCGGTGTAGAGCAGGACGGCGCCGTAGCCGCCCGGGCCGGGGTTGCCCCGGCTCGAGCCGTCGGTGTACACGATCACGTCGTCCATGGGGCCCCTCTCCTCCCGCGTGCGGCTGTCCACTCTAGCGCACGGGGCCTCCTCGCCGCTTATGATGTATGTCACCAGGTTTGATTCAGGAGCCGTCGAGGAGCGGCTCCTCCACGAGAAGGGACCGCCATGGCCAATCGTTTCGTCCTCAACAACGTCTCCTACCACGGCTCGGGCGCCATCGCCGAGATCCCGGGCGAGCTTTCGCGCCGCGGCGTCGAAAAGGTGCTCGTGGTGACGGACCCGGACCTCGTGAAGTACGGCGTGGTGGCCAAGGTCACCGACCTGCTCGACGAGGCCGGCATCGTGTACGACGTCTTCTCGGACGTCAAGGCGAACCCCACGATCCAGAACGTGCAGGACGGCGTGGCCGCGTTCGAGCAGTCCGGGGCCGAGGCCATCGTCGCCATCGGCGGCGGCTCTGCTATGGACACCGCCAAGGGCGTCGGCGTCATCGCGAACAACCCGGAGTTCGCGGACGTCGTGTCGCTCGAGGGGGTCGCACCCACGTCCAAGCACGCCGTGTTCACGATCGCCGTGCCCACCACGGCCGGCACCGCGGCCGAGGTCACGATCAACTACGTGATCACCGACCCCGAGCGTGTCCGCAAGTTCGTGTGCGTGGACGTGAACGACATCCCGGAGGTCGCGGTCGTGGACCCGGACATGATGGCCACGATGCCGGCTGGCCTCACCGCCGCCACCGGCATGGACGCGCTCACCCACGCCATCGAGGGCTACACGACGGCCGGCGCGTGGGAGCTGTCCGACATGTTCCACCTCAAGGCCATCGAGCTCATCTCCAAGAACCTCCGCGACGCAGTGGCCGAGGCCAAGAGCGGCGAGCCGGGGGCCGGCCGCGAGGGCATGGCGCTCGGCCAGTACGTGGCGGGCATGGGCTTCTCGAACGTGGGCCTCGGCATCGACCACTCGATGGCGCACACGCTGTCCGCGCACTACGATACGCCCCACGGCGTGGCCTGCGCGATGCTGCTGCCCGTGGCGATGGAGTTCAACAAGCCGGTGATCCTCGACCGCCTGGCCGACGTGGCCGTGGCGATGGGCGTGGACACGACCGGCATGACGACCGAGGAGGCCGCAGACGCCGCCATCGACGCCGTGAAGCAGCTCTCCGCCGACGTGGAGATCGCACCCACCTGCGCGGCGCTCGTCGAGGAGGACCTGGACCAGCTGGCCGACGACGCGATGGCCGACGCCTGCTTCCCCGGCAACCCGCGCCCCGCGACCAAGGAGGACGTGGTCGGGCTCTTCCGCAAGGTGATGCCGTAGAGACCACCCGAGAGAGCCGTTTGTCCACGTGGCGCCACAAGGCGGGACGGACGTGCCGCACGCGGTTGTCCCGCCATTTCTGAAGAATCGGTGAAACCAGGCGGCGGCGTTGAAATCAAATACTGCACCGCACTGGCCTTCCCATCGGGAGGGCCAGCTTTTTTCGGCGGGTTTCTGGCCCCCGGTGGGTCAGATTGGTGTCAGTGAATGGCAAGGCTCCCAGCGCAGGGTGACGGCTCACCCCGTCGAGAGGAGCCGCCATGTCCCTGATCGTCACCGGCCTGTGGGCCCACGCGCTGTACTGCTGCTGCGGGTACGCGATCCAGCCCGTCAAGACGCGCGAGGCGCGACGCGCGCTCGCACAATCCGACCACTACGAGGAGGACCTCGCGCTCTTTGCCTGCACCCAGGCGATGAAGTTCTCGACGCCGCTGGCCTTGACCCTGAACGCGTGCCAGGAGGGCCACCGGCCGCTCTTCCTCGGGTCCGACCTGCCCGAGGGAATCGAGGACTTCCCGTTCCCGCCCGTCGAGATCCTGGTGAAGGAGGATGCCGCTCCGCTGGAGGACCCGTCCGCCGCCTGCCACGTGGCCCCCTTTCGTGGAACGGCCGAGAAGGTCCTCCGGCGCCTCGCGTTCAACGGCCCGCGCCGGAGGTGGCCCGAGATCTACGTGACGGCGCCCGAGTACCAGTTCGTCCAGGCGGCGCAGCGGCGGAGCCCCGTGCAGGCGGCGCTCATGGGCGCGGGGCTGAGCGGCTTTTATCGGGCTCGCCCAGACTACCCGGAAGGGTGCACGGCTCCCGAGGACCCGCTGATGACCAAGGAATCGGCCACGCGTTTCATCGCCGCATGGCCCGACGCCGACGAGGCCGAGAAGGCCCGCTCCGCGCTGGCGATCATGCCCGAGCGCGCACGGCTCGCGCCCATCGCCTCCACCGCGCTGTTGCTCTGTCTGCCCGAGGAACAGGGCGGTTACGGATTGGAATGGCCGGAGCTTAGCGCCAAGCCGGAGCTCACGCCCGAGGCCCGGGAGGTTCTCGACAACGGAGGCACCAAGGACGAGGTCAGCGCGGCCTTGGGCGTCGATGTGCTGCACGTGGGGCTCGAGGACTTCGAGACCGTGGAGGGGCTGGACCGTCTCGTGCAGGAGCACCTGGCGCCCGCGTTGGGCGCGGGCAAGCGGCATCCCAATCGAGAGAAGCAGCGGGCGCTGCACCGTGAGGTGATGGGCCCGCACTGGTGGTGGTGAAGGGCCGACCCCGCTCACATTGCAACTGTGACTGACATCGCAACTCTCAGAGCTGTGGCGCTCAAATCCGCCATCCGAGCCGCCAGGAAGGCAGGTTTCGTCCCTGGTGAAATCAGAGTTGCAATGCCAAGCAGCTTCAGAACGCCAATCTCAAACCGCGGCCCGAAAGGGGTCTCATGACAACCATCCTCGGCGGCATCGTCGCCCATGGCGCGCTCGTGACCCAGCAGCCTTTGGTGCCCGTGAGCAGCGAAGAGGCGCGCGACGCATGGGCGGAATCCCGAGTGTCCCTCAAGGGGCTCAAACGCCTCAAGAAGTCCCGGCTGCTCGATGCCGTTCTGCCAGTGACAAGGGCTCTCCTGGGTGCACCGTCGCTCCAGAAGGACCAGATACCCCTGAACCTGTGGGTCGACTGCGTCCGCAAGTCCCACGCCTCCAAGAAGGCCGAGATCCACGCCCGGCCCCAGCAATGGGCCGGGCGCTCGCTCCTTCGACTGTGGCCTGAGGCCGGAGAGCCCTTCTCGAAAGACGGGGTCTACATCGCGTCGCCTGAGCTGCAGTTTCTCGAGGCAAGCCGCCGACTCGGCATCATTGAACTCGTCCTTCTCGGAAACTGGATGTGCGGCAGCTATGAGCTCCGGCCGGACCTTTCGTGGGGCTTCCTCTCAAAGGAGACCGCATGGACCACGAAGGCGAGCCTCGAAGCCATGGTCGCAGGACTGGGACGCACGCGCGGTCTGCGCACCGCGCGTGAAGCTGCCCCGCTCCTGACCGATGGATGCGCGTCGCCGGAAGAGGCCGCTCTTGCCCCGATTCTCGGGTGGATGCCTGAGTTCGGGGGGTACGGGTTGGACGGCTTCTCGGTCAACCCCACGATGAGCTTGACCGAAGCGGGACGGCGCGTCTATCGAAGGACAACCGCGAGACCGGACTTCTTCTACCCCGCGTCATGGTTCGATGTGGAGTACGACAGCGGTCTTGGGCACCGAACTCCCGAGAGGATGGCCTCCGACGTCAAACGACGATCGGCTCTTGAACTCTCGGGCGTCAAGCTGCTCCCGCTGGTACCGGAGGTGCTCTACGACAAAGGCGCCATGGACGAGTTCGCCAGGAGGCTGGCCGAGAGACTGGGGCGCAGCTACCGTGCACCCGATCTGCCTGCCCAAACAGAACTCCGCCGTATAGGGCTCGGGACGCACCTCTTTTGGTGACCGAACAACACATTGCAACTCTGGGCAGGTCTCATATTGGGCATTTGGAGTGTCGAAGCTCTGGAACCGCCATCTCAGGCGCTAGATGGCGGTTCCAGAGCACTGCTCGTTCAGAGCTGCAATGTGAAGCCAACGCCGCAGCGCGAGGGCAATCGGCCGCCGCGCTACTTCGCCTCCGCCCAGGTCTTGCCGTGGCTCGGGTCGGCCACGAGCGGCACCCGAAGGCTCACCACGCCCTGCATGGTCGACACCACCAGCTCGGTGACCTCGTCCAGCTCGTCCAGCGGCACCTGGAGGTCCAGCTCGTCGTGGATCTGCATGATCAGCTCGCTTCTCGCGTGGCGGTTCTCCAGCTCCTGCTGCACGCGGGCCATCGCGATCTTGATGATGTCGGCCGCAGAGCCCTGCTCGGGATGGTTCATCGCGGTGCGCTCGGCGGCGGCACGGGCCTGCGCGTTCTTGGCGTTGATGTCGGGCACCAGGCGCCGGCGCCCGAACATCGTCTCGACGTACCCCAGCTCACGGGCATCGGCGACGACCTGGTCCAGATACCGGCGCACGCCCGGGTAGGCCTCAAAGTACCGGTCGATCATCTCCTGGGCCTCGCGCGTGCTCGTCTTGATGGTCTGGGACAGGCCGTAGGCGCCCTGCCCGTACACGATGCCGAAGTTCACGGCCTTGGCGCGGGCGCGCATGAGTGGCGACACCTCCGAGACGGGCACCCCGAACACGCGGGCGGCGGTCTCGGCGTGGAAGTCCTCGCCCTCGTTGAACGCGCGGATCAGGTGCTCGTCGCCGGAAAGGTGCGCCAGCAGCCGCAGCTCGATCTGCGAGTAGTCCACCGAGAGGAACGTCCAGCCCTCGGGCACCGTGAACGCGCTGCGCACGCGGCGCCCCAGCTCGGAGCGCACCGGGATGTTCTGCAGGTTGGGGTCCGAGGAGGACAGGCGCCCGGTGGCCGTCACCGTCTGGTTGAACGTCGTGTGGATGCGGCCGTCGCTTCGGATCACCTTCGGCAGGTTCTCAAGGTAGGTCTTGAGGATCTTGTCCTTCTCGCGGTAATCGATGACGTCGGCGACCACCTGGCTGTCCCGCGCCAGGTCCTCGAGCACCTTCGCGTTGGTGGAGTAGAACCCGCGCTTGGTCTTCTTGAGGCCGCCGGTGGGCAGCCCGAGCACGTCGAACAGCACATGCGACAGCTGCGACGGCGAGCCGATGTTGAACCGCTCCCCCGCCTCGGCGTAGATGCGGTCGCCCAGGTCCTTGACGATGGCCTTGACCTCGGTGGCCTGCTCGCGGAACGCGGCGGCGTCGGCGCGCATGCCCGTGCGCTCCATCTGGGCCAGGCATGGGACGAGCGGCATCTCGATGGTGTCGAAGCAGCCCGTCGCGCCCGCTTGGTCCATGAGCTTGACGAGCGCCGGCTGCGCCCAGTGGGACACATAGGCAGCGAGCGCCGAGCCGTTGGCGTCCTCAGGCGCGGCAAGCTCGAGGAACTGCTCGGCCAGCTCGGCTGGGGTGTAGCTGCTCTTGGCGGAGTCGAGCAGGTACGCGGCCACCGCCACGTCGAAGAGGGAGCCCGGCGCCACCTTGGTGATGTCGAGCAGGGCGGCCTTCGCGGAGTCCAACGGGTAGACCTCGTGCATGAGCCCCTTCACGTCCACGGCCGCCACGCGGTGTTGCTCGAGGCACGTCACCAGCACGGCGTCCGCGTCGTCGCCATCGAAGCGCAGCAGCCCGGCGTCCACGGCCACCCAGAGTGCCCGCGAGCCAAACAGCGAGCCGTCGCCCACGGCGTCCATCGCGACGCCCAGCCACTGGCCCTCCTCGGCGGCCTTCGCGAGCGCCTCGCGCGCGGCGTCGCCGACCATAGGCTCGGGCAGCTTGAGCGCCGTTGCCACAGAGCCCGGTGCGCCCTCCATCGCGGCGTCCTTGTCCACCAGCCTGAGCATGCGCGTCGCGACGGCCGTGAAGCCGAGACGCGCGAAGGCCTCCCTCGCGGTCGGGACGTCAAAGGCGGGGAACGCCGTGGACTCAAGGTCCAGCTCGACCGGCGCGTCGCACAGGATCGTCGCGACCTTCCGGGAGAGCAGCGCGTCGTCGATGTGGGCGCGGAGGTTCTCGCCCATCTTGCCCTTGACCTCGTCCGCATGGGCGATGACGCCGTCGAGCGAGCCGTACCGCTCGATCAGCTGCTGCGCCTTCTTGGGACCGATGCCCGGGACGCCGGGGATGTTGTCGGAGGAGTCGCCCTTGAGGCCATAGAAGTCCGGCACCAGATCCGGCGTGATGCCGCCGTACAGGTCCGCCACGGCCTCGGGCGTCATCACGGCGACGTCGCTCATCCCCTTGCGCGTGGAGAGGATCTTCACGTGGTCGTTCGTGAGCTGGTACATGTCGCGGTCGCCGGTGACGAGCAGCATGTCGAACCCTTGGCCCGCGCCCTCACGTGCCAACGTGCCGAGCAGGTCGTCGCCCTCCCAGCCCTCCAGCTCCACAACCGGGACCGCGAGCGCGGCGAGCAGGTCCTTGACCATCGGGAACTGGGGACTCAAGGCCTCGTCCATCGGGGGGCGCTGGGCCTTGTACTGCGGCAGCATCTCCATGCGCACGGCCGGCCTACCCTTGTCGAAGCACACGGCGATGCCCCAGGGCCGGAAGTCCTGGACCAGCTTGAGGAACATCGACATGAAGCCAAAGACCGCGTTCGTCGGGTCGCCGTTGGGCGCCGTCATATTGGCGGAGACGGCGTGGAACGCACGGTGCATCAGGGAGTTGCCGTCGATGACGGCAACGGTGCGACGGTCGGATTCAGCCACTGGAGAGCCTCCCGGGAACGTGGGTGTGCAGCCAAGTCTAGCCGTACCGACGCCGAGAGCCCTAGAGCAGCTTCTTGCGCTTGAAGTAGACGATCTCGACCACCACGATCGCAACGACCACGCAGACGATGAGCGGGTAGCCCCAAGGCTCGGTCAGAAGCGGCATGTGCGCGAAGTTCATGCCGAACCAACCGGTCAAGAGCGTGAGCGGCAGGAACAGCACGGTCACGATGGTGAGGATCTGCATCACGTCGTTCTGCTTGGAGCCGATCTGCGCCATGTGCATCTCGCGCAGCTGCATGCTGTACTCGTGGAGCGTGGAGGAGACCGACGCCAGACGCTCGGCGTCCCGATGCGTGACGGAGAAGTCCTTCACGGACGCGGGCAAGAGCAGGCCGTTCTCGTTCTCTGTAAGGTCGTCGGCCACGGTCATGAGCTGCCGGTAGTAGGAGCCGAGCTTGAGCACCTTGCGACGGTAGTCGAGCAGGCGCTGGTTGATCTCGTCGTCCGTGAGGCGGTCCTCCAGGATACCCTCCTCCATGGCCTCCATCTCGTCCTCGAGCCCCTCCATGTAGGACTGGTCGCCCTTGGTGAGGACGCGGAGGAACTCGTAGAGGCAATAGGCCGGGGTCCGCTCGCGCAAGGGTGCGCCCTCGGAGAGCGCCTTGAACGCCGTCTTGGCCGTGCCCGTGCCGTCGAGGAACACGAGCGCGTGACGGTTCATGAAGAACGAGAACGCGATGGGCTCGTCGTCGCCGGTGACCTTCGAGGGCACGGCGAAGGAGCCGATGAAGCAGTCCTGGTACGTGTTGAGGTAGGTGTTCTCGATGGGCTCGAGCGTGGCGAGGCTCGCGACGTGCCCGGTGGCCAGCGGCGGGTACTCGTCCTTCTCGGACGGGTCGCAGACCACCACGCGGCACACGTCCTCCGGGATGGACTGCCAGCTCTCGGTGGGCTTGAGGGACTCTTCGATGGCATAGGCAACGGCCACGGCGGCTCCAATGACGAGAAGGCCGGCCGACCCAGAAGGTCAACCGGCCATGAGCGGTCGCTTCCTATGTCCCCGAAATCGCGCGCGGCAGTCCCCGTGCTAGCCCAAGAGCATGCGGTCGTTGTCGAACGCCTGGCCCGAGACCTCCTCGAACTTCTCGAGCAGGTCCGCCACCACGAGGGCGTCCTTCTCGGCGCCGCGCACGTCGTAGATCACGCGGCCCTCGCTCATCATGATCAGACGGTTGCCCAGCTTGAGGGCGTCGGTCATGTTGTGCGTCACCATGAGCGCCGTGAGGCCCTCGCCCTCCACGATCTCGCGGATCAGCGTGGTAACCTTGGCCGCCGTGGCCGGGTCGAGCGCCGCGGTGGGCTCGTCCAGGAGCAGCACGTCCGGGCGCTTGAGGGTTGCCATCAGCAGCGTCAGGGCCTGACGCTGGCCGCCGGACAGAAGGCCCACCTTGCTGGACAGTCGACCCTCGAGCCCGAGGCCCAGCGTGCCGAGCTTCTCCTTGAAGAGCGCGCGCTCCTCGGCCGTCACGCCCCGCTGCAGGCCGCGGCGCGTGCCGCGACGGTACGCGAGGGCCATGTTCTCGACGATCTGCATGTCCGAGGCGGTGCCCCGCATCGGGTCCTGGAACACCCGGCCGAGGTACCGGGCACGCTGGGGCTCGGCGTCCAGCGAGACGTCGGTGCCGTCGATCACCACGGTGCCGCCGTCCGGCAGGAACACGCCCGCGATCAGGTTGAGAAGCGTCGACTTGCCCGCGCCGTTGCCGCCGATGATGGTCACGAAGTCGCCGCGGTCGATCGTGAGGTCCATCGGCCAGATGGCGACCTTCTCGTTGGCGGTGCCGCGGTTGAAGGTCTTGGACACGCGCGTGAGCTTGAGCATGGGGTCCGCGGCCGAGGCCTGCGGCTGCGGGGCCTGGGTCCTCTCGTTAGCCATCGATGGTCGCCCCCTCCCTTTGGTAGGAATGCTTCTGGCGCCAGCGGCCGGTCAGGTACGGGACACCGAGCGCGACGGCCACGATGACGGCCGTGAAGAGCTTCATGTCGTTCGCGTCGAGGCCGAGCTGCAGCACGATGGCGCGGATCAGGAAGTACGCCGCCGAGCCGATCACGGCGTACACGAGGCGGCTCCCGAACGCGCTCGGCTTGCCGGGCGTCACATGGCGCAGCGCCTCGCCGATCACGATGGACGCCAGGCCGATCACGATGGCTCCGGTGCCCATGCCCACGTCGGCGTACTTCTGCGACTGGCACACGAGCGCGCCCGACAGCGCGACGAGGCCGTTGGAGAGCATCACGGCGATGAGGATCGTGACGCGGGTGTCGACGCCGAGCGCGCGCACCATGTCGTGGTTGTTGCCTGTGGCGCGGATCGCCGAGCCGATCTCGGTCCCGAAGAACCAGTAGAGCGCGCCCACCACGATCGCGGCCATCGCCACGCCCACGATGAGCACCGAGACGTCGCGCGGGAGACCGGTCCAGTCCGTGACGTCGGTGTAGATGGTCCGCGTGTTGAGCAGCGGGATGTTGGACTTGCCCATGATGCGCAGGTTCACCGACCACAGGCCGATCATCGTCAGGATGCCGGCGAGAATGGCGGGGATGTTGAGCAGCGCGTGCATAAGGCCGGTGACACCGCCGGCAAGGCAGCCCGCGACGAACGCGATCAGCAGGGCGAGCCAAGGGTCCATTCCGCTGGTCATGACCGCCGTGGCGGCCACGCAGCCGCCCAACGCGAACGTGCCGTCCACGGACAGGTCCGCGATGTCCAGCAGCTTGTACGTGATGTACACGCCCAGGATCATGACGCCCCACAGGATTCCCTGCGTGATGGCGCTGAAAAGGGCACTGGCCACGAGGCCTCCTTCCATAAGGGAAGGCGCGCGGGCACCCGGCCCGCGCGCCTCACCAACGAGCTCTCAAACGAGCCCCTCTGTGCGAGGGCTACTCACCAATACCGGAGACGTCGATGCCGAGCGTCGCCGCGGTCTCCTCGTTCACAACGAATTTAAGGTCGTCGCCCGAGAGGTACTCAATGGGCATGTCCGCCGGCTTCTCACCCTCGACAAGGATGCGGACCGCCATCTCGCCGGCCTTGTAGCCCAGGTCGTAGTAGTTGAGGGAGTAGGTGGCGAGGCCGCCCTGCTCCACCATGTTCTCCTCGCCGCAGATGGTGGGGATGCCGTTGTCGTTGGCGACCATGGCGACGGTGGCCATGCCGGCGGCGATGGTGTTGTCGGTGGGCGCGTAGATGGCGTCCACCTTGCCGGCCATCGACTCCACGACCTGCTGGATCTCGTTGGAGCTGGAGACCGTGTAGCGCTCGGTGGCAAGGCCGGCGGCAGCGCAGGCCTCCTCGGCCATCTTCGCCTGGAGCTCGGAGTTGGCCTCGGCCGAGCAGAACAGGACGCCGACGGTCTTGGCATCCGGGACCAGCTTGAGGAGCAGGTCGATCTGGTCGGTCACGGGGTTCAGGTCCGAGGTGCCGGTGACGTTGCCGCCCGGGGCGTCGTTGCTCTCCACGAGGCCGGACTCCGCGAAGTCGGTGATGGCCGTGCCGACGATGGGGATGGTGTCCGTCGCACCGGCGGCGGCCTGGGCAGCCGGCGTCGCAATGGCGAGGATGAGGTCGTCGCCGTCGCTCACGAGCTTGGAGGCGATGGTCTGGCAGGCAGCCTGGTCGTTCTGGGCGTTCTGCTGGTCGATGGTGTAGGAGATCCCGGAGTCGTCGAGCGCCTTGACGAAGCCCTCGTTGGCGGCGTCGAGGGCATTGTGCTCCACGAGCTGGATCACGCCGATCTTGTAGGTGGCGCCGTCCGCCGCGGCCGTGGTCTCGGCCTCCGCCTCGGCGGAGTTGTTCGCGCCGCCGTTGCCGCCGCACGCGCCGAGCGTGACGGCCATGCCGCCGGCGATGACCAGCTGGCCGAAGTTCCTACGGGTGATGAGTGCCATAACGTCCCCCTGTCTCGACCTCCCTTTTCAGGAAGGCTCAATATCCGTTCGGCCTTTGTACAACAGCGGCGCACGCCATGCGCACGCGGAAGGAGCTGCTGTGACGGCACCGAAATAGTGTTGAAAACACAGGACAGCATCGAAAGAGAACAAGGGCCTGGCACCGTTCCTCACCTGTCGCGAAGCGTGCCCGGCCCTTGTCATCGACGGCGCGCCCCAGCCACGGGCGCCCGTTCTCGGTCCTCTAGACGTAGAAGAGCATCCGGTTGTAGCTCGGCACCGGCCAGTAGTCGTGACCCACCACCTGCTCAAGGGAGTCCACGGCCTTGCGGAGCGCCTCCATCTCCGGCAGCACGGTGTGCGCGTAGAAGAGGTCCTGCTCCTCCGGGTCCTCCAGGGACTGGGCCTCGGCGTTGAGCGCCTCGACCTTGTCGGCGCCCTCCGAGATCGCATCGGTGCCGTCGACCAGGCGCTGCAGCAGGTCCTTCTCGGACTTCGCCACGACGCCCACGGACTGCTTGGTGGCGATGCTCGTCGCGAGGTCGTTGGTGTAGTCGAACAGCACCGGCAGGTACCAGTGGCGCGCCATGTACACCATCGTGCGGGCCTCGATGTTGATGAGCTTGCCGTACTGCTCGGCCTTGGCGACGTAGCGGGCGCTCACCTCCGCCGGGTCCAGCACGCCGAAGTGGCCGAAGAACGCGATGTTCTCGGGGTCGCGCAGCGTGGCCAGCGTGTCAGCGGTGGTCTTGAGGTTGAGCAGGCCGCGCTTCTCCGCCTCGAGGGGCCACTCGTCGGAGTAGCCGTTGCCGTTGAAGATGATGCGCTCGTGGTCGCTCAGCGTCCGCTTGACCCAAGCGAGCGCCTCGGCCGCAAAGTCCTCGTCGTCGACGGCGCCCAGCTTGTCGGCGAAGTCCTCGAGCTGCTCTGCCACGGCGGTGTTGAGCACCATGTTGGGGTCGGACAGGTTCTGCTGCGAGCCGCACATGCGGAACTCGAACTTGTTGCCGGTGAAGGCGAACGGGCTCGTGCGGTTGCGGTCGGTGTTGTCGCGCAGGATGTCGGCCAGCTGCGGCACGCCCACGTCCATGGTCTCGCGGCCGTGGCTCTGGAAGTCGGAGCCGTCGATGAGGGCGCGGACCACGGCGTTGAGGTCGTCGCCGAGGAAGATCGAGATGATCGCCGGGGGCGCCTCGTTCGCGCCGAGACGGTGGTCGTTGCCCGCAGAGGCCACGGACGCGCGCAGCAGGTCCTGATGCTCGTCGACGGCAGCGATCACTGAGGCAAGGAACACGAGGAACTGCAGGTTCTCCTCGGGGGTGTCGGACGGGTCGAGCAGGTTCTTGCCGTCGGCCGAGATGGACCAGTTGTCGTGCTTGCCGGAGCCGTTGACGTAGTCGAAGGGCTTCTCGTGCTGCAGGCAGGTGAGGCCGTGGCGCGAGGCGATGATCTTCATCTCCTCCATCGTCAGCAGGTTGTGGTCGATGGCGCGGGAGGCCGTCTCGAAGACCGGCGCGAGCTCGTGCTGGCAGGGGGCCACCTCGTTGTGCTTGGTGGTGGCGGGGATGCCGCGCTTCCAGAGCTCGTCGTCCAGCTCCTTCATGAACTCGTTGACGGTGGGACGGATGGCCCCGAAGTAGTGCTCCTCGAGCTCCTGGCCCTTGACGGGCTCACAGCCGAAGAGCGTGCGGCCGCACATGATGAGGTCCGGGCGCTTGGCGAAGTCCTTCTCGCGGATCAGGAAGTACTCCTGCTCGGGGCCGACCGTGCACTCGACCTTCTTGGGGTTCTTGCCAAAGAGGGCGAGCACGCGCTTGGCCTCGCGGTCGAGCGCGACCGTGGAGCGAAGGAACGGCGTCTTCTTGTCGAGGGCCTCGCCCGTGTACGAGACGAACGCCGTGGGGATGCAGAGCACCTCGTCCTTGATGAAGGCCGGGCTCGTGGGGTCCCAGGCGGTGTAGCCGCGGGCCTCGAAGGTGGCGCGGAGGCCGCCGTTGGGGAAGCTCGAGGCGTCGGGCTCGCCCTGGACCAGCTCCTTGCCGGAGAAGGTCATCATCGCGGTGCCGTCGGACTTGGGCGTGAGGAACGAGTCGTGCTTCTCGGACGTGATGCCGGTGAGCGGCTGGAACCAGTGGGCGTAGTGCGTGGCGCCCTGCTCGAGCGCCCACTCCTTCATGGCATGGGCCACCTCGTTGGCGATGTCGAGGTGCAGCGTGCCGCCCTCCTTGATGACTCTCGAAAGCTCCTTGTAGGTGGGGCGCGGAAGTCGCTCCTGCATGACCGCGTCGTTGAATACCAGCGTGCCGTACTCCTGGGTGACCTTGTCAGACATGGCTGGGCCTCGCTTTCGTCCGTTGGCCGGCCTCTGCCGGCCGCTCACGGGATTCAAACCTAGTGTCCCTCTGTTTCGGTGGGTTTTCGGCATCAGGGCATCCCTGTGCTGTAGCGGCATCGAAACTGAAGCGAAAAGCACCGTGCGCGGCCGCGAAACGCAGGCACGCCCGAGCCACATACAACAGAACCCGACGGGTCCTGACCCATGGATGGAATTCGATGAGTCGGGACCCGACGGGCGATGTCACGGTCAGGCGACAAACAGGCTCCCCACGAAGCAGACGAGCATCATGCCGAGCACATAGACGACGAAGTACGGCAGCACCTTGGAGAAGATCACCGAGTCCTCGCCGTTGCAATCGCAGGCCGCCGAGCCGATCGCGATGGACTGCGGGCTCAGCATCTTGCCGGCCGAGACGCCCACCATGTTGGCGGCCGCCAGCCAGTAGGGGTTCGCCCCGATCGCGTTGGCCGCGTTGAGCTGCACTTGGCCGAACAGCACCGCCGAGTTGGTGCCGGAGCCCGTGACGAACGTCCCGAGGGCGCCGAGCACCGGGGCCATGAGCGGGTACATCGCGCCGAGCGCGCTCACGAAGAACGCCGAGATGTCGCCGATCATGCCCGAGTAGCTCATGATCTTCGCGAGGGCCAGCACGGAGAGCATCGTCGCCACGGTCTTGGCCATCTGCTTGCAGGTGCCCCAGAGCACGGAGCCTATCTCGCCCCAGCTCGCGTGCTGGATGAGGCCGCCGACGATGCCGCAGATCAGGATCAGGACGCCCGGCGTGTTGATCCACTTGAACGTGAGGCTCCCCGGGTTCTCGCCGGTGTAGAAGGTCACGGTGGACTGCACCGAGGAGAGCGGGCTCGCGATGAACGGCACGAGCGGGCTCGTGAGCAGCAGCACCACGAAGATGAGGATGAACGGCGACCAGGCACGGAGGGCCTCCCCCACCGTGAAGCTCGTGGCGCCCTCGGGCAGCGCGTCCACCTGGTACTCCTCGGGCACCTCTCGGCCGCTCATGCGCATGCCGAAGAGGAACGTGCACACGAGCGAGCAGACCGCGCCCACAATGACGGGCAGGTCCGCGCCCACGAACGCCGCCGTGATGTACTCGGGAACGAGGAACGTGAGGCCGGCGACGAGCGTGATGGGCCACATGCCCTTCATGCCCTTCACGCCGCCGCCGACGAGCATGACCATCAGGATGGGGCTCAGAATCACGAACGGCGACACCTGGAGGGTCTGCGTCGCGGAAAGCGTCGTGACATCGAGGCCGGTGAGCGAGGCCAGGGTGTTGCTGGGGATGCCCACGGAGCCGAACATCGTGGGGGTGCCGTTCGCGAGGCAGCAAGCGACGATCGCCGTCACCGGCTTGAGCCCGAGCGCGCAGAGCATCGACGCCGGGATCGCGATCGCGGAGCCGAAGCCGGCCATGCCCTCGAGGAAACCGCCGAAGCACCAGCCGATCAGCAGCACGAGGACGCGACGGTCGCTCGAGACGGACATCAGCATGGCCTTGATCGTCTCCATCGCACCCGTGTGCACGGTGAGGTTGTACGTGAAGACCGCCGCGATGATCACGATGCAGATGGGCCAGAGGGCCATCGCGAAGCCCTCGATGGCGGCCGTGGCAGCGTTGAGTGCCGGCATCTGCCAGATGAGGAGCGCCTCGACCACGGTGATGACGAGGGCGCCGAACGCCGCGGTGTAGGCCTCCCACTTGAGGGCCGTCAGCGCGACGATGAGCCAAATGATGGGCAGGAGCGCGAGAACAAACATGCCGAAGAGCGCTATCGTGACCAACTCCTTGAGCCTGGGTTTTTTGAGCCTCGCCCATCCTACGCTGGTTCTTCTTCAGGAGTGGGCGCCGTCCGCGGGTCTCCATACTGGCGCATCAGTGCGGGCGGGGCGCCGCACCAGGCCGCCGCCCGCTCGAACGGCGAGACCCCGCGGGCCTTCTCGGCCGGCGCGGGGTCTCGGGATTCCTCCGACGGCCGGGACGGCCGCCGGTGGGACGTTGTGGCAGGGCAGACTACATGCGGATGCCCATCACGATCTCGGTGATGCCGTCGAAGACCAGCGTGACGCCGACGACGATCATGACCACCTCGGCCATCAGGAACGGGCTCAGGAAGGCGAGGCAACCCGCGATCACCGTGATGATGCCGAGCACGAGCCAGAGCACCCAACCGCTGTCGGGAATGGAGCGCATCGCGCAGGCGTCCGCGATGTCGCCGATGCCGGTGAGGAAGATCACGCAGCCGATCATGATCGAGATGTACAGGATGCCCCAGGCCGGCGCGGAGAGGAGCAGCCACAGGCCGAGGATGGCCTCGCAGATGGCCAGGAAGATCTCGAAGCCGTTGCGCTCGCCCTTGGGGGCCCGGAAGAACCCGATGCAGGTGAAGATGCCGGCGAACAGGAACGCCCAACCGCAGCAGTAGGCCACGAAGAGGATGGCCTCGGCGGGGTTGATGAAGAACGCAAGGCCGAGCAGCAGCATCGCGATGCCGAGAATGATCACCGACGCCTTGGAGCGCTTGAGGAACGTGTTGTTCATTGAGTACCTCCGTGATGGGGATTCGTCTTTGAACCCAGTGTTCCCCGGCTCGACAAGGACCTATCTGATTTTTACGGACAGGCTTGCTTCAGCTGCCGCCCGCAGCCCTCAGGCCCTTAGGCAAGGAAGGCACGGATGCCGATGCAGATGAGGACGACGCCGCCGAACACCTGCGCCTTGTCCCCGAGGCTCGCGCCCGCCTTGCGCCCGATCGCGATGCCCACCACGCAGATCGCCGCCGTCACCACGCAGATCACGACGCCGGCGACGAGGATGTCCGCGCGCATCGCGCAGAGCGACACGCCCACCGCGAAGGCGTCGATGGCCGTCGCGAACGCCTCCACGATCACCGTGCCGAGCTTGAGCGGCTCGGGGTCGATCTCGCAGGAATCGGCGCCCTCGCGACGGCGCAGCGCGCCGATCCCTTCGCGCACCATGTTGCCGCCGATCACACCGAGCAGCACGAGCGCGATGATCCCGGAGTAGGTGCTGACGATGTCCCCGAACGCCGTGCCGAGAAAGAACCCGAGCACCGGCATCAGCCCCTGGAAGAGGCCGAACCAGAACGGCATCATCAGGAGGCGCCGGTAGCCCTCGCGGTAGTGCACAAGCGTGTTGGAGATCGTGATCGCAAAGGAGTCGCAGGACAGCGCGACGCCCAGCATGACCATCTCGAAGAACGACAAAAGAGGCCTCCCCGCTCGAAGCAAGGAGGCCATGGTAGCGCGAATGCCCGCAGCCGTTAGGCCGCAGCGTGCTCGCCCCGCTCGGCAGCGTCGAGCTTGATGACCCGAAGCAGGAACACGAGACCCACCACGAGAAGGATGCCGATGGAGAGGACGCCCAGCTCCGCGAAGCCGGTGAGCGTGGTGATCACGGACACGAGGAACGTGCCCATAACCGAGGCGTAGCGGCCGAAGATGTCGTAGAAGCCGAAGTACTCGTTGGCCTTGTCCTTGGGAACGATCTTGCCAAAGTACGAGCGGGAGAGCGCCTGGATGCCGCCCTGGAACAGGCCCACCATCACCGCGAGCACCCAGAACTCGACGTCCGTCTTGAGGAAGAAGGACGCGAACAGCACGATCGCGCAGTACGCGACCACGGCCACGAGGATCATCGTGAGCGTGCCGTGCTTGTCGGCAAGCCTGCCATAGACGATCGCGGAGGGGAACGCGACGAACTGCGTCACGAGCAGGGCAAGGATCAGCTGAGTGGAGTCGATGCCAAGGGACGCGCCGTAGCTGGTGGCCATCGAGATGACCGTGTGCACGCCGTCGATGTAGAAGAAGAACGCGACGAGGAACAAAAAGAGCTTCTTGTCGCGCACGATGTCGCGCATCGTGCCGGCGAGGTTCCTGAAGGTCTTGGCGATCTCGCTGCCAGCGCCGGTGCCCTCCTTGTAGTGGACCTGCTTGTAGCTGCAGACCAGAGGGACCGTGAAGCAGAGCCACCAGATGCCGGTGATGACGAACGACATCTGCGTGCAGAGCATGGTGTCAAGGCCGAGCAGCGCAGGCCCCAAGAAGATGAGCGCGATGCAGAGCACGAACGGGATCGTGGAGCCGATGTAGCCCCAGGCGAAGCCCGCGGAGGAGACGTCGTCCATGCGCTCGTCGTCCGTGACGTCGACCAACATGGCGTCGTAGAACGTCATCGACGAGTTGAGACCCACCGTCGCGACGACGTAGACGGCCAAAAACAGCGCCGCCGACATCGGGATGGCCTGCGCGAAGCACGCCACGAGACCGGCGCCGAAGAAGCCGATGAAGAACTTGATCTTATTGCCCTTGAAGTCGGCCAACGAGCCGAGGATCGGCATCAACAGCGCGACGATGAGCGAGGCCACCGTCTGCGCGAGCCCCCACTGGGCCACGAGCGACGCGGAGTCCGCAGCCTCGGAGGCCAGCGCGTTGAAGTAGATGGGGACCACCGAGGTGTTGAGCAGCACGAGGGCGGAGTTGCCCACGTCGTACATGACCCAGTCGCGCTCCGCCCGGGTGAAATGGGTTGCCATAGCCTTCCCTTCTCGTGGGGCCTCTCGGTCTCAAGGGTGCCCCCTCGCGAGAGGTCCCGGGGAGCGACGACCGCTGGCCCGGTGGTTTAACCCCGTTCACATTGCTAACCACCTTAGCTTTCCTGAGAACAACCCGGGGCCTCGCCTGAAAGCCCCTCACAACATTCAGGGTTGATTTGCAGAGCCATCTGAACATTTGAGGCGCTGGCCGGGTTCCCGCAGCCAGATGGACGCGCCGGCCGCGCCCGTGAGGGCGCGGCGGGCGCGTCCCCCCTGTTGTAGGATGCGTGG
>NZ_JASJEX010000005.1 GCF_030067705.1 Kribbibacterium absianum
TCGTCCCCGGTTCCCCGGGGCGCCGGGTGCGCGGCGCGAGAAAGAACTATAGCCGGGCCCGCCGGGCCCGCGGCCGGGAAAGGCCGCGTTCACATTCTGTTCACAAATCGGCAGGGGCGGGCAGCATGCGCAAGAGCGTGAATCCAGTATAACGCGAGGAAAACCGCTGTCCTCCCTTTTGAGGAGTCGACACACGCTGTTCCTTGAGTTGCGAATCGACACCTCGCGAGGCCGGCAACAAAGAGAACGGCCGACCCCGGAAACCGTGGTCGGCCGTTCTCAATAGTCCTGATCAACGAGGCCTGGACGATGCGTCACCAACAATAGTTGCGCCCGAACTGATCCACGAGACTGAGCACCTCGTCATCGGAGCAGTCGATGCCGAGGGCGCGGATCCTCTCCGGCAGCTCCCCCTCGGAAGCGAGCAGGAGCGAGTCCAACTGTCGCGTGGTGTCGCGCGCGGCCTTCAGCGCGGCAAAGAACCCTTTGACCAAGCTCTCCGCGTCCACCTCCTGGTCGTCCGCGATCTGAGCCAAGGCAAGCTCGGCCTCGGGGGAGATCTCCTTCGCGACCTTCGCAAACTCCCGTGCCTTCATGGTTTCACCCCTCCGCAGCGAGGCCCCGTCGCATCTCACGTGGGGCGCTCTTGGTTGGTGAAGGTATCCCCTGCGCGGACGGGTTGTCTCCCCTAAATGTGGGGAAGCAACGAACGTGCCCATAGCTTGACCGGTCTTACAAAGAGTCTGGGGACCGTCTGTAAGGGTCGTGACCAGCGGGTTACCGGGAAGCGGGCCATTTGCTAACTACTTGTTAGTGGAGTGGCGCGCGCCTCTTACCCATCGTTTGAGCCATGGGCGAGCCAAGGACGTTTGACGAGACCAGAGCGCTCATCGGCGCCAACCTTCGCAGGGTCCGCAAGGCACGCGGCCTCTCGCAGGAGAAGGCCGGCGAGCTGGTGGGCCTGTCACGCTCGACCATGGGCTATTACGAGCAGGGTCGGCGGAATCCGAGCCTCCAGTCGCTCCACAAGATGGCGGTGGCCTACGACGTGGACCTCTCAGAGTTCTTCAGGTTCGAACGCTTCGTGCCCGCGTACCTGGACGACGAGGATCCAGAAGAAGAGCCCGAAAAGGACCAGTGAGCAAACGGCCGGGGTCGAGCAGCGCTGCTCGACCCCGGCCTTCTTATCGATGGGTGTGACGGCGCTCCCGGCCTCTCGCCCTCACTCGTGATGGTGGCAGCAGCACTCGCCGTCATGATGGTGGTGCTCGTGGTGCTCATGGCCGCAGCCGCAGTCACCGTCATGGTGATGGTGCTCGTGACCGCATCCGCACTCGTCCTCGTCATCCTCAAGAAGGGCCGCGGCGATGTACATGTGGTCGATGCGCCCCACATACATGGTGTGGAAGTCCTTGTTGGGATAGTTCTGGGCGACGAGCTCCGGCACGACGAAGTCCTGCTCCTCGAGCTGCTGGGCGTAGAGCTTGTGGCACACGACGATGAGCTCGGCCTGCTCGAAGGCCATGGACCCCGGTACCTCCATCGGCGCAAGGCCGGTGGCGAGGGCCTTGTCGGCGTCGCGGCCGCTCAACGACCCGCACGTCTCGAGGGCCTCGTGCCACTCCTCGCCAAAGAACGAGAGCGTGAAGTCGTCGGTCTGGTCCACGAACTCCTTGGTGTAGCGCTGGGGGCGCAGATAGATGGTGGCCACCGGCTTGTTCCAGAGCGTGCCCATCTGCCCCCAGGAGGCCGTCATCGTGTTCCAGGCGGAGTCGTTGCCGGCGGTGACGAGCATCCAGTCGGTACCGATCATCTCAAAGGGGTTGAACTGCAGGTCTTGCGGTTGGATCTCGACGAAGTCCATGGACCCTCTCTTTCTGCTCGAGCCCGAGGGCGCCCGGGCGCTTTCCCTCTTCTATCTCCGGGAGACGTGCGTCTCCCATTTGAGCTTCTTACCCGCCGCCGCGCACCACGTGGTTCCTCCATTGGCCGACGCATAGGACGCCCAGGGCCGGGAGTCCTTCTCGGAGGGGGCACAACGGGCCAGGTGCAGCGCAAAGAGCGCCTTCTGCACCGGCGTCGCCACATTGAAGTAGCCCTCCCAGACAAGGAACGCCTCGTCCCAGTCGCCCTGCTCCTCACGGGTCAGTTGGTTCGCGAGCGCGACGGTCTGAGCGACCCCTTGAGAGTAGGTCTTGGGGAGGCCCGCCTCGTCGAGGGCCTGGAGCGCATGGGCGGCGTCGATGAGGTCCGCAAGGCGCCGCTGGTCGAAGGCGCAGTGGGCGCGAATCTGCTCCACCAGATAGCGGGACTGCGCCGGGGCCTTGTGGTCCAGGGACCGCTCGTAGGCGGCCATCAGGTCGCACGCGGCCGCCCAGCGACCCTGCCAACGGAGCGCACGGGCGTAGTTCCAGAGCGCGCCGCCGCGGTCCTCGGGCCACTCCAACTCGAGGTAGGCCAAGTAGCGGTCCCCGTAGGCCACCGGGTCGCACTGGTCGTCGAGCATCGCCGCAAACCGGGCGCCGAGCTTCTGACGGCGCGAGAAGAGCAGGAAGAACAACACGAGCGCGAGCACCACCGCGAGGTTGGTGGCCCCGTTCAGGACGCCCTGCGCCGTCGGCGCCAGCTGCGCCACGAGCAGACAGGACAGCCCGACGACGCAAGTGGCCACGAGGCCGACCACGAGCCGACGCTCCGGGCGCACCACCTCGTCGCGCGCCCATGCCTGGGCCTCGGGAGTCGGCTCGTCCCCGAGCGTCGCACGGATGAAGCCGGCGACGTCCGAGCGTTTGCCCTTTGCTGCCATCACGGGTCCTGTCTACTCGGCGGTGCCCACGTCGAACGTGGCGGTGTCGAGCACCGACTGGTAGGTGCTCCAGTCCGCATCGTAGCTGTCCTCGGGGCAGAGCGCCGTGATCGCGACCACCGTCTCGCCGGAGCCGACGAGAAGCTGCACGCCCCGGCATGCGACGTCCCCCACGCTCCTCTCGAGCGGGAGCTCCGCTAGGTACCGGCCGTCCTTCTCGGTCACCGCGACGGACGAGGGGTCGATCGAGAGACCTTCGGAGGCCACCATCGTGGCGACAAAGCCGGTCATGGCCTCCGAGGAGTCCACACCCTCCCCCATCGACATCAAGTCGGAGCTTTGCTCGGACACCTCGATGTAGCCGGCGCCCGAAGGGGGCTCGATGCCGGCCACCCCACCGGTGGAGACGGCCTGCCACCCGTCGGGCACGCGAAGCGTGACCCCTTGGGCCGTGAACGTGCCGTCAGCAACGGCCGTCGTCGTGGGCTGTCCTGCCGTTGCGCCCGAGGGCGCAGAGCCGTCCGCGCCTGAGGGTGCAGAGCAGCCGACCAGTCCGAGCGTCGCGACAAGCGCGACCGCCAGGACGGCGGTCAACGGGGCGCACGTCCATTTCTTCTCGCCCATGGTCAGTCCCCCGCCTCATCGACAGCGGCCGCCAGGTCGACGGCCGCGACCGCGCTGTCCTGGGAGCGCTCGGTCGCGAGCACCCGCGCGCGGGCCTCCTCCGCGTCACGCTCCAGGTACTCACCGGCGGCTGAGTCGGAGTCGAGCATCACGGACTCGTTCCCAAGCGCGGCGGCGAAGAGCCCCTCCGTCTGTCCGTCCACGCGATCCTCGACCACAGGGGTCTCGCTCGGCGCGTCAGTGGTGGGGTGCCCCGGGCCCTGGTCGTCGGGGTCGAACTCCGCCCCGCGCCACGGACGGTCGGCGCTCCGGTTGACCTTCTCCTTCATGGGATGCTCCTTCGCGACGTCGTCTCATCGCACAGGTCTGTACCCGTCCGCGCGACAGGAGCCGGCGCGGCTCAGGCCTTGGCCTCGCTTTTGTCGGGGGACTGAACGGCCGGTTCCCGACGAGGGCCCCGGTCGTCCAACAGGTTCTCCATGCCGTATGCCTCGGCGGCCTCCTGAGAGAGCTCGTAGCCACCCATCGGGTCGTCGAGGTCCATCGAGTCCGAGATCGCGTACGGATCGATGGACTCGTCGGCGCCGCCCACCACGCGGGGGTCGTCGGCCAGCTCGTCGCGCTCATAGAGGGCACACTCGAGCCTCCAGAAGGGAGCACAGATCCACGGGGCCGCGTCCGGGTCGTAGGAGGCCTTCTTGTTGGCAGCGGCGAGCACATAGAAATACGGGGGCGCGACGAGGGCGAGGATCTGCCAGCCGGCCCCCAAATGGAAGCACTGCGCGAGGGCCATCGAGGACCAGCCATAGAGGACGAACCCGATGCAGAGCGGGATGCCCCAGAACTGCCCCACCTCCGGCCACGGCACCATCCACAACACGACGATGGCGGCCAGGCAGACCAGCTCCGCAAAGAAGAGAACCACCGTGTGAGCGGCCCGGAACAGCTGGAACTCGCCCCAGAAGGGCACGAGAATGTGCCAACCGTGCTCTCCCGTCTTGCGGAGAACCGCCCATCCGCCGACAAAGAAGCAGCCGAGCCCCACGAGCAGCAACGCGAACGCCACCGACACGAGAATCGAAAACGTCAGCGCCCCCATTGGTCCCTCCGCCCCGAGCTCACGACACGACACCGCCCAACGATGTCAACCTACCCTTGGCACCGGTGCGTAACAGGCAGTCCTCGCTTTTTTCTTCGCCCGCAACGCACCGCCACAGAACGAAAGATGGGCCCGACATGGAGGGTGCATCGTGAGGGTGTGAAGCCAGACAACCTGCACATCTCCAAGGGCGACGCTCGGCCACTATGGCGTGCAAGTACACAGGGACGCGGTGTCGTGAGGAGGCTCCGTGCGGTCAGCGGCGAAAGTGTTGGGCGGAGTCGCAGCGTTGGGCCTCGCTCTTGTGCTCTGCGGGGTCGCCTTCTCCGACCGGGCCTCGGCGCCTACCGTGACCGTGCAGCTGCCGGCCAACCGCGCCGCCGGGCTTGAATGGACGCTGGATGTGGAGCCGGCCGGCTCCTTCCAAGAGGTCTCCCAGGACTACGCGGCCGTCGACGGCAGCCATCCCGACTCCGCCGGCGTGCAGACCTTCGTGCTGCGTGCCACGTGCCAGGGCGACTCGACGGTGAGCTTCTCCTGCGTGAACGCCTCCGATGGCTCCGTGGACTCGACCGCCGTCTACCGCTTCAGCACGGACGGCCCGACGATCTCGCGCGAGTCCGTGGACACGGATATCTCGTCCGAGCTGATGGCCCCATGGGA
The DNA here is from genome assembly GCF_030067705.1 of Kribbibacterium absianum. Classification (GTDB taxonomy): domain Bacteria; phylum Actinomycetota; class Coriobacteriia; order Coriobacteriales; family Atopobiaceae; genus Kribbibacterium; species Kribbibacterium absianum. Next base: position 5,193 of record NZ_JASJEX010000005.1, read on the forward strand.
GGCCGAGAGCGCGGCCTGACGGTCCGGAAGGCGCCCCCAGAGCCAGAGGCCCCCGAGGATGAGCTCCGCCGCAAGGCCGCTGCCGAGACAGACGGCCTGGACGAGCGGGCCGCCGAACAGCCCGGCCGCCACCGATGCCCCAAGGGCCACAAGACCGAAGACCAACATCCAGGTGGCCACGGCCGCCTGGTCGTCCCACGAGAAGCGCACGGCCCCCTGCTCGGGAAGGCCCGTGCGACCGAGGGTGAGGCCCCACGCGACCATGGGGAGCACGAACAGCAGCACCGTCGCCAATCCCTGCACCATGGTCGCCTCCCTGATCCCGCGACGCGCTCCTCAACAAAAAGAAGTGCATCGATATGTGGCTTCTCGATGCACTTCTTTCCCCGTGGGCAGGAAAGGCTATTCGGCGGACAGCCGGCGAGCGGCTGCGTATCAGCGGGCAGCGGCGTTGACTAGCTGAGCCCCATCTCCCTCTTCATGCGCTCCAGCTCGTCGTCCACCGCCGCCGTCTGACCGGCCGCGGCGTACTTCTTCTCGAGGGAGGAAGCCGGGTCCTCGGGCTGGCCGTTGAGCTCTTCCATCGCGTTCGACCGGTCGAGCATCGCGTCGGCCTTCGCCTCCATGCGCTCGAAGGCGGCCATCGCGCCCTCGGCCTTGTCGGCGCCCCCGGTCATCCGATTGACCTTGTCCTGGGTCTTGGCGACGGCGGCCTTGGCCTTGATCGTGTCGCGGCGCCCCTTGAGCGTGGTGATGTCGTTCACAAGCTTGTCGTGCATCGCGCGCATCTTCTCGGCGTTCTCATGGGCCGCCTCGTAAGCGGTCATGAGGCCGACGTTCTTCTCCACCAGCTGCTGCTTCTTGGCCAGGAACGTGCGGGCGTCGTCCTCGTTGCCGGCCGCCAGGGCCTTGCGGGCGAGGCCGTCGTACTTGTCGACCTCGGCCTGGTTGGCGTCGACGAGACGCTTGCAGCGAGCCTCCTCCGCCATCACGCCGGCCGTTGCCTCCTTGACCTCGGCGAGGCTCTCGGTCAGCTCGCGAAGGTACTGGTCCACCATCTTCGCGGGGTCCTCCGCCTTGTCGAGCAGATCGTTGACGTTGGCCTTGATGATGGAGCTGAAGCGATCCAGGATGCCCATGGCACTCCCCTTTCCGTCAGGCGCTCGCGCCTAATGGCCGTCCTTGGTGGAGGCGTCCTGCGCGGACGCGTCGCCGCCGGCCGGCTTGTCCTCGTACTTTTTCTCGAGGTCCTCGAGGCTCTGGTCCCCAAAGGTCTCGAGCGGCGTGTTGAGCAGGTCGTCGATCCTCTTCTGCTCCGCCGCCTGCTTCTCCTTGCGCTTCTTGACCACAACGTAGGCCACGCCCCCGACGACCACGGCGCCCACGACAACGCCGATCGCGATGGCTCGGGTCCGGCCGGCCGGGGCGCCCATGATCGTGCGGCCGGTGTCATCGAAGGTTTTCGAGAAGACCTCCTCGTCCGAGATGGACGTGGTGTTGTAGTACTTCTCGAGGTTCTGGGCGAGAATCCGGACCGCCTCGGAGTCCATGACGGAGGTGGTTGCCGAGCCGCCGCAGTAGCCCCAGACGTACCCGCCGCTGCCGTCGTCGCAGAAGACCATCAGGAAGTGGCCCTCGTCGTCGAAGAGCTGGTCGTAGAGCTCGGTCGCCTTGGCGGAGCACGCCGAGCTGGAGGTCACCGACCCGTTGGGCAGGATGTAGACGTACGGCGCGACGCCCGTCGTGTTGTAGAAGGCCGTGAGGCCGGACTCGAGCGCGGCCGGGGTGTGGATCCAATCGCCGTCCTCGTCGGTGTAGAGGGCGGTGACGACCGCCGTGCCCTCAGCGAGCCGGGTGCGGTCGACCGTGGACTCCACCTGCGCCTGGGAGGAACCCGAGCCGGAACCAAAGGTGGTGCCCCCGCAACCGAAGGAGGTCGCGAGCACCACCACGAGCAGGATCGCGCAGACGACGATAAAGAGGGTGCCGCACCCGCAGCCGGTGCTCGGACGGTCGTCGTTGGCGGAGTTGCGGCCGGTCGCGGCGTTCCCCGCCGCCGAGCCGAGCATGCCGCCGAGGAACGCGCCCCCAAAGCCGGAGCCGGGACGGCGCCTGCGCGGAGGGGGCCCGAACACCGGGCCGCGCGGCCCTCCCATGCCGAAACCCGGCATGCCGACGCGCGGGACGCGCCCCATGCCGCCGCGGGCGCCGACGGGGCCGCTCCGGCCTCCAGAGCCGCCTCGGGCGCCGCCGGAGAAGCCACCGCTGGAACGGCCACCGCCGGCCCCGCCGCCACCGGAACGACCTCCGCCGCCACCGCCGGAACGACCCATGACGCCCTCCTCAAAGTGATGTCGTGCGGTTCAGTGTACCCAGAACCAGCCGAGTCCCTGAGTGGCCGAGACCCTCAGACGAGGGGCCGTGTCCCCGCGCGGGGAGCCGGGCGCCCCCTCCCCGTTCCCGAACGCTCGAACCCCCGTGCCGAGCAACCCGCTAGACGAAGCGGGCCACGAGGTCCTGAAGGATGTCCGTAACGGCCTCGAGGGCCCGCACCGGCACAAACTCGCGGAGCGAGTGACAGAGCGCGCCGCCAGTGCCGAGGTTGGGGCACGGCAGGCCGCGGAACGTGAGCTGGGCGCCGTCGGTGCCGCCGCGGATGGCGCGCACCTGGGGCTCGACGCCGCAGGCGCGCGTGGCGGCCAGTGCGTTGTCGACGAGGAACGGCACGTCCGTGAGGTGCTCCGCCATGTTGCAGTACTCCTCGTGGAACGCGACCGAGACGCGCCCGGTTCCGTACTTCTCGTTGAGGTAGCCGGCCGCCGTCTCGAGCAGGACGCGGCGATGGGCCATGCCCGCGGCGTCGAAGTCGCGAAGGATGTAATGGGCGCGGACCTCGCCGCAGTCGCCGGTGAGGTTGGTGCAGTGGAAGTAGCCCTCGTAGCCCTCGGTGTTCTCGGGGCGCTCGTCCTGCGGCAGCATCGCGTCGAGCTGGCGCCAGAGCGTGAGGGCGTTGACCATGCGGTGCTTGGCGTCGCCGGGATGCACGACGGAACCGGTGATCGTGACGTCCGCGCCGACGGCGTTGAAGCACTCGTAGGAGATCTCGCCCACGGGGCCGCCGTCGACGGTGTAGGCGTAGGCGGCGCCGAACGCGTCGAGGTCGAGCAGGGACGCGCCATGGCCGATCTCCTCGTCGGGGACAAAGGCGATGCGCAGCGGCGGGTGCGGGAGCTCGGGGTTCTCGGCGATGCGGGCGACGAGGGCCATGATCTCGGCCACGCCCGCCTTGTCGTCGGCCGAGAGGAGCGTGGTGCCGTCAGACGTGATGACGAGGCCTCCGGCATATGCAGCGAGCGTGGGCACCTCGTCCGGCAGCACCGTGAGGTCGCCCATCCCAAGCGCGCCGCCTTCATAGAGGGTGACCTGCGGCTTGACGCCGGTGTTCGGCACGTCATGGCTGACGTCGATATGGGCGATGAGGGCGAGGGGCTCGGCCGCCTCGGCCCCGGGCGACGCGGGCACGGCGGCGGTGACGTACGCGTGCTCGTCCGTGGCGACGTTGTCGCACCCGAGGGCCGCCAGCTCCTCGGCCAGCAGCCGCGCCATGTCGTGCTGCTGCGGAAGGGAGGGGACCCGGTCCTCAGGGGCGTCCGGATCGCCGGGCGAGTCCACCTGGACGTACCGAAGGAAGCGTTGTGCGACGTCGGGGAGCTGATCGGTCATGGGGAGTGCCTTTCTCGCGTGGTTCCGAGACAACACTACCCCCTCGGGGGGCGCGCGGCACCGTCAGAGCCGTCCGGCCGCACGCGAACGGGGCGCCGTGGCCGGGGCATCCGCGAGAAGCGGGTACAGGCCGGAAAACCTCAGGAGAACAGGAGCGAGCATGGCCATCGGCGCGTTCCACACCTTCACCAAGGCCCAGATCAAAGCAGCCGTCGCCCAGGCCTATGACGAGGCCAAGCAGGTCACCGGCGGCGAGAACGCCCACTACATCCCGTACCTCGCAAACGTGGACCCGAGCCTGTTCGGGCTCTCCGTGTGCCTGGCCGACGGCACGCGGTTCTCCATGGGCGACACGAGCTCCGTCTTCGGCATCGAGTCCGTCTCGAAAGTGCCGACGGCGGCGCTCGTGATGGAACAGTCCGGCGCCGAGACCGTGCGCAAGGACATCGGCGCCGACGCGACGGGGCTGCCCTTCAACTCGGTGCTGGCCGTCTGCCTGGAGAACGACCGACCCTCCACGCCGCTCGTGAACGCCGGCGCCATGGCCGCGTGCTCGATGGTGGAGCCGCAGGGCCAGGCCGAGGGCAAGTGGCGCGAGATCCGGCAGAACATCGAGGCGCTCTGCGGCTCGCCGGTGGCCGTGATCGACGAGCTCTATCGCAGCGAGAGCGCCACGAACTTCCAGAACCGGTCCATCGCCTGGCTGCTCAAGGACTACGGGCGCCTGTACGACGACGTGGAGATGTCCGTGGACCTCTACACGCGGCAGTGCTCCCTCGGCGTGACGGCCGAGCAGCTGGCGATCATGGCCGCCACCATCGCGAACGGCGGCGAGAACCCCGTGACCGGCGAGCGCGTGTTCGCCGAGAAGCTCGCAGGCCCCCTGACCTCGCTGATCGCCACCGTGGGCTTCTATCAGAACACCGGCGACTGGCTCTACGAGAGCGGCATCCCCGCCAAGACGGGCGTGGGCGGCGCCGTGCTCGGCGTGATGCCGGGGCTCTTCGGCGTGTGCGCATTCGCGCCGCCGCTGGACGGGGCCGGCAACTCGGTGCGCGGCCAAGCGGCGGTGAAGGCGCTCATGCGGATCCTCGACCTGTCGATCTTCGACGCGCGGCACCTGTCCCTGGTGGGCGACTGAGCCAAGGAGCGTGAGCGCCCGACCCGAAGACAAGGGACGGGGCGCGCCCGCAGCCCTGGCCGGAACCGGCCGAGAGCCTGCGGGCGCGCCCCGTCGCAAAGCTGGCCCCCTCGGGCCACGCTCCCTGTCCCTGGTTTACCAAGTGCGCGAGTTGAGGGCGCGGAACGCGGCCACCGTCGTGGTGTGGGAGTTGAGGCCGCCGTCGACGTCCATGATCTGGCCGGTCACGTAGGCGCTCTCATCGGAGGCCAGGTAGACGCACAGGTGCCCGATGTCCTCCGGGCAGCCATAGCGGTTGACCAGGATGTTGTCGAGGAAGATGTCCTTCAGCACCTGCGGCACGTGCGCGTCGTTCTCGGGGGTCACGATGAGGCCCGGGCGCACGCAGTTGCAGCGGATGTTGTCGCGGCCGTACTGCACCGCCGTGTACTCGGTGAGCGAGTTGACGCCGGCCTTGGCGCACGCGTAGGCCACCGAGCCCAGGTCGCCCGCGACGGACGCGCTGGAGCCGATGTTGATGATCGAGCCGCCGCCGTTCTTCTGCATGTGGGGCAGCACGCACTGCGTCGCGTAGAAGGTGCCGGTGAGGTCGCTCTCGATGATGGCGTCCCACATGTCGAGGGACACCTCGTCCACGCGGCCGTCCTTGAGGCCGACGTTGGCGGCGTTGTTGACGAGCACGTCCACCTTGCCGTAGGTCTCGGCGGTGTCGTCGATGAGCTTCTTGACCGTGTCGGTGTCCGTGACGTCCAGGAAGTGATAGGACGCCTTGCCGCCGTCCGCGACGATGCGGTCGACGATGGCCTGGCCCTTCTCCTGGCGACGGCCGCAGATGACCACCTGCGCGCCCTCCTTGGCGAACAGCGTGGCGATGCCGACGCCGATGCCACTGGTGGAGCCGGTGACGATGGCGACCTTGCCCTGCAAACGATCCATGGGTCCCTCTTTCCTCAAGCGGAGGCCCGCACAGCGCGGGCCGCCTCCCCTGCAGTGTGGGAAAGGCCCGCGCCGCGAACCTTTCGCCCTTGTAGTGTAGGGAACTTTCAAGAAACGGCCAGCGGATCGATGGAAGCTGCACGGCCGTTCGGGGCGCGCGCCGTGACGCGGCTACAGCGGAGGAAGGTAGAGGCGAAGGCCGTCCGTCGAGCGCACGAAGCCGGCGGACTGCAGCACGGGCGCCCAGGGGCTCTTGAGCGCCGGCTCCCCGTTCACGCTCTCCACCAGCAACTTCTCCAGGGCCGGCGAGGTGCCGTTGCGCCGGGCGCCGTCGCTTATCCAGCGGGCGCAGGCCTCGAGCGCGCGGGCGACGCTGTCCTCGTCGGACGAGAACACCGCAAGGCTCTTGAGCCGGGGCGCCGCATACAGCACGGGGGCACCCCCCGAAAAGGCCACCATCGCGCCGGCCGCGCGGGACAGCCGCGGGACGTTGGTGCCGGACACGCATGTCCCATCGGGCGGGACGTTGGTGCCGGACACGGGCGTCCCAGCGGGGTCTCCTTCGTCCGGGCCTGGTCCCTCCACGGGAGCGGGCCACGGGACGCAGGCGCCGAACACGTTGGCCGGGTCCGCCGCACCGAGCACGACCACGGGCGCCCGGCTCCCTCCCTCGCTCTCCGCCACCGCCCGCAGGGCCTCCACCGTGTCCCTGGTCGCGAACTGCAGGTTGCCAAGCCCCTCCACGAACGTGCCGCGCAGCAGCACGCCGGCCTCTTCCATCGCCCGCAACACCGGGTACAGCGCCTGGAACCCGCCGGGCACGCCGGCCACCGTCGCCACGCTCGGCGCGAGCACGCCGTAGCGGGCGAGCAGCGACCCCACCAGGGCGATGGCCCGCTCGGCCGCGGGGACGTCCGGCTCGACGGCGGCCGACCACAGCCCATGGGACGCAGCGGGGGCGGCCACAGCCCCGGTGTCACCGAGAACCGCGCTCGCCCGTGTGGCGGCGGCCGCGCGCGAGCCGTACCGGGAGCGCGAGCGGCGCGTTGGTCTGGCCGGCTTGGATGTCGCCGCCGTGGCAGCCCGGCGCGCCGGCGAGAACGACTGGTTGAGCACGGTGCCCTCCCAGAGCAGGCGGGTGAGCTCCTCGGACGCCTCGCTCGGCGTCGCGGCGGCGGCCTCCGGCGCCGGTTGCGCGCGCAGGGCGGCCATCACGCCATCAAAGGACCAGCGGCCACCGGCGGCCAGCGCCGCCAACACGCCAGCACGGAGGGCCTGCTCCCCTTCGAGCGACTCCGTCTCGCTCGGCACCGCTATATCGCCAGGGCCGGCGGCGGGCAGCGGGGCGAACGGCGAGTCGGTCGGGAAGAACGCCGCGACGCGACGCTCGGCCCCCTCGTTGGCACCGGGCCGCTCGGAGGCGCGGGAGCCGCCCTGCCACACCACGTCGCCCGAGGCCAGAAGCTCGTCCAAAAGGGCGGGCCGGTACCCGCGCACGCGCGCCGGGAAGACCTGCGACTCCCAGAGCCCCGGCTCCAGGAACACGCCCTCGTACACCGAGACGCACTCGGCCAACGCGTCGAGCGGGTCCGCGTCCACCGGCAACCCCACCGCCTGCAGCCGGAGCACCTGCGCAGACCAGGCCGCAGCCGGCTGAGGGGCCGTCTCGCTGCGGGCCTTCTCGAGGGAGCGCGCGCGCAACAGCCGCTGCGCGGACGTGGCGACCCAGCGGCGGGCGCCCTGCTCGTCCGTGCCGTAATCCGCCGAGAGCACCGAGCCCTCCGAGCAGAGCGCCCCGAGCGCGTCCGCGACGAGCGCACGGCCAAGGCCGAGATGCGCCGCCAGCGCCTCCGTCGAGAACGGCCCGTGCGTCTTGGCATAGCGCGACGCGAGCGCCATGAGGCCGGAGGTGCGCGGGGGCAACGCAGGCGCCGGGGGCGCCCAGGCCGGCACCTCGCAGCCGAGCACGTCCTGCAGCAGCCCCAGGTCCTGCGCGACCGCCCAGCGCGGCTCGCCGGCGATCCGAACGAGCGCGATGCGCCGAGCGGCGTCCAGCTCGTCGAGCCACACGGGCGCCTCGTCCGGGTCATCGCAGCGCGCGGCCACGTCGACCGTGCTCAGCGGCCCGAGCGTGCGGAGCATCGTCGCGACGCCCTCGCGGCCCGTGGCCTTTCTTCCGGGGGCCAGCCACTGCAGCTCGCGGCCCACCTGTTCGATCACTTCCGGGTCCACGAGCGACGCGGCGTCGGGGGTGCCGAGGATCTCGCCGAGCAGCGCCGGGTCCACGGCCAGCGCGGCGGCGCGGCGCTCTGCGTGCGGCTTGTCGTCGTCGTAGAGGTGCGCCATCGTGTAGCCGAAGAGCAGGTTGGCGCAGAAGGGCGACGGCACCGCCGTGTGCGCGGAGTGGATCTGGATCCGACGGGAGCGCAGGCCGCCCATGACCTCGAGCAGGCCGTCGAGGTCGTACACGTCGGTGAGGCACTCGCGGGCGGCCTCCACCAGCAGCGGGTGCGACTCGGCCGTCTTGGCGGCCTCGAGCAGCTGGCCCGCCTGCATGCGTTGCAGCCACAGGGGCGCGCGCTTGCCGAAGTCGCGCGGGGTCACGAGCAGCGCACGGGCGCAGCACTCACGGAAGCGCGCGGCGAACAGGGCGGTCTCAGCCACGTGGCTCTGCACGAGCGCCCGCAGCTCGTCGTCCTCGAAGACGAACACATCGGGGCCCGGCCCCGATGCCCCCGGCCCGGGCTCCGGCACGCGCATCACGATGCCGTCGTCCGCAGCCATGGCCTCGGGGTCGAAGCCCCACCGGCGACGCACCCGCTCGGACACCGCGAGCGTCCATGGCTCGTGCACCGCGCGCCCGAACGGCGAGTGGAGCACCATGCGCAGGTCGCCCGTCTCGTCCTGGGCGTACTCCACCACCAGCTCGCGGTCGCTTGGCACCGCCCCGGTGGCGGCCCGCTGGCGCACGGCGAGCGCGCAGAGGTTCGCGCGGGCGTTCTTCTCGAGGCCCCAACGCTCGAGGTCGCGCTCCAACTCCCGGTCCGGTTGCCCCGCCGCGTCCGGCAGGCCCCGGTCCAGCTCCCGGAGCAGCGCTCCCTTGCGTTTGCCGTCCTCATAGGGGCGGCTCGGGCCCTCGCCATGCCAGAACGGCAGGCGCGCGGCCGTGGCGTCGGCCCGCTGGACGAGCACCCGGTCGTTCTCGATGCGCGTGATGCGCCAGGACGTGGTGCCGAGCATGATCACGTCGCCGACGCGCGACTCGTGGACCATCTCCTCGTCCAGCTCGCCCACCCGGCGGCGCGAAGTGCCGCGCCCGGTCTTGCCGGTGGCTCCCGGCTCCACTTCGTTCTCCACGAGTACCGGGTAGAGACCACGGTCCGGGATGGTGCCGGCGAGCGCCACAGCCAGCCGCGAGCCGAGCGGCAGCACGGACACGGTGTCGGCGTCGCGGTCCCACTGGATGCGCGGCGCCACGGCGCCAAGCTCCGTGCCGCCCGTCTCGCCGGCGAGCAGGGTCAGCACGGAGTCCATCGCCACGCGCGACAGGTCGCGGTAGTTGGCCGAGCGGCGCACCTCGCCGAGCCAGTCGCCCACGGCGAACGGCCCCTGTGTTGCGCGGGCGACGGTCTGCTGCGCCAACACGTCGAGCGGCTGGCGCACGAGGCGCGTCTCCTCGATGGCCCCCTCGAGCATCCCTGCGGCCGCGACCGTGCAGTCCAGCACGTCCATGCGCGTGCGGGGGTACAGCACCGCCTGGCTGCGGCCCCTCACAAAGTGATTGGCGCGCCCCACCCGCTGCAGCCCCGCAGCCACCGAGAGCGGCGCGCCGACCTGCAGCACGAGGTCCACGGACCCCATGTCGATGCCCAGCTCGAGAGACGACGTCGCCACGACGCACTTGAGCTGGCCGGACTTGAGGTCCGATTCGATCTGGGCGCGCTTCTCCTTGGACACCGAGCCGTGGTGCGCACGGGCGACCACCGGCATGCCCTCCGGGGGCGCGACCACGTGGGTGGCCGGCGACCCGTAGCTGCCGCGGTAGGCGCCCTCCTCCGCCGCGGGCGCGACCCAACCGAGCCGCTCGGCGTGCAGCTCGTTGAGGCGCGAGCAGAGCCGCTCGCAGAGGCCGCGGGAGTTGACGAAGACGATGGTCGAGCCGTGCGCCTCCACCTGGTCGAGCACCTCGGCCTCGATGTGCGGCCAGATCGAGCGCGACCCCGCGCGGCTCTCGCGCGTGAGCTTGCGGCGCTCGGCGGCGAGCCTGCGCTCCATCGCGGCGTTGCCGTTCCCGCGAGCCGGCTTGTCGGCGGCCTCGGCCCCCGCCATCTGCGCCTTGAGCGTGCGGTCCGTCTTCCACGCGTCCTTCTCGGACACGTGCGGCGCGCCGGCGCGCCTCCTCGGCGAGAAGACAGGCACCGCCGTGAGGTCGTCCACCGGCACGCGCACCGTGAGGTCCATGGCCGGGCGCTCGCCGGCGTCCACGACCTCGCAGGGCGCCGCGCCGCCGAGGAACTCCGCCACGCGCTCCACCGGGCGCACGGTTGCCGACAGGCCGATGCGCTGGGCCGGGCGTTCCAACAGCGCGTCGAGCCGCTCCAACGAGAGCGACAGGTGCGCGCCGCGCTTGGAACCGGCGATGGCGTGCACCTCGTCCACGATGACCTGCCGCACCCCGGCGAGCATCGAGCGCGCCTTGGACGTGAGGATCAGGTAGAGCGACTCCGGTGTCGTGATGAGGATGCGCGGCGGGTTGCGCACCATGCGCTGGCGCTCCGACTGCGGCGTGTCGCCCGTCCGCATGCCAATGGTGACGGCCGGCTCCACGCCCGCCTCGCGCGCCATGACCTCGGCGACGCCGTCGAGCGGTGCGCGAAGGTTCTTCTCGACGTCGGCCGCGAGGGCCTTCATCGGCGAAACGTAGAGGATCTCAACCCCGCGCCGGTCGGCCTTCGCGGGCGCGCCCTGGTCGAGGGGCGACGGGAGGCCGGCATCCTCCCGGACCAGCCCGTCGATGCCCATGAGGAACGCGGCGAGCGTCTTGCCCGAGCCCGTCGGCGCGACGACCAGCACGTTCCCGCCCGCCTGGATGCGCGGCCATGCGGCCTCCTGCACCGCCGTGGGCCCGTCGAACGTGGACGAGAACCACTGGCGCACCCAGGGAGAGAAGCCTTCGAGCACCGATCCGGTCCGCATGTCGTCCATGGCTCCCTTTGCCTCGCGCCTGTTTGCAAGGGATTGTCTACCCAGTGGCCGCCGGCTGGCCAGTGCCGTGCCCAACGCGGTGACCGGCTCCAGAATGCGCGACGCGGCCGCAGCCCGGGTGGCTACGGCCGCGTCGCGCGCAGGTCATGAGGGCCGGGGCGCATGGGGCGTCGGGCTAGGCCGACGTGCTGTGCCTCGCCCGCTCGGCGGCCTCCGCCTCCGCCTCCTCGATCAGGTCCAGCTGCGCGCGGGAGAGCACGATGGGCTGGGACGCCTGCACGTGCGCGTGGCACAGGGACACGGGATGCTCCGGCGCGGCCGCGCGCTGGGCGGCGCGGGCCTCGGCCAAGCGGAACTCGCCCGTGTCCTTGAAGTTCTCCTTGGCGACGCTGATCATGAGCTTGATGCGGTTGAGCTGGTTCACCTCCGACGCGCCCGGGTCGTAGTCGACGGCGACGATGTTGCTCTCCGGGTGCATCTGACGCAGCTTCTTGATCACGGACTTGCCCACCACGTGGTTGGGCAGGCACGCGAACGGCGAGCAGCACACGATGTTGGGGCAGCCCTCCTCGATGAGGTCCACCATCTCGGCCGTGAGCAGCCAGCCCTCGCCCATCGTGTTGCAGAGCGAGAGGACCTGCTCGGCCTTGGCGGCGAGGTCGAAGATCTGCACGTACGGCGTGAAGCGCGTGCTCTCCTCCAGCATGTCGTTGATGGGCTTGCGGAGCCGGTCCACCAGCTTGATCGCGGCGCCGTAGCCCGCGCGCTTGTACCACTTGGTGCCCAGCTCGTGCCGCATGTTCGCGGGCGACGTGAGGCCGAAGAGGAAGAAGTCCACGAGCCCCGGGACGACGGCCTCGCAGCCCTCCTGCTCGATGACCTGCACCACCTGGTTGTTCGCGGTGGGGTGGAACTTCACGAGGATCTCGCCCACGACGCCCACGCGCGGCTTGGAGCGGTCGCCGGTGAGCTCGAGCAGCTCGAAGCTGTCCACCACGCGCTGGCAGAAGCGGTAGAAGTCCTTGAAGGACCACCCCGAGATGTGCTCCTTGGCCTCGGCCATCAGGCGGTCGTAGAGGGCGTTCGCGCTGCCGGGCTCCGCCTCGTAGGGGCGCGTGCGATAGAGCACGTTCATGAAGAGGTCGCCAAGGAGGAGCGCCATGACCGCAGACTCGCCGAGGTCCAGGTTCATGATGCTGAAGCCCGGGTTGTCCTCGTCGAGGCCGCCGGCGACGGAGAGCGAGATGACCGGGACCTCCGGGTGGCCGCTCTCCTTGAGGGCCTTGCGGATGAGCGCGATGTAGTTGGTGGCGCGGCAGCCGCCGCCGGTCTGGGAGATGAGCACGGCCGTCTTCGTGAGGTCGTACTTCCCGGACTCGATGGCCTCCATGATCTGTCCCGTCACGAGGATCGACGGATAGCAGATGTCGTTGTTGACGTACTTGAGGCCCGCGTCCACCGCGCCGTGGTCGACGGACGGCAGCAGCACGACGTTGTAGCCGTGGTCCTGGAGGATGCGCTCCACGAGCTCGAAATGCACCGGGGACATCTGCGGCGCGAGAATCGTGTAGCCCTCCCTCTGCATCTCCTCCGTGTAGCGCACCTTGGGGAACGCGGCGCTCGCGGCCTCGCGCTCGACGGGCACCGCCGGGTGCTCGGGGTTCTCCGCCCGAGCCTCTTCCTCCAGCTCCTCGCGCTGCTCCTTGAGGGCGGCGAGCAGCGAGCGCACGCGGATGCGCGCGGCGCCGAGGTTGGACACCTCGTCGATCTTGAGCACGGTGTACACCTTGCCCGAGGCCTCGAGGATCTCCTGCACCTGGTCCGTGGTGAGGGCGTCGAGCCCGCAGCCGAAGCTGTTGAGCTGGATCATGTCGAGGTCGTTGCGGCCCGCGACGAAGCGTGCGGCGCGGTAGAGGCGCGAGTGGTACATCCACTGGTCCACGACGCGGATCGGGCGCTCCGGCTCGGCGCGATGGGCCACGGAGTCCTCGGTGAGGACCGCGAGGCCGAAGCTGGCGAGCAGCTCGGGGATCGCGTGGTTGACCTCGGGGTCGTTGTGATAGGGGCGGCCGGCCAGCACGATGCCGTGGCGGTCGTGCTCCTCCATCCAGGCGAGCGCGGCGTCGCCCTTGTCCTGCATCGCCTTCTTGAAGTCGAGGTCCTCCTGCCAGGCGGCGTTGACGGCGGCGTCCACCTCGGCGCGCGTGATGTGGGGCCCTGTGAAGCGGCCCTTGCCGCGGGCGGCGTCCTGCTCGCGCTGGACCGAGACCACCTCGTAGAGGCGCCGCTTGAGCTCGCGCTTGTCGTCATAGGGCAGGAAGGGCGACAGGTACTCGATGTCGTCCGCCGCCAGCTCGTCCACGTTGAGGCCGAGCGCTTGCGGGTAGCTCATCACGATCGGGCAGTTGTAGTGGTTGGTGGCGCTGTCGTCCTCCTGACGCTCCCAACGGACGCAGGGCATCCAGATGAAGTCCGGGTCCTTCTGGAGCAGGTCCATGATGTGGCCGTGGCTGAGCTTGGCCGGGTAGCACACCGACTCCGACGGCATGGACTCGATGCCCGCCTCGTAGGTGGCCTTGGTGGAGTCGTCCGAGAGGACCACCGAGAAGCCGAGCTCCGTGAAGAAGCGGTGCCAGAACGGATAGTTCTCGTACATGTTGAGCGCGCGCGGGATGCCCACGGTGCCGCGGGGCGCGACCTCCCGGTTGAGCGTCGGGCGGTCGAACAGCAGCTTGTTCTTCTCGAGGAAGAGGTTGGGGGCGTCCGCCTTGGCCTTCTTGGTGCCGGAGCCCCTCTCGCAGCGGTTGCCGGTCACGAACCGGTGGCCGCCGCCGAAGTCGTTGATCGTGAGCAGGCAGTTGTTGGAGCAGCGGCCGCAGCGGGCCTTGATCACCTTGGGCGCGAGGGCGTCGATGTCCTCGCGCGGGAGGATCTGGGACACCCCGGCCTCGCCGGCACGGTCGCGGGCGAGCAGCGCCGCGCCATAGGCGCCCATGCAACCGGCGATGTCCGGACGGATGGCCTTGCGGCCGCAGAGGAGCTCGAAGGCGCGCAGCGTCGCGTCGGACATGAACGTGCCGCCCTGCACGACGACCGCCTTGCCCACCTCCTCGGGGTCGCGGAGCTTGATGACCTTGAAGAGCGCGTTCTTGATGACCGAGTAGGACAGGCCCGCCGCGATGTCCCCGACGGTCGCGCCCTCCTTCTGGGCCTGCTTGACGCGGCTGTTCATGAAGACGGTGCAGCGGGAGCCGAGGTCCACGGGCGCGGTGGCGCCAACGGCCGCGGCGGCGAAGTCCTCAACGGACATGCCCATCGCGTTCGCGAAGGACTCGATGAAGGAGCCGCAGCCGGACGAGCAGGCCTCGTTGAGCATGATGTGCTCGATGACGCCGTCGCGGACGCGCAGGCACTTCATGTCCTGGCCGCCGATGTCGAGGATGAACTCGACGTCCGGCACGAAGGCCTTGGCGCCGCGCAGGTGCGCGACGGTCTCGATCTCGCCCGAGTCGGCGCGAAGGGCCTCGATGAGCAGCGCCTCGCCGTAGCCGGTGGTGGTCACGTGGCCAATCGTGCAGCCGTCGGGGATGCGGTCGTAGAACTCGTCCATGATCCGCTTGGCGGTGCCGAGGACGTCGCCGTTGTTGTTGCCATACCAGGTGTGGAGGAGCTGGCCGTCCTCGCCCACCATCGCGGCCTTCATCGTGGTGGAGCCGGCGTCGATACCGATGAACACACGGCCGCGATAGGTGGCCAAATCGGCGGTCGGGACCTTCTCGGCGTCGTGGCGCGCGTGGAACTCGTCGAGGTCCCCCTGCGTCGCGAAGAGCGGCTCCAGACGCTGGACCTCGGACCCCTGGGTGTCGCCGAGGTTCGCGAGCCGCTCCATGACCTCGGTGAACGTGGAGACGGTCTCGTCCTCGCCGGCCATCGCGGCGCCCGAGGCCACAAAGAGGTGCGCGTTCTCCGGGACGATGCGGTGCTCCTCGTCGAGGTCGAGGGTCTCGTAGAAGCGGTGGCGCAGCTCCGAGAGGTACTGGAGCGGGCCGCCGAGGAACGCCACGTGGCCGCGGATCGGGTGGCCGCACGCGAGGCCGGAGACCGTCTGGTTGGCGACGGACTGGAAGATGGACGCGGCGACGTCGGCGGGCTCGGCGCCCTCGTTGAGCAGCGGCTGGACGTCGGACTTGGCGAACACGCCGCAGCGGCTCGCGATGGGATAGATGTGGGTGGCGTCCTTGGCCAGGTCGTTGAGGCCGGAGGCGTCCGTGTGGAGCAGCGACGCCATCTGGTCGATGAACGCGCCCGTGCCGCCGGCGCAGGTGCCGTTCATGCGCTGCTCGATGCCGTTGTCGAAGTAGATGATCTTCGCGTCCTCGCCGCCCAGCTCGATGGCGACGTCGGTCTCGGGGATCAGCGCCTCGACCGCGCGCTTGGAGGCGATGACCTCCTGGACGAACTCGAGGCCGAGCCACTGGGAGAGCAGCAGGCCGCCGGAGCCGGTGATGGAGACGCGCAGGGGCACGTCGCCCACCGCCTCGCGCGCGAGCGAGAAGAGTTCCTGCGCCGTGGCGCGGATGTCCGTGTGATGACGCTGGTAGTTGGCATAGACCAGGCGCCCCTCCTCGTCGAGCACGGCGAGCTTGACCGTGGTCGAGCCCACGTCGATGCCGAGGCGCAGGGTGCCGGAGGGGATGTCCTCCCGGCGCGCGGGCCTGAGCTCGGCGCCGTTCTCCACGAGGTCGATCTTCTTGGACTCAATCGAGGTCATGCGGTCTCCAAATCGTTCATCAGGGCACAGCCGTAGCCGAGGATGTCGGTCGCGTGGACGTTGCCGTAGAGGTCGCCGGGGCGCACGAACATGAGCAGCGTCATAATCTTTGCCATGGCCTCGACGGACTCCTGCATGCCGCCGGTGAGCCAGCGGCTGAGCACCGCGCACTCGGCGCCGACGGCGAAGGTGATGTAGTAGTCGAAGAACGCGCCAAGGGCCCGGTGGTCGAGGCCATGGAGCGCGCGGGACGCCATCACGCCGTGCACGGCGTCGCGGATCCGCGGCATGAAGGCCGGGTCGCCGCCGGCGCCGAGCAACGGCACGAGGTACGAGGCGCGGTCTTGGAAGTACTGGAGGATCTGGACGGCGCCGGGCGCGGGCTCGGTGGCGTCGATCGCGCCGAAGACCTCGTCGAGGTTGGAGCTGGCAAGGTTCTCGACCAGCTGCACGACCTCGGCGACCGTCTCGTCCTCGATGGCGGTGACGAGGGCGCCGATGTCCTTGAAGTGCGAGTAGAACGTGCGCCGGGTGAGGCCGGCGCGCTCGGTGACGGCAGTGACCGTGACCGAGGTGAGGTCGCCCGTGGCGACGATCTCGTCGGCGAGCGCCTGGCGCATCGCGATCCGGGAGCGCCGGGAGCGCGGGTCGGTGCGCGCGACGGTACAGGGGTCCATGGGCTCCTCTCGGGACTTTTTGCACAGCTCGTGCAGTAAGTGCACAGTCCGTGCAGTATTGCACAAGGCGCGCAATAAAGTCCCGCAGAAACCGCGGATTCCGGCGACCCCCTACAACGGGCGGTGTGGGACGGAGGTGCCGGACGGGACGGAGGTGCCGGACACGGGTGTCCCGCCCACTGGGACGGAGGTGCCGGACACGGGTGTCCCGGCGCAAGGGGCTCTCGGGATGGCGAACCCCCCGGTCTTGCGGAGAAACGGTTCCGCGCAAAGGTTCGCAACCGGATGTGGGGAAACGTCGAGCACATGCACGAGCAGCTGACGCCCACCTGGGGTTTTGTCGTCAGGACGCGTTGCGGAGAAACGTTTCCCCACAAGCACCCACGTAAACTTGTGGGGAAACGTTTCCCCGCAACGGCGAGACCCCTGAACTCCGTTGCCGCTGCCATTCCCGGCCCGTGCCGCCGAGCGCATGGCGGGACGGAGGTGCCGGACACCCGTGTCCCGCCCACGCAAAAGGGCGCCCCGCCCGGAGCGCCCTTCTCGGTGACTGTCCCTCTTGCGTGTTACAGCGAGGAGCCAAACCACGTGGTCTCGATGGAGTCCATCGTGCCGTCGTCCTCCATCTCCTTGAGGGCGTTGTTGATCGCGCTCGTGAGGCCCGGGTTGTCCTTGGAGACGGCGACGCCGTACTGCTCGCCGGTCGGGATCTCCACGGTGACCTCGAGGTCGCTGTAGGCCTGCTCGATCTCGTACTTCACAACGGGCAGGTCGCTCACACACGCGGCGTAAAGGCCGGTCGACACGCCGGTCATGGCCTGGATGATGTCGTCGAGCGGCACGATCGTGGCGTTGGGCAGGTTCTCCTTGGCCCAGGCCTCACCGGTGGTGCCCGACTGCACGGCGATCTGGGTGCCCTTGACGTTGAGGGAGTCGACGTCGGTGGCGCTCGCGCCCTTCTTCACGCAGATGGACTGGTTGGAGTCCATGTAGGGGTCGCTCATGTCGACCTCGGCCAGGCGCTCGTCGGTGATGGTCATGGCCGCCAGCGACACGTCCGCCTTGCCGCCGCTCTTGATGGTCGGAACGATGGTGTCAAAGGCCACGGAGGGCAGGATGTTGGGCTCGAGGCCGAGCTTGTCGCAGAGGGCCTTGAAAACGTCCACGTCGAAGCCGGCGTAGTCGTCGCCGTCCATGTACTCGAACGGCGGGAAGGCGAAGCTGGAGATCATCGTGAGCTTGCCGTCGGTGACCGTGGTGTAGTCCGTCGCGGTGCTGGCGCCGTCGCTCGAGCTGTCCGTGGAGTCGGTGGAGGTGGCCTTGGTGGCAGAGTCGTCGCTCGCGGAGCCCGAGCCGCCGCAGGCCGTGAGGCCGAGCGTGAGGCAGACGCCGAGCAGCGCGCAGACGACCAGCGCGAGGAGGCCGTGGTGCTTCTTCATGAGCTTCCAATCTCTTGGGGGACCTAGCCGCACAGTGTGGTCGCGCCCGTGCGCCCCGGTTGGCGCCGGACGTCCCTTTTAACGGAACGGTTATCGAAACCGATGCGTATCAGAAGCCGTTTGATGCGTTCCCGCGCATAGCGTGGACGCTTCGGTCAAAGCGATCTGTCCACGCTGTCGCCGAGCGGAGCGTGGACAAACGGCTCTCTCCGAAGCGTCCAGGCGTGGACAAACGGCTCTCTCCGAAGCGTCCAGGCGTGGACAAACGGCTCTCTCCGAAGCGTCCAGGCGTGTCCTCAGAGCTCGAACTCGAGGGCCTCGCAGTTGGCCATCACAAAGGACGCGAACTCCTCGTCCTCCATGTCCTGGAACAGGCTCGCGACGATGCGCCCCACCCCGCCGTGCGTGGCGACGAGCACGGTGTCGTCTGGCCCGAACTCACCGAGCGCCCCCGACCGCAGGTCCTCGAGGAACGACCCCACGCGCACGAACATGTCGCCATAGGACTCGCCCTCCGGCAGCCGCTTGAAGAACTGCCGCTTGGCCGCCTGGTACTCCTCGCCCCCGCGGGGCGTCCCCTCGTAGATGCCGAAATCGCGCTCGAGCAGCCGGTCGTCCGGGACCACGGTCAGCCCGCGTCCGGCCGCCACCGCCTCGGCGGTCTCGAAGGCGCGGCTCGACGGCGACGAGAAGACCGCACAGATGCGCTCGTCCGCCAGGTGCCTCGCCAGCTCGGCGGCCTGCGCCCGGCCCCGCTCGTTCAGCGGGACGTCCGTGCGCCCGAGCACGCGGTTCTCGACGTTCCATGGCGTCTCTCCATGCCGGACCACCAAAAGGCGCATGTCTCCTCCTTGAGTCGCTTCCGCTACAGGATAGCCGCACGGGCCGACCCGGCCGGGGCCTTTGGTAGATTGGGGGCACTGTTCGCCGACCCCCGCACGCCGACCCTAAGGAGCCCCATGGCCATCACCCCCGAGGAGGTCTTCGAGACCCTCGACATGGTGTCGCAGCAGAACCTCGACATCCGCACGCTCACGATGGGCATCAACCTGCTCCCCTGCGCCAGCAGCGACATGGGGCGCCTGTGCACGAAGATCTACGACCGCATCTGCGCCACGGCAGAGGGCCTCGTCCCGACGGCAGAGGCGCTCGAGCGCGAGTACGGCATCCCGATCATCAACAAGCGCGTCTCGGTGACGCCCATCGCGAACGTGGTGGCGGCGTGCCCGGACCGGGACCTGCTGCCGGTGGCCCGCGCGCTCGACCGCGCCGCCGAGAGCCTGGGAGTGGACTACCTCGGCGGCTTCTCGGCGCTCGTGCACAAGGGCATCGGCGAGAGCGACCGGCGGGTGATCGAGGACATCCCGCGCGCGCTGGCCGAGACCGACCGCGTGTGCGCGTCCGTGAACGTCGCGACCCTGCGCGCCGGCATCAACATGGACGCCGTGCTGCTCATGGCCGAGAAGGTCTTCGAGGCGGCCGAGCTCACCCGCGACCGCCAGTGCGTGGGCGCGTCCAAGCTCGTGGTCTTCTCGAACATGGTGGAGGACTCCCCCTTCATGGCGGGCGCCGTTCATGGGCAGGGCGAGGCGGACGCCGTGATCAACGTGGGCGTCTCGGGGCCGGGCGTGATGGCCGCCGCCCTCGAGCAGCTGCCGGACTCCGCGGACCTCACCGTCGTGGCCGAGAGGATCAAGCAGACCGCGTTCAAGATCACCCGCGCCGGCGAGCTCATGAGCCGCGAGGCCGCGCGTCGGCTCGGGGTGGCCAAGGGCATCGTGGACCTGTCGCTGGCGCCGACGCCGGCCATCGGCGACTCCGTGGCGCGCATTCTCGAGATCATCGGCGTGGGCGAGACGGGCGGCCCGGGCACCACGTGCGCGCTGGCGCTGCTCAACGACGCGGTGAAGAAGGGCGGCGTGATGGCGTCGTCGAGCGTGGGCGGCCTGTCGGGGGCGTTCATCCCCGTGAGCGAGGACGCCGGCATGATCCGCGCCGCCGAGGACGGCGCGCTCTCCATCGAGAAGCTCGAGGCCATGACCTGCGTGTGCTCGGTGGGGCTCGACATGATCGCGATCCCCGGCGACACGAGCGTGGAGGCCCTGGCCGGCATCATCGCCGACGAGATGGCCATCGGCGTGATCAACAACAAGACCACCGCCGTGCGCATCATCCCGGCCATCGGCTACGGCCCGGGCGACGTGCTGCACTTCGGCGGCCTCTTCGGCGAGGCGCCTGTGATGGCCGTCAACCCGCACGCGGGCACCGTCCTGGCCCATCGTGGAGGGCACTTCCCCGCCCCGCTGAACTCTTTGAAGAACTGATGTGCAAACAGGGACAGTCCCCGTTTGCACATCAGTCTCGAAACGTGCATTTGGGGACTGTCCCCAAATGCACGCCTTGCTAGAACCAGCCGAGGAAGCGGACCTCGGGCTCCAACGTGACGCCGTCCTTCTCGGCAACCACCTCTTGCACGTGGGCGATCACGGCCCGCACGTCCGCCGCGCAGGCCCGGTCCACGTTCACCACGAACCCGGCGTGCTTGGTCGAGACCTCCGCACCGCCCACGCGGTACCCCTGCAGGCCGGCCTCGCTGATCAGCTGTCCGGCGAAATGCCCCTCCGGCCGCTTGAACGTGGACCCGGCGCTCGGCAGCTCGAGCGGCTGCTTGGCCTCGCGCCTGGCGGTGAGCTCGTCCATCCGGGCGCGGATCTTCTCCTCGTCGCCGCGGGACAGCTCGAAGGTGGCGCTCACGACCACGAGGCCGTCGGTCCTCACGCGGCTCGTGCGGTAGCCGAGCGCCAGCTCGTCGACCGAGAGCGTCTCGCGGTGCCCGTCGGGGAACACCACCTCGGCCTCCTTGAGCACGTCGGCCACACACCCGTCGTAGGCGCCGGCGTTCATGAACACCGCGCCGCCCACGGAGCCCGGGATGCCGCACGCGAACTCGAGCCCCGTGAGCCCGAGCGCCGCGGCCATCTCGCTCGCCTCGACGATCGGCACGCCGGCCTGGCACGTGAGCTCGCAGCCGTCGCTCGTGACGTCCGTGAGACCGTCGCCCAAATCGAGCACCACGCCGCGGTAGCCGGAGTCCGAGACGAGCAGGTCGCTCCCCTTGCCGAGCACGAAGAACGGCGCCTTGGCCTCGCGCAACGTGCGCAGGCAGTCGATGAGCTTGCCGCGGCTCTCGGGTGTGACCACCACGTCCGCGGGGCCGCCGATCTTGAACGTCGTCCGGCCGCTCAAGGGCTCGTCGAGCGCCACGGAGCCCTCGCCCGCGTCCAGACGCAGCGAGTCCGCCACGGCGTAGCGATCGTACCCCGAGCGCACCGCGTCGATGATCCGGGCCATGGCCAGCGAGTCCGCCAGGCTCATGCGCGGGCTCTGGGTCTCGCCCGAGAGGTACAGGTCGACGAAGTGCTCGATCATGCCGTAGAAGTCGTCGACGTCATAGGGCACGTCCATGACCTCGGTGGTGCCGTCCGCGTAGTGGAACACGGCGTGCTCCGGGCGGTGCGGGTCGTCGACCTCCACGGAGCCGAGCGACCCGCGCACCACGGCCGAGCAGCCCTCGTTGGAGAGCGCGGACACCTGGATCCGCGCCGCCACGTCGCCCACCGTCATCGCCACGTCGTCGGCCAGGTCCACCTGGCCGCGGACCGTGTGCTCCGCGCTCGCGACGCAGATCTGGCCGCTCGCCAGCTGGCGCACCCAACTGGCGGCGTAGATGCCCATGTCGTAGGCCACGCCGCCGCCGATGGGCTCCATCGCGTAGGCCGGCACCTGCTCGTACTCGCGGCAGAGCCGCACCTCGACCGAGCCCACCTCGCCGATCGCCCCGTCGCCGATGTGGTCCATGAGCGGCTCGTACAGGGGCACGAAGCGCGTCTTCATGGCCTCCATGTAGAGGACGTCGGCGTCCATGGCCGCCTGGGCCACGGCCCCCATCTGGTGCGCCGACAGCGCCGCGGGCTTCTCGCAGAGGACCGCCTTGCCGGCCTTGAGGGCCTTGACCGCCCACTCGGCGTGCAGCAGGTGCGGCACCGCGATGTACACGGCGTCGACGTCCGGGCGCGCCAGGAGCGCGTCGTGCGACTCACAGGCCCCGGCGCCATGCTTCTCGGCGAAGGCCCGGACCTTCTCGGGCGTGCGGCCGCTCACCGCCACGAGCCGGCTGTGCGGCTCCTGGGCCAGGCTCCTCGCAAAGCGCTCCGCGATGTTCCCCGCGCCGATAATGCCCCATCGCACTGTGTCTGCCACCGAGCGTCCCTCCTCATGAGCGGGCGCCCCGGCTGGGCGCCCCCAAATGAGGGCATTCTACCCGCCGGCGCAAAGAGATGGCCGTCGCGCGGACCGGCTGCAACGGCATTGCACAGGACGGGCCTTCCTTGCTACCGTAAGGCCATCGGTTTCAGGGCGGGGTGAAAGTCCCCACTGGCGGTGACGAGCCACGGAACGGCTCGAAGCCCGCGACCCGCGAGCACGCGGTTGACCCGGTGGGATTCCGGGGCCAACGGTCACAGTCCGGACGGAAGAAACGGAGGCCCCTATGGGCACGTCTCTGCATCGCACCCATTCCACCACCGCCGCTGCCGGCTGGGACACCCGGAGGGTCGCCGTCTGCGCGCTCTTCACGGCCGCGGCGCTCGTGCTCTCCTTCGTGGAGCTGCCCATCTTCCCGGCGGCGCCGTACCTGAAGTACGACCCCTCCGGGATCGTGTGCCTCGTGGCGGGGCTGGCCTTCGGGCCGGGCGTCGGCGCGGTAGTGGCGACGCTGCCGTGGGTCGTGCACCTGTTCGTCGAGCCGTTCGGCGCGATCATGGCGCTCGCCTGCGCGCTCGTGACGACGCTCGTGGCGGCCGCGGTGTACCGCCGGTGGCACTCGCGCGGCGGCCTCATCGGGGCGCTCGCGGTGTCCGGGGTTGCGTGCCTCGTGGTCGCGATCCTCGGCAACCTCGTCATCACCCCGCTCTACTCCGGCGTGCCGGTCGAGGGCGTCGTGGCGCTCATCGTGCCGGTGCTCGTCCCGTTCAACCTGCTCAAGATCGCGATCAACGCAGTGGTGGCGGCGCTCGTGCTCGGCCCCGTGCAACGCGTGGCGAAGGCCGGCGACCGCTAGGTGACCGAGAAGGACCGGGGACGCACGGCTCCGGCGCCGGCGTCCCTCGCGCTCGACCTCCACGGCGTCGGGTTCTCCTACGACGGCGGCCGCACGTGGGCCCTTCGCGATGTGGACCTCGCGATGCGTCGCGGCGAGCGCGTGTGCCTGCTCGGCGCCAACGGGTCTGGCAAGTCCACGCTCGCCCGGGTCGCGGCCGGGCTCGTCGCGCCGGACACGGGCTCGGTCGACATCCTCGGGGTTCGCTGCCGCGACGCTGAGTCCGGCATCGACCCTGCGGCCTACCGTGACGCCCGTCGTGGCACCCGGACGGAAGGCCACGGCGTCGGCATGGTCTTCCAGTCGCCGGACGACCAGATGGTCACCACGAACGTCGCCGACGACGTCGCCTTCGGGCCAGAGAACCTTTGCATGCCCGCCGCCGAGATCACGGAGGTCGTGGGCCGCGAGCTCCACCGGGCCGCGATGGAGGACCTCGCGGGCGCCGACCCGTCGCAGCTTTCGGGCGGCCAGCAGCAGCGCGTCGCCATCGCGTCCGCCCTCGCGCTCGAGCCGGCGCTCCTCGTCCTCGACGAGCCGAGCGCCCGCCTCGACGCCCGCGGGCGCGCGGCGATCCTCCGCGTGCTCGGTCGCCTTGCCACCCACAGCACAGGGCCCGGCACGGCGATCCTCCATATCACCCATTTCATGGACGAGGCGCTCCTCGCCGACCGTGTCGTCGTGCTCGACCGCGGCGCGATCGTCGCAGACGGTGCCCCTGCCGAGGTCCTCTCGCGCCCGGACCTGCTCTCCCAGGAGGGCCTCGAGCCCACGTTCGCCTCGCGCCTCTCGGCCGCGCTCTCTGCGCGGGGGCTGCGCGTGGCGCCCACCTGGGACACGGACACCCTCCTCGCAGCGGTGGCGGCGCTCATCGGAGGTGGCGCATGAGCATCGAGCTGCGCGACGTCTCGTTCGCCTACGATGGCGCGTCCCCTCTGCTCCGGGGCTTCTCGCTCACGGTGCCGCACGGCTCGTGCCTGGCGCTCATCGGCCAGACGGGCTCCGGCAAGTCAACGGTGCTGAAGCTTATGACCGGCGTGCTGCGCCCGGATGCGGGCACGGTGCTCGTGGACGAGCGGCCCGCATGGCTCCCCGGCCATGGGCTCCGGAGAAGGCCGCGCCGCGAGCCGGGCCTCTATCGCCGCGTGGGCTACGTGATGCAGCGCCCCGAGCGCCAACTCTTCGCGCCCACTGTGGCCGAGGATGTGGCCTTCGGCCCCAAGAACCTCGGGCTCAGCGACCGCGACGCCGAGCAGGCCGCGGACGAGGCCCTCGACTACCTCGGGGTCCGCGACCTGGCCGGAGCCTCCCCCTTCGAGCTCTCCGGGGGCCAGCAGCGCCTTGTGGCCATCGCGGGCGTGCTCGCGATGAACCCTGGCAACCTCGTCCTGGACGAGCCGATGGCGTCGCTCGACCCGCGCGGCCGAGAGCGCATGCGCGGGCTGCTCCGCCGGCTCCTCGACGACGGGGTGACGTGCGTCCTCGTGACCCACGAGCTGGACGACGCGGCCGCCCTCGCCGACTCGGTGGCCGTGATGGACGAGGGCGCTCTCGTGAGCCAAGGGGCGCCCGGGGAGGTCTTCCGCGACGCCGCAGGGCTCGAGGCGCTCGGGCTCGGGCTGCCGGCCCCCGTTGCCTTCGCGCAACGGCTGGCCGACCTGCTCGGCCCGCGTGCGCCGGAAGCCCTGACCGAGGGCTGTCCGCTCGACGTGGGCGCGCTCGCCGACGTCCTGGCCGGCCTCGCCCCTTGTGCGCACGCGGAAGGGGGCGCGTCGTGAGCGGCCTCGTCAACCTCGGCGGCTGGGCCACCGAGAACTCGTTCCTGCGCCGGTGCGACCCTCG
Source organism: Kribbibacterium absianum (assembly GCF_030067705.1). Classification (GTDB taxonomy): domain Bacteria; phylum Actinomycetota; class Coriobacteriia; order Coriobacteriales; family Atopobiaceae; genus Kribbibacterium; species Kribbibacterium absianum. The sequence continues at coordinate 30,085 of NZ_JASJEX010000005.1, forward strand.
TTTCAAAGTGGGCTGCACGGTGGCCGCGATGGTGGTGTGCTTCCGCATCGCGTCGGTTCCCGGCGCCTGCGCGGCACTCGCGATGGTGCTCGCGCTCTGCTGGCTCGGCCGCGTGCGCCCCGGCCGGCTGCTCGCCGCCGTCTGGCCGCTCCTGGCCATGCTCGTGTTCGTGAGCGCGCTCAACCTCTTCGTGACGCAGACGGGGAACCTGCTCGTGCAGTGGGGGCCGTTGAGGATCACCACCGGCGGCGTCGACACGTTCGCGCTCTACTCGGTCCGCCTGGCGACCCTCCTCGGCTTTGGCACGCTGCTCCTGGCCACGACGGACCCTCTTGGCCTCACCAACGCGCTCGCGAGCCTGCTCTCGCCCCTCAAGGTGCTCCGCGTGCTGGTGGAGCAGCTCGCGATGGTGCTCGCGCTCGCGCTGCGCTTCGTCCCGACCCTGGCCGACGAGCTGCAGTCCGTGATGGACGCCCAGCGCTGTCGCGGCGCCTCGTTCGACCGCGGGTCCCCGCGTCGGCGCGTCGGCGCCCTGACGGCGCTTGCGATCCCCGTGATGACTGGGGCGCTCCGCCACGCGGACACGCTCTCGCTCGCCCTCGAGGCCCGCGCCTACGACCCGTCCGCCCCCCGCACCCGCTGGCGCGCCCCGCACCCCGGCTGGCGTGACGCCGCCCTCATCGCGCTGACGACGGCGTTCGTGGGCGTCGCGCTCGCGTGGGGCTAGGCGACGGCTGGGACACGGGTGCCGCACGCGTTTGTCCCACCGGTGGCCTCATCCGCTGATTTCAACGTTGTCTCAGAGCCGGTGGTCTCTCTATGGGACTCGCACGAGGCGCACCAGAGAGGCTATCCTAAGGGGCACTCTGGCCGAGCGGCACCACTTCCGGCCACAGTCATGCATCACCCGCGCGAAAGACGACGTGCACGCAGATTGAACGGAGCCGCAATGTCGCATTCCATCGGGGACGGGCGGACGCCCTTGCAGGCGCCCGAGTCCACGTTGCACCCGAGCGCCACGCAGGCGCCCTGTGACAGTCCCGAGGGCCAGGACGGGTCCTCGCACCAGCACACCCCCCACACCCTCTCCCGCCGAGGCGCCCTGAAGCTGCTGGGCGGCCTCGGGCTGAGCGCGGTGGCCGCCGCGCTTCTGGGCCCCGAACCGGCACAGGCCGCCTCGGCGTCCCAAAGCACGCTCAACGCGCTCGCCGACGCACAGGCCCAGTACGATGCCGCGCAGGAGCAGCTCAACGCCCTCGCCGACCAGTACGAGGCCATGGCCCAAGAGATGTCCGCCACGATGGACAAGATCGAGACGGTCAACGGCCAGATCGCGGAGACCGAGGCCAAGATCGAGGAGACCCAGGCCCAGATCGCCGAGAAGGAAAGGGAGCTCGCCGCCAAGAAGGAGGTGCTCGCGGCGCGCGTCTCGTCCAACTACAAGAGCGGCGGCACCAACTTCCTCGAGGTGCTCATGAGCTCGTCCTCCTTCGAGGAGCTCACGAGCAACATCTATTACATGAACAAGATGACCCAGGCCGATGTCCAGCTCATCGACGAGGTCACTGAGGCCAAGAAGGCCCTCGACGCCGCCAAGAGCGACCTGGAGATCCAGAAGGCGAACCAAGAGCAGCAGAAGGCCCAGCTCGAGGAGCTCAAGGCCGCCCAGGCCAAAGAGCTCGACAACATGCAGGCCAAGCAGGCCGAGGCGAGCGCGCTGCTCGACAGCCTTTCCGCAGAGGTCCAGCAGCTCATGGCCCAGCGCGACGCCGAGGTCCTCGCCGCCGCCAAGGCCGAGCAGGCGGAGCGCGAGAAGGCGGCCGCAGCGGCAGCGGCGGCCGCAGCGGCAAGCTCGAGCAGCTCTCGCCCCTCCGTGAACTCCAACGGCACCGCCATCTCAAGCGGCGGCGGCAGCAGCAAGGGCCAGGCCATCGTCAACGCCTGCTACCGCACGCCGTCCCCGGGCGCCGGCTACTGCGCGATGTGGGTGAGCCAGGTCTATCAGAACGCCGGCTACGGCTACCCGGGCGGCAACGCGGTGGACCAGTACTACGCCTACTGCTCGAGCTCCAACCGCGCGAACCTGCAGGCCGGCATGCTCGTCGCCGTGCCGACGCACCCCCACACCTCGGCCGGCCGCATCTACGGCCACGTGGGCATCTACATCGGCGGCGGCATGGTGATGGAGAACGTCGGCTACATCAACACGCAGTCCCTCGACTCCTGGTGCAGCTACTACGGCGCCTCCGCGACCCCGCGCTGGGGCTGGGCGTAGGCTGGCCGCCGGCCAAGCCGCCTCCCTGAGCGAGCGTCGAACGAACCCTTGGCCCCGGTGCGGGACGGGCTGCTCGGCCCGTCCCGCACCGGGGCCGATGCAAAGCGCTCGAGACGGAAGGAGACGCCCATGCGAGCGCCCTTCAACGTCCCCTTCCTTGACGTGAATCCAGAGTGATATCACCATGGTCTCATCGCGGCCGACAAGAGGCCGCATCGAGAGAGGAATCCCATGAGCGTTGAGAAAGAGCGCAGGGTGGCGTCGGGCTGGCCGGTCCTGGCCCTGTTGATCGCCGCGACCATCGCGGACGTGGCCCTGTATGGGGCCTCCATCGGTGCGCTGGTGGCCGACGAGGAATCGGCCTTTGGGGCGGGCACCTTGGTGGCAGCCGTGGTCGTCACTTGCCTCGTGGTGGTCGGGTTCGCCGGCTTCTTCACCATCCAGCCCGGTCAGGCCCGCGTGTGCGTGCTCTTTGGCAAGTACGAGGGGACGGTGCGCCAGGAGGGTTTCTGCTGGGCCAACCCCTTCTATAGCCGGTCCCTCGGCGACGGCGGAGCGCCGGAATCCTTGGCTGAGGTGGTCCAAGGGAACGGCAAGAAGCCCGACGCCGAGCCCAATCTCCCCAAGGGATCGAGCGCCACGGTGAGCGTGCGCGCCCGCACCTTGAACGGCGACCGCCTCAAGGTGAACGACCGCATGGGCAACCCCATCGAGATCGCCGATGTGGTGGTGTGGCACGTGGAGGACACCGCCAAAGCGCTCTTTGACGTGGACGACTACCCGCGCTACGTGGCGCTGCAGGCCGAGACGGCGCTCCGCCATGTGGCCAGCATCTATCCCTATGACCACACCGGCGACTCCTCCGACTCGGACGAGGTCATCACGCTGCGCGCCAACATCGAGACGGTCTCGGACACCCTGAGAGAGGAACTGGCGCACCGGCTCGCCCCGGCCGGCGTGGCCGTGGACGACGCCCGCCTCACCCATCTGGCCTACGCGCCCGAGATCGCCCAGGCGATGCTGCGGCGCCAGCAGGCCGAGGCCGTGATCGCCGCACGGCGCAAGATCGTCGAAGGGGCCGTGTCTATGGTGGAGATGGCCGTGGACCAGCTTTCCGTGGGAGGCACCATCGATTTGGACGACGAGCGGCGCGCGGCCATGGCGTCCAACCTTATGGTCGTGCTCTGCGGCGACTCGGAGGCGCAACCCATCGTGAACGCAGGGTCCCTGTATTAGGGCGGTGGCCCCATGGCTCGCAAGCAGTACCCGCTGCGGATAGATCCCGAGGTTTGGGCGGCCGTCCAGCGCTGGGCCGCCGATGAGATGCGGAGCGCCAACGGCCAGGTGGAGTGGATCCTTCGCGACGCGCTGCGCCGGGCCGGGCGCCTCCCTTCCGCCGAAAACCGAGCAGAGGACCGACCGGAAGACCGATCGACTTCCGAACCTCCCGACCCAGACGAGACGTGACGCCCCTCGACCCCGCTCGATAAAGGCGCCCGGACGCGCGCTCGCTGGGCGCGACTTCAAACAGCTCTCAGACGCGGAAAGGGGCTCGCACCGGTGAGGCGAGCCCCTTTCCGCGTCGACCGGCACCGGTGACGGTTCATGGCTCGGTGCGTCACCTATGCCATCGAGAAGGCCGAGCAGATCGCATCGAGGATCACGCCCGCCACCATCTGGGCCTGGCTGCTCGTGAACGAGCCGTCGTAGGCCGCCGCGGCCTCGGGCAGCTGGATGCGCACGCAGGGCGGCTTGTGGCGGCTCGCGGCGTAGGCGGTGCGCAGGCGCCGCGGCAGGTCGTCCCCACAGGCGTCCATCGACACCTGGGCCACGCCCGGGCGCGGCTCCTTCGGGACGCTCGTCAGCTCGAAGAGCACCGTGGCGTCGCGCGGCAGCTCGCCCGCGCTGTTGAGGAGCACGAGACCGGAGTGCTCGCTCGTCGCGGTCGCGAGGTTCCAGATGCGGCCGGCGACGTTGCGGGCCACCGGGTCGCCGGCGCAGAGAGCGATGGCGTTCTCCTCGAGCACGGACGCCGCGCGGGCGAAGCCCACCGCGCCGAGCGAGTCGGGCACGCCGGTGGCCTCCTTGTCGCCCCACACGTGATAGAGGCGCCACAGCGCCTGGAACGTGTCCTGGAACGCCATGCCGTCCGCGAGCATGCCCGTGTTCTCCTGGAACAGCTTCACGGCCGCCTCGGTGTGGGCGCCAAAGTACCCGTCCACCTCGCCCACCGGAAAGCCGAGCACGTTGAGGGCGTTCTGCATCGTGCGCACGTCGTTGCCGTGGAAGTTGGGAAGGCGCAGGTACAGGGTGCGGTCGCCCATGTGGTAGCCCTCGTCGACGAGCGCGGACCACGTGGCGGTGTCGACCTCGTCACCCACCGGCAGGCCCTTGTCCATACGGAACCGCTCGACGGCCTCGGCGGTGGAGGGGCCATACTCCTGGGCCTTGCGCTCCACCTCGCTCACGCGATAGCCGAGGGCGGTGAGGCGGTCCTGAATGTCCTCGACGGCGACGCCGGTCGTTCCCTTGCGGACGGGTTCCATGGTGCTCCTATCTGGTGCGGGCCTATCGCTCGCGTTGAACGAAGAAGTCGGGCAGGGCGGCGAGGGCGTCGGCGGCAGGGCCCGGCTCGAGCGGAATCGCGCGGAACCGGTCGCGTGCCCGTGCGGCCAGGTCCCGGGCGCACTCGCTCGCATGGTCCACCGCGCCCGTGGCGTCGATGATCGAGACGGCGCGAGACAGCCGCCCGGGGTCGGCGGTGTGGCTCTCGAGGATCCGGATCAGCTCGTCGCGCTGCTCCGACGTGCCATGGGTGAGCGCCCAGAGCACGAGCAGCGTGCGCTTGCCCTCGGTGATGTCACTGCGATAATCCTTGCCCTGCGAGGCCGGGTCTCCCACCAAGTTGAGCAGGTCGTCGGCGATCTGGAACGCGAGACCGGCATCCTCGCCAAAGGCCCGCAGCTCCTCCACGGTCTCGGCAGGGGCGCCGGCCACGGTGGCGCCGATGGCCAGGGGCGAGGCCGCCGTGTAGTAGGCGGTCTTGAGCGTGGCCATCGCGAGGTAGTCCTCGGGGGTCAGGTCCCAGCGCCCGTCGCGGGCCCACCCGAGGTCGAGCGCCTGGCCCTCGACGGTGCGGGCCATCATCTCCACCAGCTCGCGCACCACGGCGAGACGAACGCCCTCCGGAACGCGCGCGTCGTCGGCCACGCAGCCGAAGGCCTCCACCAGGGCGAGGTCCCCGTCGTTGATGGCGAGCCCGACCCCTTCCGTGACGTGGACGCAGGGGCACGAGCGGCGCGTCTCGGACTCGTCGGCGATGTCATCGTGAATGAGGGCCGCGGTCTGGAAGTGCTCGACCGCAGCTGCGGCCGGGAGGGCGGCGGACTCGGCGCCCCCACAGGCCTCGCAGGCCATGAGCACGAGGGCCGGCCGCACGCGCTTGCCGCCCCGGGCGCAGAACTCCTGCACCGGGCGGTAGAGATAGCGCTTGAGGTCCGGCGTCGGCGCGAGCGCGAAGGCGGCGGCCAGCTCGGCGTCCACGGCGTCGCGGTGCGCGGCCAGGTAGTCCACGAAGGGCGCCCAGCTGGCAGGGCCGGTATGCTCGGCGTTCGACTCCGCCATCACTGGAGCCCCTCGGGGTTGCGGGACTGCCAGTTCCACGAGTCGCGGCACATGTCGGCGATGTCTCGGGTGGCCTTCCAGCCCATCTCGCGCTCGGCCTTGGACGCGTCCGCGTAGTTCTCGGCGATGTCGCCGGCGCGGCGCCCATCGACCACGTAGGGAATGTCGCGGCCACAGGCCTTGGAAAAGGCCTTGATGACCTCGAGCACCGACGTCCCCGTGCCCGTGCCGAGGTTGAAGACCTCGACGCCGGTCTTCCCGTTCATCCACGCGAGCGCGGCCACATGCCCGGCGGCAAGGTCCACCACGTGGATGTAGTCGCGGACGCCGGTGCCGTCCGCGGTGGGATAGTCGTCGCCAAAGACGTGCACGGCCTCGCGGCGCCCGACGGCCGTCTGCGCCACGTAGGGCACGAGGTTGTTCGGAATGCCCTTGGGGTCCTCGCCAATGAGGCCGGACTCGTGCGCGCCGATGGGGTTGAAGTAGCGGAGCAGGACGACGTCCCACTCAGAGTCCGCCACGTAGAGGTCCTCCAAGATCTGCTCGATCATCCACTTGGTCCAGCCATAGGGGTTGGTGGCCGGCTTCTTGGGGCTCTCCTCGGTGAGGGGCAGCTCATCGGGGTCGCCGTACACGGTGGAGCTGGAGGAGAAGACGATGGCCTTGCAGCCGGCGTCGCGCATGCACTCACAGAGCGTGAGCGTGCCGCCGATGTTGTTGCTGTAATACTCGAGCGGCTTCGCGACGGACTCCCCCACCGCCTTGAAGCCGGCGAAGTGGATCACACGGTCGATCCGGTGCTGGGCGAAGACCTCCTCGAGAGCGGCCTTGTCGCAGATGTTCACCTGGTGGAACGTGCAGCGCTGGAAGGCCTCGTCGCCGACGATCTGGTTGATGCGGTCGAGGACTTTCGGGCTCGAGTTGGAGAAGTCGTCCACGATGACGACCTGGTAGCCGTTCTCGAGCAGGTCGACCACGGTGTGGCTGCCGATGAAGCCAGTGCCGCCGGTGACGAGGACCGTCGTGTCCTGGGGTGCGAGTTCGGTGCTCAAGGGAGGTCCTTCCACGAGGGAAAAGGGTCTGAAACGCACCGAGTATAAAGAGGGCTCATGGAATGCCTGTGGGCGGTGGGACGGAAGTGCCGGACACGTGCGTCCCAGAGGGCGCCCGGGACGCTGGTGCCGTAGCCGTGTGTCCCAGCGACCGGACGCTGGCAGCGGCACGGCTCGCGCATGCGGGGAATCGTTTCTCCGCAAGTATCGGCGGCGGTTTGCGGGGAAACGTCCGCACTCAAGCCACGCTTACCGGGGTTCGCCCGAAAAGGGCGACGTTTCCCCGCATGTGGTTCCAACTCTTTGCGGGGAAACGGTTCCCCGCAAAGAGGCCAGCCACAAAGCACACAAAAACGCCCGCCGGGACGCACGTGCCTGACACGCGCGTCCCAGCTGGGACATCGGCGTACGGCACCAGCGTCCCAGCTAGGCGTCGACCCGTGCCCTCGAGAGAACCGGCTGCACCTGGGGCGTGATGGTCAGGTCGTGCACCCGCGCACTGGAGCAGCGGCTGATGGCCTTCCAGTTGAGGGGCGCCACCGGGAGCTGCTCGGCAACGTACGCATCGCACGCGCTCATCGCCGCCGCGCGCTCGTCGGCGTCAAGCGTCGCGCGGGCGGCCGCGATCATCTCGTCGTAGGCCTCGTCCTTGAAGTGGCTCATGTTGTCCGACGACGCGCTCGCGAAGAGCGGGTACAGGTAGTTGTCCGCGATGGGATAGTCCGCGTACCAGCCGCGCGTGGCCACCATGAAGTTACCGGAGTAGTAGTTGTCGAGCATCGCGGCGTACTCCACACGGTCCATCGTCGCGTCGATGCCGATGGCGTCCCAGTCCGCGATCATGGCCTCGTACTCCTCCTTGGCGTACGCGGCATTGGTCATGAGCGTGACGGCGAGGTGGCGCCGACCATCCGCATCGGCCGGGTACCCAGCGTCGTCCAGAAGCTGGCCCGCGAGGTCCGGGTCGTGGCGCACCGGCCAGTGACCCTCCGATGAGCCCGCGATGGCCCTGGGGACGATGTCCTCGGCCGGATACGCCGAGCCCATGTACACGTTGTCGCAGATGGCCTGACGGTTCACCGCATAGGACAGCGCCTGACGAATCCGCACGTCGCCGCCGATGACCGGGTCGTCCATGTTGTAGACGAAGTACTGCGTGTAGAGCATCTCGCCCATGAACACCTGGGCGCCCGGCTGGGACGTGTAGCCGTCGTTCTCGGCCACGCCGTAGTCCTCCTGCGCCTGGGCCATCTGGGCCGCGGGCACCACAGAGTTGTCGCAGCTGCCGGCCTTGACCTCCGTGTAGCTGGTCAGGTTGTCGCGGAAGATGCCGAAGTGCAGCCCGTCGAGCAGGGCCGGCTCTCCCCAATAGCCGTCGTAGTGCACGAGGTCCACGTACTGGCCGTCCTCCCACTGGCCGGACATCCGGAAGGCGCCGTTGCCCACAGGAGCCAGACGGTACGCCTCGTGATCCTCAAGGGCACACTCAGGCACGGGGCCGAGCGTCGTGAGGGAGCACACGTACGGGAAGTCGGCGTAGGGTTTGGACATCGTGACGACGAGGGTGTGGTCGTCCGGGCACGCGATGCCGGAGAGGCCGTCAGCGTTACCGGCGACCTGCTCGTCGTATCCCTTGACCATAGAGAGGTGGTAGGCCAGCGCCGACGCGGTGCCGGCACCCTCCGGGTCCGTCAGGCGGTCCCAGGCGCGCTTGAAGGCCGGGGCATCGCACGCAGTGCCGTCGTGGAACGTGACCCCCTCACGGATCGTGAAGGTCCACTCCGTGGCGTCGTCGTTGGAGGACCAAGCGGTGGCGATGCAGGGCTCGAGCTCCTGCGTGTCCGGGTTGTAGCGGGTGAGCGGATCGAAGAGCTGGTAGACGACCGCGAGGGCGTTCTCGTCCTCCGAGGTGTAGGGCTCGATTCCCGTGGGGTTCTGGATGGCGAAGGAGAGCGTGCCGCCGTTGGCGGTGGCGGCCTCGGCCTCGGCGGGGTCGGTGACGCCCTGCTTGGTGCACGCGGTGAGAGCGAGAAGCGACGATCCGGCCGCGGCGGCCGTGAGGAGACTGCGGCGATTGAGCATGGGTGCCTTCTTTCGCGAGACTGCACGTCCTTGCATCAAAGCCGAGGCATGTTTCGGCGGGGCGAATGTGTGTCTCTTGTTTACGCGATAGCCATCGGAGGGTCTTCAGCTCGTGCGAGAATCCCCTGCAAACCCGTCAACGGATCACCGGGCTCCGGGTTTTGACTCATCGGCCCACGGCGTTTGAGGAAAGGACGGCCATGCAGGAGACCACCGGGCGCATGCCCTTCGACGGTGACCAGACGTGGTATCGCATCGTGGGCGACCTGGGCGAGAAGATCCCGTTGCTCACGATTCACGGCGGCCCGGGCAACACACACTACTACCTGCGCCCGCTGGACCTGCTTGCCGAGCGGTACGGGCGCCCAGTGGTCTATTACGACCAGATCGGCTGCGGGAACTCCCGCGCCGCGAGCGACCCTGAGCGTTGGACACTGGACTTCTTTGAGCGCGAGCTAGTGGCGCTCCGGGCGTGGCTGGCCGAGAGACACGGCATCGAGCGGGTGTTCCTGCTCGGCCAGAGCTGGGGCGGCATGCTGCTCATGCACTACGCAGCGCAGCGACCCGAAGGCGTGGCGGGCGTGATTCTCGCGAGCACGCTGGCGGACACGGACCTGTGGGTGGACGAGGCGCAACGTTTGCGCAGCTATCTGCCGCAAGCGATGCGGGATGCCCTGGTGCGCGCGGATGAAACGGACAACTACGAGACCCCCGAGGCGCGGGCGGCCATCGCCGAGTACTACCGGCGTCACGTGGCGGCGGTGCCCGAGGGCTCGCGCGGGGCCTGGGACAATCCGTTCCGGGACGATCCGGTGGCCGCAGAGGTCTACGAGACCATGCAGGGCAAGAGCGAGTTCCTGATGACGGGGAACCTGAAGCACTGGAGCATCGTGGACCAGCTGGGGCGGATCGAGGCGCCGGTGCTCATCACGAGCGGCATCGCGGACGAAGCCACCCCCGTGCAGCAGAAGCTGATCTACGACCACATCCCAGGCGCACGATGGGAGCTGTTGCCGGGCACGCACGGCACGCATATGGAATTCCCGGAGCGCTACTGTGCGGTGGTTGAGGAGTTCATGGAGCGGGTGGAGTAGGGACACCGGTGCCGTAGCCAAGTGTCCCAGGGGCGCCTTTGCGCAGGTGGGGGCAGGTCTCGCGCTTGCGGGGAAACGTTTCCCCGCAAGTCTCAGCGACATTTTGCGGGGAAACGTCCGCACCTCGGGCATGCTTCTCGGGGTTTGCCCGAGAAGGGCGCCGTTTCCCCACATGCGGTTCGATTCCTTTGCGGGGAAGCGTTTCTCCGCAACGGGGCCATAGACAGCTGGGACACACGCGTGCGGCACCAGCGTCCCAGTTGGGACACACGTGCCGGACTGGGACACACGTGCCTGACACGTGCGTCCCACCCCGGCCAGGCAGCGCCCGTCTCGGCGCCCTGTGCTAGGCTGAGCCCCAGTGCCAGCACCGGTCGCCCATATGCCAAGCGACCGCATCCAAAGGAGCTCTGTCAATGCGGCTGTAGGAATGCCTCCCAAGCCCCGCGCTTCGTCGCGGAGCCGTTCGCATTCGCCAATCCAGCCAAGGAGCCACCATGTCGTCAGTGCTGACGCTTACCTCTGTCACCTACACCTATCCCGGATGCGCCGAGCCCGCGCTCGCCGGCCTCTCCGTGACGTTCCCGCCCGGGTGGACCGGCGTCGTCGGTGCCAACGGCTGCGGCAAGTCCACCCTCGCGAGAATCCTCTGCGGCCAGCTGCACCCGGACACCGGATCCGCGAGCCCGCGCCTGTCGGCCTGCCTCTGCGAGCAAGACGCGGGCGTGGAGCCGGACCTCCTGCAGGACTTCGCCTGCGATTACGGTCGAGAAGCGATCGGGCTCCGGCGAGCACTCGGCATCGACGACGACCAGCCCTGGCGCTTCTCGGAGCTCTCCTGCGGCGAGCAGAAGAAGCTTCAGGTCGCCGTCGCACTCTGGCGCCGCCCGGAGGTCCTGGTCCTCGACGAGCCCACCAACCACGTGGACGCCCGTTGCCGGGAGCAGCTGCTCCCCGTGCTCGCAGGCTACGACGGCATCGGCGTCCTCATCTCACACGACCGCGCCCTGCTCGACGGGCTGGTGAGCCGCTGTCTCTGCTTCGAACCGGCCGGACCGGTGCTCCGCCCGGGGAGCTACACCTCGGCCCGCGCGCAATCGGAGCGGGAGGCCCTCGAGAAGAACCGCGCCCGGGCAGCCGCGCGCTCTCAGCTGGGGACCCTCAAGGCCGAGCAGGACCGGCGCCGCCACCTGGCAGCCCAGAGCGACGCGCGACGAAGCGCACGGGGCATCGACCCCAAGGACCATGACGCCAAGGGGCGCATCGGGCTCGCGATTGTGAGCGGACAGGACGGCAAGGCGGGGAGGCTCGCGGCGCGAATGGACGCCCGTGTCGCGAGCGTGCAGCGCCAGCTGGACCAGACCCGCGTGCCCAAGACCTATCAGGGAGACCTGTGGTTGGGCTGCGAGCCGGCGCGCCGCCCCGTTGTGCTGCGGGCGCCGGCCACCTCGCTTGCGTGCGGCCCGGAGTGTCAGCTCGAGGTGCCAGAGCTCCAGCTAGGACGCGCCGACCATCTGGCGCTGACCGGTCCCAATGGGGCGGGCAAGAGCACGGTGTTGCGACGGCTCGTGTCGCAGCTGGAGCGCCAGGCGGAGCCCTTGAGCTGGGCATACCTTCCGCAGGAGCTGACGGCGGACCAGCGGCGCGAGACCCTCGAGCACGTTCGGCAGTTGGCCCCTGCCGAGCGTGGCCGCCTCTTGTCCGTGGTCGCGCAGCTGGACAGCGACCCTGAGCGCGTGCTCGCCGGGGCCGAGGCCAGCTCGGGCGAGCTGCGCAAGCTCTGGCTCGCGGAGGCGGTGATGGGACGGCCGCAGCTGCTGCTCCTGGACGAGCCCACGAACCATCTGGACCTGCATGCCATCGAGGCGCTCGAGCGCGCCCTCGAGGCCTTCCCGGGCGCGCTCGTGCTAGTGAGTCACGACGAGCCGCTGGTGCGGGCGACGTGCGACCGCCGTTGGGAGCTGGTGAAGGGCGACGGGCTCGTGAGGGTGCGCGAGGGGGCGGCCTCGGAGGGGTGAGGCGGGACGCTAGTGCCGGACACGTGCGTCCCAAGCGACGGGACGCTGGCGTGGGACGCGGGTGCCGGACACCTGTGTCCCAGCCAGCTTGCGGGGAAACGTTTGCGCACAAGGACCGGGGCGCGTTTGCGGGGAAACGGCGCAACGCGGGGCGCCCTTCTCGGGATTTGCTCGAGAAGGGCGCCGTTTCCGCACATCTGGTTGCAAAGGTTCGCGGGGAAGCGCTTCCCCGCAACACAAACTCCCTACCGCAGCGCCTCAGCCACCTCGCTCGCGCACGCGAGGCCGTCGGCGATGGCCGTGACCACCAACGTGGCGCCGTTGCGGGCATCGCCGCAGGCAAAGACCGGCGTCGGGTCAGCGCCCGGCGAGCGCAGCGCACGATGACCGTCGTCGAGAACCGCGGCAACGGGGCGCTTCTCGGCCTGCGCCACGTCGAAGGCCATGAGCACGTCGGAGCGGGGCCCCGTGAAGCCGGTCGCAACGATCACCAGCTGGGCCGGAATCTCCTCCTCGGATCCCGGGACCGCGTCCGGACGCCCGGCCGACCAGTCCAGGCGCACGGTCCTCAGCGCCGCCACGCGGCCGTTCTCGCCGGCGACCACCTCACGGGTGTCCACGGCGAACGTGCGCGGGTCGGCGCCCTGCAGCGCCTCGGCCTCCTGCTGGCCGTAGTCGTTCTTGAGCTCGTTGGGCCACTGCGGCCACGGGTTGCTCGGCAAGCGCGTGGCCGGCGGCATCGGGAGGAACTCCAGCTGGCGCACGGAACGGGCCCCCTCGCGGAGCGCCGTCGCCACACAGTCGGTGCCCGTGTCGCCGCCGCCGATCACGACGACGTCGAGCCCCTTGGCGCAGAGCGCTCCGGCGACGTCCTCGGTGACCTTGTCGGCCGCGAGCCGCTCCTCCGGAGTGGGGCACCCGTGTCCGGCACCAGTGTCCCCGGGGACGCTTGCGTCCGGCCCGGGGACGCTTGCGTCCGGCACCTTTGTCCCGCCGGGACACTCGCGTCCGGCACCTTTGTCCCAGCACTCGTCCACGGCCTTCGTCGCGGCCGTGAGATAGTCCACCGCCATCACGACGCCCGGCAGGTCGCTGCCCGGGCAGTTCAGCCCGCGCGCCTGCCCCGCGCCCGCCGCGATCACCACGGCATCGAGCCCGAGCAGCGCCTGGGCCACCATCGGGTCGCAGGCGTCCGTCTCCGTCTCGAAGGCGACGCCCTGCTCCTCCAGCCACGCCACACGCCGCGCCACCACGTCCTTGGGCAGCTTCATCTCCGGGATGCCGTACTGCAAGAGGCCGCCCGCGCGGTCGCTCTTCTCGACCACCGTCACGCTGGCCCCGCGCCGCGCCAGCTCCCAGGCGCAGGCCAGTCCGCTCGGGCCGGAGCCCACGATGCCCACGCGCTTGCCGCGCAGCTCCGCCAACGCCGCCGGAGCGCCCGCGAAGCCGGCCGGGCCTCCGTCCGCCCACTCATGGTCGCTGATGGCCCGCTCGTCGTCCTTGATCGTGGTCGCGCCCTGGTCGCGCCCCAGGTTGCAGGCCGCCTCGCACAGCGCAGGGCACACGCGCCCGGTGAACTCCGGGAAGGGGTTCGTGATGCGCATGCGCGCGGCGGCGTCGACCCAGAGGTCGCGCCACAGAAGGTCGTTCCACTCGGGAATCAAGTTGTGCAGCGGGCACCCACTCGCGCGCGCGGGCCCGAAGCTCGCGCCCGTCTGGCAGAACGCCACGCCGCAACACATGCAGCGGCTCGCCTGGATGCGCTGGTCCTCAGCGTCGAGCGGCACGGCGATGTCCGCAAAGTCCTCCACGCGCTGCGCGACGGGGCGCTCCCCATGCGCGCGGCGGTCGTGTTCCAAAAACGCGCCAACCTTGCCCATGGCTACCTCCCCAGCGTGATGGCGTCGAACGCCTTCTCTTCTGCCTGCTCGCGCGTCGCGCCGGCCTCGAGCTCGGAGGCCACCATCGCGACCACGCGCGCGTAGTCGCGCGGCAGCACCTTCTTGAACTGCCGCTTGTAGTGGTTCCAGCGATAGAGCAGCTTGATGCCGAGCGGGCTCTGCGTGCGGGCCACGTGCTCCTCAACGAGGCCGCGCACGCGCTCCAAGTCCCGCTCGTCCAACGGCAGGACGTCCACGAGCCCGTGGTTCACGCGCGCGTCCAGGGTGCCGAACTCGTCGAGCACATAGGCCGTTCCGCCGCTCATGCCCGCCGCGAAGTTGGGCCCGACCTCGCCGAGCACCACCACCTCGCCGCCGGTCATGTACTCGCAGCCGCAGGCGCCCACGCCCTCGACCACCACCTGCGCGCCGGAGTTGCGCACGCAGAACCGCTGGCCGGCCAGGCCGTTGATGAAGCCCTTGCCGCCGGTCGCGCCGTAGAACGCGACGTTGCCCACGGACATGTTCTCGTTGAACTTGTACGTGGCGGCGGCGTTCGGCCGCACGGCCAGGATGCCACCGGAGAGACCCTTGCCAAAGTAGTCGTTGGCGTCGCCCTCGATGGACATCGAGAGGCCCGCCGGCAGGAACGCGCCAAAGGACTGGCCGCCCGAGCCGGTGCAGTGGATCTTGATGGAGTCCTCCGGCAACCCCTCCGGGTGCTGCTGGGTCACCACGCTGCCGAGCATCGTGCCGCAGGCGCGGTTGACGTTGGCCAGGTCCACGTGGAACGAGACCGGCTCCAGGTGCTCGCGCGCGGACGCCGTGTACGGGATGAAGAGCGTCGCGTCGAGGGTCCTCTCCAGCTGGGCGTCGAACGCCATCGAGCGCAGGAAGCGCGCGGACTCGGCGCCGGGGATGGCCGCCCCATAGAGCGGCCGCACCTGCGCGAGCAGCGCCGAGAGGTCGACGGAGTTCGCCTTGGGGTGGCCGGGCACCTCGCGCTGGCGCAGGCAGTCCGCGCGCCCGACCATCTCGTCCACGGTGCGGAAGCCGAGCCGGGCCATCTCGCGCCGCAGGTCCTCGGCGATGAAGCGCATGAAGTTCACGACGTCGTCAGGACTCGCGTGGAACTGCTCGCGGAGGCGGCAGTTCTGCGTGCAGATGCCGGCGGGACAGGTGTCCTGCTGGCAGTCGCGCTGCATGAGGCAGCCCATCGCGATGAGCGGCAGCGTCGCGAACCCGAACTCCTCGGCGCCGAGGAGGGCTGCCACGGCCACGTCGAAACCGGCCATGAGCTTGCCGTCCGCCTCGAGCACCACACGGGAGCGGAGGCCGTTCTGGAGCAGCGTCTGCTGCGCCTCGGCCAGGCCCAGCTCCAACGGGAGGCCGGCGTGGTAGATGGAGTCGCGGGGCGCGGCGCCCGTGCCGCCGTTGGAGCCGCTGATGAGGATCTTCGCAGCGCCGCCCTTGGCCACGCCCGTGGCGATGGTGCCGACGCCGGCCTCGGCCACGAGCTTGACGGAGACCCGCGCGGACGGGTTGGCGCACTGGAGGTCGAAAATCAGCTCGGCCAGGTCCTCGATGGAATAGATGTCGTGGTGCGGCGGCGGGCTGATGAGGCCCACGCCCGGCGTGGAGCGGCGCACTCGGGCGATCCAGGGATACACCTTTTTGCCGGGCAGGTGGCCACCCTCGCCCGGCTTGGCACCCTGGGCCATCTTGATCTGGATCTCGCGCGCGGAGCCGAGATAGCGGCTCGTGACGCCGAAGCGCCCGGACGCCACCTGCTTGATGGCGGACTTGGCAGAGTCGCCGTTGGGGTACGGCACCTCGCGCGCCGGGTCCTCGCCGCCCTCGCCGGTGTTCGAGCGGCCGCCGATGCGGTTCATCGCGATGGCCAGGCACATGTGCGCCTCTTGGCTGATGGAGCCGTAGGACATCGCGCCGGTGTTGAAGCGCGTGACGATGGACTCCCAGGGCTCCACCTCGTCGAGCGGGACGGGGCCGCTCGGCAGGGGCACGAGCTCGAGCAGGTCGCGCAGCATCATCGGGCGCCCGTCTCGGCGCACGTGGTCGCGGTACTGCTCGAAGACGGCGAAGTCACCGGACTTGCACGCCGTCTGCAGCAGGTAGATGGCCTGCGGGTCCAAGAGGTGCTCCTCGCCGGCGTAGAGGCCGGACTGGGGGCGCCACTTGGTCATGCCGGAGGAGGGCAGCTGGTCGGGGGCGGGGCTCTTTGCGAGGTCCAGGGCGCGCGCGTAGCGGGCCTCGAGCTCTGTCTGGATGCCGTTGAAGTCGAGGCCGCCCACGCGGCTCGGGGTGCCGGTGAAGCAGCGATCGATGACCTCGGGGCCGAGGCCGACGGCCTCGAAGATCTGCGCCGAGTGGTAGCCCTGCACGGTGGAGATGCCCATCTTGGACATGATGTGCAGCACGCCGGAGTTGGCGGCCTTGTCATAGGTGGCGATGCCCTGGTCCGCAGGCACGGCAAGGACGCCGGAGGCGCTCTGCTCGGCGATCACCTCGTGGGCCATGTACGGCCAGATGGCGCTGGCCGAGTAGCCCGTGAGCGCGGCGAAGTCGTGCGCGTTGACGGCGTCGCCGGTCTCGACGATCAGGTCCGCGAGCGTGCGGATGCCGGCGCGGAGCAGGTGGTGGTGCACGGCGCCCACCATGAGCAGCGACGGCAGGGGGACCTGACCCTCGGGGCAGCGGTCCGAGAGCGCCACGATGTTGACGCCGGAGCGCACGGCCTCCTCGACGTCGTTGCAGAGCTTGTCGAGGGCGGCCTCGAGCGCGCCCGGCTCCGCGGCGCCCGTGACGGGGTCGACGGCGAAGCTGCCGTGGAACGTGCGCGCGTGGAAGCCCTCCTGGTCCAGGTGGCGCAGGCGCTCGAAGGTGTCCTCGTCGACCACGGGGCCGTTGAGGCGCACGAGCCGGCAGTTGTCGCGCATGTCCTCGAGGATGTTGCCGTGGTTGCCGAGGTAGAGCACATCGCTCGTGACGTAGGACTCGCGGAGCGCGTCGATGGGCGGGTTCGTGACCTGGGCGAAAAGCTGGCAGAAGTAGTCGTAGAACGGGCGCGGGCGGTTCGAGAGGACCGCGGGCGGGACATCGAAGCCCATGGAGGCCAAGGGGACGGAGCCGTTCTCGGCCATCGGCCTCAAGGCCTCGTCGAGGTCGTCGTAGTGAAGGCCGAGGCGCGCGCGGGCGAAGGTGCGCGGGACATCCGCGTCCGGCACCTGCGTCCCAGGCGGGACAGTGGTGCCGGAGCCCTTTGTCCCAGACGGGACGGACGTGTCCGGCACCTGCGTCCCGGCCGGCTCCGGCAGGTCGCCCACAGAGAGCGTCTCCTCGGCGATCCAGTCGCGGTAGGGCTTCTGGCTCGCCAGCTCCTCGCGCAGCTCGTCGTTCCAGATCACGCGGGCCTGAGAGGGGTCCACCAAGAGCATCTCGCCGGGGCCGAGCTCGCCGGCCTGCAAAATGTCCGCCGGGTCCACGTCGAGCACGCCCACCTCGCTCGCCAGCAGGAAGCGGTCGTCGTGCGTGACGTAGTAGCGCGCGGGGCGCAGGCCGTTCCGGTCGAGGGACGCGCCCAGGGTGCGGCCGTCCGTGTACGCGATGGCGGCGGGACCGTCCCACGGCTCCATGAGCATCGACTGGTACTCGTCGTAGGCGCGGCGCTTCTCGGGCAGGTGCGGGTTCTTCTCCCACGGCTCGGGGATGAGCAGCGATGCCGCCCGGCTCATGGTGCGCCCGTTCATCACGAGGAACTCGAGCACGTTGTCGAGGATCGCGGAGTCCGACCCCTCGCGGTTGATCACCGGCAGGACGTCGGCCAGTTTGGGGCCGAGCACCGGCGAGTAGAACTCGGGCTCGCGGGCTCGGATCCAGCCGACATTGCCCTTGAGGGTGTTGATCTCGCCGTTGTGGATCAGGTACCGGTTGGGGTGCGCGCGCTCCCAGCTGGGCGTCGTGTTGGTGGAGTAGCGCGAGTGGACCAGACAGAGGGCGCTCTCCACGGCAGCGTCGTTGAGGTCGAGGTAGAAGCGGCGCATCTGCGTGGCGAGTAGCATGCCCTTGTAGACGATGGTGCGGCTCGACATGGAGCAGACATAGAAGATGCGGTCCTCGAGCGCCGGGTCCTCCTCGGCGGCCTTCTCGATGGTGCGGCGGCACACGTAGAGCGCCCGCTCAAAGTCATCGCCAAGGCCCACGCCCTCCGGGCGGCCGAGAAATGCCTGGTAGATGGTGGGCATGCCGGCCAAGGCGGAGTCGCCGAGGTCGTGCGGGTCCACCGGCACCTCGCGCCAGAAAAGGAGCGGGACGCCACAGGCGGCGCATCCCTGCTCGAAGACGCGACGGGCGGCCTCCACGCCGAAAGGATCCTGAGGGAGGAAGAGCATCGCTACGCCGTAATCGCCCTCGGCTGGCAGCAGCGCGCCCTCCTTTTGGGCCTCCTTGCGGAAGAAGCGGTGGGGCACCTGGATGAGGATGCCCGCGCCGTCGCCGGAGTTGCGCTCGAGGCCGGCGCCGCCGCGGTGCTCGAGGTTGACGAGGACGGAGAGGGCGTCGTCCACCATCTGGTGGCTCTTGCGACCGGCAAGGCTCGCCAGGGCGCCGATGCCGCAGGCGTCGTGCTCAAAGGACGGGTCCCAGAGGGGCGAACGGGTGAGGGTGTCTGCCATGGCGGCCGCCTTTCGTTGAGCCGGGGGCATTTTCTGGGAGAAGGCTAGGCGGCAAAGGTGATGGGCGTGTTTCGGCGCCCGCTTGGAAAAACAGGGGAAACATGGCGGAGGTGGGACGGTGGTGCCGGACACGTGCGTCCCAGCACGGGCGGCGGGACACTGGTGCCGGACGCGTGCGTCCCAGCGCAGGCCGGGTGGGACAGACGGCTACGGCACCTTTGTCCCTACGGCAGCGGCGGCAGCGGCGTCGGGCCCTGGGGCAACCGGCGCGCCAGCGGTCGGAGCGCCCGGTCCCACCCTTTGATTGCCACGCCCACGCCGGCCGCCGCGACGATGGTCCCCTCTCGGACGTCCGCCAGCCCTCCCATGAGCGCGAGCGACAGCGCCGCCGCGCTCACGAGAAACCCCACGTCGAAGGCCACTTTCACGTCGCCGTACTCGCGACCCGTCCGCCGCGCCACGATCCCGATGAACCCCTCGGGCGGCGTCACGATGGTGTCGCCCATCAACTGCAGCTGGATCCCCAGCGCAATGACCAGCATGGACGCAACGAGCAGCGCGTAGTGGTGCACCGGCGCCGTCATCGGCAGAGCCGGCACCACGAGCCCCATCCAGAAGTCCACCGCCATCGAGAACAGAACCACCTGTGGCAGCTGGAGCAGCTGGGCCTTGGGGAAGGCGCCCCGTAGCAGCACCATCTCCCCCACCAGGAACCCCGTGTTCATGAGGAACGTGAACAGCCCCAGCGTGACGGGCAGCCCCAGCCCCGCGAAGAAGTTGTACAGCACGGCCGGGAGGCACGAGATCGGCGTCGTCCCCACGGCGGCATGCTTGGCCAGCGCGATGCCGAGCGCCATGACGAAGGTGCCGAGCAGGGTCACACAGATGCGCACGGCAATCTGGGGTTTCGTGAGCGGAGCGGTCAAGGGTGCGGTCTCATCTCTCGAAATGGGCGACAGGGCCAACCCACTATGCCCCAAAGCCCGCTCCCACCGCGAGCAGCGCAAAAAGCCGGTCGGCCGCGTCCCCGTAGGCCTCGCCAGCCCGGGCGAGGTGCTCGCCGAGATCCCCGATCGCCGTCACCGTGGACTCCGCCGCCGCCAGGCCGGGAATCCTCGCGCCCGGCTCCACGGCCCCGCACAGAGCGACACAGGGAACGCCGGCCGCCGCAGCGCGGGCCGCGACCCCGGCCACCGCCTTCCCGCCCGCCGTCTGCGCGTCAAGGCGCCCCTCCCCCGTCACCACAAGGTCGGCGCCCTCGAGCAGCCCTTCGAACCCGACCATATCGAGCAACGCGTCGATGCCCAGCACAAAGTCGGCGTCGAGAAAGGCCTGCGCCGCGAACCCGACGCCACCGGCGGCGCCGGCGCCCGGATGCTCGGATCGGTCGAAACCGAGATGGGCGCAGGCGACCTCCGCGAAGCTGCCCATGCCCTCGTCAAGCAGCCGCACCTGAGCTGGCGTCGCGCCCTTCTGGGGAGCGAACACGGCGGCACAGCCCGCGGACCCGCACAACGGGTTGGCAACGTCGCACATGACGTGGAACGCGGCGGACGAGAGGCGCGGGTCCGAGCCGGAGCCGTCGATGGCTGCGACGCGTCCGAGCGAGGCGCCCACAGGAGGAAGTGGCTCGCCCGTTTCGTCTCGAAAGCACCAGCCCAGGGCGGCGAGCAGCCCAAGGCCGCCGTCATTGGTCGCGCTCCCGCCGATGGCCAGCGTGATGTCGCGCGCACCGGCGTCCAGCGCGGCCGAGACGAGCTGCCCGACCCCGAGCGTCGTGGCCGCAGCGGGGTCTCGGTCCTGCTCCGGCACGAGCGTGAGACCCGCCGCCTGGGCGAGCTCGATGAGGGCGCGGCCGTCGGGCAACAGGAGCCATTGCGCCGTGGTCGGCTCCCGCAAGGGCCCCGTGACGGCGACCTCGTGCAACCGAGCACCAGGCACCGACGAGCGCACGGCGTCGAGCGTGCCTTCCCCGCCGTCGGCGATGGGAACCGAGACGCACGTGCAGCCGGGGAACGCGCGGCGAGCGGCCGCAGCCAGGATTCGCTCCGATTCCTCGGAGGAAAGCGTTCCCTTGAGCGAGTCGACGGCAAAGACGAAGCGCGGCATGGTGCCTCCCGGGACAAAGGTGCCGGTTCCCATTGTCCCACCAGCCTAAGGGCGCACTAGCGGGGACGCTGGCGCCGGACACGTTTGTCCCTAGGCCTCCGGGCCGCGTGGGCCGCTCGGGACATTGGTGCCGGAGACGTCCGTCCCTCAAGGCGCCTGACGCGGCAGCCGCATGCCCTCCTCGTCCAGCGCCCTTTGCTGCGCCCGCCATCCAGGGCACGCCCGGTCCATGATGGCCCGGAAGTCGGAGCCATGGTTGCATATCAGCAGGTGGGCGGTCTCGTGTATGGCGACGAGCCGCAGATGTGCCGGGTCGTGGGTGGCCAGCTCAAGAGCGATCGTGACCGACCCTCGATCTGGTCGGCACGAGCCCCACCGGCTGTGCATGCGGCGGATGCGCCACGTGCGGGCCGAGACGCCGACCAGTCGCTCTGCTTCGGCACGCACCCCCGGCAGCGCGGCAGCCAACTCCTGTCGGAGGAGCTTCTCATGCGCTCGCCGACGCGCGGAGCAGTCGGCCAACAGCTCGCCCGGGCCGATGAATGCGAGGACGTCCCCTTCCCGTCGCACGGTCAGACGAGGCTCGGAACCCTCCAGATGCCGCACAGTAAGACGTTCGCCCCACAGCCACGCGTGATCACCGGGAGCCAGACGCGCAGCCTCCTCGCGCGCGGCCTGCTCTGCAGCTGGCGGCATAGCCCGTTCCAGCAGACGCCGGATCTCGTCGGCGTGTGCGCGAACCATTCCTTCCACCTCGCGCTTTGTGAACCCGAGCGGGGCGGAAACGGTGACGCGCCCATCCGGCCACGCACGAAACGACACCCGAGAGGTTCGACGGCGCGTGACCTCGGCTGCGAACCCGTCGCACTGAACGGTGAAACGCGTGGGCGTGGGCATTGGCCTCCTTTTGGGACAAACGTGACCGGCACCAGTGTCCCGCCCGCTGGGACGCGGGACGGGCGTGCCGGACACCAGTGTCCCGCGCCGGGACAAACGGAACCGGCACCTGCGTCCCGCTCCGAGACCCGGGGATGGGACATATGGCACCGGCACCAGTGTCCCTCCTTGGCCTAGCATGAACCAAAGCGCCGGACTACATCGAGGAGGCCCCGTGGGTTCGACCCTCTTCCCCACCTACCACGCGTTCCGCAACTGCACGCTGCTCGACGGAACCCGCAAGATGCGACCCCAAGAGCACATGAGCGTCATATGGTGCGAGGACTCCGGAACCATCGACGCGGTGCTCCCCGACGAGGACGCGCAGTACCCCACCGGCATGGGCGTGTGGGACCTTGGCGGCAGATTCGTGACCCCTGGCCTCGTCAACCTCCACGCCCATCTGGCCGGCGGCGGCAAGCCGGCCAGCTCGGGTGACAATGCGGCGCTCGTGGCGAAGATCTCGCAGGTGCCGATGAGCGACCGCATCGGGTCCATGCTCATGGACGGCAACCTCAGAGAGGCGGTCCAGGCCGGTGTGACCTGCGTGCGCAGCGCCGGCGACCCGCTCTGGGGCGACATCCGGCTGCGCGATCGTCTCGACAAGAAAGGAAGCGCCCCCAAACTCGTCGCGGCAGGCTGGGGCATCACGCCCACGCGCGGACATGGCGCGGGCCTCGTCGCCCGGGAGGCCGAGACGGTCGACGACGCCCGCAGGCAGGTGCGCGAGATCGTCGAGCACGGCGCCGACGTGGTGAAGCTCTTCATCACCGGAGGCGTGTACGACGCCGACGCGCCCGACACCCCCGGTCGCGTGCTGATGAGCCAGGAGATGGCGGACGCCATCGTCGAGGAGACGCACCAGCTCGGGCTCCCCACGATGGCCCACGTTGAGTCCAGCGATGGCGTGCGCAGGGCGCTCCTCGCGGGCGTGGACTCCATCGAGCATGGCGCGCCGCTCGACGACGAGATGCTGCGCCTGTTCAAGAAGAACGGAGCCGGGCGAGCCTCCACTCTGACCTGTACATTGTCGCCAGCTGTGCCCTTCTGCACGATGCCTGCCGAGAAGACCCACTCCGAACCAGCGGTCAAAGCCTGCGCCGACCAGGTCTTCGACGGGATGGTCGAGTGTGCCCGGCAGGCGCTGCGGGCGGGCGTGACCGTGGGCCTGGGAACGGACGCCGGATGCCCCTACATCAGCCACGGGGACCTCTGGCGCGAGCTTGTGTACTTCGACGCGCTCGTCGCTCATGACCCCGCGCTGACGCTGCACACAGCGACCCTCGGCAATGCGCGGATCATTGGACTCGAAGAGAAGCTCGGATCCATTGCTCCGGGCAAGCAGGCGGACATGATTGTGCTCGAGAAGAACCCGCTCGAGGACCTGTCGGCGTTGCGTGCGCCGTTCCACGTGGTGGCGCGGGGCAGAATCATCGAGCACCCGAGGCCCAAGAGGGACCCGGCGCTCCAGGCGGACTTGGACGCCGCAATGGCGCAGGTGCTCGCCAAGGCCGAGGAGCGCGGGACGCTGGTGCCGTAGCCGGGCGTCCCACGCCCCGTGCTAGACGGGACGCACGTGCCAGACGCGTGCGTCCCAGCGGGACGGAACCGGGCGGGACGCACGTGCCGGACGCGATCGTCCCGCCCCAGTGCCAGATGGAACGCTGGTGCCGGACGCGATTGTCCCACCCTCACTGCCAGATGGGACGCTGGTGCCGGACGCGATTGTCCCGCACGAGAGGCCTACCGCGCGTCAGATCCCAGCGGGAGCGTGCGGAACGGAAGGCGACCCACCGGCAAGCGCCGCTCCAGGGGGCGAAGCGCCCTTACCCAGACCTTGACGCACTGGCCCGTCAGGAGCGCGGCGAGCAAGGTCCCCACGCTCACGTCCGCGAAGTCTCCGAACAGCAGCAGCGAAACCGCCACGCCGGCCACCATGAGCGCGACATCGAACGCCACCTTGACGTTGCCGTACGCAGCGCCCCCACGCTTCGAGACGAGCGCCATGAACGCCTCGGGCGGGGTGATCAGCGTGTTGCCCATGACCTGGAGCTGCACCCCGAGCGCCGTCACGACGATCGAGAGCGCCAGCACCGCGGCCTGCTCGGCAAGGCCGCTTGCCACGAACGCCGCAAGGGGTCCATTGAGCCACACATCGATGAACGCCGAGAACACGAACACCAATGGCAACTGCAGCCATTGCGCTGCGGGGAACTGCCCGCGCAGAAGCGCCAGCTCGCCACAGAAGAACGCAGCATTGATGACGAACGTGAAGAAACCCAGCGTTAGGGGGAAGCCCAGCACCCCCGTCAGGCGGGCGCCGACGGCCGGGAGCGCGGAAAGGGGCTGCACGCCGAGAGAAGCGATGACCGCAAGCGCGACCCCGAGCGCCATGACCACGGCGCCGGAAAGCGTCACCGCCACCCGCAGCGCAACCTGAGCGGCGGTCAGGTTCGGGGACTCGTGGTGGGTGACAACCTTCTCGGGAGCGCCGGACGGCCTTTGTGCGCGAGGCGCGCGAGTGCGCGGGGCGCCGCCAACCGGCGCGCCAGAGCGGACGGAGGGAACAGTCTTGATTTGTGGCACGAAAACATCCTCAAGCAAGGACACCTGAACAAGCTGGCCAACCGAGAACCGGGTGTCGTCCTCGTCGCCCGCGAAGGGGCGGAGCCATTAAGGCTACTGTACGATGCGGCCTGACGGGCTTCAAGGTCGCCTCAAGGTCTTCACGTGGCCAATAGTGCATGAATAAACCAACATAGTGAGTGAATAAACGGTGCGAGGCTAGCGCGGGGTGGGACACAGGTGCCGGAGCCTTCCGTCCCAGCCCCTATTCCGGGACGCTCGCGTCCGGCACCTATGTCCCGCGCACTATGCGCCCATTGGGACACTCGCGTCCGGCACCTCCGTCCCGGTTGCTCAGCGAGCCTCCGGGGGCGCTCCCGTCTCGAGAATCCGCTCCAGATCCTCTCGGCCGAGAACTGGAACGCCCAAGGACTCGGCCTTCGTCAGTTTCGAGCCTGCGGCCTCGCCCGCGATCACATAGCTCGTCTTCTTGGACACCGACCCAGCCACTTTCGCGCCGAGCGCCTTCAGCGCCGCACCGGCCTGCTCGCGCGTCATCCCGCTCAACGAACCAGTCAGCACGAACGTCAGGCCCGCCAGCGTCTGCGGCCGTTCGGGCTCGCCGGCCGCATCGCTCGCCAAGTTGAGCCCGGCCTCGCGCAACCGCTCGATGACCTGCAGGTTCTCGGGAATCGTGAAGAACTCCGCCACATTGCTCGCAATCCTGGGGCCAACTCCCTCCACGGCTGCCAACTCCTCCTCGCTCGCCTCCATCAGCGCGTCGATGGACGGGAACGCATCGGCCAGCAGGTCGGCCACGCTGGACCCCACGTACTGGATGCCGATCGCGAACAGCACGCGACCCAGCGGCTTGGCCTTGGACCTCTCGATCTGCTCGCAGATCTTGGCTGCGGCCTTCTCCCCCAGCGGAATCGGGTCACCGACCTCATGGGGCACCGCTGTGCTCGTATAGACCCCGCCGCTCGGCTTCGGATCGCCAGCGCGGTGGCTCGCCTTGCTCGCAGTCTTGTAGAAACGCCCGGTGGGCAGCGCCGCCAGCCCGTCCGCCGTGACCTTGTCGTAGATGTCCGCGCAGTCGCGCACCATGCCGGCGTCGATCATGCGGCCGAGGATCTCCGGGCCGAGGCCGTCGATGTCCATGGCTTTGCGGCTCATCCAGTGGGTCAGGCGCTCAAGGGTCTGCGCAGGGCAGTCGATGGAAATGCAGCGGTAGGCGACCTCCCCCAGCTCATGCACCACCGGGCTTCCGCAGCTAGGACACGTGGAGGGCATCTCAAAGGGCACCGCATCGGCCGGCCTCTTGGACAAAACGGGGCCGATGACCTCGGGGATCACGTCGCCCGCCTTGTGGACGAGAATCGTGTCGCCCACGCGCACGTTCTTCCGGGCGACCTCGTCCATGTTGTGGAGCGTCGCCCGGGCGATGGTGGAGCCGGCCACAAAGACCGGGTCGAACTCGGCCACCGGCGTCAGCACGCCGAGACGGCCGACGGAGACCTTGATCTCGCGCAGCACTGTCTCCCTCTGCTCTGGGGGGAACTTGAACGCGATGGCCCAGCGGGGGGCGCGGCTCGTGAAACCGAGCGCGTCCTGCTGCGCGAAGCTGTCAACCTTCACCACGACGCCGTCAATGTCGTAGTCCAGGTCGCTCCGGTGCGCGAGGGCCTCGGCGCAGTAGTCATGGACCTCTGCCGCCGTCCGGCAGAGCCGGGCCTCCGGGTTGACGACGAAGCCGCAGTCGCGCAGCCATCGGAGGAAACCATGCTGCGAGGAGACGTGCACCATCCGCGGGTCAGCCACCGCGTAGAGGAAGGTGCCCAGATCGCGCGCCGCCGTGACCTTGGGATCCTTCTGGCGCAGCGAGCCGGCCGCGGCGTTTCGGGGATTCGCGAAGACGGATTGGCCTTCCGCGTCGCGCCGCTCGTTGAGCCGGGCGAAGGAGCTCTTCGGCATGTAACACTCGCCGCGCACTTCGATGGTCTCACCGCTGCCGTGGTGCGCGACGGCCTCCATACCCGCCCTATCGAGGTTCAGCGGGACGTCGTGGATGGTTTGGACATTGAGCGTGACGTCTTCGCCCACCGCACCGTCGCCGCGTGTTGCCGCGCGGACGAAGGCACCGTCGCGATAGGTGAGCGCGACTCCGAGGCCATCGATTTTCAGCTCGCACGTGTAGGCGACCGGGTTGTCGCGCGTGGCGCCGAGGGCCTTGTCGGTCTTCGCGAGCCATGCGTCAAGCTCGTCGATGTCCATGGCGTCGTCGATGGAGTACATGCGCTCGGCATGGCGGACGGCAGCGAACTGGTTGGAGACATAGCCGCCCACACGCTGGGTGTAGCTCTCCGGCATCTGGAGCTCGGGGTACCGCTCCTCCAGCTTGATGAGCCGCTGGAGCATGAGGTCGAACTCATGGTCATCGATCTCTGGCTTGTCGAGCGCGTAGTAACGATACGCGTGGTACTTGAGCTGGCGGTTGAGTTCCGCCGCCTCTTTGCGCGCCTGCTCGAGGTCAGAGGCCTCCTGATCGTTGCCGTCCAGGTCCAGCTGTCCCATGAGGGCCCCTTTCGTCTGTGCTCCCAGCGAAGACTGTACCCCCGAGGAGGGACGCACGTGCCGTAGCCGTGCGTCCCAGCGCCCCAGGTGGGACAGGAGTGCCGTAGCCGCGTGTCCCAAATCCCGGCAGAAACCCCCGCCCGAGAGCCGGTGCCTCAGATCGACGCGCGGCGCAGAAGCAGAGAGTTCGTCACGACAGAGACGCTCGAGAGAGCCATGCAGGCACCGCTCACCTCGGGCGCCAGGATCCCAGCGCAGGCAAGGGGAATCAACAGGCAGTTGTAGCCCAGGGCCCAGCCGAAGTTCTGGTGTATCTTCCGCATCGTCTTCCGAGAGAGGTTGATCGCGCGCGCGACGTCCCGAACATCGTCGTGCATGAGCACGATCTGACCCACTTCGAGCGCGGCATCCGACCCAGCGGCCATGGCCATGCCCACTGTCGCCGTGGCCAGAGCCGGTGTGTCGTTGATTCCGTCGCCAACCATGCAGACGCGCTCGCCTTCATCCACGAGCGCCTGGATCGCGGCGGACTTGTCGGCGGGGAGCACGTCGGCCATCACGTCCTCCTCCGGAATGCCGGCCTCGGCCGCGACCGCCCGAGCAGCCTCCGTCGAGTCCCCCGACAGCAGCGACACGTGCAGCCCGATGTCGAGCAGTGCCCGGATGCCCTCGACGGCCGTTGGCTTGAGCTCGTCCCGCGCGTCAACGGCAGCCACCACGGCGCCCGCCGCAACCAGGTACATCCGCGTCACACCGGGGCCCGCCGGGACAAACGCGTCCGGCACTCCCGTCCCGGTCATGGCTACCACGAGTCGCTCGTTGCCAAAGCCCACCGGTACGTCTTCGTTGTTCCACCGGGCGATGCCCCGAACGCCGTGCCCCGGAACCGCCTCAAAGTCCGCCACGCCCCCAGAGTCGATGTCGCGCTCGGCAGCCGCCATAAGGACCGCACGGGCCAAGGGATGTTCGCTCCCGCGCTCCAGCCCCGCGGCCAACGCGAGCACAGACTGCTCCGAGACACCAGGCACGCAGTTCACGGCACTCACCTCGGGCATGCCCATCGTGATGGTGCCCGTCTTGTCAAACACCACGCGTGTGACGGAACCCGTGGTCTCCAGGGCCTCCCCGTCTTTGATGAGAATGCCCTCCTCGGCCCCTCGACCGGTCCCGACCATGACGGCCGTCGGAGTCGCCAGCCCCAAAGCGCACGGGCACGCCACCACGACTACGGCGACCCCGGCCATTAGCGCACGCTCGAGAGCGACCCCGTCGGCAACGTTCGCGAGACCCTGCACGATGAGCCAGACCACGAACGTCACGAGCGCGATTCCGAGAACCACCGGAACGAACACGGCGCTAATCCGGTCTGCGAGCCTCTGCACTGGCGGCTTGGATCCTTGAGCCTCTTCAACCAACTGCACGATGTGGGCCAGCGTCGTGTCTGATCCGGATCGGGTCACCCGGAACTCCAAGAGCCCCGTGCCGTTCACCGTTCCGCCTGTGACCTCGTCTCCCTCCGCCTTCTCCTGGTACACGGGCTCGCCGGTGAGCATGGATTCGTCCACCGAAGAGTGCCCCTGCACCACTACCCCGTCAGCGGGAACCCGCTCCCCCGGCCGAACGACCACCACGTCTCCGGGCATCAGCGATGACACGGGCACCTCGACGACGGAGTCCCCCTTGCGAACCCTTGCGTCCTTCGGGGTCAGGCTCACAAGCTCCTCCACGGCTGCGCCCGCACGCCCCTTGGCGCGGTGCTCCAGCATCTTGCCGAGCAGCACGAAGGTGATGAGCATGGCGCTCGTCTCGAAAGGAGCCATCGCCCCATCATAGGCGCGGGGGCCGAAGGTGAGATACGTCGCGTAGCAAAAGGCCACCGTGGTCCCAATGGCCACGAGCGTGTCCATGTTCCCCGCGCGAGCCTTGAGGGCTCCCCACATCCCTCGGTAGTAGCGGGCACCGCACACGAACTGCACCGGAAGGCAGAGGAAGAAGCATGCGACGTTCATGAGGTGCATGGCATCGGCGTGGCTCCCGGTCCTCATGAACAAGGCCATCCCCAGCGGGGTCATCGAGAGCACCACAATGACAACCGTCAGGCACAGGGCCACAAGGAACGTCGCCACGTCACGGCGCTCAGTCGCCCGCTCTTTTGCGCGGCGCTCCTCGTCGAAGTTCTGGCGATCCTCGGCCGGTATCACCGTTGCAACGAAGCCGAGCCCGTCGATGGTTTCGCACACCTCCGGCACCGAGACCACTGCGGGATCGTAGGTGAGCGTCGCGTTGTTCGCGGCCAGGTTGACGGCAATAGCGCGAACCCCGGGCATTCGCGAGACCATCCGCTCGATGATGGACGAACAGCTCGCGCAACTCATTCCCTCAATTGCAAGGCGAGCCGTCGCGGTAGAGGAATCGGACATGAGCCCCCCCATCACGAAATTGAAATTACTCTTTATATGAACACTTGCTCATATATTCCTCGTGACTCCACTCTAGCACGGAAACCTCCGAGTCTGGGCCTTCCCAGCACGCCCTCGTCATGCCCGCAAGGCCGGAATGAACTCGCGGAGCCGCGCGCCGAGGCTGCACCGCCCGAGAACTCGGGGGCGCAGATGCCGGCGCGACCGCCGCGGCGCCTGCCGATTTCACAACGCGACCCACCACGCTCTTGGAGACTCCGGTCGCTAGCTCGATCTGCCGAAAGGAAAGACCCGCCTCGTGGAGCACCACCAGCGCGGCGTCCCTCTCCGACCGGCCACATCCCCGCACAAGTCCAGGGTCGAGCGGAGCCACCGCAGCCCGGGCGCGCTCGAGCACCGAAGCAGCATCCGCACCCCGGAGACTGCCCTCCAGGGAGAGGCACCGAGCAGGGGCCACGGGCTCCTGGTGAAGCTCCCGGAAACGCTCCTCCGACTCGATAAGCGCCCATACGGAGCTCTGGTCACACAGACCAGGGCCGCGCAAGTACTCATCAAAACTGTTCCAGCGATAGCTGCATCCCTCGCAGAGTCCGGCCCGCATCGCGTTCTGATGCACGTAGCGCACGGTCGCAAGCAGCTGGGCCTCGTCCATGACCGCGACGCGACGGAATCGGTCTTGGAACAGGTGCCCCTTCCGTCCGTGCCGCTTGTTGAACTCCACCGCGTACCGGCCCAAAAGCCACTTCATGAAGAGAGATATCGGCGCGCGCTCCCCCTGAAGGACGAGGTGCACGTGGTTCTCGACCAGCGTCCAAACGACAAGAGCGACAGGAAGGCGCCCGAGAGCCTTCCCGAGCAGCCGCACGAAGAGGGCGCGATCGCGGTCGTCCTCAAAGATGAGCTGGCCGCCCACCCCGCGCGCCATCACGTGGTACGTGCGGAGCGGCGATGTCTCGGTTGTTCCTCGACCCATGGCGCCCTCCCGGTGTCCCTTGGTTTCCAGGAGGATACTACAAGTGTTCGGTTTAGTACAAGCGTTCTCTTCAAGAAAGTGGGGACATCCGTGTCCGGCACCGATGTCCCGCTGGGACGAATGTGTCCGGCACCGATGTCCCGCTTTGAAAAAGAAGGACGGGTTCCTCCGAAGAAGGGACCCGTCCTGGACATGCGGGACATGCGGCTACGGCACCAGCGTCCCGCCGTTACTGCGCAGCCCCGGGCAGCGTGTCGAGCGAGGACGACCGCTCCTCTTCCTTCGCCGTGTTGCTCGCGTCGCTCCCCAGCTTGATCGTCACTGTCTTCTCCTCGGAACCCCGGTAGTAGGTCAGGTCAACGGTGTCGCCCACGGAGTGCCCCCGCACCGCGAGGATCAAGCCGTCAGCGGAGGTCACGGCCTCGTCGCCCAGCTTGGTCACCACGTCGCCCTCCTGCAGGCCGGCCTCGGCCGCCGGGCCACCGTCAACCACGCCCACGATGTACGCGCCCTGGCTCACGGCCAAGTGGTAGCGCGCGGCGTTCTGCGCGGTCACCGTCGCCACGTTCGCCCCCAGGTACGCATGCTCGACCACCTTGCCGGCAATCATCTGGTCGGCCACGTGCGCCGCATAATTGCTCGGGATCGCAAAGCCGATGCCGGCGCTCGAACCGCTCGTGCTCATGATCGTCGAGTTGATGCCGACCAACTGGCCCTTCGCGTTCACGAGCGCCCCGCCGGAGTTGCCCGGGTTGATGGCCGCGTCGGTCTGGATGAGGTTGGTGTAGATGGTGTTCCCGCTCGTGCCCTGCAGAATCGTGGAGCGGTACAGCGAGCTCACGATGCCGGTCGTCACCGACTGCTCCAAGCCGAACGGGCTGCCGATGCTCATGACCCACTCGCCCACCGTGAGCGCGGAGGAGTCGCCCACCTCCATCGGCGTCAGCTTGGTGTCGCCCGGGTCGATCTTCACAACGGCCAGGTCGCTCGACTCGTCGTCGCCCACCAGGGTCGCCTCGTAGCTCTGGTTGTTGAGCGTCACCACGATGGCCTGGGCGCCCTCGACCACGTGATAGTTGGTGAGGATGTTGCCCTCCGTGTCGAGAACCACGCCGGAGCCCACGCCGTCGCCGCTCGATGCCGTCACGGTGATCGAGGCCACGCTCGGCAGGCACTTCGCGGCGACCGCCTCTGCCGTGGTCACGTCCTCCCCCGACGTGTTGATGTCGATGGTCCCCGTGTTGCTCGTCGTGGGCGAGACAGGGTCGGCCCCCGAGCCCCCGAAGGCGCCCGTGACGCCCATCAGCACCGCGCACACAACCGCAGCGCCGAGAAGGCCGCCGACAAGACCAACCCAGAACGGATGGCCGGCCTTGGGGCTCTTTGGCCGCTTCGCGCTGTTCTGGCTCGGCGACGGTTCAACCGTCGGAGCCGGTGCCGCAGCCCGCTGTGCGCGCGCTTTCGGCTGCTCTTTGGTCTGCGCCGGGTTCGCAGGGGTCGCAGCCGCGCGCGGCTGAGGCCTCGTCGGCTGAGCGGCATGCGCCTGCGTGCGCTGGGTCGGGACACTCTCCGTGGGCTGCTCGACACGCGGCTGCGGGGCCGTGCGCTGGGCACCAGGTGTGTCCCCGGGCCATTCGTGGTCCACGGCGTGCATCGCGATGGGCCGGCGGGGGGCTTGCCCGTTGGCCTCGTGCCGGGGCTTGGGCTCCCCGGCGCCAGAAACCTCGGCGTTCGCGGCCTCGTGCTGGGGGGTGGGCTCGGTGGCGCTCTCGTCGTCAAAGGGCATGGTGGTTCCTCTCAAAAGAAAGCGGAGCCAACGCTCCGCCCGTGCGCTATGTGCTTACGTACCCGCTAATCGAGGGAGTATCTGAACGCACGGCTAATGCCGGGATCTCCGTCAAGGCTCCCCAAACGGCTCACGAACCTCTCGATCACTTGATGCGGGCATCGCAAGCTCGGGTTGTCCGCCCGGTCAATCACAGCTTGAAGAGATATCCCACTCCGCGGACCGTCACGATGTGCGACGCGATCTGGGGGCCCACCTTCGAGCGCACCCTCCTGATGTGGACGTCCACCGTTCGCGTGCCGCCGCAGTACTCGAAACCCCACACGCGGTGAAGGAGCGCCTCGCGGGAGTAGGCGCGGCTCGGGTGCGTCGCCAGGAACGAGAGCAGCGAGTACTCCATCAAGGTGAGGTCGACCGGCTCGCCGTCGATGGTCACCTGATAGGTGGCGAGGTTGATGGTCATGTTGTCGATGGTGACGAAGTCGCTCGGCACCGTCTCCTCGCCCGGCCAGAGGAGCTGGCTCATGCGCACCTCGTACTCGCCCTCGCAACCGTTGGCGAGCACAAAGTCGCTGCGGCCCTGGACCGGCATGCGCAGGCTGCCGAGCTGCTCCTCGTCGAGCACCAAGAGGCGCGGGATTCCGGAGTTGTCGGTGACGTAGGTGTCGACGCGGCTGAGCAGCTCCGGGGCAACGCCCGCGAGGTCGAGCACCACGAGGTCGAACTCGTGGCCGGACGAGATGGCCTGCTCGAACGTCTCGGGCTTTGCGAGCAGGACGGATATGTCGAGGGCACGGGAGAGCTCACGCATGCGCTCATGGAGACGCGTGCCGCGGGATACGAGCAGGACGTTCTTGTGGTGCTGCAAGGTGAGGCCTCCTCGGCCGACGGGTCCGGCGTGCAGGCAAAACGATAGCCGCAATGTTACCACAGCAAAACGTCAGCAAATTGTAACAGGACTCAAGCCCAAGAGCTGGGACGTTCTGCCACATTGATTCATGACGTTATGGGCGCTAACGTCGGGACGCACGCGACCGGCACCGCCGTCCCACTGGGACGCACGTGCCGCAGGGACGCACGTGCCGTACGCCCCTGTCCCACCTGCCGGCGCTGGGACGCACGCGACCGGCACCGCCGTCCCGGCTGCCGGCCCAGGTGGGACGCACGGCTACGGCACCAGCGTCCCGCTCAGCGGATGTTGCCCAGGAAGGCCGCCGTTCGCTCGTTCTTGGGATGGTCGAACACGTCGCCCGGCAGGCCTTCCTCGACTACGACGCCCCCTTCCATGAACACCACGCGGTCGGCGACGTCCCGGGCGAAGCCCATCTCGTGCGTGACCACGATCATCGTCATGCCGCCGTTCTCGGCCAGGTCGCGCATGACGTCGAGCACGCCGCGCACCAGCTCCGGGTCCAAGGCGCTCGTCGGCTCGTCGAACAGCAGGACGTCCGGGTGCATCGCCACGGCACGCGCGATGGCCACACGCTGCTGCTGGCCGCCGGAGAGCTGTGCGGGCGTGTAGTCCACACGGTCGCCCAGGCCCACGGCCTCCAGCTGTTTGATCGCCTCGGCCTCGGCCTCCTCCTTGGACTTCCCCAGCACCTTGCACTGCCCGATCATCACGTTCTCTTTGGCCGTGAGGTGCGGGAAAAGGTTAAAACTCTGAAATACCATGCCCAGGTGGCGCCGCAGGCCGCAGAGCTCCTTGCCCTTCTTGTCGTTCACTTCGACGTCGTTGAGCAGGATGTGCCCGGCGGTGGGCGTCTCGAGCAGGTTGATGCAACGAAGCATCGTCGACTTGCCCGACCCGCTCGGCCCGAGCACCACGACCACCTCGCCCGGCCACACGGTCAGATTGACGTCCTTGAGCACAAGGTTGTCGTCAAAGGACTTGTTAAGGTGCTCGATCCGGAC
The DNA here is from genome assembly GCF_030067705.1 of Kribbibacterium absianum. Taxonomy (GTDB): domain Bacteria; phylum Actinomycetota; class Coriobacteriia; order Coriobacteriales; family Atopobiaceae; genus Kribbibacterium; species Kribbibacterium absianum. The sequence goes on from NZ_JASJEX010000005.1 coordinate 64,078, forward strand.
GATTGGGTGCTCGCCCTCCACGAACGCATGGGTCGAGAGCGACTTGTCGTGCTCGTAGGCTCGAGAGGCGGCCTCCTGCGGGTCCATCGCCGGGGGAACCTCGGGGCCCTTGCGAGTGATGGGGAGTTTCATCGATGGCCTCCTAGCGCCGGTTGGTGGACGAGATCGGGACAGACGCGTCCGGCACCTGCGTCCCAGCCGGGACAGACGCGTCCGGCACCTGCGTCCCAACCGGGACAGACGCGTCCGGCACCTGCGTTCCAGCTGCGACGGCACAGGGCGCTAGCTTCGCCTCGGGTGCTCGCCCAAGGCCGAACGGCGCCAGAAGCTGCGCCACCGCGCTCGGCTTTTGGGCCGCCGCCTCCGCCAGAGGCCCGCCCACGGGCTGCTCCGGCCCTGCGACCTCCGGGGTCTCCTCGTTCGCCGGCTGGCCGCCCTTCGGGCGCGGGCCGCCGCCCGACTCGCTCGCCGCCAAACGCTTCTCGACCACACCCACCACCTTGATGAGCGGCAGCGTGACGATCAGGTAGAAGATGGCCGCCGCGATGTACGGCGTGATGTTGCCGGACACGGCGGTGAGGTTCTTGGAGTACATCATCAGCTCCATGACGCCCACGGAGGACAGGAGCGACGTGTCCTTGTAGCCGGTGATGAAGTCGCTCGTCACGGTCGGGAGCACGCGGCGCACCGTCTGCGGCAGGATGATGGAGACCATCGTCTGGCGGCGGTTCATGCCGAGCGAGTCGGCCGCCTCGTACTGGCCGGCCGGGATGGACTCGATGCCGGCGCGGAAGATCTCGGCCAGGTACGCGGACGAGTTGACCGCCATCACGATGACGCCGAGCACGTTGTTGTCGATGTTGATGCCGATCATCGGCAGCCCGAAGAACATGATGTAGATCTGCAGGAAGAGCGGCGTGCCGCGCAGGATGTTGATGTAGGTCACCGCGACGGCGCGCACCGCGCGGTGCTTCGCCATCTTCATGAACGCGAAGAGCAGGCCGAGCAGGATCGCGAAGGGGTACGCGGCCACGATGATCACGAGGCACACGAGCCACCCCGGCGCGAGCGAGGCGAACGACGTCACCAACAGCTGCGGTTTGAAAAACATGCCGAGGAACTGGTTGGAGTTCCACGCCTCGACCCAGGGCTGCTCGTCGAGCCAGCCCACGATGGCCTGAAGCGGCGTGTTGGCGACGGTGGCGATGGCGGGGCTCTCGGCCAGCGCGCGGGACTCGCCGTCGCCCGTCTCGTAGGTGCCCGTGACGACGACGTCGCCGCCCTCCGCCGGGAACTTCATGTTGGTGACCTCGAGCCGCAGCAGGTCGCCGGCCTCGATGGGCGTGGCGAAGGCGATGGTCAGCACGTTGCCGTCGGGCGTGGCGGTCGCGTCAATCTCCTTGCGGTTGAGGCCCTCGAGCACGGTCACGCGCGTGGTCGAGCCGTCGAAGGTGCCCCCGTCCGGCACGTCGAGGGTCACGCTCGTGACCTCCTCGCCGTCCTCGACGGTGCCCTCCCAGGTCAGGCGCGTCTCGATGCCGCCGATGACGCCGGAGCCGCCGTCCTCGTTGGGCTTGGCGGTGGCCTTGTCCGTCGTGAGGGCCTGTGCCGTCGCCGGGGCCACAGCGACCGCACCGAGGGCCGCGACCAAAAGGCAGGCAACAAGCACCCACAGACGGCGTCGGCGCAGGGGCCTCGGCGCCGCGGCGGTCCTGAGCAAGGCGGGATGCTCGTTCATGGAGAGACCTTCCTCTGAGGAACGCAGGAGGCCCCCGATGGGCGGGGGCCGGAAGCGTTCAATAAAAGGGACCGGTTAGGAGAGCTCCTCCCCAAACCACGTGAGCTGCAGTTCTTTAATGGTTCCGTCATCCAACAGCTCTTGGTAGGCGGTGTTGATGGCGGCGGTGAGCCCGGGGTCGTCCTTTGAGACGACGAAGCCGTACTGCTCGCCCGTCGGGATCTCCGAGACCACCTCGAGGTCCTGGTAGCTGGAGTTGCAGAGGTACTGCATGACCGGCAGGTCCGCGACGCAGGCGTTGTAGAGGCCGGACTGGACGCCGGTCATGGCCTGGATGGCGTCGTCGAGCGAGACGAGCGTGGCGTTCGGGATGTTCTCCTTGACCCAGGCCTCGCCGGTGGTGCCGGACTGGACGGCCACCTTGCAGTCGGGAGTGTTGAGGCTGGCGGCGGGGTCGGCGACCGCGTCGGCGCTCTTCATGACGAGACCCTGGTTGGAGTCGAGGTAGGGGTCGGTGAAGTCCACCTCCTCCTTGCGCTCGTCGGTGATGGTGAACGCGGAGGCGCCGAGGTCCGCCTTGCCGCCCTGTTTGATGGTCGGGATGATGATGTCGAACTTCACCTGCTGCCACTCGGGGGTGAGGCCGAGCTTCTTGGCGATGGCGTTGACGACGGCCACCTCGTAGCCCTCGGCGTCCGCGGCCGTCTTGCCCTCAGGGATGGACTCCAGGGGCGGGTACGCGAGGTCGCTCATGACGATGAGCTTGCCCTCTTGCACGGTGGTGAAGTCGGTCCCGTTGTAGGAGGCCTTGGCGGAGTCGGCGGCCGCGGTGTCACCCGTGGCAGGAGCATCGCCGGGAGACGACGCCCCGCAGGCGACAAGACCGAGACACGCGACGAGCACGGCGACGGCGACGAAGAAGCCGCGGCGGACGCGACGGGCTGTTGTGACGGTGTGGACGGGCGTGGGCTTCATCGGCTCCTCCTTCGGGTTGCTCTACGTGGCCTGCATTCATGCATAAACTCGATTGAATAACCGATGATTATGCAAGAACATGGAGGTATACTACCACCCACCGCCAAGAGGCGCCCGCTTGCCCCAGAATCGGCCCGATTAGAAACACGCTCGCAACCGCGGGACACCGGTGCCGGACACGTGCGTCCCACTCGCAGCCGTCGGTGGCAGTTCTGTGGCGCTTTTGAGGGTCTCCAGAGGTTGTGAGCGTCGACCTGCGTTTGTAATCTCTTAATCAGAAGCGCTTCAGACATGCAGGTCCAACGGAAGGGACCGATCGTGAATATCAAACGTATCGTTTCCGGCCTGGTTGCCTCCCTTGCACTCGTGACATCTCTCTTGTTCTCTGGCTCCGTCGCTCAGGCCGCCATTCTGCAAATCGACGACGTCCTTCCCTCGAACCCATGCACATCCGAGAAAAACACCGCTCGGCTCGTCGGTACTGAGGTCTGTCAAGCTCCCGCGCCCCACGCGATTCTGACTTACGATCGAACGTTCGTTTTTTCACACGGCATCCGCATCAACGTCCTCTACACCGTTAACGACAGCTCTGGGCTCTTCACTGGAGTGTCGAGGGCAACAGTCATTTCGGAAGGAGCAGGAGTAAGCAACCTCACCTGCAGGGCATATGTGACAAATGGGGGTCAATACATAGAGATTGTCATTTCGTATACGAAATCGGGCCCCCATACAGAGGTGCAGCGTTTCTACTACAAGGATTAGGAGCACAATGGCGTCTCTCTATGTGGGAGAGGACGACAGGGCCCTCTCAGATGCTCTCGTGGTGCTCTTTCGAAGCGAGGGTCACGATGCGTCCGCCTTTCCCGAAGGCGCCTCATTGCTCCGCGCCCATGCCAAGCATCCCTGCGACCTCATTGTGTTGGACATCATGATGCCGGTACTGGACGGCCTTCAAACCTTGAAGGCCGTCCGTCAGTTCTCCTCGGTTCCCATCATTCTTCTGACTGCTCGCGATTCTGCGAATGATCAGTGCGCCGGTCTGGACCTGGGAGCCGACGACTACATGACCAAGCCTTTCTCAACGGCCGTACTCCTGGCGAAGGTGCGCGCCCTGCTGCGAAGATCGACCATCTCTTGGGAGCCTCTCGCGCCGAACCCGCCCGTGGAGCGGTCTTTTGGGAACGTGGCGTACGCAGCCTCTCGCAGAGAGGCCACAGTCGGGGGAGCCAGGGTGGCGCTCACTCCGACCGAGCTGCGGCTACTCGCGTTCTATCTCGAACGACCAGGGGATGCCGTCTCTCGCAAGGAGCTGGCTCTGGCCGTGTGGAATACTGCCGATGCCATTGAGGCCCGTTCCGTAGACGAGGCCAACCGGCGCCTGCGCAACAAACTGCTTGCTGCCGGGGCTGACTGCTTCAACGAAACGGTGTGGGGTTACGGCTACCGTTTCGTCAGGAGAGAGGGCATCTCATGACGAAGGGCACCAAGCGGAAGAGCCGCCTGCGGTCTCTCGCCGTCTTTCTCGTCACCGCTCCGATCACAGGAGTCCTGTTGCTGGCAGCGCTCTTTGCCCTGCAAGAGGGTCAGGTCGCCGCGGCAGCGAGCCGAGCCCTCCGAGCGGCAGCCGAGAGTGGGACCCACGCCGAAGTGTCCGAGTTCTCTGGCCTGTCTGTGACCATGGCTATGGTGCCCTCGGGTCTGGAATCGCCCGAGTGGGGCGAGATGCTGGAGGAGCACGCATCCACGCCCCTCGGAGCCTGCTTGGAGTGGGTTCGGGAGCATCCCGAGGAAGCTCTCAAGAAGGAGCCTACCCTCGTTTTCGATGACAACGGCGTTTTCTTTCTTCTGCTCGCTCAAGGGCCGCTCTACGCGGACAGTCGCTTGTCAAACCCGAGCGTCCCCGTCTACGCGACAGACGTGACCCTCGTCTCTTCGATCCTTCACCATACAATTGTTCCGATAGGCATCGGGGCACTCGTCTTGAGCGCTGCCCTCATTGGTGTCGGGCTCGATTTGACCCGCCGCACCTGCCGGGCGGAACGTCAGGCGGCGGAGCTGTTCGCCAACGCCTCCCATGAGCTGCGGACGCCGCTTGCCGTCATCGGCGCGGAGGCCGCGCTCCTCGACCGCGAGGAGGCCGAGCCTCGCCAGGTCGGCCGCCACATCGAGCACCAGGTTCATCGAATGGGAATCCTGGTGGACGGCATTCTGCAGCTATCCAAGGTGGATGCGCAACCGCCCCATCCCGAGTTCGCGGCCATGGACCTGCGCGAGACCGTCTACGACGCGCTCGCTACCGTCGAGCCGCTGGCGGCCGAGCGGGGTGTCGAGCTGACCGTAGGCCTGGACCGCCAGATGCCTGTGACGTCCGACGCACGGATGACCCACACCGTGCTGCTCAACGTGCTCGCCAATGCCGTGCGGCACGCAAGGACGCAGGTGACGCTCACAGGCTGCGGCGGAACGACCGTGCTCGTCGCGAACGACGGCGAGCCGTTGGGCCAGGAGCAGCTGGAGCACCTGTTTGACCGCTTTTGGAGCGACTCGGACGGTGGCTGCGGCATCGGGATGGCCTTGGCCGAGGAGTACGCGAACGCTCTCGGGGCAAAGCTGGAGCTGTACAACGAGGGGCGACACGTGGTCGCGCGCTTCTCGTTGCCCTACCAGGAGTCAAGGACGGCGCCCATGTAGTTGGAGCATCCGGTCGCCCGGACGCCTGCCCCTTACGCCAGAACCACGTGGCCCTCTTTGCCCACGAGCGCCTGCGCCTCCGCGAACAGCACCACGTTCCGCGCGTCCACCTTCACCGGCAGCTCGAGACGCAGCGCCTGCCCATCGTCGCCCTCCACAAAGAGCTCCACGCGGTCGAGCCCCTGGTAGCGCCCGAACACGCTCGAGAGCTTGTTCAGCAGGTGCTTGTCCAGCCGTTCGGCCGGCACGAGCAGCTCGAGCACCTTCGGCCGGTTGGTCGTCTCGTCCAGGACGAGCGGCTCGATCTTGCTCGCAAGGAACTGGTCGCCGCGGTCGGACCGGTCGATGCGCCCGAGGATCCGCACGAACACGTCTCCCCCGGCCTCGTCCCCTTCGAGCGCCGTCGCGCTGGCCTTGTACGTCTTGGGGAACACCACCACGTCGATGTCGTTCTCCATGTCCTCGAGCGTGACGATGGCCATCGGCTCGCCCTTCTTGGTGGTCTTCTTGGCCACCGAGCTCGCCATGCCGGCCAGCCAGATCTCGCGCTCGTCGCTCACCTGGTGCATGCGCACGGCCCCTGCGGAGTCCGTCTCCTCGTAGCCGTTGAGCGCCTCGCCGATGGTGAAGCTCCGCGCCTTCGCGAGCGCGTACTCATAGGGGCGCAACGGGTGGTCCGACACGTAGATGCCGAGCACCTCGCGCTCGGCCGCGAGCTTCGCGCGGCGGTCGCCCTCGTCTTCGCTCGGCTCCGGCACGTCGTCCCCGAAGCCGCCGTTGTCCTCGTCGTCCGCGAACAGGTCGAAGAACGACGACTGCCCGGCCGCCCGTTCCTTGGAGCGCTTCGACGCCGCGTCGATGATGTTCTCGGGGTTGTTCTTGTCCACGAGCGACAGCAGCTGCCAGCGCGGGTACCCGGTGGAGTCGAAGGCGCCGGCCTTGATGAGCGCCTCGATCACGCGCCGGTTGGCCTGGGACGGGTCCACGCGGTCGACGAAGTCGTGCAGGTGCTTAAACGGCCCGGACGCCGCGCGCTCGGCCAGGATCGCCTCGGCCGCGCCCTCGCCCACGCCGCGGATGCCGGCCAGGCCGAAGCGGATGCCCTCGGGCACGGCCGTGAACTCGGTGCCGGACTCGTTGACGTCCGGCGGCAGCACGTCGAGGCCCTCCTGACGGCAGGCGCTGACGTAGTGCACGATCTTCTCGGTCTTGCCCGTGTAGCTCGTGAGCACGGCGGCCATGTACTCGCGCGGGTAGTAGGCCTTGAGCCAGGCCGTCTGCATCACGAGGATCGCGTAGCCGGCCGAGTGGCTCTTGTTGAACGCGTAGGAGGCGAACTCGAGCACGTCGTCCCAGATGCGCTGGGCCACCTCGCGCTTGTAGCCGTTCTTGACGGCGCCGTTCATCCAGTGGTCGTAGGTGGTCTCGTCGGCGCCGTCGTCCCAGTGGAACACCGTGGACGTGAGCAGCTTGATCTTCTTCTTGGCCACCGGCTTGCGGATACGGGAGTCCGACTCGCCGGCCGAGAAGCCGCTCATCTTCATCGAGATCTGCATGACCTGCTCCTGGTAGACCATCGTGCCGTAGGTCTCGTCCAGGATCTCGGACAGGCGCTCGTCGTAGAAGGCGACCTTCTCCTTGCCGTTCATGCGGTTGATGTAGGAGTCCACCATGCCGGCGCCGAGCGGGCCGGGGCGGTAGAGGGCGATGAGGGCCACCACCTGGCGGTACTCCTTGGGCTGCATGCCCTTGATGGTGGCCGTCATGCCGCCGGACTCGATCTGGAACACGCCGGCGGTGTGGCCGCGGCCCATCAGCTCGTAGATCTTCGGGTCGTCGAAGGGGATCTTGTCCACGTCGATGTCCACGCCCACGGAGCCCGGCTTGACCGTGGCCTTGACGGCGTCGGGCGCGTTGGCGACGTCATCGGCCCCGGGGTTGTTCTCGCGGATGTTGCGGAGGGCCTTGGAGATCACGGTCAGCGTGCGGAGGCCGAGGAAGTCCATCTTGAGCAGGCCCATGTCGGCCACCGAGTGCCCCTCGTACTGGGTGATCTCCACGCCGCCCTTGGTGTCGAGCTTCGTGGGCACGTGGTCGTTCACCGGCGTGGGGGCGATGAGGACGGCGCACGCGTGCACGCCCTCGCCGCGGGTCAGGCCCTCGATGGAAAGGGCGGCGTCGATAATGCGGCGGCTGTCCTCGTCGTTGTCGTAGGCGTCGCGGAAGTCCGGGCTGTAGAGGTCCTCGTGCCCCTCCGTCTTGTTGAGCACGAACTTGAGCTTGGCCTTGGGGTCGCTCGACACCATCTTCGAGAGCTTCTGGCCCATGAACACAGGAAAGCCGAGCACACGGTTCGCGTCGTTGAGGGCCTGCTTGGCCTTGATGGTGGAATAGGTGATGACGTGGCACACGCGCTCGGGGCCGTAGAGCTCGCGGACGTGCTGGATGACCTCGAGGCGCCGCTCGTCGTCGAAGTCCATGTCGATATCGGGCATTTCGGAGCGCTGGGGGGACAGGAAGCGCTCGAACATGAGGCCGTTCTCGAGCGGGTCGAACGTGGTGATGTCCATCGCGTAGGCCACGATGGCGCCGGCGGCCGAGCCGCGGCCGGGGCCCACGCCGATGCCGTTCTCCTTGGCCCAGCGCACGTACTCCTGGACGATGAGGAAGTAGTCCGCGAAGCCCTTCTCGCAGATGACCTGGTACTCGTACTCGAAGCGCTCGCGCACGTTGACGCCGTTGACGTCCATCGTGCGCCACTCGGGGCCGTAGCGCTTGGCGAGCCCCTCCTCGCACTCCTGGCGGAAGCGCTGCTCGGAGGTCTCCCCCTCCTTCAGGCCAGGGAACTTGGGCAGGTACATGTGCGACCAGTCGAGCTCGAAGTCGCACTTGTCGGCGATCTCCACCGTGTTGTCGCAGGCCTCGGGGTACCAGTCGAAGAGCGCGCGCATCTCCTCCTCGCTCTTCATGTAGTACTCGCCCTCGCCCGGGGCGGTCTGGGTCATGCGCAGGCGCTGCTCGTCGTCGAGCGTCTTGTTCATGCCGATGCAGCTCACGACGTCCTGCATGCCGGCGTCCTCGCGCGTGAGGTAGTGGAAGTCGTTGGTGGCGACCACCTTGACGCCGATGGACTTGGCCATGTCGACGAGCGTCTCCGAGAGGTGCCGGTCCGTCCAGCCCTCGACGATCTCCTCGTGGTGCTCCTGGACCTCCAAATAGAAGTCCCCGGGCGCGAACGTCTCCTTGAAGGTGCGCGCCCAGCGAAGGGCCTCGGCGGGGTTGCCGTTCATGATGTTGCGGGGAACGATGCCGGCCACGCAGGCCGAGGTGCAGATGAGGCCCTCCGAGTGCTCCTGGAGCATCTCGAGCGTGACGCGAGGCTTGTAATAGAAGCCGCGCGTGGCGGCGTCCGAGACCACCTTCATGAGGTTGACATAGCCGGTCTCGTTCTTGGCCAGAAGGATCATGTGGTAGAGCTCGGGCTTGTGGTCGCGCGGCAGGTCCGACTCCGGCGTGAAATAGACCTCGCAACCGAAGATGGGCTTGATCTTGGGCTTGGGTTTGACGGTGTCGAGGTCGAGCCCCGCGTCCCAGGCGGCCATGTCGCGCTCGTACTGGGCGTACGCGCGCTCGTCTTGAGGGTCCGGGGCCTCGACGGGACGGCCTTTGAGCAGGTTGTCCTTGTCGTGGAACCACTGCTGGTAGTCGGGCTCGGCGTGGTTGTAGGAATCCGTGGCGAGCGCGAGGTCCGGCACGCCGTACATGTAACCGTGGTCCGTGATCGCGACGGCCGGCATGCCGAGGTCGACCGCTCGCTTGACCATGTCCTCGACGCGGGTAGCGCCATCGAGCATGGAGTAGTCCGTGTGGTTGTGGAGATGGACGAAGGCCATGCGGGCTCCCTTCCGACGATGGGGAGACCGATGGTACCCGATGGGGCGCGGTGCGGCTGGGACACAGGTGCCGGACACGTCTGTCCCAACTGGGACGCAGGTGCCGGACGCGTTTGTCCCAGCGCTTGTCCCGGGCGGGACGCTGGGCTCCGGCACCACTGTCCCAACTGGGACGCAGGTGCCGGACGCGTTTGTCCCAGCGCTTGTCCCGGGCGGGACGCTGGGCTCCGGCACCACTGTCCCACCTGGGACGCAGGTGCCGGACACGAACGTCCCGCCGGGCGCGCTACCCGCGCCTGCGCGTTCTCTTGCGCCCCATGCCCTCCAGTCGGTGCAGGTGGGGGTGCCTCCCATACTCGGGCTCGATCACCTCGCGCCTCATGGCCCGCACCGCCTGCGTCACTATGGCCCGGTCGTAGGCCGCCGGGTCGCCGCGGCATTCCGCGCCCCGCATGCGGTACGCCGCGGGATCGTCGACCAGATAGTAATGACGCATCAGCCGCATCGACTCGTGTGGATAGGGACGCGCGGGGTCGTCCTGCAGCCCAACGAACGAGACCATCCGCTCGAGCGCGTCGAAGCCCCCGTCCACGGCGCTCCAGCCCTGGGCGCGCAGGAACGCGCACCAGCGCGCATGCTCGAGGTCCCCGAGCGAGCACACCACCGGGTACTCCTTGGCCTCGGCCTCCTCCACGGACCTGAGGAGCGCCACGCGTTTGTCGCGGTCCTCCTGGGAGAGCCCCCGGTCCGGAAAATCGATGCCGCAGAGCAGGCGCACGGCCGTCTCGTCGCGGCCCGTCAGCGACACCGCCAGCGCCTGGGTCCCCAGCTTGTCCGCCCACTGCGCCGCCGCCTCCTCCGACGGGAAGCCGCCGTTGGCCTCGAGCCCAACGCACCACAGGCGGTACGGCGTGAACCGGGTCGCCGCGCGGTTGGAGAGCTTCTTGATCTCGTAGCTGTTGAACGCCTCCATGGCCTCGGCGTGCGTGACCTGCGGGTCGAGCCCCTGCGCGACGCGCCGCGCCTGCGTGTAGGCCGCCTGCAGGTTGATGGCCGCGTCCTCCCAGGGGGCTCCGAGGATCCGCTCGTAGGAGAAGGCCTCCTGCGTGGAACCGAACGGGCGCAACGAGAACTGCTCGTCGCCATGGGTCACGTCGCGCACGGACTCGAGCACCTCTTGGTTGCGCACCAGCACGCTGACCAGCGGGTTCTGTGCCGGCGGCGAGCCCGCCGACAGGCGCCCCGCCAGGGCCCGCCGCGACAGGGTGCGCTCCAGGCGCAAGGCCGCGTCGAGCGACAGGTCGTCGGCCCCGAGCATCACCATCACATAGATGCGGGACGAGTCCCCGACGACGATGGTCTCCGGCTCCTCTCCCTCCGGCCCAATCGAGAAGCCCTGCACCGGCGTGCCGTCGAGCAGGTCGTGCATCGCGAGGGAGCGTGCGTCCGCTTCCATGAAGCAGACGGTGGGAACGGCGTCGGAGCCGGAGGCGTCCGTCAGCGGGCGCTCAAGGTCCGGGCGCACGGACGGCATGCCTTCCGGAACGCGCTCGAACACCAGCTCCGGCCATGCGGCCGCCATGTGCTGGGCCACGTCCCGCGCGCGACGGTCGACGCCCACGATGCGCAGCTCCACGCCCGGCAGCCGCCCGAACCAGAAGCACGCACGGAGCGCCTCGAGGCCGAACGAGCCCAGCCCGCAGATCACCACCACGAGCCGCTGGAACGGCACGATGTCCTGCGAGACGTCCACCGGGTCGAGCACCTGCGTGAGCGGGTTGGTCGTGAGCGTGTCCCACACCACCTCGCGCTGCTCGGAAATGAGGCGCACCTCCACGAGGTTGCGCACCACGACCATCAAGGGCTGCAGCGCGGTCTCGATGTGCGGGCGGCGCTTGTCCGCCGAGCCGCGGTCGGCGTTGTGGCGGAGCAGGTGCACCATCAGCTGGTCGTCGGGCTTGCGCTGCGGCAGCGAGTCGAAGATCAGGTCGTCGTCCGGGTTGTCGTGGACGCACCAGACGCGGACGTTGCGGGCGTAGGCCTCGGTGCGCGGGCGGAGCTGGGGCTTCGGCTCGATGTTGCGGACGTCCCAGCGCCGCCCGATCATCTCCCACACCATCATTTGCGTGGTGAGCTGGTCGCAGAGGCGGATGGTGGCCTGGACGTTCTCGTCGGTGTCGTCCGAGAGCACGAGGTAATAGACGTTGCAGCGGGTCTGCGTGGGGGGCGCGAGGCGGTTGGGGATGTTCTCGAGGGGCATCGGCGTGAAGATCACCGTCGCGCAGCCATAGGCGTCCTGGCGCACTTGCTGCACGAGCGAGTCGCCCTCCCCGGTCGACCCCTCGACATTGCAGAAGATCAGGAGCGGCATGCGGTCGCGCGGATTGTCGCTCGACTTGTCGGCCACCTGTCCGAGCAGGTCCAGGGCGAGCGTGGAGGTGTTGTCGTCGAGACCGTAGAAGACGTAGATGTCGCGGCGGCGGACGCACTTCTTCCAGCTCTCGAAATAGACCATGAAACCGGTCAGGCCGTTCATCAGCACATCCATGGCCGTGAGCGCAAGGGCCACGGGGCTCGCGACGGTGTAGAACGCGAGCAGCCAAAAGTAGAGCTCCGCGAGCGCGCCGTTGCCCATGATGGTGTGGATCGTGACGGTCCAGTCCGAGAGGTCCGCCGAGAAGCCCATGGTCTCGAACATGAGGTAGGCGGCCGCAGGGACGGACTCGCCGAGCTTGGGCCACAGGTAGCCCGAGCCGGCCGTGGTGTGCATCGCAATGGGCAGGAGGAGGAAGAACCCGCCGAGCAGGATCATCGCGAACTTGCCCGCCATCGTGCCGAGCCATTTGACCTGGCTCTTGAAGCGGTCGCTCGCGACCGAGAGGATGATCGCGACGACGCAACCGACGCCGATGAGGAAGCAGACGGCCGCGAGCGGATCCGTGGCGCTGACCTCCGCGAGGCGCTCGCTCATCTGGCGGGACGTGTCGATGGCCGCCGTGGCGTCGGCTTCGGCCGTGGCGCTCAAGGTCCTGCCCTTGTCCGCCACCTGCATCATCGTCGCCAGGCCATTGAGCACGCCGCGCCTCCTCGTCCCTTGTTTGTCAGGGGTTTGTTCCCCGGCGCGGGGCTGCTACACTGAACAGACCTTTGGGGTATCGTCCAACGGCAGGACCCTGGTTTTTGGTGCCAGTTATGGGGGTTCGAATCCCTCTGCCCCAGCCACAGATTTGCGCAGGTCGGGAGCCGTTTTTGGTTGCCGACCTTTTGTTTTCCGAATCTGCAAAAAATCAGTATGTGAACTTACTCTGTCGCGACTGGGACACTTGTGCCGTAGCCGTGCGTCCCGCGCTGGGACACCGGTGCCGGTCACGTGCGTCCCACCGGAACTGGGACACCGGTGCCGGACGCGTGCGTCCCACCCGGGACACTGGTGCCGGACACGTGCGTCCCACCCGCGTCACAGCAGCTTCAGCTGACCGGCGGGCGCCGGGTCGTCCGGCCTCGACTCCAAGCGCACGGACGACCGGTCCCGCAGCTCCATGTAGTCGGAACCCAGCCATACCGCCACCTCTTCGGGCTCCAGCACGAGCGGCATTCTCGGATGGATGTCCTCCATGTCGCGGTTGGGCTCGGTGGTGACCACCGAGAAGCGGCCGCCCTGCGCGACGGCTGCGAGCAGGGTGACGTCCTCCCCCGCCGTGCGGAACTCGTACTGGCGTTTGATCTCGCGACCGGTGCGCGGGCTCAGCACTTTCTCGTCGCGGCTCGGCTCAAAGAACGAACGACACGGAACCACGCAGCGCCCGTTCTCGAGCGGCTCCTTCCAGAGGCCCCAGCCGCGCTCGACATCGCGGGCGGCCGTCTCGATACGGGTGTTGAACACGCGCTGCTTGGGGTTGCTCGGACTGGAAAAGCCCCAGTCCAGCTGCGCCGGAGCAATCGGCGACGTGACGCCGGGAATCTCAACAGCCGGGCCGTCTGTCTCGGCGCCAAGAACTGTGAGGGGAAGCATGAGTTGGACCGCGGAGCCCGGGAACACGTCACGCAGGCGCTCGCGCCATTCCGGATCGAGCGTGACGCCACTGGCCGCGTCGGCCGCGAGCCCTTGAAGCACGCTCATCACCTGCCGCAGCGTGAGCGGCTCCATTCGTCCACACATGGCGACCTCCTTTGCCCCGTTGTACCCGACTGGGACACTGGTGTCCGGCACCTCCGTCCCACCTGGGACGGAGGTCTACGGCACCTGTGTCCCGCCCGCGCCGCAGGCGGGACACGCGCCTGGGGCACCTTTGTCCCAGCCGTCAGCCCCGTGGTCGTTTGTACGATCCTCCGAACAATCCGTGCCAGACTCCCCGGAGCCGCCAGAGCCCTGCGCTATGATGCAAGCGTTCTGGACCCGGCCTTTTGGAGCCTCTGCATGCCGATCACCGCAATCGTCCTCGCTGCCGGCGAGGGCACGCGTATGAAGTCCAAGCACCCCAAAGTCACCCATCAGATCCTCGGAAGGCCCCTCGTGGGCTGGGCCGTCGACGCCGCGCAGCAGGCCGGCGCCGACCGCGTGGTGGTTGTCATTGGGAACGGCGCGGAGGAGGTGCAGCAAGCCCTCTCCCCGTGGAACGTCGAGACCGTGGTCCAAGAGGAGCGCAAGGGCACCGGCCACGCGCTCAAGGTCGCTCTCGAGCAAGCCGACGTCGAGGACGGCTGCGTGCTCGTCCTCTACGGCGACACGCCCCTTCTCGTCCCGGAGACCATCAAGAGCCTCGCCCAGCAGGTCACCGAACAGGGCCACGCGGCGGCCGTCCTCACGATGACGCCGCCCGACCCGTCCGGTTACGGCCGCATCGTCGTCGACGAGACCGGCCAGGTGGACGCCATCATCGAGCACAAGGACTGCACGCCGGCGCAGCGCGAGGAGCTCACCGAGTGCAACTCCGGCGTCTATGCCTTCGACGCCGAGCAGCTCAAGGCCCATATCGGCGACATCACCCCCAACAACGTGCAGGGCGAGTACTACCTCACCGACATGGTGGAGATCCTCAAGCACGCCGACCAGTCCGTGGTGGCCGAGCACGTCTCGGACGACACCGAGACGCTCGGCGTCAACTCCCGCATCCAGTTGGCCGAGGCTGCGAAGGTCATGCAGCGCCGCATCAACCAGCACTGGATGGCCGCCGGCGTCACGATGTGCGACCCCGACCTCGTGTGGATCGGCCCCGACGTCACCATTGGCCGCGACACCGAGCTGCTCCCGATGACCTTCCTCAACGGCACGACCGCCATCGGCGAGGACTGCGTGGTGGGCCCCAACACGCGCCTCACGGACACTGCGGTCGCGGACAGCTGCACCGTGGACGAGACCGTCGCAGAGCAGGCCGTCCTCGAGAAGGGCGTCACGTGCGGGCCGCGCGCGTACCTGCGCCCCGGCACCCACATGCTCGAGCACTCCAAGGCCGGCACGCACGTGGAGATCAAGAAGTCCACCATCGGCCGCAACTCGAAGGTGCCGCACCTCTCGTACATCGGCGACACGACGATGGGCGAGGACGTCAACGTGGGCGCGGGCTCCATCACCTGCAACTACGACGGCTACGGCAAGAACCCCACCACCATCGGCGACCGCGTCTTCATCGGCTCCAACACGATGATGGTCGCCCCGGTCTCTCTCGGCGACGACGCCATGACCGGCGCCGCCAGCTGCATCGTGGAGGACGTGCCGGCAGGGGCCCTCGGCCTCGGGCGCGCCCGCCAGACCAACATCCCCGGCTACTCCGCCGTGCATGCGGCGAAGCATCAGAAGTAGGCAGTCCACCCACGAGCGACGCGTCAGCACCGAGAGAAGGAGATCCGGCACCCATGACCGAGGAGCAAAACCTCAACGCCCCGACCCCGATGGTCAAGAAGTTCAAGCTGTACACGGGCAACAGCAATCCGGCGCTGGCCCAGCGCATCGCCGACATTCTCGGTGTGGAGCTCTCCGGCCTGCTGCTCAAGCAGTTCGCCAACGGCGAGATCTACTGCCGCTTCGACGAGTCGGTCCGCGGCGCCGACGTGTTCTTCGTCCAGTCCATCGTGGGTCAGAACGTCAACGACATGTTGATGGAGACGCTCATCGCCGCTGACGCCGCCCAGCGCGCCAGCTGCCGCACCTTCACCGCAGTGATCCCCCACTACGGCTACGCCCGCCAGGACCGCAAGGCCGCCCCGCGCGAGCCGATCACCGCGCGCCTCGTTGCGAACCTGCTCGAGACGGCCGGCGTCGACCGCGTCGTGACCCTCGACCTGCACCAGGGCCAAATCCAGGGCTTCTTCGACATCCCGGTGAACCACCTCACCGCGCTCGACCTTTTCGGCGACTACTACAAGCAGTTCGACTTCGACACCGACCAGCTCGTGGTCGTGTCCCCGGACGTGGGGCGCGCCAAGGCCGCCAAGAAGCTCTCCGACATGCTCGGCTGCTCGCTCGCGATCGCCCACAAGGGGCGCCCCAAGCACAACCAGGCCGAGGTCACGGGCATCATCGGCGACATCAAGGGCAAGACCTGCATCATCAACGACGACATGATCGACACTGCGGGCACCCTGTGCGCCGGCGTGCGCGAGCTCAAGAAGCTCGGCGCGGGCGATATCTACGTGTGCGCGACCCACGGCATCTTCTCCGGCGAGGGCGTCAGCCGCATCGAGGAGGCCCCCATCGTGGAGTGCGTGGTGACCGACGCGGTGCCGCTCGACCCGGCGTGCCACGACGACAAGATCAAGGTGATCTCGGTGGCCGACGAGTTCGCCGAGTGCATGCAGCGCATCTACAACGAGGTGAGCGTGTCCGGCATGTTCGGCGCGGACCTGAACCTGTAGCCGGGCGCCAACACGACTCCGAGAAGCGCGACGGGCCGTCCGGGTCCGCCGCGCTTTCTCTTGCGCGGGACGCTGGTGGGACACTGGTGCCGGACACGGCTGTCCCATCGCGGCTGGCGCGCGGGACACTGGTGCCGGACGCGTTTGTCCCAGCCCGCGGGACATAGGTGCCGGACGCGTTTGTCCCTCCCCAACTGGCGGCTGGGACGCCGGTGCGGGACAACTATGTCCCGCTGAGCGCCGGGAGGCCGCCCGGATCTCCGCCGTCGCGAATCGTCTCGCCGGGTACGTATCCTTGTCGAGAGAATGCAGGGCGACAGAAAGGCTCCCATGGCAGACAAGTACGCGGCCCAAGAGGCCGAGGAGAAGGCCGAGCGCTCCGAGACCCGTGGCCAGCGCGAGTACGAGGAGAAGCACGGCCACCGCGCGATTGGCGACGACCGCCCCGCGCGCACCAAGAAGCCGCGCGGCGCGAACCCGCCCAAGACGGCGAAGCCCATCGAGCTCGTGGTCGGCCTCGGCAACCCGGGGCCCGAATACGCGCAGACGCGCCACAACTCGGGATTCCAAACGGTGGACGAGCTGGCGCGCCGCTGGAACGTCACCTACTGGAAGAACCAGGACGGCGCCCTCGTCGCCACCGCCACAGTGGACGGCCGCACGATCACGCTGGCCAAACCGCAGAGCTTCATGAACTGCTCCGGCGGCCCCGTCTCCAAGTTGGCGAAGCGCCTCGGCATCGCGCCGGACCAGCTCCTCGTGGTGCACGACGACCTCGACATCCCGGCCGGCGAGGTGCGCGTGAAGATCGGCGGCGGACATGGCGGGCAGAACGGCATGCGCTCGATCATCGACAAGCTCGGCAGCCGGGACTTCGTGCGCGTGCGCGACGGCATCGGCCGGCCGCCCGGAAAGATGGACCCGGCGGACTACGTGCTCAAGCAGATGAAGGGCGACGTCTGGGAGGAGCAACTGGCGGAGGCGTCGCGCGGCGCCGATGCCGTGGAGCTGGTCCTCAAGGAGGGCCCCGTGCGCGCTCGCGACCAGGTGAACGGCCAGCACGGCCAGTAAGTGGGACGCTGGTGCCGGAGCCCTGCGTCCCAGCCGGGACGGGGGTGTCTGGCACGCGCGCCCCAGGGCGTGGTACGCTGCCCCTGCCCGCAACCGGGCACCTGACGAGGAGCCCCGTACCAGGCCAGCGAAAAGACGGAGCCGAGGAGGCTCCCATGAGTTGGGTCGTTCTGGTCGTGTCGGGCTGCATGGAGGCCGTCTGGGCCACCGCGTTGGACCGCGTCGACGGTCTATCAAACATTCCAGCCATCGTGGTCTTTGTGCTCGGACTCATCGCATCCATGGGTGGCCTGGCCTTCGCGCTCCGCGACCTGCCCGTGGGCACCGCCTATGCCGTGTGGGTGGGCATCGGCGCCGTCGCCACCTGCGTCTGGTCCATGGCCACCGGCGCCCAGCCCTTCTCCTGGCCAACGGTGCTGTTCTTGGCCGGGATTGTCGGCTGCGTGGCTGGCCTCAAGCTGACGTGCGTCCACTAAGCGGGACGCACGGCTACGGCACCTTTGTCCCAGTTGTCCCAGTCGCCCCGGCAGCGGGACGCTCGGCTACGGCACCTATGTCCCGCGCCGCTGGCTCTCGCACCGCACGCGCGCCCCGGGCGCGCGGGCAGCCCCTGGGCCGCGGTCGTTTTTCTCTGTGTCCGGCACGAGTTTTGGAAACCTTCAAGGCCGCTGGATTTCTCAGCGTATGATGGGAGGGATTGCGCCGCCCCGTGCGGCTGCCTGATTTCTCGCACTAACCAGGCGACGGTTGACTACGAGAGGAGTCACTGCATGGCGTTCGAAATCCTAGAGAAGACGCAGTACTCGGAGAAGGTGTTCAAGTTCCGAGTGCACGCGCCGCAGATGGCCAAGAAGGCCCAGGCCGGGCAGTTCTTGATCGTCCGCATGGACGAGACGGGCGAGCGCGTCCCGTTCACGTTCGCTGACTGGAACCCCGAGGAGGGTTGGGTCGAGTTCATCTTCATGGTCATCGGTGCCACCACGGAGCAGCTCTCCCAGCTCCAGGCCGGCGAGGAGATCCTCGACATCACCGGCCCGCTCGGCAAACCCACCGAGATGGTCCCGGGCAACTGGTGCGTCATCGGTGGCGGCGTCGGTCTCGCCATCGCCTATCCCGTGGCCCGCGCGCTCCTCGCCGCCGGCAACAAGGTGACCGTGATCATGGGCGCCCGCACCAAGGACCTGCTCATCCTCACCGAGCAGTTCCGCGAGCTCCCGCTCGAGAACCTGATCATCACCACCGACGACGGCAGCGAGGGCGAGAAGGGCGTGGTCACCGCGCCGCTCGAGCGCCTCTGCCAGGACAAGGCCATCGACCAGGTCTTCGCCGTCGGGCCCGTGCCGATGATGAAGTTCTCGGCCCTGACCTGCGAGAAGTACGACATGCCGATCACGGCCTCCCTCAACCCGATCATGGTCGACGGCACCGGCATGTGCGGCTGCTGCCGCGTCACCGTCGACGGGCAGACCAAGTTCGCGTGCGTGGACGGCCCCGACTTCGACGCCACGAAGGTGGACTGGGCGGACCTCTCGGCCCGTCAGGGGTCCTACCGCGCCGAGGAGAAGGTCGCCATGGAGCACGTCGAGCATGAGGGAGGTTGCAAGTGCCACTCGTAAACGGCAAGTACAAGGCCAACAACAAGGACCCGCGCGTCCCCGCCAACGAGGTCCCCGCTGAGGTCCGCGCCCACAACTTCGAGCCCGTCGACACCGGTTACACCTACGAGGACGCCATCGAGGAGGCCAACCGCTGCCTCGACTGCAAGCGCCCCCGCTGCGTCGCCGGTTGCCCGGTGGGCATCGACATCCCGACGTTCATTCGTCAGATCCGCGAGGAGGACGAGGAGGCCGCGCTCGCGACCATCCGCGACTCCAACATGCTGCCGTCCGTCTGCGGCCGCGTGTGCCCGCAGGAGAACCAGTGCGAGGGCTCCTGCATCCTCAACAAGACGGGCGACGACCCGATCGCCATCGGCCAGCTCGAGCGCTACCTGGGCGACCAGAGCGAGTCCCTCGCCAAGACCCCGGTCTGCAAGCCGGCCAACGGCAAGAAGGTCGCGGTCGTGGGCTCCGGCCCCTCCGGCATCGCCTGCGCCGGCGCGCTCGCCCGTGAGGGCTTCGACGTCACCGTGTACGAGGCCTTCCAGACCGGCGGCGGCGTGCTGACCTACGGCATCCCCGAGTTCCGTCTGCCCAAGGCCATCGTCAAGCGCGAGATCGACGGCCTCAAGGACCTCGGCGTCAAGTTCGAGTACGACGCCGTGGTCGGGCGCCTCTACGACGCCGACGAGTTCTTCAACGAGTACGACTACGACGCGATGTACCTCGCCGTCGGCGCCGGCCTCCCCAAGTTCCTCAACATCCCCGGCGAGAACCTGCCGGGCGTGTTCTGCGCCAACGAGTACCTCACCCGCGTGAACCTGATGAAGGCCATGCTCTTCCCCGAGTACATGACCCCGATCAAGCACGGCAAGAACGTCGTGGTCTTCGGCGGCGGCAACGTCGCGATGGATGCCGCGCGCACGGCGCTGCGCCTCGGCGCCGAGACCGTGACGCTGGCGTACCGCCGCACCGAGAAGGAGATGCCCGCCCGTGTGGCCGAGCTGCACCACGCGAAGGAGGAGGGCGTCCGCGTGCTCGAGCTGGTGTCGCCGATCGCGTTCGAGGCCGGCGAGGACGGCTTCGTCGCCAAGGTGAAGCTGGAGCGCATGGAGCTGGGCGAGCCCGACGAGTCCGGCCGCCGTCGCCCGGTCGTGATCCCCGACAGCGAGTTCGAGCTGCCGTGCGACGTGGCCGTGACCGCCATCGGCACCAACGCCAACCCGTTCGCCGAGATGGCCGCCGATGTGAAGCTCAACAAGTGGGGCTACATCGAGGCCGACGAGAACGGCCGCACGAGCGACCCGCGCGTGTGGGCCGGCGGCGACATCGTGACCGGTGCCGCGACCGTCATTCTGGCCATGGGCGCCGGCAAGAAGGCCGCCGCCGACATGGCCGAGAAGCTCCTGGCCGAGTAGCGCGCCTCAGAGCATCGCCCTGCGGGCCTCGTCCTTCCGGGACGGGGCCCGCTTTTCGTGCCGCGCCGGACGCTTCGGAGAGAGCCGTTTGTCCACGGTTGGACGCTTCGGAGAGAGTCATCTGTCCACGCGACGGAATGTGGGACGGAGGTGCCGTAGCGTTTTGTCCATTCTCGGGCGAAGGTGGGACGCTCGTGTCCGGAACCAGCGTCCCACCGGCCCCCTCAGCCCTCGTCCTCCCGAAGTCGATCCATCACCCGCTCGGCCAGGTCGCGTATCCGGTCGCCCTCGCCGGGCAACGGCGGCGTCACGGGCACCTCGCGCCAGTCATCGTCGCTTCGCTCGAACGTCGTGTAGCGGCCGCTCACATCGTCGAACACCAGCACCGGCACAAAACCGGACGTCTCCGTAGACCCATCAATGTAGTAATGCGATGCCCCGTCCCACCAGACGCGGTGCTCGCCGCAGAACGCGCACGCGCCCATATGTCCGGCCACCACGTCCTTGATGAACGGCCCTTGCGACGGCGGGAACTTGCTCCAGAAGTACGCGTCCTCGGAGCCCCAGCGCCACAGGTCGCCGGCCTCCTCGTCCACGCCGGAGTGCACGTAGATCTGGTCGTCCGTCTCGTAATAGGGCGGGAGCGCGCGGAGCCACCGCAGCACGCTCGGGTCCAGCGTGTCCCCCTCGTAGGTGGCGTAGGCGTCGTCGTTGTTGCCCATGAGCACGATGACGCGACCCGGGTGCCGCTCTTGCAGGGCTTTCACCTGCGAGAAGGTCTCGGGTCGGCCCCAGTCGTGATCGATGTAGTCGCCGAGCAACACGAGCCGCACGTCCGGATCCCCGAGAGGGACCAGAGCAAGGGACTCCTCGAACGCCTCCCACTGGCCGTGGATGTCGCTCATCGCATAGGTGCGCATCGGAACCTCCTGCCCTAGACTGGTCGGCCTCTATGCTAACTGGGACGCTCGTGCCGGACGCGTGCGTCCCACAGACTGAGACGCAGATGGGACACTGGTGCCGGACGCGTGCGTCCCAGCGACCGCGAAAGGAGGCACCCATGTCCGTTCACGGTGCCCGTACGTCGCCGCGCCGGATGCGACTCACGAAGGTGCCCGACCGGTACGTGGCCGTGGACACCGAGACCAACGGCGACCCCGCGCACCCCCAGGCGATCGAAGTCGCCGCAGTGCGCATGGTGAACGGCGAGGAACTCGCGACCTTCTCAACCCTCCTTAAGCCGGATGAGCTCCCTCTCCCCTACGGCGTCGAGGCGCTCTGCGGCATCACGACCGCCATGCTCATGGACGTTCCAGATGCGGCCGACGTGCTGGACGAGCTACTCGGGTTTCTCGGCGACGACGTGGTCGCCGGCCACAACGTTGCGTTCGACCTGCGAGTTCTCGACGCGCTCATGGCGCGCAACGGCCGCGACCCGCTGCCGGCGACGCGGGTCGTGGACTCCCTCACGCTATCGCGACGCGCGTTCCCGGAGCTGCCCAACCACAGGCTCGACACGGTGTTCACCCACTGTCAGTGCGTCTCGTGGCGAGAGGCGCGATTCCACGGAACGGCGCATCGGGCGCTGTACGACGCCCGCATGAGTGCCTTTGCGCTGGAGGTCTGCCGAGAGCTGGGACACTAGTGCCTGACACGCGCGTCCCAGCGGGACAACGGGCTACGGCACCAATGTCCCAGCCGGGACAGACGTGTCCGGCACCGGCGTCCCGCTAGAGGATCCCGAGGCCGCCCAGCACGATGGCGGCCGCGCAGAGCACCAGGATCGCCCTCGTCGCCGAAAGCTTCCGGTGCGCGATCAGGTGCCAGGTCACAAGCACCGCAAGCATCGGCAAAAGCTGCGGGAAGATCGAGTCCAAGAGGGTCTGCAGCGCGGTCGTGCCATCGCCGGACGGGATAACGAGCGGCGTCGTCACGTCCACGTTGGTCGCCGCGAGCGCACCCACCACCATGATGCCGAGCACGTTGAGCGCGCCCGTGACCCGCTTGACCCCTTCTCCCAAAACCGCGTCCATCGCACCCGCGCCAAGCCGGTGACCGGCCATGAAGCAGACATAGCTCACCGCCACGCCAAAGGTCATGTAGCTGAGGATGTAGAACACAGGGCCGAGCACGCTGCCGCCCGCTGCGAGGCCCATGCCAATGGACAGCAGCGTCGGCACCACGACCCCCTGGACGATCGTGTCGCCGATGCCAGCCAACGGGCCCATGAGCGCCGTCTTCACCGTGACGGGCAGGTCATCGGGCACATCGGCGCCCAGAGCCTTCTCCTCCTCGAGCGACACCGCGATGCCGTTCACCACCGAGCCGATCTGCGGTTCCGTGTTGTAGAAGATGGCATGGCGCCTGAGCAGGGCTCTCGCCCCTTCCGGATCATCGGCGTAATAGCGGTGCGCGAGCGGCTCCATCGAGAAGCAGAAGCCGCAGGCCTCGAGCTTCTCGAAGGACATCGAGGCCAGGCCGAAGAACGCCCACCGCAACCAGAGGCGCACCAGCTCCCGATGGGTGAGACGGCTGTCGGCGCCCCTCTCGGAAGGGCTCGGTGGCGGAGTGTCCGGGCCAGCCAGACCGGCCAGGTCCCCGCAACCGCTTGCGACGTACATGAGGTACGCCACCACCGCCGCGACGAGGACGACCGCGAGCATCGGAAGGTCGAGGTATGCCGCCAACACGAACCCGCCGAAGAAGAACACCAGCTCCGGCGGCTTCTGAAGAACCACGCTCATGAGGATCGCAATGCCGAGCGCCGGCAAGAGGCCGCCGATGACCGCAATGATGTGCAACGCCACGTCCGGCACCGCCGCGAGCAGCGCGTCCAGCACCCCTTGGCCCAGGCACACCAACGCCGCAATGGGGACGGCGCGCAGCGCACAGCTTGTGAGCTGCGGAATCACAAGATGCCAGAGCGTCAGGCCGCGATAGTCGAGACGTTCGACAGCGTCCTCGAAACGGTTGTTGAAGAACGAGTAGGCGGCCATCTTGGCGTTGTAGATAAGAAGACCGAGGGTCTGGCCGATGAGCACCGAGAGCGTGACGGCCACGGCCGGGTCCGCGTCGGTAGCAAGCGCGAGGCCGATGCCGCCGTAGCTGGCGTACACGACGTCCGCGTTGGTGGCGCCGCCGCTGTTCATGTTGGCGATGAAGACCGCCTGCACCGCGACGCCGCAGAGAACGCCGGCGGCCACGTCGCCGAAGAGCAGCCCAAGCAAGAGGCCGGCGACCAGCGGACGGCCCACCGTGTAGAAACTGCCTGTGATGCCGAAGAGCCACGGGCTCTCGCCGGAGCCGAGGTAGCAGAGCAGGCCGCACACGAGCGATTGCAGCAACAAGACGGCGTCCATGGGGGCTCCTTGGCTCGTGCGGGCATGACGCCTTCAGTATCGTCGGACCCGGCGAGAGGAACGAAGGGGTCCTCCGAGCGGCCCGCAGGTTCGGGACAAAGGTGCCGGAGCCGTGCGTCCCACTCGGCGGACGGACGCGTCCGGCACCACTGTCCCATCTGGGACGAACGTGCCGGAGATGTCGTCCCGCCCGTGCTTGCGGGGAAACGTTTCCCCACAACGATTTGCGGGCAAACGTTTCCCCACAAGCTCTGGCTCCAAGAAAACCGCAGGTAAGCGGCGGACACCGCGGTCGGATGCCGCCGTTTCCGCGCAAA
Source organism: Kribbibacterium absianum (assembly GCF_030067705.1). GTDB lineage: Bacteria > Actinomycetota > Coriobacteriia > Coriobacteriales > Atopobiaceae > Kribbibacterium > Kribbibacterium absianum. The sequence goes on from NZ_JASJEX010000005.1 coordinate 87,990, forward strand.
TCGCCCCACGCGTTTGCGGAGAAACGCTTCCGCGCAAACGCCGGACCCCAGACGCAAACGCCGGACCCCAGAGAATCGCTGGGACATACGTGCCGGAGCCGTTTGTCCCGCCTCGGGGTCACTCCTCCGGCGCCACGTTGCTGAAGTAGGCGCGGCGCCCGGCGCGCACATCGTCATAAAAGGCCTGCTTGGAGTCGATGTAATCGATGGACCCTTGCACCTCCTCGAGCTTCTCGACCAGCTCGCCGCGCAGCTTTGCCAGCATCGCCTGCCGTTCGGGAATGGTTCCCTCCCCTCCCAGACACAGCTCCAGGTACTCCCGCATCTGCGCCACGCCCATACCGCACTGGCGCAGGCACACGAGACCGCGAACCCACCCGACGTCCCGCTCGTCAAAGACGCGACGGTTCGCTCCGTCACGCTTGACGTTGGGCACGAGCCCCTCTCGGCAGTAGAACTTCAGCGTCTCATAGGAGAGGCCCGTCGCCTGGCAGGCCTCCTTCATCGTGAAAAGACGGCTCTCCACAGAAGTGCCCTCCTCGCTTGACCGGTAGCCACTACCGCATGGTAGACCAAAGCCAGACCCTTCGAGAAAGGACACAGCATGGAGTACCAGCAGCTCAGCAACGGCGTTCAGATCCCGGTGCTCGGCTACGGCGTCTACCAGATCCCCCAGGAGGACACCGCGCGGTGCGTGACGGACGCACTGGCCTGCGGCTACCGTCTCATCGACACCGCCCAGAGCTACTTCAACGAGGAGCAGGTGGGCGACGGCATCAAGGCGTCCGGCGTGCCACGCGACGAGATCTTCCTCACGACCAAAGTGTGGATCGAGCACTACGGCCACGGCCCCACGCGTCGCTCGGTAGAGGAATCGCTGCGCAAGCTGCGAACCAACTACCTCGACCTGGTGCTGCTGCACCAGGACTTCTCGGACGTGTACGGCGCATGGCAGGACCTCGAGGACCTGCTCGCCGAAGGCACCGTGCGCGCCATCGGCGTCTCCAACTTCATGCCGGACCGGCTCGTGGACCTCTGCAGCTTCGCGAACGTGCGCCCGATGGTGAACCAGATCGAGACGCACCCGCTTTACCAGCGGGACGAGGACCGCGTGTGGATGGCCAAGTACGGCATTGCCCACGAGGCCTGGGCTCCCTTTGGCGAGGTTCGCGGCGGCCTGTTCACGAACCCCGTGCTCGAGGAGATCGGCCCGCAACACGGAAAGAGCCCCGCGCAGGTGATCCTGCGGTGGGATATCCAACGCGGCACCATCGCCCTGCCCAAGTCCGTGCGCCGCGAACGCATGGAGCAGAACGCCGACGTCTTCGACTTCGAGCTGTCCGAGCAGGACATGGCGAGAATCGCCGACCTTGACACCAAGACGAGCAGCTTCTTCAGTTTCCGCGACCCGGCGATGGTGGAGTGGTTCGCGCACATGGTGGAGGAGCGCAAGGCCGGCAGCGTGGCAGCGAACGAGAAGAAGGCGTGGTAAGCGCGGACGCTGGTGTCCGGCACGTGCGTCCTAGCGATCGGGACGCTGGTGTCCGGCACCGCTGTCCCAGCTGGGACGAAAGTGTCGGAGCCGTGCGTCCCGCCCCGACGGTGCCCAGATTGCATGTCTGAGTCCGACTCAGATTGCAACTCTGAAGGGACACGGCACCTAAAACGCCATCTGAACGTTCGAGCTGGCGTTTTGGGTGCTTCTCGCGCTCAGAGTTGCAATCTGGACGGGCACCGCCCTACACGCGCCGCCGCACGCGGTCGCCATTCGGCCCCAGATGGATGTCCAGCCAGGACGTCGCACCGGGAAGCAACGCGAGCGACGCCTCGAACGGGCGGCTGTCCTTGTCATAGGTGGTGTTGAGCACCCGCAGCGCCGGCGACCCGGGGGACGCGCCCAGCAGCCCCGCCTCACGCTCGTCCAGCGTCGCTGGAGAGACACGCTGGTGCGACGACACTGCCTCACGGCCGGCCTTCTCGGCCAACACGCGGTAGAGCGAACCGGCCAGCTCCTCGGCGTTCAGGTCGTCACACACGGCTACCGGCACGTACGCCAGCTCCAGCGACACCGGCTGGTCGCCGCGCGACCGCAGCCGCTGAATCTCCCAGGCCTCGGCGCCGTGCTCCAACTCCAGCCAATCGCATATGACGCGCGGCGCGGTCACACGACGCAACCGCAGCACGCGGGCCACCACCGGCGCACCGGGGACCTCTGCCATCTCTGTGGTTGAGAAGGCCGGCAGCGACCACGGCCCCTTCTCGGCGTGCGGCCGATAAAACGTGCCGCGCCCGCGCACGGACTCCACAACGCCCTTCTCGCGCAGCGCCGCAAGCGCCCGGCGCACGGTGGCTCGAGAAACGCCCAGCTCACAGGCCAATTCCCGCTCCCGTGGCAGTGGCTCGTCCTGCGCCAGTTTGGCGCCCCTTCGCTCGATCTCTGCCGCCACGGCCTCCCAGCGCTTCTCGGCCATGTCGCCCTCCTCGAACCAGGTACGGTACCTGTGGTCATTGTTTCACAGACACAGCGGCGCCGGGCTCCGCGCCCCATAACCTCTAGGTCAACGGAAACCCAGCTCAAAGGAGCAATCGTGACCACCAAGGAACTGCTCGACTCACTCAAAGGCGGCCTCATCGTCAGCTGCCAGGTCCAGCCGGACGACCCCATCTACACCGAGGACATGGTGGTGAAGATGGCCGAGGCCGCCCAGTGGGCCGGCGCCGTGGGCATCCGCGCCGAGTCGCCGCACCAGATTGCCCAGATCAAGGCCGCGGTGGACCTCCCCGTGATCGGCCTCTGGAAGGTCTGGCACGACGACACCGACGTCTTCATCACCCCCACGATGGAGGCCGTGGAGGCGATCATCGAGGCTGGTGCGGACATCGTCGCCATCGACTGCACCGCCCAGCGCACGCACGAGGGAACGGTGGCCTGGGACCTGCTCGACCAGGTCAAGGAGAAGCACCCGGACGTGCCGGTGTTCGCCGACGTGTCCAACCTCGAGGAGGCGCGCCACGCGGCCGAGCACGGCGCCGACATCGTCGCGCCGACGCTCTACGGCTACACCGCCGAGACCGCGAACATCGATGGGCCGGACTTCCGCATGTTCGCCGCGATGTGCCGCGAGCTATCCGGGCGCTGCTCCGTGATGATGGAGGGGCACATCTACACGCCCGAGGACGCGATGAAGTGCCTGTTCCTCGGTGCGGACGCCGTCATCGTGGGCTCCGCGATCACCCGCCCGCACCTCACCGCCAAGCGCTTCGTCGACCTGATGGGCGGTTACCAGGACGACTGGCGCGCCGCCGAGAAGGCCCACCACAACGGCCATCAAAACTAGAACGTGCAGCGAGGGACAGTCCCCGAATGCACATCGATCATGAAACGTAAATTTAGGGACTGTCCCTCATTACACATCAAAGGAGCATCCATGAGCGCCACCAGGAGTGCCGTTGAGGGCACCCAGAACGTCGAAGTCTCCCAGCCCATCCCGTGCGAGAAGACCCCGGCCGAACAACTCGCGATCATGGAGGAGTACACCCGCGTGCACCGCGAGCACACGGAGGCCGGCAGCCCGCGCGCCATCCGCGAGGCCGCTTGCCTGGACGTGCTCTTCCCAACGATGTTCCGCCACATCCAGCAGGACGACCTCATCGCCGGGCGCCTGGACTTCCTGCCCATCGGCTTTGGCTCCGTGACCTCGGTGGGCGGCGTCGGCCACTACTGCGTGTTCCACAAGCTCCGCGCGTTCCAGGAGACGCTCGCGGACCCTGCCGAGAAAGCCCGCGTCGACGCCCTCTACGACTACTGGGTGAACCAGGACACCAAGGCCCTCTACTGCGAGCAGGCCCTCGACGAGGACAAGCTCGGAGGCCCCAAGCTCGGCCGTTTCATCGACGCCGCCTATCCGGCCATGGCGACGGCGCGGCTCAGCGGCATGATGCTCGACTACGGCAAGCTCCTGGACCTCGGTGTGGACGGGCTCGCGGCGCTCATCGAGCAGAAGCGCCGGGACGCCCCCGCCGACGCCGGCGCCGCGTTCTTTGACGGCGCGACATCCGTCATGGGAACCTTTGGCCGCGTGATCGAGCGCCAGGTGCAGTTGGTGGAGGACGAGATCCCAGCAGCCGCAGGCCAGCGCCTCGACGACCTGCTGATGATGCGCGAGGACCTGCTCGCCATCCGCCACGAGCCGCCGACGACGTTCCACCAGGCGCTCCAGCTCTTCTGGCTGTGGGCCCTCTGCGCCGGCTGCATCAACTATGGGCGGCTCGACGTGCTGCTCGGCACGTACCTCGTCAACGACCTTGAGAACGCCACGCTGACCCACGACGAGGCCTACCGCATCCTCAAGAGCCTCTGGACGCTGATCGAGAACCGCCGCACGACGGTGAACGGCCGCATCATCGTCGGCGGCCAAGGGCGCCCGGACCCCGAGACGGCCGACGAGTTCTGCCGTCTCGCGCTCGAGGTCTGCCATGACTGCCGGTACGTGGAGCCGCAGTTCACGCTGCGCCTCGACAGCACGACGCCCGAGAACATCATGCAGGCGGCCTACCGCTGCCTCGCCGCCGGCGCCACCTACCCGACGCTCTACAACGACGACGTCGAGGTCCCGGCCGTGATGTCCGCGATGCGCCTGCCGCAGCAGCTGGCCGAGCAGTACGTGCCGTTCGGCTGCACGGAGTTCGTGATCGCCGGCAAGTCCGTGGGCACCCCCAACACGCTGATCAACGTCCTCAAGCTGCTGCAAATGACGCTCAACGAGGGTGTGGACCCGGACGACGGGCTGCAGAAGTGCCAGGGCCTGGAGCTGCCGCCCTGCGAGGAGTTCGAGACCTTCGACCACCTCATGGCCGCCTACCGTGCCGTGCTCGACCACTACCTCGACCTGCTGATGGATGCCCAGGCGCTCTCCTACGGCGTGATGAACGACCAGGTCTCGTTCCTCTTCACGTCGGTGCTCATGGACGACTGCCTCGGCCGCGGGCGCGCGCTGCTCGACGGCGGCGTCGAGATCCTTGGTGGCACCAACGAGGTGTACGGGCACGTGAACGCGGGCGACGCGCTCGAGGCCATTCGCGAGCTGGTGTACGAGGAGGGGCGCTACTCGCTGCGACAGCTGGTGGACGCGGCGAACGCCGATTTCATCGGCACGTTTGACGGCGTCGACGGCGAGACCATCCGACGCGACCTCTGGAACTGCGACAAGTACGGCAACGACATCGCGCGCGTGGACGACCTCGTGAACGAGGTCTACTGCTACACGGCGGCCGGCTCGCGCGACCGGGGCATCGAGCGAGGGCTCGGCTACTTCCTCGTCGTGGTATCCAACAACCAGACCAACACGGACTGGGGACATCGCACGGCAGCGAGCTTGGACGGGCGCCACGCGGGCGTGTACCTCAACCCGGCCAACAACCCGCAGGGCGGCGCGGCGCGCCGGGGGCCGACCGCGATGCTCGCGAGCCTCGCGAAGATCGACTCGACGCTCCACGCAGGGTCCGTGCAGAACGTGAAGTTCACGCGGTCGCTCTTCAATCACCATCCCGAGAAGGTCCGCGCGCTCTGCGACACGTACTTCAAGCTCGGCGGCTGCCAGCTGATGGTGACGTGTGTGGACCCGGGCGAGCTGGAGCACGCGCAGCGACACCCGGAGGACCACCCGGACCTCATCGTGCGCGTGGCGGGCTACAGCGCGCGGTTCGTGGACCTGCCCCGCGACGTGCAGGACGAGGTCATCTCGCGCGCCCTTTGGGGATAACGTCCGTCCCCCAGCTATCGCCCGACGGGTTCTGACTCATTGAAAGCTATCGATGAGTTAGAACCCGTCGGGTTTTGCCTCACAGATTGGGGTTGATCACCCGCACGACGCGGTCGTCGCCGCAGAGGTCGAGCACGTCGTCGATCAGCCCCAGCGCCACGCAGGCGCGGTAGATGCCGGAGTCGTCCACGGACGTCGTGATCATGTCGGCCACGCGCTTCGCGCGCCAGTCCGCGTTGCCCATCGCGACGCCCGTGCCCACGGCCTCGAGCATCGTCGCGTCGTTGCCGCCGTCGCCGAAGGCCATCGCGTTGCAGCTGCTGAGCCCGTTGTGCTCGAGCACCGCCGCCACGCCGAGGTCCTTGCCACCGGTGGCCGGGATGATGTCGCAGAAGTCCTCGGTCCAGCGCACGAGCTTGACGCCCGGCGCGATGTCCGTGATGCGATGCTCCTCATGCGCCGGCAGGAACGCGTTCATCTGAAAGACGGTGCACTCACGGGGGTCCGTGTCCGGATCGAGGTCGAACACGACGTTGGCGTGCTCCTCGGCGGCGACAATCTCTGGCCCCTTCTTGGGCGTGAATGCGCGGTCCGGCAGCATGTAGACGATGTCGAACTCGCCGCGGTCGTTCGCGTCCGCGATGGCGGCCACGTCCTCCGGGCTGATGGCCGTCATGCGAAAGATACCGCGGTCGTCCAGGCACACTTGGCCGGAGTTGCAGAGGAAGCCGTCGAAGCCCTCGAAGTCGCCGATGCCGTTGCGCAGGAAGTCCGGCAGCTGGAAGAGGGCGCGGCCGGAGGCGACGAAGATCTTCACCCCGTTGCGGCGCAGCTCGCGAAGCGCCACGCGCGTGGACTCCGGCATGCCGTGAGTCTTGAACGAGACGAGCGTGCCGTCGATATCAAAGAACGCGATCTTGATGGGCGCGTCCTTGCAGTGCTTGTGGGACATGGAGGTCCTTTCTCTCACGGAAGGGCTTATGCCCATCGGAGTGGGACGGAAGTGCCTGACACTCCTGTCCCTGCGCCGTGATCCAGGTGGGACGGAAGTGCCTGACACATCCGTCCCTGCGCCGTGATCCAGGTGGGACGGAGGTGCCTGACACGCCTGTCCCTGCGTCAGGCGCCGAAACCCGCCGCGCCGATGCGCGCCACCGCGTCGCGCAGGCCGTCCGGCGGCAGCACGAGCGCAAACCGCACGTACCCCTCGCCCCTCGGCCCAAAGCTCGCGCCCGGCGTCACCACGACGCCCGCTTCGTTCATCAGGTCTTGCACAAACTGCATCGAGTCCGTGTACCGATCCGGCAGCTTGGCCCACACGAACATCGTGCCCTGGGCGTTCGGACGCTCCCAGCCGATCTGCTCCAGCGCGTCGCACAGCGCGTCGCGACGCTCGCGGTACCGTTGGCGCTGCTCCTCCACCGGCTCCAAAGGCCCGGTCAGGGCCGCGATGGCCGCCCGCTGCGCCGGGACGAAGGTCCCGAAGTCGATCTGCCCGCGCAGTTTGCGGAGCGCCGCCACCACATCGGGGCGCCCCACCAAGAAGCTCAGGCGCGCGCCGGTCACGTTGAAGGACTTCGAGAGCGAGAAGAACTCCACGCCCACGTCCGCCGCACCCGGGAACCGCAGGAAGGAGCCGCCCCGCTCGCCGTCGTGCACGATGTCGGAGTAGGCGTTGTCGTGCACGACCAAGAGGTCGTGCTCCCGCGCGAAGTCGATGACCTCCTCGTACATCTCGTCCGTGCCCACAGAGCCCACGGGATTGGCGGGCAGCGATATCACCAGGTACTTCGCGGCGTCCGCGACCTCGGGGTCGATGTCCGCGACGTGCGGCAGAAAGCCGTGCTCGGCCACCATCGGATAGTAGACCGGCTCCGCGCCCGCCAGCCTCACCGCGCCCGCGAAGATCGGATAGCACGGGTCCGGCACAAGCGCGGTGTCGCCCGGGTCGAGCAGCGCCAGCGCCAAGTGCCCCATGCCTTCCTGTGTGCCCGAAACGAGCATCGCCATGTCCGGCGTGACCTCGACGCCGAAGCGCCGACGGTAGTAATCGCAGAGGGCCTCGAGCAGCGCGGGCTCGTCGTGCAGGGCATAGCGCCAGCTGACCGGGTCCTGTGCGGCCTCCACCAGCGCGTTCACCACATGCGCCGGCGGCTCGAAGTCCGGCGTGCCCACGGACAGGTCCACCATGTCGCGGCCGCGCGCCTCGAGGGCGCGGCGCTGCGCGTTGAGGGACGCGAAGACCTCGTCGCCAAAGGCATCGAGTCGGGAGGAGAACTGCATGGAAGCTCCTTTGAGCGGGGTTTCAAGCGACACAAGGGGCATTGTAGCGAGGGTTCAGGGGGCTATCGGTGCGGCAGCGCACCGCGCTTCGACCTGAAACGACAAGAACCTGCCATTTCGAGCCGAAGAGCGGTGCACCCCCACCAGCACGCACCGCTCTTCGGCCTGAGCCTGCAAGATGTCATAGGCACAATTGCAAGTTCAGAGGGAATGGCGGTGCGTGCCAGACTCGTTGCACCGCCGTTCTCTTCGAATCAACGCGAACATGCGCTTTCACGCCTATCGGCGGTGCGATCCACCATCCCCGTGACCCCGAGCGGATCCCCCGGGGCAGGCCACTCCCACTTGGCATGCCTTATCTCGCCCGCGAGCCGCTCGGCCAAGCCCCGCCGATTTGCCGCCGCCCCTCGCGCCGGCGCGGCGCATGCTACACGCGACCCGTGCACCCACCCAGAAAGGAACCGCCATGCTCGTCTCCGTCATGGGCGACTCCATGTCCACCTTTGAAGGCTTCATCCCGGAGGGCTGGAACGTCTTCTACACCGGCGAGAACTGCGAGGCCACCGGCGTCACCACGGTCGACGACACTTGGTGGATGCAGGTCATCCGCGGCATGGGCGGCGAGTTCCTGGCCAACGCCAGCTGGTCCGGCAGCTGCGTGGAGGGCGTCGGCTACCCCGCCGGCGAGTCCCGCGCGCGCACCGACGCGCTGCAGAAGGACGGCGCGCACCCGGACGTCGTGCTCATCTTCATGGGCATCAACGACTTCGGCTGGGGCGGGACGATGAACCAGATGCTCGGCCGCGGCACGGCCACGCCCACCAACATCGACCTGGCCAAGTACCCGGTCGTGGCGCCGGGCCCCGCGCCCGTCGACGCCGCCGAGAAGTTCGGCGAGGCCTACAGCCGCATGCTGCAGAACATCGTCTGCGACAACCCCGGCGTCGAGGTGTGGTGCCTGACGCTGCCGGTGGGGCGCATCGTCGGCGCGCCGAGCACGGCCTTCACCTATCCCTACCGCGGCAACCACTTTGACCGCTACAACAACGCGATCCGCGTCGCGGCGGGCCAGTGGCCCGGATGCCACGTGGCCGACTGCCGCGCCCTGATGCTGGACTACGAGGCCGTCGACGGCACGCACCCCACCAAGAGGGGCATGGAGCAGATCGCGAGCATGGTGCTCCATTGCATGGGCCTCGACGACGCCCCCACGGACTGCCCACGCTCGGAGCAGGTGTGCTTCCAGGAGACGTGCATCGGGTGCCCCTACGCCCGCGGCACCGCCTTTGGCTGGAACACCGTGTGCGAGCTCTCCTTCCCGGAGCCGAGCTTCACGAATGTCCGAGGCGTGGACGCCCAGGCGGCGCCCTCCGGCCCGGCGCCGAAGGCTCAGCCCTGGGATCCCGAATTGAGCCACTAGAAACGCGTTTTCGACAGGTTCCAAACGATCGTTTGTAACTGGGCGGGACAAAGGTGCCGGTCACCTGTGTCCCGCCGACCTGTGAAGAGGGACAGGGGTGCCAGACACCGTCGTCCCGCTCATCGCGACGTGGGACGGACGTGTCCGGCACCCGCGTCCCGCTACAACGTGACGCCGTCCTTCCAGATCGCGAGGCCTCGGGCGCCGCGGTGCTCGGCGCTTGTCAGCTCGCCCGACGCCACGGCTACCAGCTTGTCCAGTAACTCGTCGGCCACCACGTCCAACGACAGTCCTTCGGACACCGCACGCCCGGCGTCGAAGTCCACCCATCCGTGCTTCTTCTGAGCCAGCGCACTGTTGGACGCCACCTTGACCGTCGGCGCCGGCGCCCCGAACGGCGTCCCGCGGCCGGTCGAGAACAGGATCACCGTCGCCCCTGCGGCCGAGAGCGCCGTGCTGCTCACCAGGTCGTTCCCCGGAGAGCACAGCAGGTTGAGCCCCTTCCGCTCCACGCGGTCGCCGTACCCCACCACGCCCGAGACGGGCGCCGTGCCGCCCTTCTGCACGCAGCCACAGCTCTTGTCCTCGAGCGTCGTGATGCCGCCGGCCTTGTTGCCGGGGCTCGGGTTCTCATAGACCACGGCCCCATGGGACAGGAAGTACTCCTTGAAGCCGTTGAGCAGGTCGCAGGCCTCGTCAAACACCTCCCGGCTCTCGCAGCGGCCCAACAGGAGCCCCTCGGCGCCGAACATCTCCGGCACCTCGGCCAGAAGGCTCGTGCCGCCGGCCGCGACAACGGCGTCCGACACGCGACCGATGACCGGGTTCGCTGTGATGCCGGACAGTCCGTCCGAGCCGCCGCACTTCAAGCCGAGCACCAGCTCCGACAACGGCTGCGCCTCGCGCCGGTCGCGCCGCGCGACGTCGGCCAGCTCGCCGAGAACCTCCAGCCCCGCCGCCAGTTCGTCCTCCACGTCTTGGCAGCGGAGGTAGCGCACACGCTCCGGGTCCAGAGAGCCCAACGCCTCGAACAGCATCTCCTGCGTCACGTTCTCGCAGCCGAGCGACAGCAGCAGCACGCCGCCCGCGTTGGGATGGTGCGCCAGGGACGCGAGCACCTGCGCCGTGCGCGCCAGGTCGTCCCCCATCTGGCTGCAGCCATAGGGGTGAGAGAAGGCGACCACGGCCTCGAGCCCGTCGCCCACCAAGCCCTGGGCCTCGGCCGCCAGCTCAGCAGCGGTGTCGTTCACGCATCCCACCACCGGGATGATCCAGAGCTCGTTGCGCGTGCCCACGCGGCCGTCGGCGCGTCGGTAGCCCTGGAACGTGCGCTCAACGGCCGGCCGCGCCAGCTCATGGGCCTCCGGCTCCCAGCGGTACTCGACGGTGCCCGACAGGCTCGTAGCCAGGTCGTGCGTGTGCACCCATTGGCCCCGTTCCAAAGGGCGGGTCGCGTGGCCGATGACCGCGCCGTACTTCACCACCGGGTCGCCCGAGTCGAGCGCCGTCAGAGCGACCTTGTGGCCGCGGGGCACGTCGTCTTGCAGCTCCACGTTGCACCCGTCCGGGCCCGGCACCGTCTCCCCCGCCGCAAGGTCACGCAGCGCGACCGCCACGGAGTCCCCGGGGGCGATCTGCACCATCGCCGCGCTCATGCTGCGACCTCACTGGTCTCTGCAATCGCAGCAGCGAACGCCGCCAGCGGCCCCTCGGCGCGAATCACCGTCAGCGCCCCGAGCACCGCCGGCTCCAACCCCGGAACGTCGCTCAGGTCCTGGCCCCAGAACGCCGTGTTGCGCAGCACGTCAGCCACCAAGGTCGCGTCGTCCGTGCCCCGATGCTCCCAGTAGAAGTCGAGCACGTCGTCCTCGTCCTCGGCCACATAGGGCGTGCCGTCCGCACGGCGCAGGTGCAGCCCCTCCTCGTCGCGCCCCTCGACGCCCGTGGTGTAGAAGGCGATGAGGGCGGCGAGGCTCGCAGCCAACGTCTGCGGCACCGCGCCCGTTGCCTCGACGCGTTCCAGCAGCGTGGGCAGGTCGCGCCCGCGCCACTTGGACGTGGAGTTGAGGCAGATGGCGAGCAGCGAGTGGTCGATGAACGGGTTGTCGAACCGATCGGCCGTCGCTGCGATGAACCCGTCCACGTCCTCCGGCGCCAGCGTCTCGAGCAGCGCCGGGCGCACCGCGTCGCCGAGCAGCGCGTCCATGAACCCACGAACCACCGGGTCATGGAGCGCATCGCGCACGATGTCGTAGACCGCCAGCCACGCGCCGGGGACAAAACCCGTGTGCGCGCCGTTCAGGATGCGCACCTTGCGCCGTTCGAAGGGCGCGATGTCCGGCGCGACCGTGACCGTGTCGATACCGGCGCTTCCAAAGGGAAGCCGCCGCTCCAGCGCATCGTCGCCCTGAATGACCCAGCACTCGAACGGCTCGCGCGCCGCCAGGAACCCGTCCTCGTAGCCCAGCCCCAGCGCGGCCACTGCCGCAGGGTCGCGCACGGGGCCGGCCACGATCGAGTCCACGAGCGTCGACGCGAACACGCACTCCTGGTCCAGCCAGGCGGCGAACTCCAGCGGCAGGCCCCACTCGTCGGCATGGCGGCGCACGAGCGCGAAGAGCCGCGCCCCGTTGTCCTCCACCAGCTCGCAGGCCAGCACCACAACACCCGGTTGCCCCGCCTCCCACCGGCGATACAACACCTGGGTGAGCTTGGCCGGATAGCTGGCAGGCACCTCGTCCTCCAGAGAGCAGCCGGGGTCCCAGGCGATGCCGGCGTCCGTCGTGTTCGAGACGATAAGCTCCAGCTCCGGCGACGTGGCCACGCGCAGGATCTCCTCCCGGTCGGTCGCCCGGTGCGGGTTCAGGCACTCCCTCACGCTTGACACCACGTGCCGCTCGTCGACCACCTGACCGTCCGCTCGCCCGCGAACGAGCACCGTGAACAGGCAGTCCTGTTCGTTCCAGGCGTCGCAGCGCTCGGTGCGCGGGGTCCTCGGCTGCACGACGGCCACGGAGCCGCCCCAACCCGCCTGGTTCGCACGGTCAAAAAAGAGGTCCGCGAACGCCCGCAGGAAGTTGCCGTCGCCGTACTGAAGCACCTTGACCGGTGCGTCGGCCGACGTCGCCAACGGAAGCCCGAGCTGCTCGGCCACCTCGCGATTCAACACCGCCATCTCACGCCTCCTTGAGCGGGAAGCCGAAGTAGCGCACCGCGTTGTTGTAGGAGATGTCGCGCACCAGCCGCGCCAGGGCTTCGGGGTCGTCCGGGTACGCGCCCGCCTCCACTTGCTCGCCGATCAGGCTGCAGAGCACCCGGCGGAAGTACTCGTGTCGCGGATAGCTCAAGAAGCTGCGCGAGTCCGTCAGCATGCCGATGAAGTTGCCGAGCACGCCCTCCTCGGCCAGGGCCGTCATCTGTGCCCGCATGCCCGTCTCGGAGTCGTTGAACCACCAGGCGCTGCCGTTCTGCAGCTTACCTGCGCAGGGGGCCTCCTGGAAACAGGCCATCACCGTGTCGATGAGGACGTTGTCGTTGGGGTTGAGCGAGTAGAGCACCGTCTTCGGCAACGTCCCCGCCTGCTGCAGCGCGCCGAGGAAGCGCGCCAGACCGGACGTGGACGTGGGCGCGTCGATGCAGTCGTAGCCGGTGTCGGGCCCGAGGCGCTCGAACATGGGGCGGTTGTTGTCGCGCCGGCAGCCGAAGTGCAGCTGCATGACCCACCCGCGCTCGGCGTACTCGCGCGAGGCCCAGGCCATGAAGGCGCTCTGGTACTGCAGCACCTCGTGGCCGCTCAGCGGCTCGCCCGCGAGGCCTGCCGCGAAGACGCGCTCCACCTCGGCGGGGTCAGCCTCTGTCCAGTCGACGGACTCGAAGGCATGGTCCGCCGTGCGGCAGCCCATCTGGTCAAAGAAGTCGTAGCGCTCGTGCAGGGCGGCCGTGAAGTCGGCGAAGCTCCCGATCGTCCGGCCCGACGCGGCGCTCACACGGGCCACGTACGCGCCGAACTCGCCCGAGCGCTCGATTCGCAGCGCGCCATCGGGACGACAGGCGGGCAGCACCTTGACCGAGAAGCTCGGGTCGGCGGCCAGCAGCTGATGGTACCGGAGGTCGTCCGCCGGGTCGTCCGTGGTGCAGAGGAGCTTCACGCCCGAGCGCTCGATCAGGCCGCGGCAGCTCATGTCGGGCTCGGCCAGCCGCTCTTTCGCGAGGTTCCAGACCTCCTGCGCGCTCGCGCCCGTGAGCGGTTTGTCATAGCCAAAGTACCGCTTGAGCTCCAGGTGGGCCCACTGGTACACGGGGTTGCCGATGCAGCGCTCAAGGGTCTCGGCCCACTCCTGGAACTTCTCGCGGTCGGAGGCGTCACCGGTGATGAAGCGCTCGTCCACGCCGTTGGCGCGCATGAGGCGCCATTTGTAGTGGTCGCCGCCGAGCCACACCTGTGTGAGGTTCTCGTAACGGCGGTCCTCCCACACCTCCGCCGGCGAGATGTGGCAGTGGTAGTCCACAATCGGTAGACCGGCGGCCACGTCGTGGTAGAGCCTCTCGGCCGTGGCAGTGGTGAGCAAGAAGCTCTGGTCGTCCATGAACGGTTTCATGAGGCACAAACTCCTGTCCCTGGTTGTTCGTCGATGAAAGAGGCGGCCGGGCGGTCGGCGCGGCGGGACCCGTCGCTCTGGGACGCTGGTGCCGGAGCCGTCCGTCCCGGATCCAGGACGGTCACCGAGCCCAGGATGCTGCCCACCCCCTCGGCCGCCACGGGCGCCCCGTCCACGCCGCAAAGCCGCACGTCGTCCAGCGCCAACTCGCCCACATAGGACACGTTGAGCCCGCTTCGGCACAGCTTGGGCACCCCGCAGGCCATGGCGGGCACGGACGGCTCGGCATCGTCTGCGAAGGACACCGAGACGTGCTCGAACGTCAAGCGGTCGATGGGCTGCTCGGGCAGTCCGCTGATATGGCTCGCGCAGCACTCTGCGTTGGTGGCCGTGATGTCGCGGAACGTCACCGACGCCACGCAGGGCGTGCGGTCGTCCACGGGCAGTGCCTCGCGACGTTGGACATAGTCGCTCTGACCGTCGGGGTCGCAGAAGTAGAAGGAGTTGATCACAAAGGGCGTGAGCACGCGGTCCATGGCCAGGCGCTCGAAGGTGACGTTCTCCACCACCGAGTCCTTGCCGCGGCCGCGGCGCGTCTTGACGCGCAGGCCTCGGTCCGTGCGCTGGAACACGCACTCGCGAGCGGTCACGCGGCGCACGCCGCCGGCGATCTCGCTGCCCACCACCACGGCGCCGTGCCCGTCGTGCATCGAGCAGTGCTCGATGAGAACGTCCTCGCATGGTGGCCGCAACTCGCGCGGCACCGTGGCCTTGCCGCTCTTGATGGCGATGCAGTCGTCGCCCACGTTGAAGTCGCAACCGGCCACGTGCACGCCGGAGCAGCTTTCGGGATCCAGACCGTCGGTGTTGGGCGAGTCCTTGGGGCCGTTGACCGTGAGGCAGAGAAGGTCGAGGTCGCGGCAAAGGCGCGGGTGCAGGTTCCAGCTCGGGCTGTTGTCGAACGAGAGTCCGGCGACGGTGACCCGGTCGCACTGGCTCAGGAACAGAAGGCGCGGACGCGCGGCGACGCGGATGCGCTTGGGCTCGAACCACCAGTTGTCCTCGTCGGCCGTGGCACCGCCGTCCACGAGGCCGCAGCCGCAGACCACGAGGTCCGAGCAGCGCAGGCCGGTGAGCCCCGCCGCGAACATCGGCATGTCCTCGCCCTCCCACGCGCCGAGGGCCAGGCCCGGCGCCAGATCGGGCCCCGCAGGGAGCACCGGGACACGGTCGCGGTCGTGGCACGGACGCAGCGCGGCGCCTGCGGCCAGCTCCAGCGTCATGGCGCTCTTGAGGAAAAGGGCGGTCACCGCGTAGTCGCCGGCCGGCAACAGCACGCGACCCTGCGCGGGGCACACGGCGACGGCGGCCTGAATCGCGGGCGTGTCGTCGTGGACGCCGTCGCCCCGGGCGCCAAAGGCGTGGACGTCGAGCACCGCGGACTCCGGCTTTGTGGCGAACGCGACCGAGCAGGTCCCCGCCGGGCCGTCGACCATCACGCGGTGCTCGGAGCCAGGCTCGAGACCGTCGACATAGAACACCGTGCGGGTAACCGGATCCCGTGGGACGCCGTCCACCACCAGCCTGGCAGGGGCAGCGAGCTCGAAACGGCCTGCTCCTTCGCCGGTCGCCTGCAGCACCGCTTCGCGCGACCCCGCCCACACCACCTCGAGGCCCATGCAGCCCTCCTGACGTCTTCGCTCGTCCTCGAACGATGCCCATTCCAGACCCCGTGAGCCGTTTTGTCAATCGGTTTACCTCCTGACGCACGGAGGGTCCGGCAAGCGCGCCGACTCGCTCCAAACGTATGGGCTGAAAGCGTGGGACCGGTTCCGCAGCATGGGCCGGGCGTGCAGAGGCTCAACGGGCATAATCACTGCCGAGGTGTTCGACCTGCACATACATCCTCAAGCTGGGCGAACCAGTGCCACACGACCGCAGGGTTTCTGTATAACCTGAAAACCCACGACCTTCGATGTCCGCAGCATTCGCAAGCAGGAGCCATTCTGCAAACGGTCGGTGGTACCGGTTTCAGCGGTTCGCCCCTGCCGATAAGGTAAACCGGATCTCCTCCGTGACGGAATCAGCGGCTATTCATATAGTCAGCAACTAGATGGCGACCACGGACGGCACGGCCGCGCTACAGTGGAGAACACGACCCCCTGGAAGAGGATGCCCATGGCCACCACCGGTAACTCCCGCAGACGACCCACCATCAGCGACATCGCCAAGGCCGCGCACGTCTCCAAGACCACGGTGTCGCGCTTCATCAACGGCCGCACGGACGAGCTGTCTCCGGACCTGGCCGCCCGCGTCGAGGCGACCATCCGAGAGCTGGACTACCACCCGAGCGCCGTGGCCCGCAGTCTCAGGTCGCACCGGTCGTACACGGTGGGCGTGCTCGTGGCGAACATCGCGACGCCCTTCGGCACGTCGATTGTGAGCGGCGTCTCGGAGCGCCTGCGCGAGGCCGGCTACACCGCCATCGTGGTGGCGGCCGACGACTCGGCGCAGCGCCAGGGCGAGCTGGCGGACACGCTGCTCCGGCACCAGGTGGACGGACTCATCGTCAACTCCGCCACCGACAAGGACCATGACCTCGTCCGGCTCGGCGACCGGGGCGTGCCGGTCGTGCTCGTCGACCGCGCGGTCGAGGGCGCGGACTTCGACATCGCCCTCTCCACCTACGACGCCTCGATGCGCGCCCTCGTGGAGCACTTGGCCGAGCAGGGCTTCGCGCGGGCCGCCCTCTTCACCGAGCCATTCGTGGAAGTGGGGCCGCGTCGCGACCGGCACGAGGCCTTCTGCGCGGTCGACTGCGGGGCCTTTGGCTCGCCCGACCCCGAGGCGGACGTGTTCGTGGTGAACCCCTGGGAGCACGAGACCGTGGACGCGGCGCTCGACGAGCTGCTCGCCACCACGGACGGCCCGCCGGCCATCGTGGCGACCAACACGCTCACGCTCATCGGCGCGTTCAATGCGATCCAGCGGCGGGGCCTCTCCATGCCGCAGGACGTGGGACTGTGCGGCCCCGACGACTGGGGCTGGGCGCACCGCATGGGTTGGGACTGGCCCGAGAGCCTGGGCCCGGGAGTGACGACGATGGTCACGCGCCCTTACAGCATGGGTTTCGCGGCGGCCGACCTGATGGTGACACGGTTGGCACAGCCAGAGCGGGCGCACGAGACGCGCGACATTCCCACGGACGTCGTGTTCCGCGCCTCGACGCTGCTCGGCAGGGCGCAGGCCTCCTAGCCATCGACCCGCACCGGGACACTGGTGCCCGGCACATGTGTCCCTGTCACAGCCCGGCGGCCTTCGCCTCCCGGCAGAGTTGCGACACGCGCGCCCAGTCGCCCTCGGCAAGCGCGTCGGCCGGCGTGAGCCATGTGCCGCCCACACAGAGCACGTTGGGTTGCGACAGGTACTCGGCCTCGTTGCTTGGGCGCACGCCCCCGGTGCACATGAAGCGCACATCCGAGAAGGGGCCGGACAACGCCTTGAGGAACGTCGGCCCACCTAGCACGGACGCCGGGAACAGCTTGAGCACCGTGAGCCCTTGCGCCTTCGCCGCCATCACCTCGGACGGCGTGTCGACACCCGGGATCACCGGCACGTCGTGGTACTGGCACCAGGCCACGGTGCCCGGGTCGTAGCCGGGCGCCACGACGAAGCGCGCGCCAGCCTCCACGGCCCGGCGTGCCATGTCCGGGTTCAGCACGGTGCCCGCGCCCACGAGAAAGTCCGGGAGCGCCTCCGCGATGCGCGCGATGGCCTCGACTGCCGCGTCCGTGCGGAACGTCACCTCCGCCGCCGGAAGCCCGCCGGCCGCCAGTGCCTCGGCCACGGCCACGGCCTGGCCCGGGTCCTCGATCGTCACAACGGGCACCACCCGCAGCGATGCCAGCTCTTCGATCACATCCATAGTTCCGTTGCCCTCTCTCTTCTCGGCAGGTCGGGACCCGACCCGCTAGGCGGCCGTCTCCTCATGAGTCCCTGCGTCCAGCGACGCCCGCGGAGCTGCCCCCATGAACGCGGCCAGCTCCTCTCGGGTGGGCAGCCCGTCGTTGTCGCCACGTCGCGTCACCTGCAGCGCGCCGATGGCACATCCGCGCGCCGCAGCGTCGGCCGAGCCCAGCCCTTCTGCCAGCGCGGACACCGCGCCGGCGGCGAACCCGTCGCCCGCGCCCACCGTGTCCACCACGCGGGGCACCTCATAGCCCGGCACGTAGCCCTCGGACCCGTCCCGCGACACCCAATAGGCCCCTGCGGGTCCCAGCTTGATAATCGCGAGGGACGCGCCGAGCCCCAGCCAGCGACGTCCGGCCTCCTCGGGATCGGCCGTACCGAGTAGCACCTCGCACTCGCCAATGCCCGGCAGCACGACGTCCGCGAGACCGCCCAACGTCTGCAGCGTGTCCTGCATGAGGCTCGAGCTGTTCCAGAGCGACGGCCGCACGTTGGGGTCGAACGTGACGCGCGCGCCCGCCGCGCGCCCCCTGATGGCCAATTCGTAGGCGGCCTCACGGCAGCTGGCAGAGAGCGCAGGCAGAATGCCCGTCAGATGGATCGTGTGGTAGTCGCCCAGGTCGAGCGCGTCCACGTCCGTCGGCGAGAGCGCCGACGCGGCGGATCCGGTGCGGTAGTAGTAGATGTCCGGGTCGCCATGCTTCGCCAGACCCTTGAGCATGGAACCCGTGGGGCGCGTCGCATCGCGCGCCACGCGCGCCGTCGAGACGCCCTTCTCCCCCATCGCCGCCAGCACCGCGTCGCCAAAGGGGTCCGTGCCGAGGCGTGTGAGGTACTCGGCCTCGTGACCCAGGCGCGTGAGGCCCACCGCCACGTTGAGCTCGGCGCCGGCGAGCCCCTGGCTCCACGCGCCCACCGAGGCGAGCGGCCCCTCCTGCTGGGCCATCAGAAGCGCCAGGGGCTCCCCGGCCAAGAGGAAGCGCTGGGATCGAACGGACGCAGCTGCCTGGTCCATGGTGGCCGTCCTTTCTCGACGAATCGGAGTGCCTTCTGGTACCTATGGAACTCCCGTCGATTCTGTTAGTCAACCGGTTTGCCTACCGATTCACGCCGGAATCGGTACCAAGTTCCGCAGAACAGAAGGGCACGGGCGCCCCATCCAAGGCAGGCGTCCGTGCCCTGTGCGTCTTACCGGCTTTGCAAGTAGGAAAGGCAGCCCCGCACGGTGTCCGGCGTCGAGGCCTCGGCCACGCACTGAATCCAGGGCTTCTGGTCGCGCGCCCAGGCAACGACGGTCCCATAGTCGTAGCAGCCGGTCACACCGGGGCCCGTGCAGACCAGCGCCCCCGGCCGCCGCTGTTCCGGGACGACGAAGTCCTTGGCATGCAGTACCAGCACGTTCTCGCCGCAGAGGCGCTCCATACGCTCCGCCATCGACTGTTGGTACTCCACGTCGCACGCCAGCGAGGGGTCCAGCTGTGCCACCGGGTCCCAGATCACGCCCAGGACCGGCGACGACACCTCCTCCAGCACCCGCGCGCACCGTTCCGGCGTGTGCACCGTCTCGCCCCAGCCGGGCTCGATGGCAAAGGTCACGCCGACCTGCTCAGCGATCCTGCACGCCAGCGATAGGCCGGCCGAGAACCGCTCGAGCGCAGCCTCGCCATGGCGCTCATCGGTCAACCGGTTCTCCACGTTGGGTCGTCCGGTCTCCGTGCCCACCACGCAACCTCCGAGCCACGCGGCGAACCGCAGGCACGCGGCATACTCGGCCAGCTCCTCGGCCAAGGCGGCGTCGTCCGGCACGGCCAGGTTCCGGTAGCAGCCGAACACGGCCACCCTCACGCCGGCCTCGTCGCACGTCTCGCGCAGATGGGCCGCCAGCCCAGGCGTCAGGCATTCGCGCCCGCATCCGCAGGCGGCGTACACGGCTTTGGACGCCAGGTGGATGCAGGAGAACCCCAGCTTCCCCGCCAGCCGGATGCGCTCCTCGAGCGTCCCTTCCGGCAGGTCGTGCAGCCGCACGCCCCAGCTCAGCTCCCCCATGGCTCACACCGCTTTGCTCGACCGCGCCACCGGCGTCCCGTGGGGCTCATAGCCGCCAAAGGGGTCCAGCAGCGAGCAGGACGCGGCCGGCGACGTCGGGTCGCACAGACCCGCCAGCTGGTCGTGCCGCATGGTCTCGATGTACGCCAACACGAGGGGCGCCACGCCCTTGGCGTCGTTCTTCACCACGGGCTCGCGCATGTAGTACTCGAACGTGCCCTCGCGGTGCCCGGTGTTGCCCAGACCGGCCACGAGGCAGATGCTGCTCAGCTCCAGCTCGCCGTCGGTCTCGGTCAGACAGGTGCGGCAGATGCCGTCGAACGTCTCGCGCCCCAGGTCGAACATCCCCTCGTCGAGGATCCCCAGCCGCGCGCCCTTCATCATCGCGTTGGCAAAGATCGCCGACCCCGAGGTCTCCAGGTAGTTGGGCTCGATGTTCGGCAGGTTGATCACCTGGTGCCACATGCCCGTCGCGGGGTCGCGGTAGGGCAGCATCGCGTCCACCAGCTCGGCGAGCATCTGGCGCAGCGTGTCCTTCTCGGTGGACATGCTCGGCGGCATGAGCTCCCAGGTGTCCACGAGCGCCATCGCGAACCAACCCTCGGCGCGCAGCCAGAAGCTCGACGAGAGCCCCGTCACGGGGTCGCACCAGAACTGCTTGCGCGAGGAGTCGTAGGCGTGGTGGTAGAGGCCGTTGCGCGCGTCGCGCATGAGGTCGCGCACGACACAGAACTGGTGAAAGGAGTCCGAACAGGCGCGCCGCTCGTTGAAGGCCAGCTCGTACTGCATGTAGAACGGCTGCGCCATGTACATGCCGTCGAGCCAGATCTGGTTGGGATAGATGGCCTTGTGCCAGAACACGCCCTCCTTGGTGCGCGGCTGGCCCAGCAGCTGCCCGTAGATGCGGTCCATGGCCAGGCGGTACTTCTCCTTGCCCGTGAGGCCGTGGAGCAGAAAGAGCGTCTTGCCGGCATTGACGTTGTCGAGGTTGTACTCCTCGGGGTCGTAGCCGTCGATGGCCCCGTCGTCGCCCACGAAATGGTCGATGAACGCGTCGGCGTAGTCGCGGTAGTCCTGCCGGCCGGTGATGTCCGAGAGCTCGAGCAGCGCCTTGATCATGCAGCCGTCGATGTAGTTCCAAGTGTTCTGACCGCCCGCGCGGGCCTTCTCGATGTTCCAGGCCGGCGCCTCGGGCGTCGAGCGGTCCAACAGTTGCTCGATGTAGATGTCGAGAATCGCGTTGCACCCCATGGGTGTCCTCCCTCGCACGGGTCTTCCGAAAGGCCCGCCGGGAGCATCGTCCCGACGGGCCGCATGCGCCGCCTTACACGGCCTTCTTGGTGCTCGGCTCCAGCTGGTCCATCGCGTCGCCCTGGAACTGCTCGTCCAAGAACTGTCCCGGCTCGCCCTTCGCCGCACCGAAGCTCATGGCCATGCGGGCGGGCATCTCCTCACGGATGCGCTTGAGCTCCTCGGGCGTGTGGTAGCCGACGGTGTTGTGACCGAAGCACAGCTCGTACTGGACGCCGGACAGCTGCTCGCAGACGCGCTTGACCTCCGGGTCCACGTCCTCCATGCGGCCGCCCTCCTGCAGCACGCGCTTGGCCTCCCGCTGGACGATCTTGTCGGTGTCGCGGTCGAGCTTCATGAGCTTGGCGGAGACCATGCCGAGCAGGGACAGGCCGCAGACGCCCACGATCAGCACGCCGAGGATGGCCGTGGACACGGTGGCCGGCTGGGTCACGTCGCCGGAGGTGCCGCTCACGTAGCCGGCGACGGAGAGCACCATGCCGAGAATGGCGACCACGGCGGAGTTGATGAGCTTGCCGCAGAAGTGCATGGCGGCCGAGAAGTTGCCCTCGCGACGGCGCCCCGTGACCACCTCGTCCACGTCGGCTACGAACAGGTAGGCCTGCCAGGGGATGTAGTACACGGCGCCGGTGCCCAGGCCGAAGACCACGACGATGGACGTGATGGCGATGAAGCCGGCCGTGGTGGAGGCGTCCACACCGCCCACGACGGCGAGCACGTAGGCCAGGGTGGCGACGATGACGACGCCCTCGGCGACCATGTACGGCTTGCGGAACCCCTTCTTGGCCACGACGCCCATCACGGCGAGCGTGGACACGAGCTGCAGGATCGAGCTCATGGAGGACCACGCGGAGGCGTTGGCCTTGGGGAGCATCAGGCAATAGAGGACGAAGTAGGAGAACGTCGAGGTGAAGAGCCACTCGGCGCCAAAGCCGAAGAGGTACATGCCGAGCAGGTGGCGGAACGTCTTGATGCGGAGGGTGGAGCCGAGGTCCACGAACATCTTCTTGACGCCCTCGATCGGCGACTCGACCCGCTCCATCGTGGACTCGTCCACCGGGCGCTCCCAGGTGGTGAGGTAGACAAAGAGCATGGCGGCGGCCATCAGGACGCCGAAGGCGCAGCCCATGATGAAGAACGCCTGGGGGTTGTCGTTACCAAAGACGAGGAAGAACACGCCCGGCAGGGCGGCGGTCAAAAAGCCGGCGACCTTGCCGATGGAGGCGCGAAGGCCCGCCAGGTACGTGCGCTCGTCGTAGTCCTCGGTCATCTCGGCCGGGAGCGCGTCGTAGGGGATCATCACCATCGTGTACATCGCGTTGTAGAGGATGTAGACGAGGAAGTAGTACGCGAAGCCATTGGGCACGACGACCCACATCATCGGGTTGAGCAGACCGAGCACCGGAATGGCCAGCAGGATGAAGAAGCGACGGCGCCCGAACGTGCGGCCGAGCCAGGTGTTGTTGAACGCGTCGGTGATGAAGCCGCAGAACGGGTTCAAGAAGGTGTCCACCAAGAGCGCCGACGAGTAGATGAGCGTCGCCTCGGGCATCGAGAGGCCGGCGTACTGGGTGTAGAAGATCACGAGCCAGGCGTTGGAGATGGCGAGCGCCCCCGAGCCCACGAGGTTGCCAGAGCCGTAACCCAGCCGCGTGAGCCAGGTCACCTTCTTGTCTTTCCGTGACATGGGATTCCTTTCTCCCAGGCCGCTCGGCGGCCGGTCTTACCCTACGGGAAATGTGGGGAGCCTGCGAAGAGGGCGTGCGCGACCCCCGGGAGCGCCCGCGTCCGTTCCTCCGGCAACTCGTATGACAGTCCTTTTCTCCCGAGAAGACAACCGGTTTACTTCTGGGGACACATTGACGGTCAGCGAAGCTATTCAGGTAGACCATGAATGGGCTGAAACCGTGCGCGGTCTTGTGACCCAGCACGAGAGGCATGGATGATCAGGCTTATTACCTGCTGTTTCTTTGCCGGCATTCCGCCTCTTATCGACGGCTGCCCACACCTTTGGGCAGCTCGTGATGCATGAAACTCCCGGCACTTGCGCATAATCCCCCGCAGACGACCCGGAACCTTATAAGCAAACCATTTACTTCCTGAGTCCGCGAACGGCCGTTGAAACCGGTTGCAACGGCAACGGTGCCTGCCCTGCCTGGAGCTGGCGAAAGCGCTGTCGCGCTGCCCCTGGGCTCCACCAGCGCCTCTATCGTCACCGGTGGCATAGGCTGACAGGAAGCGGCGGGGCTGACCCGGGACGTGGGCTTTCTCTGAGCTGTTCCATTGACGGTCTAACTGGTTTACTCATGGGACATACGGCCATTGCAGGAGCCGTTCGACCGGGCACGGCCCCCGGGCACACGACCGGCTCGGACGGGACGCCGAGCAGTAAACTAGGTAACCGGAGGACTCGACGGCGCAGACCGACGGAGGGCACCATGGCGGGCAAGAAACACGTCACCATCAACGACATCGCCACGATGGCGGGCGTCTCCAAGACCACCGTGTCCTTCTTCCTCAACGGCAAGTCCGAGCGCATGTCCGAGGAGACCCGGCAGCGCATCGCACAGGCCATCGCCAAGACCGGCTACCGGCCGAGCCCCGTCGCGCGCTCCCTCAACGCCAAGCGCACGTCGCTCATCGGCGTGATCATCGGCGACATCGCGAACACGTTCTCCAACTCCATCGTCAAGGGCATCGAGGACGTCGCCGCCGAGGCCGGCTACCGCGTGCTCGTGAGCGGGTCGAACCACAACCGCGACAACGAGCGCGACTATATCGACCGGCTCCTCGCCGTGGGAGTGGACGGGTTCCTCGTGCAGCCCACCGCCTCCTTCAAGGAGATCTCGCAGGCCATCGACGAGACGGACACGCCCCTCGTGTTCTTTGACAGCAAGTTCTACGACTACGCGTCCAGCTGGGTGAAGACCGACAACTACGAGGCCACCTTCCAAGCGATCCGCGCCTGCATTGCCAAGGGCTATGAGCGGTTCCTGCTCGTGGCCGCCCCGGCGGGCAACCTGAGCAGCCGCGTGGAGCGCACGAGCGGCTTTGTGGAGGCCCTGGCGGAGGCGGGCGTCGGCTTTGAGCAGTTCGAGCTGGGGGACGACTCGGTCGACGTCCCCGCGCTGCAAGGGTTCCTGCGCGAGCGAATCGACGGCGTGACGCCCACGCTCGTGTTCGCGCCCAATTGCTGGGCGCTGCCGGACATCTACCGGGGCATGCGCGAGTTCTACCCGCTGATGCCGGGCGCGGTGGGGCTGCTCGGCTTCGACAACGCGGAATGGGTGGAGGTGGCGAGCCCGAGCGTCTCCGTGATCATGCAGCCGGCGCGCGAGGAGGGCGCGACGGCCTGCCGGATCCTGATCGACCTGATCCACAAAGAGGGGGCGGTGAACCCCCACCAGGTGCTGCCCTGCTCGGTGCAGTGGGGCACGACGACGCGATAGGGCACGCCGTCCATCGGGTCCACGCATACGGCGGATAGCATCCGCCGTATGCGGCTATACTCTAGGGCACGTTGGAAGGAGGCACGATGGCTCCTGCTGTTCTAGAGAAACGCACGACCCGGCGCCGGCTCGACATCCCCCTCAACGACGAAGAGCGAGCCCAGCTCGACCTTTCGGCGTCGCTTGCTGGCATGAAGACGACCCAGTGGGCCAAGTCGCGCCTGAAGCGCATCGCAGCCGAAGAGATTGAGGCCTCGCGAACCGAGACGCTCTCACCGGTGTCCTTTGACGAGTTCTTGCAAGCGCTCGACGAGGGCCCCACAGAGACCGGCCTCGAGTTTCTGGCGATGCCTTCCGTGCTGGACAAGCAATGATGCGCGTCCGCCGCATGGCGCCGGGTGACGATGTGTCGCAGGTCCGCTGCGGCGAGCCGGCTCTCGACGACTGGGCCCGAGAGCGCGCTCCAAGAGCTGAGGCACTCGGTGATGCTGCCGTGTTCGTGTTGGAGGACGGCGACCGCATCGTGGGCTACTACACCCTTTCGCCCTTCAGCGTGATTCGCGGCGCGTCTCCGGGACGCGTCTCGCGCAATGCGCCCGACCCGGTACCGTGCCTTCTATTGGGCAGGCTCGCCGTAGATCAGGGTTTCCAGGGTCTTGGACTGGGAAAGGCGCTGCTCAAAGACGCCATCCTCGAGGCCGCGACCGTCCGGGCCCGTATCGGCGGCCGTGCCCTGGTCTGCGACCCCCTGAACGACGAGGTGCGTGCCTGGTACCTATCAGCCGGCTTTATTGAAGGGCGCGGCACTCGGAAGCTGTTCTTTCCACTGAAAGGCATCGCAGGCAAAGGGTGACCCACACGCCAGCGACCGCGGCGCGGCCCCGGGCTAGGCGAAGCGCGTCGTCAGCGTGCCGATGCCCTCGATGGTCGCCTCCACCACGTCGCCGGGGCGGATCCAGTCCTGCTGGCCTGCCGGTTTGCCGCAGACCACGCCCTCCGGCGTTCCGGTGAAGATGAGGTCCCCCGGCTCCAGCGTCAGGTACCGGGAGGCGCAGCTCAGGATCTGGGCGCAGTCGAACACCATGGCGTCGGTGGTGGCGTCCTGCTCGGGCACGCCGTTCTTGGTCAGGCCGATGCGCTTGTGCGCCGGGTCGAAGCTGTCCGCGGTCACGAGGTAGGGGCCCGTGGGCGCGAACTGGTCCAGGGACTTGCCGATGAGCCATTGGCCGGTGCGATGCTGCAGGTCGCGGGCCGTGAGGTCGTTGCCCACGGTGTAGCCGAACACGTAGTCCAGCGCCCGGTCCTGCGGCACGTCATGGGCGCGCCGGCCCACGACCATCACCAGCTCGGCCTCGTAGTCGTACTGGTTGGAGACGGGCGAGAGCCCCACGGTCTCCCGATGGGCCGCCAACGCGTTGTTGTACTTGCCAAAGAGCAAGGGCTCCGACGGCACGTCCATCTGGAACTCCGCGCTGTGCTTGCGGTAGTTGATGCCGACGCAGAGGATCTTCTCGGGGTCGGCCACCACCGGGGCGAAGGTGGCCGCGTCTGGATCGAGGGTCACGACCTCGCCCCCGAGAAGGTCGGCGAGCGCCTCCCGGCCCAGGGGCCCCTGAGCGATGAGCTGCTCCATCGTGACGGGGACGTCCAGGGCGCGCTCGGCCGCCGTGGCCGCCACGTCGACGAGGCGACCGCCGTCGAGAATGCCGAGCGTGGTGCCGGACGCCGTGCGGAGGCTCGCGAGCTTCATGGGTGGCCCTTTCTGGGGAGGTGTCTCTCCCGAACGATGAAAGGCCCCTCGCCCAAGAATGTCAACCTGTTTACTCCAGAACGTCACCACGCGGGCTCTCAAGAGCATGGTTCTCGTGCGAACCCGGCGCGTAGGGCGTCTTCCCGAAGAACGAATCCAGGATGGGGATGAACCCAGAGGCCGCTGGGGGCGCGGCCTCCTCCCCTTTGTGAAGACTTCTCCATTTTTGTGAATCGGTTTACTTATCGGCGTCCCTCCGCCTATCCTCCTCCGTGTCCCAGAGGAAAGGAGCTTGCCCATGAGCGAGCAGTACGCGGACCCGTCGGTCTTCTCACTGGACCTGTTCCGGCTCGACGGCCAGGTGGCCCTCGTGACCGGTGCCACCCACGGCATCGGCTTCGCCTGTGCGGTCGCCCTGGCCAAGGCCGGTGCCACGGTCGCCGTGAACAGCCACAGCGCCGAGCATCTCGAGCGCGCGCTGGCCGAGTATGCGGCCGCCGGCGTGGACGCCCACGGCTACGTTGCCGACGTCACGGACGAGGACGCCGTCGCCGCGATGGTGGCCGACATCACGGCCGACCTCGGGTCGCCGGACATCCTCGTCAACAACGCCGGCATGATCGCCCGCACGCCGATGCTCGAGATGTCCGCCGAGGAGTACCGCCGCGTGGTGGACATCGACCTCGCCGCGCCCTTCATCTGCGCCAAGGCGGTGCTGCCGGCCATGGTGGAGAAAGGGCACGGCAAGATCGTCAACATCTGCTCGCTGATGAGCGAGCTGGGACGCGAGACGGTCGCGGCCTACGCGGCGGCGAAGGGCGGTCTCAAGATGTTGACGCGCAACATCGCGAGCGAGTTCGGCGAGGCCAACGTCCAGTGCAACGGCATCGGCCCGGGCTACATCGCCACGCCGCAAACGGCGCCCCTGCGCGAGCCGCAGGCCGACGGCTCGATGCACCCCTTCGACAGCTTCATCCGCGCCAAGACCCCGGCCGGGCGCTGGGGCACGCCGGTCGACCTCATGGGGGCGATGGTGTTCCTGGCGAGCCCGGCGTCCGACTTCGTGAACGGCCAGGTGCTCTACGTGGACGGCGGCATCACCGCGTACCTCGGCAAGCAGCCCCAGTAAACGACTCCGCGTGCAAAACGGGACAGTCCCTTTTTTCACATCCGAAAGGAAATCTCCATGCGCATCGCACTGATTATGGAAAACAGCCAGGCCAGCAAGAACGCCCAGGTGGAGGCGGCCCTGCGTGCCGCCGTGGAGCCGCTCGGCCATACGGTTCTCAACTATGGCATGTACACGGCGGACGACGCGGCCCAGCTCACCTACGTGCAGGAGGGCATCCTCGCGGCCATCGTCCTGAACGGCGGCGCGGCCGACTACGTGGTCACCGGCTGCGGCACCGGCGAGGGCGCCATGCTCGCGCTCAACAGCTTCCCCGGCGTGATCTGCGGCCACGTGGAGGACCCGCTCGACGCCTACACCTTCGCCCAGATCAACGACGGCAACGCGGTGGCGGTTCCCTTCGCCAAGGGCCAGGGCTGGGGCTCGGAGCTGCAGCTCCGCTACATCTTCGAGAAGCTCTTCTCCGAGGAGTCCGGCCAGGGCTACCCGCGCGAGCGCGCCGTGCCCGAGCAGCGCAACAAGCGCATCCTTGACGCCGTGCGGGCGAACAACTTCAAGCCCTTCCCGGCGCTCCTCAACGGCCTCGACCCGGAGCTTGTGGCCGGCGCCGTGGCCGGCGAGCGCTTCTCGGAGCTGTTCTTCGCGAACGCGACCGATCCCGAGGTCGTCGCCTGCGTGCGCGGACTGCTGACGAGCCCGGCGGCGGAGTAGAAACGAGTTTTCGACAGGTTCCAAACGATCGTTTGCAACTGGGCGGGACAGAGGTGCTGGACACCTGTGTCCCGCCGTCCGCACCGTGGGACGCACGTGTCCGGCACCGGTGTCCCGCCGCTCGCCGCCGCGTGCGACCGCTCACGGGCGCGAAGCGTCGATATTTCAAGGACTCTCGCCTTCGCCTGAAAAACCGCAGGTCTGGGCTGCTTCAATGAGTTGTTGACAGCGACTTCAGAGGAGCGACCATGGAAACCCTGCGCAAGGTCAACGTGATCGGGCACCTGCACCCGGACACGGACAGCATCTGCTCGGCCGTGAGCTACGCCTGGCTCAAGAACGCGATCGGCCCGAAGATCCACGAGCCCCGGCGCGCCGGCTCCATCAACCGCGAGACGGCCTTCGTGCTCAAGCGCTGGGGCGTCGACGAGCCGGACCTCATCACCTCCGTCCGCCCGCAGGTGAAGGACCTCGCCTATCAAAGGGAGCGGGGCATCGACGCGGAGACCAGCCTCTACGCGGCCTGGAACAAGATGCGCGACGACCGTCAGGACACCCTCTGCGTCACGACGGACGACCAGGAGCTTCTCGGTCTCGTCACCGTGAAGGACGTCGCGAACGCCAACATGGACGTCTTCGCCAACGACGTGCTCTCCACGTCCCGCACCAGCTACGCCAACGTGATCGAGACCTTGAACGGCGAGATGGTGCTCGGCGACCCGTCCGAGCAGATCGCCGGCGGCAAGGTGGTGGTCGGCACGAGCCCGGAGATGATGGAGGACTCCATCGAAGAGGGCGACATGGTGCTCGTCACCAACCGCTACGAGGTGCAGCGCTACGCCATCGACTCCGGCGCCAGCTGCCTCGTGATCTGCTGCGACGCCAAGCCCACCCGCGGCATCATCAGCGCCGCCGAGCACCACGGGTGCCGCATCATCACGACGCCGCTCGACACGTACGCCGCCACGCGCCTCATCTGCATGTCCGTGCCCGTGCGCTCGGTGATGCTGAGCCAGGGGCTCGTGACCTTCTCGGTCAACACCACCATCGAGGACGTCCGCAAGACGATGAGCGCGACCCGCCACCGCTACTTCCCGATCCTCGACGAGGACGGCCGGTTCGCGGGCGTGATCTCCGGCGCCAACATGTTCGACATCAAGCGCAAGCACGTGATCCTCATGGACCATAGCGAGGTGTCCCAGGCGGTGGACGGCCTGTCCCACGCCATCATCCTCGAGATCATCGACCACCACCGCATCGGCACCATCGAGACCACCTCGCCGGCGCTCTACCGCGCCCAGCCGGTGGGCTGCACCTGCACCATCGTCAAGCAGATGTACGACGAGAACGGCATCACGCCGCCGCCGCACATCGCGGGCCTCATGCTCTCGGCGATCCTCTCGGACACCCTGACGTTCCGCTCCCCCACCTGCACCGAGCAGGACAAGCTCGCCGCCCAGGAGCTTGCGGGCATCTGCGGCGTCGACATCGACACCTACGCGGACGAGATGTTCGAGGCCGGCGCGGACCTCACCGGGCGCACCGCCGAGGACGTCTTCAACAGCGACTTCAAGATCTTCTCCCGGGGCAGCGCGCGTTTCGGCGTGGGCCAGGGCTCCTACATGACGGAGTCGAGCCGCAAGGCCGCCGAGGCGCTCGTGGGGCCGTACCTGGCCGATGCCGCACGGAACGAGGACCTGCCCGTCGTCATGTACATGTTCACCGACGTGAAGACGCAGACCACGGACCTCCTGTTCTACGGCGAGGGCGCGGAGAGCGTCGTGAGGGCGGCCTTCGGCGTGGAGCCCACAGACGGCATGGCGGTGCTCCCCGGCGTCGTGAGCCGCAAGAAGCAGATGATCCCTCCCCTGATGGCAGCCTTCGAGAAGCTCTCCGAGGAGTGAGACAAACCAAAGAGACGAGATCGTCCCACCCAGAAAGTGAGACAGAACAAAGAGACGAGATCGTCTCACCCGAGATCGTCTCGGCGGCGGGGCCACCGCGCCCCGCCGCGTTGCTGTGACGGGGCACTTCCCCGAGGGCCTTGCAGTACGCTGGTGCCCTGTGAGCGCTCGACATCGACAAAGGGGGCACCGTGGCCGACGCCGCGCCGACACTCAAGCTGCCGCTGTTCTCGGCCAACCGGGTCCATCCGCTCCGGCCGCTGCCCGGGCAGGAACCCACTCCCTCGTACGCCGTGGTCGACATCCCCGCTTGGGCCCCCGAGGGGCACGGGCTCGGCTACATCGTCGAGCAGCTCGGCGGCCGCAACGTGCGCGTCCTCGCCTGGATCGAGGGCGGCTCCTCCGTGTGGCCGTGCTCCCAACCGTTGACGTCGGTGCCCACGGGGCAGCCGCTGCTCCGCGTGTGCAACGGGATCGGCTCCACAAGTGAGGGCGTCGTCGAGCTCTCCCGGACGCACGGCCCGGTGGCCATCGCCAGCTGGGAGGACTGCCCCCACGGCGACGGGCGCTTCATCTCGGCGAGCCTTTTGCCCGGGGGCGTCGGCTCCTACGGCAACACGGACGCGGCCCTCGACCTCCGCACCCTCACTGCCGCGAGCTACCTCGTGTTCCTTGAGCTCACCCGCCGCAAGGTCATCCCGGACGGGCCGGAAGAGTCCCCGGACGTGCTCGCGCCGCTCCTGGAGGAGCCGCTGCCGGACGCCCTCGACCAGATCATCGAGGACGGCCGGCCGGACAACCCCGAGGCCACGCCGCTCCAGCGCTATGCCGCGCGCTCCCTCCTCGAGGTCGGCGCCCCTGAGGTGCGCCGCATCGTGGCCGAGGCCGGCGCGGACGTCGTGCGGCTCAGCACCACGGGCCTCTGGTGGGCCCGCTTCCCGACCCCGCTGCTGTCGCCGGAGGACCGCGCGCGCCTCCTTTCCGTCGAGGCGGTGCTCAACCGCGTGACCCTCATGACCGAGCAGCTCTCTACGGGCGCGATCCCGCCGTCGCTCGACCAGCTCGGCCGCGAGGTCCTCACGCGCTTCGTCGCGGACGCGCCGACCCTCCTTGACGACTTCGACAAGCCCAACCCGCTCATCAGCTACCGTGGCGCCCAGGGCAAGCGCGGCGGCCAGTGGGACGTGCGCACTCGGTTCGCGCGGGCCTGCGAGCGCCTGCGGCTGCCCTTCCGTCTAGAGCAGCGCTTCGACTGCGACCTCCCGAGCGGCGTGGCGGCCGTCGAGTGCGCGACGCCTCCCCTCTCGGCCTTCCCCGGAGGCCCCGGCGACGCTCCCGCCCTCGCGGCCACCTACGCCGTCCGCCTCGCGACGACCATGGCGGCCGCGGCGTTCGGCTCCTCGGTGATGCTGACGAACGTCGTGGTCACGGTCTTCTCGGAGGGGCTCGGCGGCCTCCCCGTGCTCTCGGTGGACTTCCGGCGGCTGCCCTTCAACCGCGTCACGCTGCCGGCGCTCAGGTCCGGCTCGCTCGCGCAGGAGTACGAGCCCGAGGCGCTCGTCGCCCTGCTCGGCCAGGACGCCCGCCTGTTCTACGTGCCGGGGGGCGGTTCGGACGCGGGGCTCCGGCCCATCGAGCCCTTCCGGGCGCCCGAGCTCCTGCCCCACCGGACGGAGCTCTGGCAGGACCTGCGCCCGCTGCCCGAGGACCTGGCCCAGAGCCTCCGGGCCACGCAGGCCTGCGAGCTGGACGTCTACCACGACCCGATGCCAGAGCTGCTCGAGGAGGTGCGCTCGGTGGACGCGGAGGAGGCCGACTCCCCCGTCGTCGCCGTGATGCGTCTCGAAGAGGTCTGCGACCGCGGGCTCAAGCTCCTCGGGGAGCGCGCCGAGGAGCTCGAGGACAAACGGCCCCTCTATTGCAGCAGCGGGCTCACCCGGCTGCTCGTGGCCGAGGCGCCCGCCGGCGGAACCAAGGCCTGCGGCGTTGCCGCCGCCGAGGACCCCACGCAGGTGACGAGCAGAACGACCGTCGCGGAAGGGTCGACGCCCCGTTACTACAACCTACCGGACGGCTTCTTCGAGGCGCGGCTCGGCCTCGCCCGTCGC
This sequence comes from Kribbibacterium absianum, assembly GCF_030067705.1. Classification (GTDB taxonomy): domain Bacteria; phylum Actinomycetota; class Coriobacteriia; order Coriobacteriales; family Atopobiaceae; genus Kribbibacterium; species Kribbibacterium absianum. The sequence continues at coordinate 120,430 of NZ_JASJEX010000005.1, forward strand.
TACCTGGACCTCGAGGACCCGGCGCGCGCGCTCGCCACGGTGGAGCAGTGCATCGCGCTCGCACCGTCGAGCACGCAGCCGCGCGTGGCCAAGGCCGTGATGCTCGGCGACCTGGAGCGCTTCGACGAGGCCGCCGAGGAGCTCAAGACGCTCCTCACGATGCTCATCGACCGTGAGGACACCGGGTTCGTGTACTACCGGCTCGCGTTCGCGCTGTGGCAGTCGGGGCACCCGGAGGTCGGGGCCGCGTGCTACGTGCTCGCCTTGGCGGCGCCGCGCTTCGCGGAGCAGTCGCGCGCGGAGCTGGCCGAGCTGCTCGCCGAGAACCGCATGAAGACGCCGAGCCGGGAAGAGGCCGAGGAGCTGCTGCGCCGCGCCCACATCTGCATCCCCCAGCGGGACGAGCTGCTGCAGTCGCTCGCGGCGTCGGCGGTGGGGCTCGTGGACGGCGACTTCCCGATGGCGGCGTGGCAGGCCGTGGGCTACCTGGCGGACCAGACCCATTCGGACGACCTGAACAACGTGAGCGCGAGCCTGCGCGACGGCACGCCGAGCGCCTACGTGTAGCCGCCGGGACCCGCGCCCGTCACGTTCCACGTCCTTCGACGGCTCCCGGTCCAGCGCGCATCCGCGAGAAGGCCGCCCGAGAGAATCCCCACCCGCACAGAGGGGAATGCTATCCCCAGTGGAGAGTCAGCCGTCAATACAAGGGAGCGAGACCATGACCATTGACAAGGAACAGGCCAAGGAAAAGGGCAAGGGCCTCTGGGCCGAGTTCAAGGAGTTCATCTCGCAGGGCAGCGTGATGGACCTGGCCGTCGGCATGATCATCGGCGCGGCGTTCACCGCCATCGTGAGCTCGCTCGTCAACGACATCGTGATGCCGGTCGTGGGCGTCATCATCGGCGGCCTCGACTTCGCGGACATCAAGACGTCGTTCGTGAGCCCGACCACCGGTCAGACCGTCAACATCATGTGGGGCAGCTTCATCACGGCGGTCATCAACTTCCTGCTCATCGCCCTTGTGATCTTCCTGATGGTCAAGGCCGTCAACACCGCCCACGACAAGATCGCCAAGAAGGGCGACGAGGAGGAGGCACAAGAGGTCGAGGAGGTCAGCGACGAGGTCAAGCTCCTCACCGAGATTCGCGACGCGCTCGTGAACAAGGACGAGAAGTAGCGCCGCATCATAGAACCCGATCACCGCCGCAGTGAGTCACCGCCCCGTCGGGTGGTGACCCACTGCTTTCTTATATGCGTCAGCGCCGCTCGTCCTCGCCGCGGTGGGCCGGGAGGATCTCGATGCGGCAGCCCTCGGGGTCCGTGATGAAATAGAGGCCCATCGTGGGGTTCTCGTACTCGATGACGCCCATCTCCTGGTGCAGTTTGTGCGCGGCCTCGAAGTCGTCCACCGAGAACGCGATGTGCTCGCCCTGGCCACCGTTGTCGTAGGGCTCGGTCCGGCCGCGGTTCCAGGTGAGCTCGATCTGGAACGGGCAGGCGTCGGTGGCCAGGTAGGTGTTGGTCCAAGAGCCGTCGGGCGCGGAGGACTCGCGGACCACGTGGAAGCCGAGGGCCTTCTCGTAGAAGTCGATGGTCCTGTGCTTGTCGAGGACATGTGTGCAACGGTGCAGGAAACGGGCGTCGATGGCCATCGCGGTTCCTCTCTCGGGGGTCTGTGCCGCTGTGTGTGTACCCTGTCCTGGTGGGACACTGGTGCCGGACGCGTGTGTCCCACGCGACCCGAGAGGAGCCCTGATGACCAAGCCCGTCCGCGCCGTCTTCTTCGACGTCGACGGAACGCTGCTCTCCCACGAGACCGGCGGCGTTCCGGCCAGCGCGACCGCGGCGCTCCGTCAGTTGCGGGACCAGGGCATCGCGGTGGTCGTCTCGACCGGGCGCGCCCTCTCCGAGCTGGACGCGCTGGGCGTCGACTTCCCCTTCCACGCGTACCTGCTGCTCAACGGCCAACAGTGCCTCGACCACGGGCGCCACGTGTTCTACGACCGCCCGCTCGAGGGCGACGCGTTGGCCGGGGTGCTCGCGTTGTTCAACGAGCGCGAGGTGCCCATCTACCTGATCGGCGCCGACGGCCTCTTCCTCAACTTCGTCGACGACCGCGTGCGCTCCGCCCAGGCTGCCATTTCGAGCGACATCCCGCCGGTGCGCGGCTACGCCGGCGAGCCTATCTACATGGCCGGCGCCTATGCGCACGTGGCCGACGAGCCCGCCCTCCGCGATCGGCTGCGCGACGTCACCATCACCCGCTGGCACAAGAACGGCATCGACATCGTCTGCGCCGGAGCGGGCAAGGTGCAGGGCGTCGAGGCGTTCCTCGAGCGAACCGGCATCGCGGCCGACGAGTGCGTGGCGTTTGGCGACGCCGAGAACGACATCGAGATGCTCCGCATGGTGGGCACCGGCGTCGCCATGGGCAACGCCGAGCCGGACGTGAAGGCCGTGGCGGACCTCGTAACGAGCGACATCGACGCCGACGGCATCGCGAACGGCCTGCGCGCGCTGGGACTCATCACGTGAGCAATGAGACACTTTCGTCTCTTTGAACTGTCTCACTTGGGCGGGACACTGGTGCCGCTGCCTTTTGTCCCCGCCGTGCGCTTGCCATCGCCCACGCTGGTGGTCTGATCCATCAGCACGTGGTTGCCGGAACCGCTGATCGTGGTCGCGAGACGGTGCCGCTTGATGAAGCACATCATCACGAGGCCCACCGCCAAGAGCGGCACGAACCACAGCATCAGTGGGATGAGGCTCTCCCAGTACCCGCGGCCGATCACCGTCTGCAACGCGCGCGGCAGCCTCCCCACCTCGGTCGGCGTCAGCGTCGCGAGCGTCAGGCCGGAGCCCTTGGGCAGATGAGGCAGCACGTACTCGGTGAGGCGCGTGGTGAACAGGCTGCCCACCACGGCAGTGCCGAGCGTCGACGCGATCTGCCGGAAGAAGTTGTTGGCCGCCGTGGCGGTGCCCACGATCGCGTGCGGGAACTCGTTCTGCACGATCAGCACGAGGATCTGCGAGCCCAGGCCCACGCCGAAGCCCCAGATGAAGAAGTAGGTCCCGAGCAGCCAGAGGCTCGTCTCGGGCGTCACGGTGCTCATCAGGAAGAAACCGAGGCCCATGACCGCGCACATCGCGATGGGCATCCATTTGTAGCGGCCGGTCTTGGACGCGATGAAGCCGGTGGCGGTGCTCGTGACGAGCGACCCGACGCAGATGGGCACCATCATCAAACCTGCGTTCATCGGGTTCAGATCGTTCACCAGCTGCAGGTACGTCGGCATGTAGTTGAGCGTGCCGTCGAATCCGATGAAGACGAGCATGCCGCACACGGTGACCAGGGTGAAGTTGCGGTCACGGAAGAGACCGAACGGGACGATGGGCCGCTTCGCGCGGTTCTCGTGCACGACGAACCCGACCCATGCGGCCACGCAGGCCACGATGAGGACGATCATCTCCCAACTGTTCCACGCGAACGTCGAGCCACCCCATGCGCTCGCAAGGATCAGCGTGACCACGGCCACCGCCATGAGCGCCATGCCGAGACCGTCCACGCCCATGCTGGTCGGGCGCCTCCAATCGTTGGGCAGGAACCGCGCCGTCATGACCATCGCGACGACCGCCAAGGGGATCGTGAACCAGAAGATCATGCGCCAGCCCGTGACGTCCACGAACCAGCCGCCCAGAATGGGCCCGAGCACGTTGGACACGGCGAACACGGCGCCGATCGCGCCCATGTACTTGCCACGCTGACGGGCGGAGACGACGTCGGCCAGGATGGCCTGGGAGAGGATGATGAGGCCCCCGCCACCGAGGCCGGAGATGGCGCGGCCGGTGATGAGGACCGCCATAGACGGCGCCATGCCGCACACGCCCTTCCCGGCCGCGTACAGGCCGAGGCTCAACACCAAGAGCCGCTTGCGCCCGAACGTGTCGCCGAGCCGGCCGTATATGGGCATCGTGATGGTGCTGGTCAGGATGTAGGTGGTCTCCACCCACTGCATGATCTGCACGCCGTGCAGGTCGCCGACGATGGTGGGGAGCGCGGTGGACGCGATGGTCTCGGACAGCGAGCTCACGAACATGCCAATGGCGAGCCCGATGAAGACGAGCGCCAGCCGCTTGCCGTGGAGGCCGGTGTCGGGCTCGGCCGCGGTTGTCGGCGCCGCGGCCTTCTCGGTGCGATGAAAGAGGGACATACCCACCTCCACAAATATGGATTGAAGGTGGTATGTCCCTCGGTTGTCCCCAGTAATCCCGTGCCACGAGGCGCTCGGCGAACTTCCCGAAGCCCACAGGGAGACGGGGCCCGACCCCGACCGTGTCAGGGGTGCTGGCGCCTACTGTTTCGCCAACCGCCGGTACAGCGTCTCCGAGTCCTTGGCCAGCTCGTCCTGCAGCATCTGCGAGCGCCAGGGGTCACGCGTCCCGAGCGACGCGTACCGGGCCATCTTGGCCAGGAACGGCGCAAGCGGCTTGGTGGGCTGTGGGGAGTCCAGACGGAACGGGTCCTCGCCCGCGTCCGCCCGCCGGGGGTCGAAGCGCCAGAGCGGCCAGTAGCCCGTCTCGACGGCCTCCTTCATGATGCCGGTCACCGTTCCCATGCCAGCGGTGAGGTCCCAGGTGATGCAGGGGCAGAAGCAGATCACAACGCTCGGGCCGTCGTAGGCATCGGCCTCGCGCAGCGCGTCGATGGCCTGTTGCATGTCGCCCCGGAGGTCGATGTGGGCCACGTACACGTAGCCGTACTGCGTGAGCATGAGCCCCAGGTTCTTCTTGGGCTCGGACTTGCCGTCGTAGGTGAAGCCCGTCACCGCGCCGAGCTGGGTGGCCTTGGACATCTCGCCCCCGGTGTTGGAATAGCCCTCGGTGTCGAGCACGAGCACGTTGAAGTCCTCGCCCGACGCCACCACCTCGTCCAGCCCGCCATAGCCGATGTCGTAGGCCCAGCCGTCGCCGCCCACGCACCATACGGACTTCTTGCCAAAGGACTCGCCCAGTCCGAGGATCCGCTCCACCAGGGTCTGCGCCTCGGCCGAGAGGCCGGATCGGTCCAGTCCCGCGAGTCCCTGACGCACTGCCTGCCCCAGCTCATAGGAGGCGTCGGCGTCGTCCTTTCCCGCCTGCCAGGCGGTGAGCAGCGCCCGTGCCGCCTTCGGCAGCTCGGCGCAGACGACGGCCTGTGCCACCGCCGCCTCGAGCAGCGAGCGGCGCACGCGCACGCCCTTCATGATCCCGTAACCGTACTCGCCGTTGTCCTCGAACAGCGAGTTGCCCCAGGCCGGCCCTCGGCCGTCGGCGCCGGCGCAATAGGGCACCGCCGGCATGTAGGCGCCGTAGATGGAGCTGCAGCCCGTGGCGTTGGCGACGATCAGGCGCTCGCCAAAGAGCTGCGTGAGCAGCTTGAGATAAGGGGCCTCGCCACAGCCGCCGCAGCAACTGGAGAACTCAAAGAGCGGCCGGCGCAGCTGCGTGCCCGGGACGTCGACGGGCGGCAGGCGGTCGGGCTTGTCGGACACGTTGGCCAACGCGAAGTCCAAACACTCCTTTTGCGTGTCCAGCTGGGTCTCGAGCGGCTCCATCACGAGCGCCTTGCCTGGTGCAGGACAGTTGTAGGCACAGGAGCCGCAGCCCACGCAGTCCTCCGGCCACACTTGGATGCGGAACTCCAAGCCGTTGAGCCCCTGATGGGTCGCCGGTTTGGTGGAGAAGGCCGCCGGTGCCCCTCGCAGCTCCTCCGGTTCCGCAAGCACTGGCCGGATGGCCGCGTGGGGGCACACGAAGGAGCACTCGCAGCACTCCACGCACGTGTCGACGTCCCAGCGGGGGATGGAAAAGGCCACGGTGCGCTTCTCGAGGGCGGTGGTCCCCGTGGGCACGATGCCGTCCGGCGCCAATGCGCTCACCGGCAGGTCATTGCCCTTCAGCTCCTCCATGGGCCAGAAGACGTCCCGCTCGTAGGCGGTCTCGCTGCGACCGGCGCTGGCGCCCTCCTCCTGCTGCTGGCGCACCGTGAGCGGCCCTTCGGTGGCGCCGGCCCACGCGGCCGGCACGGCGATGGACGTGAGCGTGCCGAGCGCCTGGTCGATGGCGGCGAGGTCCGCCGACACCACCTCGCTCCCCTTGGCGCCGTACAGCTGCTGGGCGTCCTGCTTGAGCGCGGCCACCGCCTGGTCGAAGGGCAACAGGCCGGCGAGCTTGAAGAAGACCGTCTCCATGATCAGGTTCACCCGAGCCCCGAGCCCGAGCTTCTCGGCCAGCGCCGACGCGTCGACGGTCCACAGCTTGGCTTCTTTGGCTGCGATGTCCCGCTTGAGCGAGGCCGGCAGGTGCCGGTCCAGCTCCTCGAGGGTCTGCCAGGGGCAGTTGAGCACGAAGGTGCCCCCGTGGCGCAGCCGGCCGAGCAGGTCGTACCCGCGCCGCACGTAGATGGCCTTGTTGCAGGCCACGTAGTCCGCCCCCTCGATGAGCCAGGGGGCTTGGATCGGGGCGGCGTCGGGAGAGAGGCGCAGGTAGCTGATCGTGAGGCCGCCGGACTTCTTGGAGTCGTACCAGCTGTACTCCTGCGCGCTGCCCTGCAGCGTGTTGCCAAGGATGCGCCCCACCGACTTGCTGGCCGAGACGGTCCCGTCGCTGCCGAACCCATAGAACACGGCCTGGGTGAGGTTGTCGGGCAACACGTCGAGCGGCTCCCCCACCGAAAGCGACAGGTGCGTCACGTCGTCGTCGATGCCCACGGTGAACCGCTCGCGCGGCTGCGGGGCCGCAAGGTCGTCGAACACGGCCTTGACCTGCGCGGGCGTGAAATCCTTGGACGAGAGCCCGTAACGGCCCCCGCTCACCTGTATCGCGCGACCACTCTGGAGCACCGAGAGCGCCACGTCCTGGTACAGGGGCTCGCCCTGGCTGCCCGGCTCCTTGGTGCGGTCGAGGGCGCAGAGCCGCCGGCAGCTGGCGGGCACGGCCGCGAGGAACGCGGCGCGGTCCCAGGGCCTGTAGAGGCGCACTTTGATGAGGCCGACCTTCCGGCCTTGGGCCGTCAGGTGCCGCACCGTCGCCTCGACCACCTCGCACGAGGAGCCCATCGTCGCGATCACGAACTCGGCGTCCGGGGCGCCCACGTAGTCGAACAGGTGATAGGAACGGCCCGTCAGCGCGGCAACGGCGTCCATCTGACCCTGCACGACCGCCGGGAACGCGTCGTAGCGCGCGTTGGCTGCCTCGCGGTTCTGGAAGTAGATGTCGGGGTTCTGCGCGGTGCCGCGGGCCTGGGGGCGCTCCGGCTCCAGGCACCGGGCGCGAAACACCGCCACGGCGCCGCGGTCGAGGAGCTTGGCCATGGCGGCCGGGTCGATGGTCTCGATGGTCTCCACTTGGTCGCTCGTGCGGAAGCCGTCCATGAAGTGGGCCACCGGCAGCGAGCCCTTGACCGCCGAGAGATGCGCGACGAGCGAGAGGTCCATGCACTCCTGCACCGAGGCGCTGCCGAGCAGGCACACGCCGGTGGGACGGATGGCCATGAGGTCCTGGTGGTCGCCAAAGATCGAGAGGGCGTGGGCGGACAGCGACCGGCACGTGATGTGGAGCACGCCGGGCAGCAGCTCGCCGGAGAGCTTGTAGAGGTTGGGGATCATCAGCAGCAGCCCCTGGCTGTCGGTCACGGTCACGCCGAGGGCGCCGCCCGCCAATGCGCCGTGCAGCGCGCCGGCCACGCCCTTCTCGGACTGCATCTCCTTGACCACCAGGGGCTGCCCGAAGGCGTTGAGGCGGCCCTCGCAGCTCCAGCGCTCGAGGGTCTCGGCCATGTGGGAGGCCGGCGTGATCGGGAAGATCAGCGCGGCCTCGCTCAGCGCATAGGCCGCCTGGGCCGCCGCCGTCATGCCGTCCATCGCCACACGCCTGGTCATGGTGCGCCCTCTCGTCCGCGTTGTCTTGGATGGGTCCTTTCTACCCTGCGCGCCCCGCGCCAAAGGGGTCGTGCCCGGGAGCCGCGCGAAGGGGCCGAACCTGTTCGCCGCCAGCGCTGACCCCGCCGGGACGCTCGGCTCCGGCACCCCCGTCCCGGCGCAAAAGGGGCGCCCCAGGCCACAGCCCGAGGCGCCCCGGATGGGACAGACAGCTCCGGCACCAGCGTCCCTGCGCTAGAAGGCGCTCGTGATGATCGGCATCAGCCAGACCCACAGGATGCAGGTGGCCGCGAAGCCCACCGTCGACACGGCGACGCTGGACGCGCCCTCGCGCACGTAGATGTTGTAGCGGCTCGAGATGATGATGCCCGAGAACGCCGGCGGCAGGGCCACGGCCATGCAGAGCATGGCGAGCTTGCTCGCGTCGTGCCCCATGCCGCACAGGATCGCCAGGGCCACGATCACCGCCGGCGTCAGCACCAGACGGAAGAACGTGTTCCAAAGCGTCTCCTTGCCCAGCGAGAACTTCACGGTGGAAAGGGCCAGGCCGGCGGCCAGAACGGCGACACCCGAGTTGGCCTTGGCGATGAGCTCGAACGTCGGGTCCAGCTGCTCGGGAACCCTGATACCGATGAGCACGAAGACCACGGCCAGGATCGGGGCCCAGCACACCGGCTGCTCGAGCGCGTTCACCACAGCCGCCAGGTTGGGGTTCTTGATCTTGTCATGGTGCCTCTTGCCGTGGACGCTCGAGACGGCGATCTCCTTGCCCGCCTTCTCGCCCTTGGCCTCCTTGTCGTCGATCGGGGCCTCGACCTTCTTGCCGGCGTCGGGGTCGGTCGCGACGGCCGGCGTGGCAGCGGCCATCGCACCGGCGCTCCCCGAGGCCTGCGCTGCGACGGTTTTCTTGGCGGCCTCGCTGGCCAGCTTCTTGGCCTTGTCCTGGCCGATGTTGATCAGGTAGAAGCCAATGGGGATCGTGATGGCGTTCACGATGATGGCCACGATGGCGATCACGAGGTTCGTGGTCACCGTGTCGCCGTAAATGGGGTCCAGCACGGCGAAACCGAGAAAGCCGATGGTCGGCGAGCCGGCGATCAGCGCGCAGACACCGGCCTCCTGGGTGTTGTGGTGAAAGAGCTTCTTGCAGAGCCAGAAGCTCAGCAGGAACATGCCGACGATGCCGACGAGCGACACGAGGGTCAGCGTGACGTCGCTGAACAGGTCCGCGCGCGTGGCCTTGACGATGGACACGAACAGGGCCGCCGGCAGCGCGATGTCGAGCACCACCTTGTTGAGGCCTTGGCGCTGGTCGCTGTCGAAATAGCCACGCTTGCCGAGGACGTAGCCGAGGGCCATGATCACGAGGATCGGGACGATGTCCTCCACGATGATCTGGACCATAGAGTCCGATGACACTTCGAAGCCTCCTTTCCTGGGGCCGTGGGCGCCGCAGTGCCCACGGCCCTTCTACGACTGGGCGGGCCCCTGCACGAGCTTGCCGTCCACGACCTTCTCGTTCAGGTCCACGCACTCGCCCGCAGCGAGCGGCCCGAAGAGCGGCTTGGGGTTGAGGTCGCCGATATGGCCGCTCTCCTTGCCGGAATGGATGGACAGCTGCACGTGGATGAAGCTCGGGCCGTCCAACGCGAGGGCCTCGGTGAGCATGGACTCCACGTCGGCGGGCGTCGTGGCGTAGTAGCCCTTGGCGCCGAAGGCCTCGCCGAGCTTCTCGTAATGCGCGGTGGCGTCCAGCGTGAGCGGCGACGGGTCGCCGGAGGTGCCGAGGTCCTCGAAGTCGCCGCGGTAGATGCCGCCGTTGTTGAGGACCATGAAGGTGATCGGCAGATGGAAGCGGCAGGCGGTCTCGACCTCCATGCCGGCGAAGCCGTAGGCCGAGTCGCCGGAGATGGACAGCACGTGCTTGCCGGTGGCCACGGCCGCACCGATCGCGTAGGGCGTCGCCACGCCCATGACGCCCCAGGTGCCGCAGTCAAGACGGTGGCGCGGCAGCTTCATCTGCACGATGTCGCGGCAGTCGTCCAGCGTGTTGGCGCCGTCGTTGGTCAGGTACACGTCAGGGTTCTTGGCCAGGACCCGGTTCACGGCCCCCAGGGCGTTGAAGTGGTCCATCGGCACGGTGTCCGCGGTCTCCTTGCCAGCGAAACGCGCGTTGTTCTTCGCGGTGTCGGCGGCCAGCTGGTCGAGCCACGCCTGGCTGGCGTGAACCGGGTGCTTGGCGAGGCCGGCGTTCATCTGCGCCATCACGGTCTTGATGTCGCCGATCACCGGGCAGGCGATTGGCCGCGCGCTGCCGATCTCCTCCTCGTCGATGTCGATCTGGATGAACTTGACGTCGGGGTTCCAGTGCTTGCCCTTGCCGTAGTTGAGCATCCAGTTGAGGCGCGCGCCGATCACGAGCACCACGTCGGCCGTGCGCATCGCGAGCCCGCGGCAGCTGGCCGTGCAGTGGGGGTCGTCGTCCGGGATGAGGCCCTTGGCCATCGACATCGGCTGGTAGGGCAGGCCGGTGGCGTCGATGAAGGCGCGGACCTCGTCCTCCGCCTGGGCATAGGCGGCGCCCTTGCCGATCAGCACCCAGGGGTTCTTGGCCGAGGCCAAGAGCTCCAGGGCCTCGTCAATGGAGGCCTGGGCCGCCGGCATCGCGGGCGCCAGGTGCGTCGCGGGCACGAGCAGCGCCTTGGCCTGGCCGATGGGAAGCGTCTGGCCCATCAGGTCGTCGGGCAGGTCCACGTACACGCCGCCGGGACGGCCGGCCAACGCGATGCGGATGGCCCGCTCGACGCCCAACGGGATGTCCTCGATCTTGTCGATACGGAACGCGTCCTTGGCAAACGGCACTGCATAGGCGCGCTGGTCCAGGCCCTCGTACTCGCCCTCCTGCAGGTCCACCGTGTGGCGCACCGAAGAGCCGGCGAGCATGACGCAGGGCCAGCCGTTCTCGGTGGCCTCCTTGAGGGACGCGAGGCCGTTCAAGAAGCCCGGCGCGCTCACCGTGAGGTAGAAGCCGGGGAACTGCGTCAGGAAGCCTTCGGCCGCGGCCGCGTTGCCGGCGTCGGCCTCGTGGCGCATGCCGACGAACCGGATGCCCCGGGCCTGCGCGATGCGCGCGAAGTCGGTGACCGGGATGCCCACGACCCCGTACATGTGCTTGACGCCGTTGGCGAGCAGCGCCTCGGCCAAGTAGTGCATGCCGTCCGTGAGCTGCTCGGGCTCGGCTGCCGTTTGCGGTGCGGGGGTGGTTGCGTCCATGGGACCTCCTCCATCGGGGTTTCACGAGAGCGCGGGCGCCGGGGCTCCGGCACGGGAACCGTGCGGAGCGGCCATCGGGACTCGCTGTTCTGGTGTGAATCTCCCGGTTTCACGGCCTGTGGCGCGAGCCGTCTCCGACCACACAAAACAAGCGCACCCAAGGCAACGGGTCGCTCATGGTGATGCGGCCAGACCCGGCAAGTCCCTCCTTTTTGAAATGGGGGTTTATGTTGATTGGCGCGCGACGGGACAGGCTCCCTTCGGGGTGGGCATAGCCAATCAAACCTGGCTGGGGCTCTTCTTAAGACCCTTTCAGCCAGCGTCTCTCGAGTCGTCACAGACGCGGACAGAAAGAGGTCGTCTCATGGCAGAGCAAACCAACACGGCGCCCCTGGCGGGCATCAAGGTCATCGACTGGACCCAGGTGCAGTCCGGGCCCTCCTGCACGCAGCTGCTGGCCTGGCTGGGCGCCGAGGTCATCAAGATAGAAAAGATCGACTACGGCGACCCGACCCGCAACGAGCTGCTCGACATCGCGGACTCCTGGAGCCTCTATTTCCTGCAGCTCAACGCCAACAAGAAGTCGCTGACGCTCAACATGAAGACCGAGCAGGGCAAGCAGATCCTCACCGACCTGCTCAAGGACGCCGACGTCTTTGTCGAGAACATCGGCCCGGGCGACGTGGAGAAGCTCGGCTTTGGCTGGGACGTGGTGCACAAGATCAACCCGCGCTGCATCATGGCGTCCCTCAAGGGCTTCAACCAGGGTTCGCGTTTCGCCCACGTGAAGGCGTTCGAGCCCGTCGCGCAGTCCGCGGGCGGCGCCGCGTCCACCACTGGCTGGAACGAGGGCGAGTTCAACGTGCCGACGCAGTCGGCCGCCGCGCTCGGCGACTCCAACACCGGCATGCACCTGGCCATCGGCATCTTGGCCGCGTTGGTGCAGCGCGAGCACACCGGCGAAGGCTGCTACGTGTACCAGTCCATGCAGAGCGCCGTGCTCAACCTCTGCCGCATCAAGCTGCGCGACCAGATCATGCTCGACAACCTCGGCGCGCTCCCGCACTACGAGGTGTACCCGGACTTCAACTGGGGCAAGGCGATCCCGCGCGCCGAGAACACCGAGGGCGGCCAGGTCATCGGCTGGTGCTACAAGGCCAAGGGCTGGGAGACCGACCCCAACGCCTACGTGTACATCGTGGCCCAGAACCCGCAGAAGGACTTCGTCAAGCTGTGCGAGGCCATCGGCAACCCGGACCTGGCCAACGACCCGCGCTTCGACTGCTGGCAGCACCGCCAGCTGCACAAGAAGGAGCTCTACCCCTACATCGAGGCCTACACCAAGCAGTACGACAAGTACACGCTGACCGAGGAGCTGGGCAAGGCCGGCGTGCCGGTGGGCCCCGTGCTGGACTGGTACGAGCTGGAGCACGACGAGCAGCTGGAGCAGGAGGGCACGATGCCGGTCATCGACCAGGGCGGCGCCCGCGGCGACTTCAAGACCATCGGCCTGCCGTTCTCGCTCTCCAACTTCACCCCCACCTATAAGCGCGCGCCAGACCTCGGCGAGAACAACAAGGAGATCCTGACGGGCCTCGGCTACAGCGAGGAGCAGATCGAGCAGCTCCTGGCCGACAACGTGATCAGCCCGGTCAAGACCCCGAGCAACCCGCGCACGCAGGTGCTCCTGCCGAGCGACCTCAAGAAGAGCGACGCGACGAAGTAGCTGGCAGAAAAGAGCGGGGCGCTGGCACAGGCGCCAGCGCCCCGCTCCTGCCGAAGGGACGACGCCCAACGGCCCCGCCCCTCTTTTATTTGATGAGGTTCAGCACCTTCTTGGCCACCGTGGCCGCAGACTGCGGGTTCTGGCCGGTCACAAGGTTGCCGTCGCGGATCACGTGCACGGAGAACGGCTTGGCCGCCTGGTAGCCGGCGCCCTGCTCTTGTAGCGCGTCCTGCGTGGAGAAGGGCACCGCGTCGGCGAGGCCGCAGGCCTGCTCTTCCTCGTTCGAGAAGCCCGTCAGGTGCTTGCCGGCCACGAACGGCGCGCCATCGGATGCCCGCATGCCGAGCAGCCCCGCACAGCCGTGGCACGTGGACGACACCACGCCGCCGGCCGCCCAAATGGCCTCGGCGATGGACGCGAGCGCGGTGCTCGTCGGGAAGTCCCAGAGCACGCCGTGGCCGCCAGCGAAGTAGATGGCCTCGTACTGTGACGGGTCAACATCGTCGGCCGCGAGGGAGTCCCGCAGGTAGTGATGGCAGTAGGCCGGGTCGCCGTAATAGCGCCAGCAGGCCTCGTTCATGGAGTCGGGCGCGAGGCTGGCCGCGTCGATGGGCACCCAGCCGCCGTCGGGGCTCACGTAGTCCACGTGCACGCCGTTGCGCTCCATCACGGCCTGGAAATCGACGGCCTCGCTGAGCCAGAGGCCGGTCGCGCGCTGGATCTTGTCGAAGTGGTCGTGATTGGTGACGGCCACGAGCACCTTTTTCATGGCTGGCTCCTCGGGTTGGGACACTGGTGTCAGGCACGTATGTCCCCGTTGCGGCCTCCGGGACATACGTGCCGGAGCCAATCGTCCCGGGAGCGCCACACGGAGGCGCCGCACAACCCCCAACCCGAGTTTGGACCCGCCGAGAAAGAGCCGCGAACGGAAGGTTGGGGGTTGACCGCACCGGCCACCATCCCCCAAGCCCATCAAAACACCTGAGATAAGAGGGATCAGACGAGGGTTGGGGGTAGGGGTCGAGACGACCTAACCCCCAACCCTCGGCCCGATCGCCGTTCTTCGGGCGCACAGAACAGGGTTGGGGGTTGCAAACCACCCAGTTGCGAGCCCTAAACCGCTACAGAACCGCCCGTGCCAGCGCGCGGCCGCAGAACACGCCCGCGACGCACAGGCACACGCTCAGCGCCGCGTAGACCCCCGCGACCGCCCAGCGCCCCGCGCCCAGCAGATCCGCTGCCTCCAGCGAGAAGGTAGAGAACGTCGTGAACCCGCCGCACACGCCGGTCTTGAGGAACGCGAGCGCCCGATCGCTGAGCCCGTTCGTCTCCGCCACGCCCACGATGAACCCGATCAGCACAGACCCGATCAGGTTCACAGCGAACGTCACCCATGGGAACCCTTCGGGCACGGGCACCAGGTAGCAGAGCGACCGCGCCACTGCGCCCAGGGCGCCTCCAAGTCCCACGAACAGCGTGTTCATCGCTAGGGCAGGCATCTTTTGCTCCTCTCGTTCCGGCCCCATGGTACCGACCAGCGCGGGTACAGTCCCGTGGCACGGACGACGCGACCAGAGGAGGAGCATGGCACAACAGCGTGACCCGCTCGCCGGCCTCCCCCGTCGCTTTTGGCGCGCGCTCCGCGCCCACGGTCTGCGCGACGCCATTGGCAACGCCCGCCAACGCCTCGTTGCCTACGACTGGCACCAGGGTCTCGTGCGCCTGCTCTTTGCTGTGGTCGTCGGCGCGTTGGCGGGGCTCGCATGCGTGGGCATCTGCGTCTGTGTCCGAGGCTCCAACGAGCTCTGGCAGCACGTGCCCGGGATGTTCTGGCTGCTCCCGACCCTGGGAATGGCGTCCGTCGCGCTCTACCGCGCCCTCGGCCTCAAGGCGTACCTGCCGCCCTCCCCCGGCGACGACCACCTCGTGGCGCACATGAGGGCCGACACGCCCGTCAAGGCCGCGACCGGGCTCGGCATGGTGGGCGGCACGTGCCTCTCGCTCATGGGAGGCGCATCCGTGGGGCCCGACGCCGCCGTGAAGCAGTTCGGCGCGGCGCTGGGCGGAATCGTCGGCCGCGTCTTTTGGCACGACGAGCGGCACCGCCCGAAGGGCGCCATGCGCTTCGCCACTGCGGCCGGCCTCGGCGCGTGCTTCTCCGCGCTGCTGGTGTCGCCGCTGGGCGTTTTCGCCTACACCGTCGAGATGGCCCGCTACCACGACGCCCGTATCGGGCGCTGGCCCACGTTGCTGGTCGCGTGCTGCGTGGCGGCCGCCGTGGCCGAGCCGTTCGGTTGCGGGCTGTCGGTGCCAAGCCCTGGCGCGTTCCCGACCGACATGCGCGCGCTCGTGATGGTCATGGTGGTCGGCGTGGCCTGCGCAGTGGCCGGTACCTTCTACCGGCTGCTGGTCAAAGGCCTCAAGCAGGGCGTGCGCCGGCGCATCGGGCGCCCGTGGCTCTCCATCCTCGTCGGCTGTGTCGCCGTCGCAGGCGTGAACCTGTTCGTCCCAGGCGCCGCCGACCTCACCGGCGTGGGCACCCGGCTCCTGCCCGGAGCGTTTGGAGGCACGGCGCAGAGCCTGGACTTTCTCGGCAAGATCTGCCTCACGGCGCTCGCCCTCGGTTTCGGCCTCCGCGGCGGAGAAGTGACGCCGCTGTTTGTGATGGGGGCGCTGCTCGGATGCTCGGTGAGCCGCCTGCTGGGACTGCCCACGGGGCCAAGCTGCGCCGTGGGCCTCATCGCGATGTTTGGCGTGTGCTCGGAGAGCCCGGTCGCGGCCGTGCTGATGGGCATGGGCTTCTTCGCGATGGACGCAGGCGCGGCGGCCGCCCTCGCGCTCGCAGGGGCCATGGCCGTCGCCTGGTTCGCGTCCCGGCCGCTGCACCGGGGCGTGGACGCCCTGCTCGCCCGCATCGCGAAGAAGTGAGGCAAAGCAAAGAGACGAGATCGTCCCACCCGGCAGGATGGGACGATCTCGTCTCTCTAAAGTGTCTCACCGCGTTGCGAGCGCCTAGCTCTTCTGCCACACCTTCACCGCGAGACCGGCGCGATTGGCCGCGTGGTACGCGCTTCCGAGCATGCCGGCGAGGTTGCCCAGCTCGGCCACCACAATCGGCGTGTCGGCGCAGGCGGAGATCACGTCCTTCCGGTACTCGTCCATGAGCGCGGGGCCGAACAGGTCGAACGCCGGGCTCATGCCGCCGCCGATCACGAACGCCGCCGGGTCCACGACGCACGCGATGGTCGCCATGGCCTGCCCCAGCGCGCGGCCCATACGGTCCACGGCGGCCACGGCCTCGGGGCTCCCGTTGCGGGCGGCGTCGAAAATCGGCAGGGCGTGGGCGTCGTGCTCCAGCTCCACCGGCTCGGCGCCGGACTTCTCGCACTCGTCGCGGTAGTTGAGCACCACGCCGCGCGAGCTCGCGTACATCTCGAGGCAGCCCCCGCGCCCGCAGCCGCACAGGCGCCCGTCCGGCTCGATGGTCAGGTGGCCGATCTCGCCGGCGCTGCCCTTGCCGCCGACGATGACCTTGCCGCCCACGACCACGCCGCCGCCCACGCCGGTGCCGAGCGTCACGAACACGAGCGAGTCGCCGCTGCCCGCGCCCTGCCACAGCTCGCCGAGCGCCGCCGCGTTCGCGTCGTTCACCGGGTACACGCCCACGCCGAAGACGTCCTTGAGCTTCTCCACCAGCGCCCCGAGGTCGAGGGTGATGTTGGGCGAGAGGAGCAGCTCGTCGTCCGGCGACACGACGCCCGGCACCGCAAGGCCCACGGCCGCGACCCGGTCGCCCTCCGCCTTGGCGGCGTCCGCGATGGCCTTGATCGCCTGCGCGGCAGCGGCCACCTCCTCGGGGGTCTTCATGGACTCGGTGCGCACGGCGTCGTTGGCGATGACCTCGCCCTCCTGGGACACGAGCGCCACTTTGACCGTCGTGCCGCCCACATCGATGCCCACGAGCAGGTCGCGCTGCCCAGCGGGCGCCTCGCCCATGACCTCGGCCCTCGTCGCGCGCATCGCGTCCGCCAGCGTGTCTGCCATAGAGACCGTCCCTTCCCGGAGATTTCTCCCTTTATTTCTTCTTAGTAAAAGCTGAAGCTTCGTCACTATCCCATAGCGCAGCGGCCCACGAGCACGGCAGAACCGCCGTCGCACAAAGCGCAAAGATGGGGGTGGGACGCACATGTCCGGCACGTGCGTCCCACCTGCCCCAGCCTCAACACCAAAGGCGGGACAAACGCGTCCGGCACGTCTGTCCCGCCATCGAATCAAAAACGCAGCCCGCCAAGGCCCTCAGGCCCTACATCCCCCGCTCATGAGCGGTGGCCACGAGGCGCTCCAACACCTCTTCCATCGTGAGGCCCGCGGCCTCGATGGCCATCGGCACGAGCGAGGTGTCGGTCAGGCCCGGGAACACCTTGAGGTCGAGCACCTTGACCTCGGCGCCGTCCCACACCATGTCGACGCGGGCCATGTCGCGGCACCCGAACGCACGGAAGACCTCGATGGCCGCCCGCTCGCACTGGCTGCGGATCGCGGCCGCCTCGGACGGGTCGCTCGACAGCGACTCCGGGCGCACCGGGCAGTAGTAGTCCACGGCGTCGGGGGTCATGCGCGCGTCGGTGTCGAACAGCCCCTTGGCCGCGATCTCCACCGGCGGAAGCACGTCCTCGTCGCCGGGCTCCCCGATCACGGTCACGGACAGCTCGACGCCCGGCACCCACTCTTGCACGAGCGCGGTGTCATCGAAGGCGAGCGCCGCCATCAGCGCCTCGCCCAGCTGGTCCGGCCCCTCCACTTTGGAGAGGCCCATGGCCGAGCCCCCGCACGCCGGCTTCACGGCCAGCGGGAACCCGCCCACCTCCTCGGGCATCAAATCGAGCGCCTGTGCGGCGCCCAAGTTGCGGAACGCGCCCGCCGGCAGCGCGAACTGGGCCGGCCAGCGCACCACGGAGTCCTCCGGCCTGAACGCGCGGCGCAGCACGAACGGCAGCTCGGGCTTGGACCAGGTGGTGCGGCACACCGGCGGCTCGGAGCCCACGTACGGAATGTGCAGGAACTCGAGCAGCGACGGCACCGCGCCGTCCTCGCCGCCCGCGCCATGGAGGGCGACAAAGGCCACGTCGGGCCGCTCGTCGCGCAGGGTGTTGACGAGGTTCTCGTCCGCGTCGAGCGGGATCACGTCGTGACCGGCGGCACGGAGCGCGTCCACCACGTTGCGGCCGCTCTTCAGCGAGAACGCGCGCTCAAAGGAGGAGCCGCCCATAATGACGGCGACGGAGGGCTTGGCCATGGTTAGTTCCCTTCCGGATCGGATGCTTCAGCGGTGCCGGCCGCCTTCGGCAGCGCACCGGCCTTCATGAACGCGCGGTACAGCTCGAGGCGGTCGTTGATCGTGTCGGCAAGACGGCGCACGCCCTCGCGCAGGTTCTCCTCGGGCTCGTAGGAGAAGGCAAGGCGCATCGAGCTCTTGCCCTGGCCGTCCGGGTAGCAGTTGCTGCCCGGCACGTAGGCCACGCCACGCTCGAGCGCCGCGCTCATCATCTGCATCGTGTCGAAGTACGGCGGCAGCGTCACCCACACGAAGAGGCCGCCCTCCGGGTGCGTCCAGGTGGCCTCCTCCGGGAAGTACTCCTCGAGCGCGCCGATCAGCGCGTCGCGCCGGCTGCGATAGATGGCCTGGGACTTCTTGAGGGTGCCCTTCCAGTCCGTCTTGGTGAAGTACTGCTCGCACAGGCACTGCGTGAAGGCGCTCACGCAGAGGCCCGCGCCCTGCTCGGACAGGTTGATCTTCTCGATGATGGGCTTGGGCGCCACGCACCAGGCGAGGCGGAGCCCCGGCGCGAAGATCTTGGACGTCGTGCCCAGGTAAATCACGTTGGGGTCCATGGACTTGAGCGGCGGCACGTGCTCGCCCTCGAAGCGCAGCTTGCCGTAGGGGTCGTCCTCGATCACGGTGATCTGGTACTCGTGGGCGAGCTCCAGGAGGCGCTTGCGGCGCTCGAGCGTCATCGTGACGCCGGCCGGGTTTTGGAAGTTCGGGATCGTGTAGATGAACTTCGCGCCGCCGGGGCCCAGCTCTTCGAGCAGCTCCTCGAGCTTGTCCGTGCGCATGCCGTCGTCGTCCATCGGGACCACGCGCACGTCGGGCATGTAGGCCGAGAAGGCCTGGAGCGCGCCCAGGTAGCTCGGGCCCTCGACGATGATCGTGTCGCCGGGGTCGATGAACACGCGGCCCATGAAGTCGAGGGCCTGCTGCGAGCCGTTGGTGATGATGATCTGGTCGATGTCGACGTCGATGCCGTCCTCGGCGAGCATGTCCGCGACAACGCGGCGCATCTCGGGACGCCCCTCGGAGCTGCCGTACTGCAGCGCCTTGAGGCCGAACTCGTCGACGACGTTCTTGGCACAGTCGGCCACTTGGTCGAGCGGCAGCGACGAGATGTCGGGGCTGCCGCCGGAGAGGCCGATCACATTGGGACGGGAGACGGCGGCGAACAGGTCGCGGACGGCGCTCCGGCGCAGGTGCTCGTTGCGCTCGGCGTACTCGTCCTCCCATTCGTCGAAGACAAGGTGCGGACTGGCCATGGGGCTCCTCTCGGATGCTTGGCTGGCGGGTTTCAGAGTATCACCGGCCAGCGGTCGGGCGCGCGCCGCCACCGATCCTTGGGGCGAGCTGAACCCCCGATGACACACAATGGGCGGGAACGATTCGATTCTGGTGGCCACGGCGGTCGCGCCCGCAAGGGTCGCGCGCCCGCGTGGCTCTCGAGACTTGACGGAGGGCCCATGAGCACAGACCTGCAGGTGGCGTCCGCGTTGGACGCGCTGAACGACATCGAGAAGCGCCGCTATGCGCTGTACTACGCGCTCGCGTCGATCGGGTGGCTCGCCGAGACGGCCGACCCGCCCAAGGCCACACCGGGCCGCGGCGAGGCGCTGGCCGAGCTGGACGCCCGTTACAACGAGCTGCTCACGGGCCCCGAGCTGGGCGCGGCGCTCGACGTGCTGCGCGACGCCGACGGCCTCACCTGGCAGCAACGGGCCCAGGTGCGCGTGGCCTCTCGCGACCGCGCCGAGCAGAGCGCGATCCCGCCCGAGCTCGCCGCCCGGTGGTGCAAGCTCACGAACGAGGCCACTGCGGCCTGGCTCGAGGCCAAGGCCAACAACCGGTGGGAGGCCTTCGAACCGTACCTGGACCGACTCGTCGCGCTGGCCAAGGAGCGCTGCGAGCGCATCGACCCAGGCCGAGACCCGTACGACGTCGCGCTCGACCAGAACGAGCACGGCACGGACCGCGCGTTCTACGACGCGTTCTTCGCAGAGCTGCGCGAGACGGTCGTGCCGCTCGTGCACGCGGTGGAGCGGGCGCCGCAGATCTCGGCCGATTGCGTGCGCGGGACGTTCGACCGCGCCGGCCAGTGGGAGCTGACGCGGGACCTGGCCTTCTCGGAGGGCGTCGACCCCGAGAAGCTCGTGCTCGCGGAGACCGAGCACCCCTTCTCGGAGGGCATCGACAGCGACCACGTGTTCATCGCCACGCACATCTACCCCGACGACGTGCTCTCCGGCGTGTTCAGCGTGCTGCACGAGGGCGGCCACGCGATGTACGAGGCGGGGGTGGACCCGGCCTTCAACTACACGTGCCTCCGCGGCGGCACGTCGATGGGCGTCCACGAGAGCCAGAGCCGCTTCTTCGAGAACATGGTGGGGCGCAGCCGCGCCTACGCGCCGCGCCTCTTGGCCGCGATGGCGACGCACTTCCCCGATCAGATGCGGGACGTGACGGCGCACGAGCTCTACAAGGCCTGCAACCGCTCGCAGCCGAGCCTCGTGCGCACCGAGGCCGACGAGCTCACGTACCCGCTCCACATCATGGTGCGCTACGAGGTGGAGCAGGCGCTGTTCGCGGGCGAGGTCACCGCTGCGGGCGTCCCCGCCCTCTGGGCCGAGAAGTACCGCCAGTACCTTGGGATCGAGGTGCCCGACGACCGGCGCGGCGCCCTGCAGGACGTGCACTGGTCGCAGGGCATGTTCGGCTACTTCCCCACCTACGCGCTGGGGTCCGCCTACGCGGCACAGTTTGCGCACGCGATGGCGCAGGACCTGGCGGCGGCGGGGACGCCCTTCCACGACGTGCTCGCGAGCGGCGACCTGGCGCCCGTGCGCGCGTGGCTCGAGAGGAACGTGTGGCAGTGGGGCCGCGCGAAGGAGCCGGCGCAGATCGTGGCCGACGCCTGCGGCGAGCCCTTCGACCCGGGCCACTACACGCGCTACCTGACCGACAAGTTCTCGGCCCTCTACCACCTGGGCTGACCCGCCGGACGCTTCGGAGAGAGCCGTTTGTCCACGCTGTCGCGGGCTGGAGCGTGGACAATAGGCTTTGACCGAAGCGTCCACCCGTCAGGGTGTGACCCAGAGACAGAGGAGATGTGATGGCTCCCAATCGCCGCCTGCCCGACGACGACGCCTGGCGCATCCTCGCCGCCAGCCAGTGGGGCGTGCTCTCGTGCATCGACGAGGACGGCCTCCCCTACGCCACACCGGTCAACGCGGTGCTGGACCCCCAGGACCGGTGCCTCTACTTCCACTGCCGGCGCATCGGGCGCCGCATGCGGGCCCTCACCGCGAACCCGCGCGTGTGCTACGTGGCGCCGGTGGACGTGTCGCTGCCGGAGATGCGCTTCATCACCTGGTACGAGTGCGCGATGGTCGAGGGCGTGGCCGAGCGCGTCGCCGACGATGATCTCGTCCGCGACCGGCTGCGCCTCATCTGCGACCGCCTCGCGCCAGGCCAGCTCGAGCGCCGCGAGGACGACGTCATCGAGCGGTACCTGCCGGCCGTCGCCATCATGCGCATCGTGCCGGAGCGCGTCTCGGCCAAGCGCAACCACAACGATTGACGAGTCGCCGCCCGTCGAGTTCAACTCATCGAAGGAGTTCTATGCGAGCCCTGCTCCAGCGCGTGACCCGCGCCTCCGTGACCTGCCGCGACGACGAGACCGACGACTGGCGCGAGACCGGCGCCATCGGGCCCGGCTTTTGCATCCTTCTGGGCGTGGGCCCAGAAGACACCCCCGAGACGGCCGAGAGGCTCTGGCGCAAGGTCCGCAACCTGCGCGTCTTCGATGACGACGAGGGCCACATGAACCGTTCGCTCATCGACGTGGGCGGCGCTGCCCTTGTCGTGAGCCAGTTCACGCTCTACGCCGACGCCCGGAAGGGCAACCGCCCCAGCTTCACGGGCGCGGCCAAGCCCGATGTGGCAATCCCGCTCTACGAGCGGTTCTGCGCGCTCGCCCGCCAGGACGTGCCCGTGGGCACCGGCATCTTCGGTGCCGAGATGCGCGTGAGCCTCACCAACGACGGCCCTGTCACCATCTGGCTCGACACCGACGAGCTCACCCGCTCGAAGCAATAGGGCCGCCCCTCAGCGCCACGCGCCCGGGGCGGCCCTTCCCAACCGCCTATTCGTTGGAAGCCGGGGCGCCGTTGCCCCCCGAGCCCTTGCCACGGCCGCGACCGCCCCGCCGCCGGCGGCGTTTGGGCTTCGCGCCCTCGGCCGCGCCGGTCTCGCCGTCCTTCGGCGCGGGCGCCGCGTGCTTGGGCGCGGGCTTCTGCTTTTGAGGCGCCCCGCCCTTGTCGCCGGGCTTGCGCTTGGCCTGCTGCCTCTGCGCCCCCTGCTTGGGCTGCGCGTCGCCGTCGGCGGCCTGGTGCGTGCGCTTGCGCTTGGCCGGCTGCGTGCCCTGCGCCGGCGCGCCCTCGCCCTCGTCGGCAGCGTGGTGCCGGCGCTTGCGCCGCGCCGGCTCGTTGGGCTTGCCCGCCGCCTCCCGAGCGGCCCGGCGCTCCTCGGCCCGGCGACGCTGGGCCTCGCGCTCGGCGGCCTCCTCCTTCTGCTCCTCCACCTGCTTGCGGCGGCGCTTCCGGCGCCCCTCGCTCACAAAGACCAGGTCGCTCTCGTCCGGCTCCGGCACGATGCCGTTCTCGCGGTCCAGCTCGGCAAGCGCCATCTGCACGTCCGGCGACTCGAGGGCCTCGAGCATCGAGCGCGTCACGGTGTCCGGCCGGCAGGGGCAGTGGTTGTCCTCGGCCTTCTTGCAGGCCTCCGGCGAGCACTCCATGCCCTCGAGCGGCACGCGGAGCCGCTTGCCGTCCTGCAGCCGCAGGTCGAGCATCTCACGCGGCGTGTTGTAGCCGGTGATCTTCGCGTCGCCCAGCGGCGTCTTGATCTTCGCGTTCTTCTTGGGCGCGCGGCCCTTGAAGTCGCGATAGGCCTCGAACTCGTACCGGAGGCAGCACATGAGGCGGCCGCACACGCCGCTGATCTTTGGGCTGTTGAGCGGCAGGTCCTGCTCCTTGGCCATGCGAATCGACACCGGGTCGAACCGCTGCTCCCAGCGCGTGCAGCACAGCTCCTGGCCGCAGTGCGCGTAGCCGCCCATCAGCGCGGCCTCCTCGCGCACGCCGATCTGCCGCATGTCGATGCGCTCGTGCAGCTCGCGCGACAGGTCGCGCACGAGCTGGCGGAAGTCCACGCGCTCCTCGGCCGCGAAGTAGCACACCACGCGCTCGCCGCCGAACAGGTACTCGACGCCCACCGGCTTGATCGGCAGCTCCTGCTCCTTCACGAGCCGACGGAACACGGGCAGCGCCTCGTCGCCCCTCTCGGCGAGCTCCTCGCAGCGGTCGAGGTCCTCCTCGGTCGCCACGCGCTCGATGGGCTTGAGCGTCGCGTCGCCGATGGTCTCGCTCAGCTCCTCCTCCGTGACCTCGCGCGGCGCGGCGGTGGCGAGGCCGACCTCGGTGCCGCGCTCGGTGGCGCACACCACGCGGTCGCCGGGCCGCACGTCGCAGCCGTCCGGGTCGAACCACAGCTCGCCGGGCGTGAAGGTGAACTTCACCGGGACGATGAGCGCCATAGGGCCTCCTTGACAGAGAGCAGCAGGGCCTCGAGGGCCACGCGAGGGGTCACGTTGGAGCGGATCTGGGCGCGGGCCCGGGCGCAGACGTCGAGCGCCTCGAGCAGCGCGCCGGGAGCGTCCCCGCTGCGGGCGAGCTGCGCCGCAACCGGACGCAGGGCATCCGCACGGTCGCCCGACACAAGCGGCCCCGGCGAACCTGCGGCCAGGGCCAGCAGGTCGCGGAGCAACGCCTCTGCGCAAGCGACGGCCTCCATGATACTCGACCGCTCTTGGGCCTTTTGCTGCCGCGTCGCCGCCTTCTCGCGCTCCTTCGCGGCGCCGGCCGACAGGTAGTCCGCCTCCGCGCCGGCCCGAGACGAGCTCGCGAGCGCCTCAAGGGCGCTGTCCGCGTCCTCCTCCGAGAAGCGCCCGGCCTCTCGCGCCTCGCGAACCATCTGGGCAAGCTCGTCGCAGGAGGCCGGGTCCGCAGGCTCCCCTTCGACGACGTTGGCCCAGACGCGCTTAAGGGCGCTGGCACGGCCGGGCTTGACCTTCTTGGCCACGCGCGCGTCGTCCACGAGGGCGCCCACGTCGGGCAACGGTCGCGAAGAGGTCTCCTTCGCGGCGAGCAGCGACGCGACGCCCTGCGCCGACTGCACCGCCTCCCAGCTGCTCGCACGGCCCAGCGAGAGCAGCGCGTCCGCCATGGCGTCGCAGGCAGCCCGGCGCGCGGCGCCCTCCTCCGAGAGGAACGAGCGCGCGCTCGCGGCGTCCTCGGTCACGGCGAGCGCCCAGGCCGCTTGGCCTTTCGTCGCGCCGGTCTCGGCCATGAGGGCCTGGAGCACGCGCGCTCGGTCGGGCGGCGCGAACGGCACCACCTGGCAGCGGCTCGCGATGGTGGGCAGCACGGCGTCCACCGACGGCGCCGTGAGCAGGAACGTCACGTGGCTGGGAGGCTCCTCGAGCGTCTTGAGCAGCGCGTTCGCGGCCGAGGGCCCGAGACGGTCGGCCCGCTCCAGCACGAAGGCCTTGCCCCGGCCGCCGACGGGCGCGAGCGGCGCCTCCGCGATCACGTCGCGCACCTGATCCACCAGATAGCCCGCTGGGGAACCGGGACGGTCCCAGCGAACGTCCGGATGCGACCCGTCGGCGGCGCGACGGCAGTCGTCGCAGGCACCGCACCCGCCGTGGCGGCACACCACCGCTTGAGCGACAGCGCGCGCGGCCTCCTCCTGGCCGGCGCCCGCTGGCCCCACCAGCAGGTACGCCTGGCCGAGACGCCCGGCTTGGAGCGCCCGCGAGAAGAAGTCGCGCACGCGCGGCTGCCCAGCGACCGCATCGAGGACGGCCGGCTCACTCATCGAGGCCCCGCTCCCTCAGTACTGCTGCCACGCGTTCGTGGACCTGCTCGGGCGTGCCGGCGGCGTTGACGAGCGCCACACGTGCCGGTTCTGCGACCGCGAGCGCGCGATATGCGTCGGCCACGGCCCTCTCGAACGCGAGGCCCTCCGCCTCCATGCGGTCCGGCTCCGCGCCGGCCACGCCGCGGGCGAACGCGAGGGCCGGGTCCATGTCGAGCACGAGGGTGAGATCCGGCGCGAGCCCGCAGGACCCGAGCGCGTTGGCGCGAACGACAAGCGCGGCGTCGAGCCCACGGCCGCCCTGCTGATAGGCCGTCGTGGAGTCGTAGAACCGGTCGCACACCACCCACGCGCCGCAGGCGAGCGCCGGCTCGATCACGCGCGCCACGAGCTGGGCGCGGCTCGCCTCGAAGAGCAGCAGCTCGGCGATCGGGCTCACGGGTTCCTCGGTGGGCTCGAGCAACAGCGCGCGGACCCGCTCGCCGAGCGCGGTGCCGCCGGGCTCGCGCAAGCGCACCACCTCGAGGCCGCGCGCCTCGAGCGCGTCGGCGAGCAACGCCGCCTGGGTGGACTTGCCCACGCCGTCCGTGCCTTCAAGGGTTATGAAGCGACCTCGCGCCATGGAGCCTCCCCGTTGCAGTGAGCCTCCACTGTAGCAGCGCTCGATGAGTCACCACGCTCGGGTGACGACTCATCGGGCGCCATCTACAAGTCAAAACCCGACAGGCGGTGGCTCAGTTCCCGGCTTCCCAGGCCACGTCTCCGCCGATGTAAGTGGCGGTCAGGTTCATGTCCGCGTCCCAGCAGGCGAGGTCGGCGTCGCGGCCGGGACGGATGGAGCCGCACACGTCGTCGATGCCCACGGACTCGGCCGGCACCTGCGTCGCCATGCGCACGGCCTCGGCGGGCGTCGCGAGGCCCCAGCTCACGACGTTCCGGACGGCGTCCTTGAGGCCCACGGTCGAGCCGGCCAGGTTGCCTCCCTCGCGCAGGCGTGCCACACCGTCCACCATGCAGATGGGCAGCTCGCCGATGAGGTAGTCGCCGTCGGGCAGGCCGCCGCAGGAGAGGCAGTCGGTGACCAGGATCGTCTCGTCCTTGCCGCGGGAGCGCAGGATCACGTCCACCGACACCGGGTTCACATGGTGGCCGTCGCAGATGACCTCGTCGTACACGCCGTCGCAGGTGAGCGCCGCGCCCACCATGCCCGGCTCGCGGTGGTGGAGCGGGCTCATCGCGTTGTAGGTGTGCACGAAGACCTGCGCGCCGGCGTCCACGCAGGCACGGGCCTCCTCGTAGGTGGCGTTCGAGTGGCCGAGCGCCACCGTCGCCCCCATCTCGGTCGCCTTGGCCGTGAACTCCACGGCGCCCGCGCGCTCGGCGGCGATGGCGATCTTGAGCGCCCTGCCCTGCACGGCGTCCATCCAGGTCTCGAGGATGTCGATGTCCGGGTCGCCCATGTACGCGGGGTTCTGCGCGCCCTTGTACTTCTCCGAGAACCACGGGCCCTCGAGGAACACGCCCCGCACGCGCGAGCACTTGGGCTTGTTCACGTGATTGCCGATGACGCGGCAGGCCATCGTGAGCTGCTCGGTAGGCGCGGTGAGGGTGGTGGGCAGCCAGCTCGTGCAGCCGTTCTCGGGAAGGCGGGCGCACATCGCGTCGAGGCCGTCGGCGGAGAGGTCCATCACGTCATGGCCGGCGTAGCCGTGGATGTGCGTGTCGACGAGGCCGGGGCCGACCCACTGGCCGCCGCGCTCGTCGACACGCTCGACGCCCTCGGGGAACTCCGCCGAGAAGCGCCCGAAAACGCCGTCCTCGATGGTCAGGTAGCCGGGGCCGGTGGCCCCTCCCGGCAGGAAGAAACCATCGGCGTGGATAGCGAACTTTGACATGCTCTCTCCTCACATAGCGGGACGCGCGTGCCTGACACCTTTGTCCCTACGTTACTTCCCGGCGGCGAGGACCCCCACCTGCTGGGCCACCATAAGGTACGGAAGCGCCAGGTAGCCGGCGGGTAGACATGCACACCCGTCAAAGGTGAACGCCGGGCCCTCCCACCGCGGCGCCTCGTCCTGCTGGACGGCGACGGGCGTGCAGCCGTTCTCGGCGGCGTTCTCCGAGAGGCGCGCGAGGTCCGCGAGCGCCTCTTCGCGGTCGTCGGTGGGCTCGCTCGGCACGAACACGAGCGCGAGCGCGTCATGCGTCCGGCTCGGATCGAGCGCCGCGCCCTTGAGGTCGCCGAACGCCGCGTCCACGCCCCGCGCCTTCGCCTGCCGCGCCGCCTCGCGAGCCGCGCCCCCGCCGGCGAGGCCGTCCGCGAGGAACACCACGCGCTCGAAGGCCAGGTCCTCAAGATCGCCCACGGCAGCGCCGCGTTGCGTGACCTGCTCGCCCAGCTCGCGGACGTCGCTCACGCGGGACTCGCGCTGCCTCTCGGTGGCGGCATCGAGCGCGAGCAGCGTGGCCAGCTGCAGCGCGCCGAAACCGTCGAGGTCCGCGCTCCGGGCGGCGTCCTTCCGGTCCGCGGCGTCGCCCTCCACGGGCAGCGTCAACATGAACGCGTCGTCGTCATCGGTGAGGGCCTCCGCCAGCGGGTCGTCGGGGGTGCACGCGAGCGCGAGACAGAAGAAGCGCCCGGCCTCGGCCTTCACAGCGTTCACGGCCTTCACGAGACGGTCGCTCGGCACGGCCGAGAGAGCCACGAGCAGCGCCGCGCCCGCCTGCGGCACGTACGTGAGCGGCGCGTCGGCGAGCCGCTCGGCGTCCACGGCGGCGAAGGCCATGCCCTCGGCCTCACCGGTCGCCAGCTGGCCGCACGACCCGATCGCCGCATTGAGTGCCGCGCCGTCGCCCGTGAGCACCACGGTCAAGTTGTCCCGCGCCGCGGCATCCTTGGCCCGCGCCACGAGCGCGTCGATGTCCTCGCGCGCCTCGGCGACGAGCCTCGCCACGTCGCCCCACACCTGCGGCTCGCGTCGCGCCTCACCGTTGTCCTCGGGTTTCTCGCCGTTCAAGGCCTCGATGTCCTGCTCGAGCATAGGTCCTCCTCAATTCACGGTCTCCCAAGGGAGGTACCCGAGATGACAAAGGGGGTCGGGCACGTTTTGCCGCGCACCAAAAACCGATCCACGAGACGGCGCCCGGCCCCCTCACACTGAGAGATAGCCCTCGCGCGGCGTCAGCCCGAAGCGCTCACACACCGCGATGAGGCCCTCGTCGCTGATCCCCGGACGCGGCGTTCCCGCGGCACGGGCCGCCAGCCACACATGGCAGCACTTGTCCACGCACTCGAGCAGCCCGAGCGCCCCGCGCAGCGAGTCCCCACAGGCGAGCACGCCGTGGTACTGCCAAATCACGATGCGCCTCGTGCGCATCTGCTCGTTCGTCGCGTCGGCGATCCGTTGCGTGCCGCACACGCACCACGGCACGAAACCCACGCCGTCCGGGAACAGCATCACGCCCTCGGTGATGATCCGCCACAGCGCCAGCGTCACCTCGCGCGGCGTGTCGGGGCCTGCATGCGTGAACGCGAGGACGTTCGTGGGATGGCTGTGCAGGACCACCCGTTGCGCCGGGTCGGTCTCGAGCCGCGCCGCGTGCGTGGCCAGGTGGGCGGCCAGCTCGGAGCTTGGCACGCTCCCCCGCAACCCAGCGACGACGGCGGCCTCATTGCCCACCACCGGCAGTGCCAGAATCCCGAGCAGCTCGTCGGTCCGCTCGGTCATCTCCCGGAAGTGCGAACCGCTCGCCGTCACGAGGATCAGGCGCCCGCGCAGCACGTCCGGCACGTCCGGCACCGTCAGCGTGCGCAGGCCGTCGTCCGGGATGAGCCCGGCCTCCCCCACGCCCTCGGCGCACCAGCCGAGGGTCCGTCGCTCGTCCTCGGTGAGCAGCACACTCAGATTGCCGCCGTTGGCCTCGTCCCAACCCAGCTCCCACATCGTCCGGCACATCTCTGCCGCCTCGCGCACCACGTCCAGATCACGCCAGTCCATGTCAGTCCTCTCGCCAAACCTGCAGGTCGCACCCACCGTCAATCTTAACTGTCCTCGACGCTTCGCTCCTGCGCAGCCCAGGGGCGCCAGCACCCCTGGCCGCACGGCCCGCGCACAAAGAGCGAGGACGTCCGTCGGGCGCCCTCGCTCTTTTATCGGCCAATGTCGCTACAGGCGGCCGCCTCACACGTTGAAGCGGAAGTGCATGATGTCGCCGTCCTGCACGACGTAGTCCTTGCCCTCCATGCGAAGCTTGCCCTGGGCGCGGCAGCCGGCCTCCCCGCCGTTCTCGATGTAGTCGTCGTAGCTGGCCACCTCGGCCTTGATGAACCCGCGCTCGAAGTCGCTGTGAATGACGCCGGCGGCCTGCGGGGCCTTCGCCCCCACCGGGATGGTCCACGCCTTGACCTCCATCGGGCCTGCGGTGAAGTAGCTCTGCAGGCCGAGCACCTGATAGGCGCGCTGCGCGAGGGCCTCGAGGCCGCTGCGCTCAAGGCCCAGGGACTCGAGGAAGTCCTGGGCCTCGGCCTCGTCCAGCTCCGCGAGCTCCGCCTCCACCTCGGCGCACACGGGGATGGGCTGCTCGCCGTTGATGGGCGCCGGCGTCTCGGTGACCTGGTCCTCGTCGACGTTGGCCACGTAGATGATGGGCTTCATGGTCAGCAGGAAGAGGTCGCGCGCGGCGTCGCGCTCCTCGGGGGTCATGGGCATCGTGGCGGCGCGGTTGCCCTCGTCGAGCCACTCCGTCAGGCGCTGCGCCACGGCGAGCTTGGGCTGCAGCTCTTTGTCGCGCCGGGCGTCCTTCTCTAGGCGCGGGATCTGCTTCTCGAGGGAGGCGAGGTCCGCGAGGATGAGCTCGGTCTGGATGGTGTCCACGTCGGCGGCGGGGTCCACGCGGCCGTCCACGTGCACGACGTCCGGGTCGCTGAAGTAGCGGACCACCTCGCAGATGGCGTCGGTCTCGCGAATGTTCGCGAGGAACTGGTTGCCGAGGCCCTCCCCGGCGTTGGCGCCCTTGACGAGGCCGGCGATGTCCACGAACTCAACCGTGGCGGGCACGATGCGCCCCGGGTTGACGATCTTCGCGAGGGCGCCGAGCCGCGCGTCGGGCACATCGACGATGCCCACGTTGGGCTCGATGGTGGCGAACGGGTAGTTGGCCGCGAGGCCGCCGCGCTTGGTGAGGGCCGTGAAGAGGGTGGACTTGCCGACGTTGGGAAGGCCGACGATGCCGATGGAGAGTGCCATGGAGCGCTCGCTTTCTGGTTGCCTGTTTGCAACGTCCCACTTTACGCCGGGTTTGCGAGCGTGGCGGGGACGCATGGCGGTTACGGAGGCTGAAGCTACCTCGGAGCGCGCCGCGCATCCGGCCGGGCCTTCATAGATCCGCAGATTCGGCCGCAAGGGCGGTGCACCCCTCTCGGCACGCACCGCCCTTGCGGCCGAACCACCAAGAAGTCATAAGCCAAATCGTTGGTTCAAGCGCAATGGCGGCGCGTGGCGTGACCCGTGCGCCGCCATTGCGACCGAACGAACACAAGCTTGCAAGTTCGCACGGAACAGCGGTGCACTCCCGCTAACAGAGCGGATCCCAGTCGCGAAAAGCCTCGAAAAGAGCCCTCTGCGCCGCTCTCATTTCGCTTGTGGGCTCAGGTAGCGGCCGTTCGCGGGACTGTGCCGCCAAGATATTCGCGAAGACCTCGAAACGCTCGAAGCTCTCCCACGTACGCCTGGTCACCGGCAGGACGATTCGCCCCATGCCAACGGAAGCGAGGATCTTCTCCATGTCGTCCAGCATGGCATCCGGGTCATTGTGGGGCCATCCGTTGTACTCCACGTCCACGTTGACGCCCCACTCCCCGTCGTAGCGAAAGCTCTTTCGCACTTCCATCAGCGGAAGGATGTCCCCGGGAATCGCCACGTCCTCATTGACCCTTGGTGTCCCGAGACCCATTCCTCCCAGACGGCGCGGGACGCTCAGCATGATTGCGGTCTTTGCCTCCGGAATGGACGCACAGCCTTCGAGCGCATAGTCCAAGGCCCGAGCGTACCGTCGACACCCGTGCCACCGACCCTTTGCAAGCTCAAGAAAGTCATTCAATTCTTTGATGGTCGTCCAAGCCCCCGTGCCGTAGAGCATGCCGTCTCTTGCGTCTTCGTCCGCAGCGCTGCACCGGAAGGTCCCGCACTGCACAGTCATCAAGAGAGCGAGTTCGGGCACGCTCAGGTCGCGGGCTCGGAGGGCGCACTCGAACGGGGGTGACGTCACATAGAGCTCATTGATCGGGAAATCGTCTGGCGTGTTTACACGCCAGAACGCTCCGCCCGGCACGGCATACCTCCACACAAGGGCACTTTTGGTGACCTCTTGGGCCTGCGCCCTCGTGCCATGGCGCTGGCGCTTGTCCCCCACCAGCAGGGACACGTGCTTTCTGCCATCCGGCTCCGGACACAGGCGCGCGAGCGCCGTCACTTCGGCCACCGGCGTGCCCGCGTTCCGCAGCACCGAGCGGCAGCGGTCGGCCTTCCCGACCTCTTCCAGGTCCGGGTCGCCCGCCAGAATCATGTGCCGAGTCACGCCTGTCGCAATCAACATGCGCGCACGGTACCAAGGGCCTCTGGCCCGTTTGTCCTCAGTTTCTGACCAGGGTTTTCAACAAGCACGACGGATCGCAGGTCGGACAGCTATTGCGCCCCCAGGAGCCCAAGCGTCGACCACGCGGCACCGCAAAGTCCCCACATTTACTCTTCAGAGAGGGCGTTGCCCAGGTTCTCGAGCAGGTCGAGGCCCTTCGAGAGACCCTGTTTGCCCTCCTCCTTGAGCCTCTCCAGCTCGGCCTTTTGCTCGGCTTCCTTCTCCTTGCGGTCCTTCTCCTGGACGTCCGGGAGCACGAGGTCCTCGGCGTCGGCGAACTCGTACTCGATCGCGCCCGTGGGGCACACGTGCTCGCACGCGCCGCACTGGATGCAGTACTCGGGCGCGCAAGTCCACTTGCCGTCCTCCGTGATGTCGATCGTGTGCGTGGGGCACACCTGCTCGCACGCGCCGCAGAGGGTGCAGAGCGCGGGGTCGCACATCGGCGCGTAGAGGTCGATGTTCTCGGCCAGCTGCGGCTGCTTCTGCAACGCGCCCATCACGAGCTTGCGGCGGTCGGTGAGCAAGCGCCGCTTGCGGTGCGTGTTCGTGGTGCCAAGGGCCTTGTCCATCTGGCCCTGGAGCGCGTCGATCTGCTTCTTGTGCGCCTTGAGCATGTTGTTAACGCGGCGCGCGGCCGTGAGCACGGGGTTCGTACGGCTGATCAGGGCCTCGCCGCTCTTCATGATGGAGTCCACGAACTCCTTGCGCTGCCAGGAGCGGCGCATCTCATGGGCGAGGTCGCTCTCGTCCACCACGAGGTCGAGGCCGTAGCCCGCCCACGTCTCCGCGCGGGCGATGAGGTCGCAGTAGGCCTCCTCGCCGGTGGTCGTGCGGCACCGGTCGCAGATGCCCAGGGGCAGGAAGACGCTCACGTTGTCGAACTTGGCCATGACCGAGAACCAGACCTCGCTCGGCACAACGCCCACACAGGGCAGCACCACCTCGTTCTCCTCGGGCAGGCGACCGAGGGCGCGCGTGCAAGTGACGTAGGCGGTCTCGTGGCTGGCGGCGGCGCCGGCGATGCGATCGTACAGGCGGCGCGCGCCGAGCTCCTTCGTGTGGAAGCACTCGCTCGGGCACGCGGAGACGCACAGGCCGCACTTGATGCAGGTGTCGTCGATCTCGATGGCCTTGTCGTCCACAGTGATGGCGCCCTTGGGGCACACGCGGACGCAGCGGTCGCACGTGGTGGGGTCATTGGACTTGCAGCTGGTGCAGTACACGGTGGCCGCGCGCGGGCGCTCCTTGAAATCCGCAGGGTTCCAGACGGGCACCTCGTCCGGCTGCATGGCTAGCGTGTTCGCGATCTGGCCGAGCGGGTTGCCGACAGCCTTGAGGTCTTGCTGGATGTCGATGATGTCGTCGAGCAGGTCGCGCTTCTCGGCCATGGGGGCTCCTCAGAAAACACGCCGGGCAACGCCAGCGGAGGTCGCACAGATGGGTCGATTGTAGGCGATGGAGCCTGGGACGCCCGGGTGGGTACAACCTCGGCATCTCTGGTCGAAACGAGGCAAGGAGGCTTCGAGATGAGCAACGTCATCGTGTACTTCGCCTATGAGGGCGAGAACAACTGGAGCGGCGACAGCTCCGACCGCTCCGGCAGCAGCACCAAGGCCCTGGCCGAGCAGATTCAGAAGGCCGTGGGAGGGCCGATCCTCCAGATCGAGCGCCAGAACCCCTATTCCCTGGACTTCGAGCAGGTCATGGCCGAGGCGCGCCAGGAGCTGGACGACGGCGTGAGGCCCGCCATCGTCGCGCTGCCGGACCTTGAGGACTACGACACCGTCTTCATCGGGTTCCCGATCTGGTTCGGCACGATGCCGACCCCGGTGTTCTCGTTCCTGGACGGCGAGGACCTGGCGGGCAAGAAGGTGGCGCCGTTCTGCACCAACGAGGGGTCCGAGATCGGCCGCGCCGAGGCGGACCTCAAGGCGCTGTGCCCGGACTCGGTGGTGTGCCGCGGGCTGGCCGTGGCCGGCAACGACGTGGCCACGAGCGGCGAGAAGATCGACCACTGGGCGCACCGGGTGCTCGAGCGGTAGCATCGCCATCGCATCGAACGTGGGGAATGGGCCAGGACCCGGCGGGTCCTGGCCCATTCCTTTTGGCGACCATGTCGCGGGCGCTTACGCCGCCTTCGCGTCCAGGCGCAGGTGCATCGCGTTCATCACGCGACGCGCGATGGGCTGGGCGATGAGCGCCTCGACGAACAGGGCCACGCCAAAGTTGCGGGGCCAGCGCAGGATGAACTGCGAGAGCGAGTGGCCGAGCGTCTCGCCGGTCGCAACCATCGGGGCCAGCAGCGTGAGCGCCACGGAGAGCAAAAGCACGCTCGCCAGAATGTTGGCGAGGAGCTGCATGTTATAGGAGTCGTCCTTGTCGGCCAGCTTGTGCGTGAGCCACTCGGCCGGCCGCTTGGTGGCGAGCACGCACGCCACCACGAGCAGCCACGCCAGACCGATCACGGAGTACGTGCCGAGCCAGCTCTGGGTCGAGAAGCCGATCTCCATGCAGGTGAGGAGCGGCGCGATGATGTTCACCGAGATCAGCGACACCACGAGCAGAAAGACGACGAACTCCCGGTTGTTGCGGGGCAGGCGCATGTAGAAACGCACAGGCACTCCTTCTCTCCGCCCGCGCAAAAAAGCGCAGGCCGGAAGATCCGACCTGCGCTGAACCGTTATACGCGCGGGGCTGTGTGACAAGCGAGAGTCAATACTAGCGGCCCGCCCGGGGCGTCTCGTCAAATCGTCACAAAGCGGACGGCGACTGAAGGCGCCCGAGCGCGGCTCCCGCAGCTACTCGAGCGGGCGCTCGCCGTTGCGCCACAAAAGGTCGTTGGCCTGGTGCACGTCGAGGCCGTGCGCCAGGCACCACGCGACGATCGTGTCGCGGCGCGACGTGGGGTCGAGCGCGTTCGCGCCGCCGATCTCGATCATGCGCGACGCCTCGTCCGACCCCAACTGCCATCCGAACGCCAGGCGCACGAGCTTGTCACGGCTGCCGACGCGCGTGCCCTGCATGATCTGGTAGGCGTGCGCCGGGCTCATGCTCGAGCGGCGGATCACGTCGGCCCGGGTCTCCTCGGTCCACGCGAGGCGCTCTCGCGTCCATTCCGCGAGCGTGGGGCGGTCGAAGCCTCCCTCGCCGAGCACCTCCCCCACGTCCGCGCGACCGCGCAGGCGGTCGTCCCACACGCTCATGCGCTCACGCCAAGTCCTCGAAGAAGCCCACGCGGTAGTTCTGGAACACCACGCCGTCCGACTCCTGTGTCGCGTCCAAGTCCACGTCCGCCGTGATGCGGAAGTCGTCGTCCCCGTCCGCGTCGTGGAGGATCTGCGTCACGTGCCACAGGTGGTCGCTGTGCTCGGGGGCCTCGTCGATCTCCAGGAAGCGCGAGCTCCGCGCGTCGCCGTCGAGCAGGATCTCCTCGTGCTCGGCGAACAGCCCGTCCAGCTTCTGCGTCCACACGCGCGCGTTGTAGCCCCAGTCCGCGTCGAGTGCCCCGAGCGCCTCCGCGTCACGTCGGGCGGCAAGCGACACGCGCCGGAAGAGCGCGTTGCGCACCAGCAGCGTGAGGCCGCGCCGGTCGCGCACCACGACGTCGCCCTCCTCCTCGGGGGGCGCCGCGTCCAGGTCCGCGCCGGCGCTCGCCCACTCGTCCACGAGGCTCGAGTCCACCGACCGCACGATGAGCCCCAGCCACGCGACGATGTCCCGCAGCCGCTCGGTGCGCTTGTCCTCGGGCACCGTGCGGTCGAGCACGCGGTACGCGTCGGAGAGGTAGCGGAGCAGGATGCCCTCGAACCGCGCGATTCCGAGCTTTTGGATATAGCTCTTGAAATCGCTCGCGCTCTCGAGCATGTCGCGCAGGATGCTCTTCGGCCGCACGGAGTAGTCGCGCGCCCAGGGCACCTGCTCGCAGTACTCGCCGTACGCGGCCTCCAGCAGGTCCTCGAGCGGCTTCTCGTAGGTGACGTCCTGCACCTGCTCCACGCGGTCCTCGTACTCCACGCCGGCGAACTTCAGCTCCTGCATCGCCTTTTGGCGCGCCTGCCGCTCCTGCGCGCGCAGGATCTGGCGCGGGTCCTCGAGCGTCGCCTCGCACATCGAGACGACGTCCAGCTCGTAGTCCGGGCTCTCCGGGTCGAGCAGCTCGAGCGCCGCCAACAGGAAGGGCGACAGCGGCTGGTCGAGCGCGAAGTCCTCGGGCAGGTCCATGGTCAGCGCGTCGGTCACGGTGCCGTCCTCGGCGACGGTCTCCTCGATCACGCCGGCGTCGATCAGGGTCGCGAACACCTCCGCCGCGCGCAGGTGCAGCGCCTCTTTGTCCTCTGGCTTCTGGAGCGACTGGTCGACGATTGCCCGCACCTTCGACCGCGCGTCGCCGCCCTGCTCGGTCACCGAGAGCACCATGGAGTGGCTCACCCGCATGCGTGGCACGAGCTGCTCGGGCACCGACGCCACGAGCTGCTCGAAGGTGCTCTTGTTCCAGGCCACGAACCCCTCGGGGGGTCGCTTCTTCTTGACCTTGCGCTGCTTCTTGGGGTCGTCGCCGGCCTTGGCCATCGCCTTGAAGTTCTCGATGTCGTGCTCCGGCGCCTCCGCGAGCACGAGCCCCTCCGTGTCGAAGCCCGCGCGCCCGGCACGGCCCGCGATCTGATGGAACTCGCGGCTGCGCAGCCGACGGACCCGGTGGCCGTCGAACTTGGTGAGCTGCGTCAGCACCACGGTGTGGATCGGCACGTTGATGCCCACGCCCAGCGTGTCCGTGCCGCAGATCACGGGGAGCAGCCCCTGTTGCGCGAGCTTCTCGACCGCGAGCCGGTACCGCGGCAGCATGCCCGCATGGTGGACACCCACGCCGGCCGTCAGCAGGCGCTTCAACGTTTTACCGAACGCCGTCGAGAACCGCGTTCCCTTGAGCGCCTCTGTGATGGCCTTGCGCTGCTCTTTTGTGGCGACACCGTAGCTGGCGAGGTTCTGCGCGGAGGCGAGCGCCGCGTCCTGGGAGAAGTGCACGATGTAGAGCGGCCCCTCGTCGTTGCGCAGCGCCAGCTCGACCGTCGCCTCCAGCGGCGTCATCACGTACTCGAACGACAGCGGCACCGGGCGCTCCGCATCGAGGACCTTGTCCACGGGGCGGTCCGTCTGGCGCTCCAAGAGCCCTGCGATGTTGGAGACGTCCCCCAAGGTGGCGCTCATCAGCAGGAACTGCGCGTTGCGCAGCACGATGAGCGGCACCTGCCAGGCCCAGCCGCGATCCGGGTCGCTGAAGAAGTGAAACTCGTCGGCGGCGACGGCGGAGATGTCCGCGCCCGCGCCCTCGGTGAGCGAGCGGTTCGCGAGGATCTCGGCGGTGCAACAGATGATGGGCGCGTCCGGGTTGATCTGAACGTCGCCGGTGAGCATCCCCACGAGGTCGCGGCCGAAGAGGTCCACGAGGTCGAAGAACTTCTCCGAGACCAGCGCCTTGATGGGCGCGGTGTAATAGCTGGTCTCGCCCATCGCGAGGCACATGAAGTGCATGCCAAGGGCCACCAGCGTCTTTCCCGTGCCGGTCGGGGTGCCGAGGATCACATGGTCACCCATCATGAGGCCCATGAGGGCCTCCTCTTGGTGCGCCCAGAGCTCGATGCCACGCGTGCCCGCCCAGTCGATGAAGGCGTCGAAGGCCTCCTCGCGAGTGAGGTGGTCGCGGACGTTGAGCTCGAGCGCGAGCTGGCCCAGCTCACCGTACCGACCGGCGGTCAGCGGCGACGCGGACTCATCGATGGCCATGGGTTCCCCTCTCCTCTGCGTGCGGGTCGATTCTACCCGGAGGGGCCGCAGGGCGCCGGTGCACTTCGCTGGAAGCGAACTGGCGGAGTCGCCAGCCTAGATTCGCGTCTCTACCCGAACGGTCCCAACACTCACCGGAACGCGTCGCGCTGGGTTCGGGGACCCGGCACCCTTTTGGCGACGGGCCGGACAGGCCGGCCCACGTCGGGAAGGGGG
>NZ_JASJEX010000006.1:0-1966 GCF_030067705.1 Kribbibacterium absianum
CTTCGAAGCGTCCCTCGCGGGCCGGCGGCGCCCTGCTCTCCCACAGCCTGACGCTGCAGTACCATCGGCGCTCGGGGCCTTAACTTCCGGGTTCGGCATGGGACCGGGTGTGCCACCCCCGCCATTGCCGCCGGCCCGCGCGGGACGCTCCGCGCGGGGGGTGCCTCTCCCCCGTGCCCTGGGGGCCGCACAGCGCGCACGTTGGAAGGCCCCGCCGCAGCCGGAGGCCCGGCAGCGAGCGATCGTTCGACCCCGCGCCCCTCCCGCGAGGGGAAGGGGGAGGTAAGAGCTCGGCCTATTAGTACCGCTCGCCTGCGCGCCTCGCGGCGCTTCCAGCTGCGGCCTATCGACCTCGTGGTCTACGAGGGGCCTTACCGAAGGGAGAACCAATCTCAGGACCCGCTTCCCGCTTAGATGCCTTCAGCGGTTATCGGAACCGGACGCGGCTACCGGGCGGTGCCGTTGGTCGACAACCCGCACACCGGAGGTCCGTCCACCCCGGTCCTCTCGTACTGGGGGCAGCCTCCTTCAGTTCTCCTGCGCCCGCGGAGGATAGGGACCGAACTGTCTCACGACGTTCTGAACCCAGCTCGCGTACCGCTTTGAATGGCGAACAGCCATACCCTTGGGACCTGCTCCAGCCCCAGGATGCGATGAGCCGACATCGAGGTGCCAAACCTTCCCGTCGATGTGGACTCTTGGGGAAGATCAGCCTGTTATCCCCGGAGTACCTTTTATCCGTTGAGCGACGGCCCTACCACTCGGGGCCGCCGGATCACTAGAGCCTGCTTTCGCACCTGCTCGGCGTGTCAGCCTCGCAGTCGGGCCCGCTTACGCTCTTGCACTCAAAAGGACGGTTGCCGACCGTCCCGAGCGGACCTTTGCGCGCCTCCGTTACGCTTTGGGAGGCGACCGCCCCAGTCAAACTACCCACCAGGCACGGTCCCGCGCCCCGCTCCAGGGGTCGCGGTTAGGACGCCAGAACGGCGAGGGTGGTATTCCAAGGGCGCCTCCCCGGGAGCTGGCGCTCCCGGTTCCCGGGCTCCCACCTATCCTCTACACGTCGGACCGGCGGCCAATGCCTAGCTGCAGTAAAGGTTCACGGGGTCTCTCCGTCCTTCCGCGGGTAAGCCGCATCTTCACGGCCAGTGCAATTTCACCGGGTCCATGGTCGAGACAGCGCCCAAGTCGTTGCGCCTTTCGTGCAGGTCGGAACTTACCCGACAAGGAATTTCGCTACCTTAGGACCGTTATAGTTACGGCCGCCGTTTACCGGGGCTTGGATTCGCCGCTTCGCTCGCGCTGACGGCTCCTCGTGACCTTCCGGCACCGGGCAGGCGTCAGACCCTATGCGTCGCCTTTCGGCTTGGCAGAGTCCTGTGTTTTTGGTAAACAGTCGCTTGGGCCTCTTCACTGCGGCTCACCGCCGCTCGAGGGGTGGAACCCTGTCACGGCAGTGAGCGCCCCTTCTCCCGAAGTTACGGGGCCATTTTGCCGAGTTCCTTGACCATGGTTGACCCGATCGCCTCGGTATGTTCTACCCACCCACCTGTGTCGGTTTGCGGTACGGGCGCCTGCGCGGCTCGCCGTCGGGGCTTTTCTGGGGAGCGTGGGATCACTCGCTTCGCTAAGTCGCTTCGTCCGCCCCCTCGGCCTTCGGCCCGCGGCTTTCGCCGCGGGCGGCCTACGGGGCATCGCGGGGACGTCCAGAACCCCGTCGAGCTGCCCTCCTCCGTCGCCCTGTGGCTGATAGCGCCGCGCCGGCGGTGCGGGAATGTCTGCCCGCTATGCATCGGCTACGCCCTCCGGCCTCGCCTTAGCCCCCGACTGACCCTGGGACGATTAGCGTCGCCCAGGAAACCTTGGGTTCACGGCGGCGGCGTTTCCCACGCCGCTCTCGTTACTCATGCCAGCATTCTCGCTCCCAGGCGGTCCACGGCCGGTCGCCCGGCCGCTTCGCCCCCCC
>NZ_JASJEX010000006.1:2066-5534 GCF_030067705.1 Kribbibacterium absianum
CCCCCCCTGGGACGCTCCCCTACCAGACGGCACCCTCAGGTGCCGAATCCGCCGCTTCGGCGCGAGGCTTAGCCCCGTGTATTGTCGGCGCATGTCCACTCGACCAGTGAGCTGTTACGCACTCTTTGAATGGGTGGCTGCTTCTAAGCCAACATCCTGGTTGTCTGGGCGGACGCACATCCTTTGCCACTCGGCCTCGACTTGGGGGCCTTGGCGGGCGGTCTGGGCTGTTTCCCTCTCGAAAGCGCAGCTTAGCCCACGCTTTCTGACTCCCGGCCTCTGATCCCTTCGGCATTCGGAGTTCGGTTGGGGTTGGTAGGCGGTGAGGCCCCCGCGCCCATCCGGTGCTCTACCTCCGAGGGAGAACGGCCGGGGCTAGCCCTAAAGCTATTTCGGGGAGAACGAGATATCTCCGGGTTTGATTGGCCTTTCACCCCTACCCACGGGTCATCCCCCCAGTTTTCAACCTAGGTGGGTTCGGCCCTCCACGGGGTCTTACCCCCGCTTCAGCCTGCCCATGGGTAGCTCACCCGGCTTCGCGTCCACGGCGCGCGACTTGTGTCGCCCTGTTCAGGCTCGCTCTCGCTGCGGCTCGGTTCAAACCTTAACCTCGCCGCGCGCCGTGACTCGCTGGCTCATTCTACAAAAGGCACGCCGTCACCCCCCGAGGGGGGCTCCGACTGCTTGTGGGCGCACGGTTTCAGGCGCTGTTTCACTCCCCTCCCGGGGTGCTTTTCACCTTTCCCTCACGGTACTGGTCCACTATCGGTCACAGGAGAGTGTTCAGGCTTGGAGGGTGGGCCCCCCAGCTTCCCACCCAGTCTCACGTGCTGGGCGGTACTCAGGATGACGGGCGGAGGGCTCGTCGCTTCGCGTACGGGGCTCTAACCCCCTCCGGCCGGCCTTCCCAGGCCGTTCCGCTGCGACGCGCCTTTGTGACTCCACATGCCCGGTCCTACAACCCCGGCGGGGCTTCCGCTCCCGCCGGTTTGGCCTGGCCCGCTTTCGCTCGCCACTACTCACGGGATCTCGTTTGATTTCTCTTCCTCCGGGTACTGAGATGTTTCAGTTCCCCGGGTTGCCGCCCGGCCGCCTATGTGTTCGGCGGCCGGGCGCCCGGCGTCTCCGCCGGGCGGGTTCCCCCATTCGGGTACCCCGGGATCGAAGGCCGTGTGCGCCTCCCCCGGGCCTATCGCGGCTTGCCGCGCCCTTCTTCGGCTTCCTGTGCCAAGGCATCCACCGTGCGCCTTTCGTATCTTCCGCCCCGGGCGCGCTGCGCCCGGCGCGGGATCGAACTGCCATGATCCTTGGAATGAATCCAAGGTGGATTCGCTTGCTATCTTGCACACACTGAGCAGCCACCGAGGTGGCTGCTGCGATCAGATGCGGGCCCCGGCTCAGCGGCCGGGGCCTTCCAATTACGCGCTATGCGGCTCTCAAGGTACGGGGGGCGGGCCCCCTCGGGGCCGGACGCCGCGGGAAGGTCGCGGGGGGACAGGCGCCGGGACGGTCGCTCCGGCAAGGTCCAAAGGTGTCTTCCTGAAAGAAGCTTCTCTTCTCCCTAGAAAGGAGGTGATCCAGCCGCACCTTCCGGTACGGCTACCTTGTTACGACTTCACCCCCCTCGCCCCCCACACCTTAGGCGCCTCCCCCGGAGGGGCCGGCGACTTCGGGTGCAGACGACTCGGGTGGTGTGACGGGCGGTGTGTACAAGGCCCGGGAACGCATTCACCGCGGCGTGCTGATCCGCGATTACTAGCAACTCCGACTTCACGGGGGCGGGTTGCAGCCCCCGATCCGAACTGGGGCCGGCTTTGAGGGGTCCGCTCGCGCTCGCGCGTCCGCATCCCGTTGTGCCGGCCATTGTAGCACGTGTGCAGCCCAGGGCATAAGGGGCATGATGACTTGACATCGTCCCCACCTTCCTCCGGCTTGACGCCGGCGGTCCCGCGCGAGTGCCCGGCACGACCCGGTGGCAACACGCGGCGGGGGTTGCGCTCGTTGCGGGACTTAACCCAACACCTCACGGCACGAGCTGACGACAGCCATGCACCACCTGTGGCGGCTCCTCTCGGCCACCGCGTCTCCGCGGCTTCACCGCCATGTCAAGCCCTGGTAAGGTTCTTCGCGTTGCTTCGAATTAAGCCACATGCTCCGCTGCTTGTGCGGGCCCCCGTCAATTCCTTTGAGTTTTAGCCTTGCGGCCGTACTCCCCAGGCGGGACGCTTAATGCGTTGGCTGCGGCACGGAGGGCATTCCCCCCCCACACCTAGCGTCCATCGTTTACGGCTGGGACTACCAGGGTATCTAATCCTGTTCGCTCCCCCAGCTTTCGCGCCTCAGCGTCAGTGGTGGCCCAGAAGGCCGCCTTCGCCACCGGTGTTCTTCCCGATATCTGCGCATTCCACCGCTACACCGGGAATTCCGCCTTCCCCTACCACACTCGAGCCCGCCGGTATCGGAGGCTCGCCGGGGTTGAGCCCCGGGCTTTTACCTCCGACCTAACGGGCCGCCTACGCGCGCTTTACGCCCAATGAATCCGGATAACGCTCGCCCCATACGTATTACCGCGGCTGCTGGCACGTATTTAGCCGGGGCTTCTTCTGCAGGTACCGTCACCTCGCGGCCTCGTCCCTGCTGAAAGCGGTTTACGACCCGAAGGCCTTCGTCCCGCACGCGGCGTCGCTGCGTCAGGGTTGCCCCCATTGCGCAAGATTCCCCACTGCTGCCTCCCGTAGGAGTCTGGGCCGTGTCTCAGTCCCAATCTGGCCGGTCGGTCTCTCAACCCGGCTACCCATAATGGCCTTGGTGGGCCGTTGCCCCACCAACTAGCTAACAGGCCGCGGGCCCATCCCTCGCCGTCTGGGCTTTCCCCGCCGGCGGATGCCCGCCGGCGGGAGTATCCGGAATCACCCCGGGTTTCCCCGGGCTGTGCCGGTGCGAGGGGCAGGTTGCCCACGTGTTACTCAGCCGTTCGCCGCTCTCACCACCGAGCAAGCTCGGTGGATCCCGCTCGACTTGCATGTGTTAGGCGCGCCGCCAGCGTTCATCCTGAGCCAGGATCGAACTCTCCGTTCGAGTCGGCTGCCCGGAGGCAGCCGTCGATGCAAAATAAGGTTGCGCGGAGTGCCGACCCGGCGCCAAGGACGACGACTAGCTCGTCGCTTCGTCGCGTTCTCGGATCCATCATTAGTTAGGAAGCACTGGAACCTTCGGGGTCACACGAAGTGACCACCAAGTCTGTTCAAAGTGCGTCATTCACTGCTGAATGGTCTGTCTCCCCGCGGGATTCCCTCCCGCGGTATCCGGTTCTCAAGGTGCCCGCCGCCGCGACCCTTGCCTTGCTCGTCCCCGGTTCCCCGGGGCGCCGGGTGCGCGGCGCGAGAAAGAACTATAGCCGGGCCCGCCGGGCCCGCGGCCGGGAAAGGCCGCGTTCACATTCTGTTCACAAATCGGCAGGGGCGGGCA
>NZ_JASJEX010000007.1 GCF_030067705.1 Kribbibacterium absianum
GCCTAGATTCGCGTCTCTACCCGAACGGTCCCAACACTCACCGGAACGCGTCGCGCTGGGTTCGGGGACCCGGCACCCTTTTGGCGACGGGCCGGACAGGCCGGCCCACGTCGGGAAGGGGGCCGGTGATGGCCAGGCAGAAGAGGCCGCCGGACAGGGCCTACGCGAGGCTGGACCGCAGCGAGCGCAACCGCATACACAGGGGGCTGGAGCGCGGCGAGTCCGCGCGCTCGATAGCCGCGGACCTGGGCAGGTCGCCCTCCACCGTGTGCTCGGAGGTGCAGAGGCACCGCTACGTGACGTCGCCGAGGGAGCACAGGGGGCAGCCGGCGCCGTCGGACGAGGCGCTGGCGCAGTCGTGCCCGGGCCTCGCCAAGTGGCCGAGGTGCTGCAACGGCTGCGCGAAGCGCCGGGGCTACGGCTGCAGCAG
Organism: Kribbibacterium absianum; assembly: GCF_030067705.1. Classification (GTDB taxonomy): domain Bacteria; phylum Actinomycetota; class Coriobacteriia; order Coriobacteriales; family Atopobiaceae; genus Kribbibacterium; species Kribbibacterium absianum. The sequence continues at coordinate 431 of NZ_JASJEX010000007.1, forward strand.
GCGCCCGCGCGTGTACTACGACCCCAGGGCCGCGCAGCTCCAGGCCGACGCCGAGCTGAGCCTGTCGCGCAGGGGCATCGACGCCGACGAGGAGGAGGCCGCCCGCCAGATCGCCGCGATCAGGGACGGGCTCGCCCGGGGCCTCTCGCCGGAGCAGATGGTGGCGTCGGGCGCCGTCACCGTGTCCGTGTCCACGGTCTACCGCTGGGCCGAGCGCGGCTACGCGGGCATGTCGAACATGGACCTGCGCCGGAAGGTGGGCTACAGGAAGCGCAGGAGGAGCGCCCCGGAGCGCGCCACCTCGCACTCGCCCCGGAGGTCGCACGCGGCCTTCCTGGCGCTCGGCGACGAGTGCGCCGGCGCCTGGGAGATGGACACCGTCGAGGGCCGCAGGGGCGACCGGGCCTGCCTGCTGACGCTGCTGCACCGCCCGTCGAGGCTGCAGCTGCTGCTGCCGATGCCCTCGAAGGAGGCCGGCGGGCCGGAGGCGTGGCTGCGCAGGCTGTCGTCGGCCCTCGGGCCGGGGGCGGCGCGCAGGGTCTTCGCGCTCGTGCTCACCGACAACGGCGCGGAGTTCTCCGACGAGCGGGCCCTCGCGGCCGCGATCGGCGAGCGGCCCGGCGAGACGCGCCTCTTCTACTGCGACCCGGGGCGCGCCGACCAGAAGGGCGGCTGCGAGAAGAACCACGTGGAGGTGCGCAAGGTCTTCCCCAAGGGCCGGGGCGGCGTCTCGCTGGAGGGCGTCGGCGAGGCGGACTGCGCCGCGGCCATGTCGCACGTCAACTCGTCGCCGAGGCCGTCGCTCGGGGGCCTCTGCCCAGCGGCCGCGTTCAGGGCCATGCTCGGCGCCGACGCGGACGCGCTGCTGGACGCCCTCGGGGTCGAGCAGCTGCCCTACGCGGAGGTGCTCATGTCGCCGGAGGCCGTGAACAGGGCCAGGAGGGAGAGGGGCGAGGCGCCGCTGGCGTAGGCGCGGGCACGTGACAACGGAGGCTCCCCGGGGGCCCGTCGCGCTGAGTTCAGCGACCGCCGCGACGGGGCGCTGGCGCGCGGCCTTCCGGGGCCATCGCGACGCCTCTCCACGCATCCTACAACAGGGGGGACGCGCCCGCCGCGCCCTCACGGGCGCGGCCGGCGCGTCCATCTGGCTGCGGGAACCCGGCCAGCGCCTCAAATGTTCAGATGGCTCTGCAAATCAACC